>NZ_JBBMFT010000003.1:0-353663 GCF_040095835.1 Flavonifractor hominis
CCGAACACAGAAGTTAAGCTCACCTGCGCCGACAATACTTGCCTGGAGACGGGCCGGGAAGATAGGTAACGCCAACACAAAAGACGGACTTCTTTTGAAGTCCGTCTTTTGTTATTTCCAATTTTATTTAAATAACCAAGGACTTATACAGGTTTTATATGTCAAGACAGGAGTGGATTGAAGGACAATCCACAGGTCACAGGGTACCTAGCACTTGGTCTACATACAGGGAAACGTCAAAACGATTCAGCGGGCTGTCCTTCCGCAGATACAGCGGGTGGTGGGGATGTCCCTTCTTGGAAAAGGAGCCGGCGGAGTACCAGCAGGCCCCCAATTCTTCCCCAATGCGGATCATGTCTCGAAGACAGGCAGATAGATAGGGCCGTTTTTCGATGATGGCGCCCCACGCTGCCCAGATGGCGGGCGTGCCCTCCCGGGTCTGCTCCAACGCCCAACGGAAGGCGGCCATATTTTCCTGGTGGAGACAGGCGTTACACTCCAGTTCCATATCATCCGGCCGGGTGGCTCGTTGGGCATATACATTGAACATGATGAAACTGTCATATCCATTGCCCAAGGCAATGCGTTCTACCGATTTTAAGGTATTATCCAATGCATTGGGGGCGGCGGTGGATGGATTGATGCCTACGCAGATCAAGGGACGGATACCGGTGGTTCCCAGAATGTAACGATAATCGCAGTAAAAATTGGGTACAAACAACCAGCGGGCCACATCATAATCGGGACTAGGTTGTCGGGCGGCCTCCAGTGCGCGGGCAAAGGGCAGGATGGATTGCTCGGCGGTGCCGCAGGTGGGGATATGCATGAAAAAGAGCTCCTTCCAGATGGCTTGCAGGGCAGGCCATGGGGTGATATACTTACACCATTAGCATACAGGCAGGAGCAAGGTAATGCAATATCAACATGTCCATAAAGGAATTTTTTTAGAGCGGCCCAACCGCTTTATTGCTCATGTAGTCATAGACGGCAGGACGGAGCGCGTACATGTGAAAAACACCGGTCGATGCCGGGAACTGCTGGTCCCCGGGGCTACCGTTTATCTGGAGGAGAGTGGCAATCTGGCGCGGAAGACCCGCTATGATCTGATTGCGGTGGAAAAAGGAACGAGGCTTATCAATATGGATGCACAGGCTCCCAACCAGGTCTTTGCGGAGTGGGCACAGTCGGGTAGCTTCCTTAAAGGACTTACTCTGTTGCGCCCGGAGATGACTTGGGGGAGATCCCGGTTTGATTTCTACTGGGAGTTATCCACACGACGGCGTGGTTTTGTGGAAATCAAGGGAGTCACGCTGGAAGAGAACGGCCACGCCCGTTTCCCCGACGCGCCGACCGAACGGGGCGTGAAGCATCTGGAGGAGCTGATAGCCTGTCGTGCGGAGGGATATGAGGCGGCGGTTTGCTTTGTGCTCCAGATGGATGGTATGGTAGATTTTTCACCTAATGATATTACCCATCCGGCTTTTGGCGCGACGCTGCGCCGTGCGGCGGCGGCGGGGGTGGAGATTATGGCTCGACAATGCGTGGTGACACCCGACAGTTTGTCCATTGCCGGAGAAGTACCAGTTCGGCTGTGAAAGAACCAACGAGAGAAATGAAGGAGACAGAACGATGGAACCCATCTATCAGATTTACCCCAATGAGATTGGGGCGAAAGGGAAGGCCTACCTGGCGGTACGCCGCTGTCGGGCGGATGACCTGGAGGATGTGCTGCGTCGGGGACGTGAGAAGCTGTTGAGCCTTGGAGCGGCGGAGATTTATGTGACCTGCAGTGATCCAGCGGCGCCCCTGGAAGAGGGAAAGCTGGCCGACTGTCGCCTAGTGCATGTGAGGGACATGCTATGGATGGAGCGGGAGCTGACTGCGCTTCCGCCCGGCGGGGCGGAGCTGGATTTGGTTCCGCTGGCCAGAGAACGCGGCGGCGCTTGGCTGACGCTGCACAACGAGAGCTTTTTTGACGCACCCAATTCGGCCACTTATGGGCCGCAGGACCTGGAGACTGCATTGGAAGAGGGACACCGCTGTGGGTTTGCTCAGTACAGCGGTGTGCCAGTGGGTATCTATGAGCTGAATTTGACTGGAGAACTGCCTGAAATCGAGGGGATCGCCCTACAGAAGAATTTCCGGGGGAAGGGACTGGGCCGGGCTCTGCTGGTACGGAGCATGGAGGCTCTGGCTGCGCTGGGATATGGACGCTGCCGGCTGATGGTGGCCACCGACAATGCAGCGGCCTTTGCGCTCTACCGCAGCGCCGGTTTTCGGGCCGCGGGGGTACAGAGCCGCTGGTTTCAGATGTTGGGTTCATATTAAAAAAAGAGGAGCCGAAGGGCTCCTTTTTTTGCTTGACTTATATCGAATATCGGTATAATATGGCTATGACGATATTCGATATAGAAGGAGAGGAGAGCATGGCACGCAAGAAACTGGATACCCTGACCGAGCAGATGTTCTACGTGTTGCTCTCCCTGCGGCAGGAGCGGCACGGGTATGGAGTGATGCAGACCATTACTCAGCGGACCCAGGGGCGGGTGAGTGTAGGTGCGGGGACCTTGTATGCCCTGTTGGAGCGCTTTGAAGCAGATGGGCTGATTCGGCGCACCCGGACGGAGGACAACCGGAAATACTATCAGCTAACCGGTGAGGGGGAGCGGGTCCTCCTGGCGGAATATAAGCGCATCAAGCAGCAGGCGGCGGATATGGAGGCAGTTTTACGGGAGGAGGAAGGACAATGAAACGGCGCTGGAACCTGTTTACGTATCCAACCATGGATATCAAGGCGGCGGAGGCCATGCTGAACCGGCAGGCGGAGCAGGGCTGGCGGCTGGAGAAGGTCTGGCTGGGTCTGCTGGCTTCCTTCGTTCCGGCGAAGGAGCCGGTGTGCTATTGCATTGACTGGTATGACCCCAACCGGGAGGATGGGACGGACTACCGTACGCTGCTGGCCGATGCAGGGTGGACACTGCGGCGTCAAACGGCCTATCGGAACATCTACGAGGCGCCGGCAGGTACTCAGCCCATTCAAAGTGACAGTCAGCTGGAGTACCAGCGCTTTCGTAAAAAGGTGCTGCGTCGGATGGGGATCGGCGCGGCAGTGGTGGCGATCTATCTGCTGGTAATGCTACTTTTGATCCTGGGCACAGGCGGATGGGACTGGATGGCCACAGCGTACCTGCTTGCCGATTCGGATTTGCTGTCGGTGATGCTGCCTCTGCTGCCCTTGATACTGGTGGGAGGCGGGGCCTGGCTGCTGCGCATGGTCTGGCGGTTGTGGCAGTGGAATCGGGCCATTCGGGAGGGACAGGCACTGCCCGTGCCGGGACGGCGTAGCGCGGCAGTGGCGAAGGTATGTTCCCTGGGAGGGTGGATTGTCCTGCTGATATTTTTGGTGGCTATTCTACTGGACGTGTTGGGAAAGCGCTACCCTGTCTCGACCCTGGCCGGCTTTACCGTTGGTTCGCTCATTGTGCTTTTTAAATTTCAAGGGGAGGAGTACCGGCGTAGGCGGCGGTATGGTGTGGCTATGCTGGTGGTATGTCTGACGGCGCTGGTAGCTATGCTGGTGTTGCCCGAAGGGTTGACCGATCCTATCCATGTCCAGCCTCCCGCCGTACTGCGGGAACCGTTGGAGGAGATGCAGGAGCAGGGGGATCCCGCCTGGGGAAAAGAGGAGAGCAGCCTTTTGCTATACCACAGTAGTTGGCATAGGTATGGTGCGCCGGATGAGTGGCTCCAGGTTGAGGTATGGACAGCCCGGGGAGACCGGTTGGCCGACTGGGTATGGCAACAGACGATGAGGGAGCTGAGAGAGAACGGAACGCCGGAAGCCGAGGGGACAGACGTATGGCGTGTGATGTTGGGAGAGAACGACGATCTGTGGCTGCTGCGCCGGGGGACCACGGTGCTATGGCTGGAGGGCAGCGAAGGCTTCCTGACACCGCTGCTGGCGCAGCTGCAAGAGGTGGAATTATGAAGCAGGGTGAGACGTGCCGCCGCTGGTTCCGTTATACTGCTGAGGACGCCAAAGCCGCTCAAGCGGAGTTGGATGAATGGGCAGAGCAGGGCTGGGAGCTGGCGGAGCTGGGCATTTTCACTGCGACCTTCCGCCGCTCTACCCAGCCCCGACGGTGCTGGGTGGAACCCGCCCGGTGGAAAAGCATCCGCTGCAGGGATGAGCAGGCCCGGGCGGATTACTTGGAACTGTGTTGTGAGGCGGGCTGGGACCTGATTGACGAGGCGGGTGGACTGTTTTATTTCCAGGCCCAGGCGGGAAGGCATCCCGTGCCTATCCAGACCGACGGGAGCGTTGAGTGGGAAGAGGTACTGAAAAAGAGCCTGTGGAACCAGGCTTATACGTTCTTCTATCTGGTCATCTACTGGGCGGCCTGGGCTGGCGGGCAGTTTTTCCGGGATCAGCCCCGGGTGTGGGAATTGTTTCTCTCGAACGAAGCCATGATTGCCCAACTATTTTTACTGCTCTGGATCACACTGGAACTGTTTCTAGGCCTGCGGGTGGTCCGCTACCGCAGAAGATGCCGCCGGGCGGCGGAGACGGGGGAACCGATGCCGGTGCCAAGTCGGAGGTCCGCCCGATTCCGGGGGAGTATGCCCTTGGTTTACACGGTGCTGGGATTTGTCCTGATCCTGAGCTTCGTCATAGGAGCCAATACCCAGGACCTGCACAGCAGTTATGACTTGAACGGCCGGCTGACGGTGGAAAAGTCGGTTTTTGCTCATGGAATAGAGTATCGGGAATTTTCCGACCAGGGTGATTTGTGGATGGAATCCTACGACTGCAAAACCTCCTGGCTGGCGGATATCATCTGTGGAGATCTGCGGAGGATTGAGCGCGATGAGGATCGGCTGCACCACTATTTCCACATGCACAGCGCGGTGGAGCTGAACGAAGCAGACCTGGGCTATGACCAGGCCTGGACCTATGCCTGGGGTGCGGGCAGTGGTCTCATTTTCCGACAGGAGGACCGGGTGGTCCACATCGAGGCTGAGCGGGTAGACCTTACCGACAGAAGCGCCGTAGAAGGCCTGCTGGCTTGGTTGGAACAGGCCGCTTGCACCCTGGACGAAAGTGTGGTAGCATGAGTGAGAAAATGAACGCGGGAGCGTGAGGAAATGGAACATCTGCTGTTTGTCAATGGCTGTGTGCGCGGCGAAAAGTCCCGCACACTGAAGCTGGCCCGTCGCTTTCTGGAGCGGTATCAGGCAGCTCATCCAGATACGGAGGTGACCGAGGTGGACGTGTGTGCCCAGCGGCTGTCCCCCCAGTATCCGGAAGTGCTGGCCGAGCGGGACGCGGTGTGGAACGCGGGCGGTCTGGACCAGCCTATGTTTGCCCCTGCCCGGCAGTTTGCTGCAGCGGACAAAATCGTGATTGCTGCGCCATTCTGGGACTTGTCCTTCCCGGCGGCCCTGAAGATCTATCTGGAGCGCATCTCGGTCACCGATATCACCTTCGGCTATGATGCCGACGGCAACAGTGTGGGGCTGTGCAAGGCCTCCAAGCTGCTTTATATCACTACCCGGGGCGGCTATTATGCCGGTACGCCGCTGGATATTGCCACCCAGCACATCAAGGGACTGGCGGTCATGTATGGTATCCCCTGCGTCCATTTTCTGGATGCAGAGGGACTGGACGATGTACGCAATGACAAGCAGGCGCTGCTGGAGCAGGCCATGGAGCGGGCGGATGCGCTGGCGGAGGAATTTTGAGTGAAGCGGCGGATCCTTTTGCTGACCACCGGCGGCACCATTGCATCCCTGCCAACGGCGGAGGGCCTGGCCCCCGGACTGGGGGGAGAAGCGCTGGCGGAATTTTTGCCCCGTGGTGTGAGCGACAGCTATGATATTACCATCCGGGATATCCTGCACCTGGACTCCTCCAATATCCAGCCGGAGGAGTGGCAGACCATTGCCCGGCATGTATTTGAAAACAGAGGGGAATATGACGGTATTGTGATTACACATGGTACCGATACGATGGCTTATACTTCCTCTATTCTTTCCTTTATGCTGCGGGGGATCGCCATCCCGGTGGTGCTCACCGGGGCGCAGCTGCCCATGACGCACCCCCTTAGTGATGGCATGGAGAACTTGCGTACCGCCCTGGCCATGGCGGCCTCGGGTGTACCGGGGGTGTTTCTGGCCTTTGACCGGAAGGTGATCCTGGGCTGCCGTGCGGTCAAGACCCGTACCACTGACTTTGATGCTTTTGAGAGTGTCAACTGGCCCCTGGCGGCCAGCGTGGACGGCAAGGGCCTGCAAATCCACCGGGAGGCCATCCCGCCCCGCACCGGGGAGTGTTCTCTGCGGGACCGGCTGTGCGATAAGGTGTTCCTGATTAAGCTGACTCCCGGATTGGATCCGGAGATTTTTGATATGCTGCTGCAAATGCATTACCGGGGCATTGTCATTGAAGCTTTCGGCGCAGGTGGATTGCACTTTGTCCGCCGGGATCTCATCGCCAAGCTTCAGGCCGCGGCCCAGGCGGGCATGACGGTGGTGGTGTGCAGTCAGTGCCTCTATGAGCCCAGTGATTTCTCCATCTATGAGGTGGGGCAGCGGGCGCTGGAGCAGGGGGTCATCCAGGGCCGGGACATGACTACGGAGGCGGCGGTTACCAAGCTCATGTGGGTACTGGGACAGACCAGCGATGGAGAGATCATCCGGGACTACATGGAGCGTAGTCTGGCCGGAGAGATGGCCGGATATTAACAAAGACGCCGGCACAGAGCGTATACTCTGTGCCGGCGTCTTTTTGTTTCCTTATTCCAGTACGGCGCCCCGGGCGGCAGAGGTGACCGACTTGGCATAGCGGGCCAGATAACCCGTTTTGACCCTGGGCTCGGGACAGACCCATTTGGCCTTCCGCTGAGCCAGGGTGGCCTCATCCACCTGAAGCTCGATTTTGCAGGCCGGGATATCGATGGAGATGATGTCTCCCTCTTCCACCAGGCCGATGGGGCCGCCCTGGGCGGCCTCGGGGCAGACGTGGCCAATGGAGGCGCCGCGGGTAGCGCCGGAGAAGCGCCCGTCGGTGATAAGGGCTACCGACTCGCCCAGACCCATGCCGCAGATGGCGGAGGTGGGGTTGAGCATCTCACGCATGCCGGGGCCGCCCTTGGGACCCTCGTAGCGGATGACCACCACGTCGCCGGCGACGATCTTGCCTTCGTAGATGGCGGCGATGGCATCATCCTCACAGTTGAATACCCGGGCGGGACCGGTGTGGGTCATCATCTCGGGGGCAACGGCGGAGCGTTTCACCACGCAGCCCTCGGGGGCCAGGTTGCCCTTGAGCACGGCGATGCCGCCGTCGGGGGAGTAGGGGGTCTCGATGGGACGGATGATCTCGGGGTCCCGGTTGACCACGCCCTCCAGATTTTCCTCCAGGGTCTTGCCGGTGCAGGTCAGCACGCTGGTATCCAGCAGCCCTTTCTTGGTGAGCTCTTTCATGACGGCGTACACACCGCCTGCCCCCTCCAGGTCTTCCATGTAGGTGTTGCCTGCCGGGGCCAGATGGCACAGATTGGGGGTCTTGGAGGAGATCTCGTTGGACAGATCCAGATCCAGCTCGATGCCGCACTCATGGGCGATGGCGGGCAGGTGGAGCATGGTATTGGTGGAGCAGCCCAGGGCCATATCCACCGTCTCGGCGTTGTGGAAGGCGGCGGGGGTCATAATGTCACGGGGCTTGATATCCCGCTTTACCAGCTCCATGATCTGCATGCCGGCGTGCTTGGCCAGCCGCAGCCGGGCCGACCACACGGCGGGGATGGTGCCGTTGCCCCGCAGGCCCATGCCGATTGCCTCGGTGAGGCAGTTCATGGAGTTGGCGGTATACATGCCAGAGCAGGAGCCGCAGGTGGGACAGGCGTTGTTCTCATAGTCTTCCACGCCCTCTTCGTCCAGCTTACCCGCCTTGTAGGCACCTACTGCCTCAAACATGTGGGACAGGCAGGAGCGACGGCCGTCGTTGAGCTTTCCAGCCAGCATGGGACCGCCGGAACAGAAAATGGTGGGAATGTTTACCCGGGCGGCGGCCATGAGCAGGCCGGGCACGTTCTTGTCGCAGTTGGGAATCATCACCAGTCCGTCAAACTGATGGGCCATGGCCATGGCCTCGGTGGAGTCTGCAATCAGGTCCCGGGTCACCAGAGAGTATTTCATGCCGATATGGCCCATGGCAATGCCGTCGCAAACGGCGATGGCGGGAAATTCCACCGGAGTACCGCCGGCAGCCCGGACTCCGGCTTTGACAGCCTCGGCGATCTTATCCAGATTCATATGTCCGGGCACGATCTCATTGTATGAGCATACCACGCCGATGAGGGGGCGCTCCAGCTCCTCCTTAGTGTAGCCCAGAGCGTAAAACAGAGAGCGGTTGGGGGCGCGCTCCACCCCTTTGGTCACGTTGTCGCTGCGCATGGAAAGGACCTCCTTCTGATCGTATCCAACAAGTTGTATGACTACACTTGCATTGTCTGACTATATATTATATGATAGAGGCAGAACTGTCAAGGACACAATGGAGGGAGAACAGGGCATGGAGAAAAAAAGTTTGGTCCAGCAGACCACTGAGCGCCTGTACAGCTGTATTGTGGTGGAAAAGCAGATCCCTCCGGGGGAAAAGCTGCCCAACGAGGTGGAGCTGGCCCGAAGCCTTGGGGTGAGCCGGGCCACTCTGCGGGAAGCCATCCGGGCTCTGGTGACCCAGGGGGTGCTGGAGGTCCGGCGGGGCAAGGGTACTTTTGTCTCTCCACAGGTGGAGGAGATTGAGGACTTTGGTTTTGACGGACTGCGGCGGCTGCGTGGGCAGCTGCGGGATCTGTTTGAACTGCGCAGCGTATTTGAGCCCCGGGCGGCGGCTCTGGCCTGCCGCCGGGCCACTCCGGCCGAGCGGGCGGATATCCTGGAGCTGGGAGAGCGGGTGGAGCGCTGCATCCGGGCTGGAGAGGACCGGCTGGAGGCGGACCGGAGTTTTCACGCCGCCATTGTCCGGGCCACCCACAATGAGTTTTTTACGCGCCTGCTGCCTCTTATTGATGAGGCGGTGGCCGCCGCCCTGCGGGCGGGGGAGCACCAGGAACAGCTGGCGGAGGATACCCTCCGGGACCACGCACTTCTGTTGGAGTTTTTTGCCAAAGGAGATGCGGAGGGAACGGAGCATGCCATGGCCATCCATATGCGCCGCTCCATGGATGTTATGGGGCTATTTGAAGAAAAACAACCGTGAGGCGTAAGCCTCACGGTTGTTTTTCTTCATGCGTCGGAGCGGAAATAGGCCAGCTGATCGCTCTGGGAGTCGTAAATGGCCAAAGTGCAGTTGAGGGGAAATTCCAACTGGTGTCCCTCCGGTGAGCGGTCCAGATACCAGTACCAGCCCTGGGTGGGAAGGGTGTAGGTGAACCCGTCATCCTCCAGCAGGGAGAGGGTGGAGTCCAGTACATGGGCGGACTGCTCATCCAGCGGAAGCGGATACCAATCTTCCCGCCCGGCCAGTTCCTGGGCCAGAGCCTCGCCGTTCTCCGGAGAAAAGGCAAGGATCAGACAGGAGTTCCCATCTCCATGGAATCCACCATGCGTGTCAATATCGGTGAGCACATCCCCTTCCGGAAGCGTCAGGTCCAGCTCCTGGGCCGGTTCTTGCGCCGGGGAGGCGGTACAGCCCGCTACTAAAACCAGTGGAAGGATGAGCAGCAGTTGTCGCAGCATGGGTAAAACCCCCTTTCTGGGAAACAGAATACCATATGTCATATCAAAAATCAATTAAAATTTATTGAAAAACAATACAAATGAATGGAGCACTTTTTCAAAGTGCTCCATCGTGGGGAGAATCCGGGCCTCATCAGTCCATACCACTGCATACTCCTGGGGAGCCGCCAGACCGGGTACAGGTTAGGGTAAGGCCGGTGGGAGTTATGTCTCCTTTGGAAGGAGATTCTATTATAGAAAAAGCGCCTGTCCAATTGCGGACAGGCGCTTTTTGTCAGATATGTTTAGTTGGAGGCGGTATCCAGGTCCTTGTCGCCACCCCAGATCATGTTCTTGCGCAGCTCTTCGCCCACGATCTCCATCTGGTGCTTCTTGAGCTGGGCACGCTTGGAGTTGAAGAAGGTGCGGCCGTTCTTGTTCTCGGCGATCCACTTGCCGGCGAAAGTGCCGTCCTGGATGTCAGAGAGCACAGCCTTCATGTTCTTCTTGGTCTCCTCGTAGGGGAGGACACGGGGACCGGAGACATACTCGCCGTACTCCGCGGTGTCGGAGATGGAGTAGTTCATGGCAGCCACGCCGCCCTTGTTGATCAGGTCGATGATGAGCTTCATCTCGTGGATACACTCAAAGTAAGCGTTTTCAGGCTCATAGCCAGCCTCCACCAGGGTCTCAAAGCCGCAGCGCATCAGATCCACCACGCCGCCGCACAGCACGCACTGCTCGCCGAACAGATCAGTCTCGGTCTCATCGTGGAAGGTGGTCTCCATCACACCGGCCCGGGCGCCGCCAATGCCGGCAATGTAGGCCAGAGCGATCTTGTAGGCGTTGCCGGTGGCGTTCTGCTCCACGGCAACCAGGCAGGGCACACCCTTGCCGTTGACATAGGTGGAGCGGACGGTGTGGCCGGGGCCCTTGGGGGCTGCCATAAAGACGTCCACGCCGGCGGGAGGAACGATCTGCTGGTAGCGGATGTTAAAGCCGTGGGCGAAGGCCAGAGCCTTACCCTCAGTCATGTAGGGAGCGATATCCTTCTTATAGACATCGGCCTGGACCTCATCGTTGATGAGCATCATCACGATGTCGCCCCACTGGGCGGCCTCGGGGATGGTCATCACCTGCAGGCCGGCCTTTTCTGCCTGAGCCCAGTTCTTGGAGCCCTGACGCAGGCCGACACAGACCTCGCAGCCGGAATCCTTCAGGTTGAGGGCGTGGGCGTGGCCCTGAGAGCCGTAGCCGATAATCGCGATCTTCTTACCGTTCAGGTAGGACAGGTCACAGTCCTTCTCGTAGTACATCTTAGCCATGGTGATACACTCCTTTTTCTTCTTGCTGGTATGTGGGGATTTTGGATTTATAATAGCATAGTTTTCAGGAAAAGAATGATAACTGTGATACAATCCGCTGCGGACGCGGCATGAGAAGCAAATCAATCAAGCACTCGTTCCAGTTCGATCTCATCTTCGTCCGCCCGGCCAGTGGCAGAGAAGCGCAATGTCTGGTACAAATGGCAGGCAGCGGAGTTTTCCGGACTGACGGTCAGCCGGACAATGCTGGAATCTCCAAAGGGCTTGGAACGGATATAGGTAAGCGCTGCCTCCATGGCTGCCCTCCCATAGCCCCTGCACTGGTGCTGAACATCGATCATCAAATGCCAGATGAAATAAGCTTCTTCGTCATAGTCATAGATGACCATAAGATATCCGATTACCTGACCGGCGCAGTAGATCGCAAAAGGCGTACACTGCTTGTAATATACATACGCCTGGGCCAGACTTCGAATGGGGTGGGATACGAATCGCTCCTGTTTGGCATCTAACTTCAGGGAAAAGCAATCAAGAAAATTGGATTCATCAACTTTTTGTAAGGTAATACGATCCATACTTCCTCCTTCATATTCGGAGGGTTAACGGATGAAAACCCTCCTTTTGGTTGACAGGAACACGTTTTGATACAGATTCATACATGCTCTCCCCCTTTCTTTGAAGAAACAAATGCTGATATTATATATAAACACAGAGGCCTCTGTGGAATTGGCCAAGGCCATATTCTGTGTGCCGGGAATCAGGGTTTTTACAGGAAGTTCTTGCCCAGATTGAACTCGGTCTGCTCCTTGGTTTCATCCCCGATGGTGTAGGCGCCCCGCTCCAGAGCCACCATGCCAGTGCGTACCAGCTCCAGAATACCGAAGGCCTCCAGCAGTTTCTGCATGGCCTCGGCCTTGGTCTCATCTCCGATCAGAGCCAGGGTAAGGGATTTAAGCGATACGTCGATAATGGAGGCGCGGAAAATGTTGGCAATCTGGATGACCTCGTTACGGATATCATGGGTCTCCGCTTTGACCTTGAACATAACCAGCTCACGGCGGATGGAACGTTCCGGTTTCAGTTCCTGCACGGAGTAGACGGGAAACTGCTTGCGCAGCTGATTCATGATCTGTTCAATCATGGGTGCGTCGGCCATAACCTCAATGGTGATACGGGACACGGCAGGGTCATCGGTAGTACCCACAGCCAGGGATTCGATGTTGTATCCTTTCCGGGAAAACAACCGGGAGACCTGGGAGAGCACACCGGCGGAGTTTTCCACCAGTACCGAGAGGGTGCGGCGGGTGACATTGGCATCATTCATATTCCATGCCCTCCTTTAATCCAAAATAAAATCGGTGACCGGAGTGCCGGCAGAGACCATGGGATGGACCATGGCATCTTTGTCAATAGCACACTCAATGAGGTAAGGCCGCCCGGCGGCCACCGCCCGGCGGAAAGCCGTTTCAAATTCGCTCTGGGTGGCAGCACGTTCACCCTGAATACCGTAGGCCTCGGCCAGCCGGACAAAGTCGGGGCCACGGTCCAAATCGGTTTGGGAGAAGCGCTTTTGATAAATTAGGTTCTGCCACTGGCGAACCATGCCGAGGGTACGGTTGTTGAAGATCACGGTGATGACGGGAATGTTGTAGTGCTCGGCTGTACACAGCTCGTGGCAGTTCATGCGGAAACAGCCGTCGCCGGTACACTGTACCACCACTTTGCCCGGGTTGCCAACGGCGGCGCCCATGGCGGCACCCAGGCCAAAGCCCATGGTACCAAAGCCGCCGGAAGTAATAAACTGACCGGGACGAGAGAAATGGTAATACTGGGCACACCACATCTGGTGCTGCCCAACGTCGGTGACGATAATGGCATCTCCATCGGTGACATCCTGAATGGTCTCCAGGATCTCATGGGGGTGGAGGATCTCATCCTTCTTCAGGGGAACTTCCTTATGGGAGAACACCCACTGCTTCCACTCAGGATAGTCATGGGGAGGAAGCTTGGCGTTGAGCAGTTCCAGCACCCGCCGGGCATCTCCGATGATATGATGGTCGGTCTTGACGTTTTTGTCGATTTCCGCACGGTCGATGTCGATATGGACGATTTTGGCGTTGGGGGCAAAGGTAGCCGGATTGGTGGCCACCCGGTCGGAGAACCGGCAGCCGATGGCGATGAGCAGATCGCACTGATCACTGGCGTGGTTGGAGGCATGGGAGCCATGCATACCGATCATACCGGTAAAAAGAGGATGGTTGCCCGGACAGGCTCCGCCGCCCATAATGGTGGAGGCCACGGGAGCGTTCAGCGTCTCTATGAACGTACGGAACTCGGGTACTGCGCCACGGGAGCGGATCACGCCGCCGCCCACCAGGACCAGAGGCTTTTTGGCATGCTCGATCATGTCAAGCAGAGTCTGAATGTCACCGGCGTCGGGCTCGGGGGTTTTCAAATCATGGCTGGCCCGGCGGAGCATAGCGCCCAGCCGGCCATGGTTGGGGTGCTCAGCCAGAGGGAGCGGCTCATACTCCGCTTCCGCCGCGGTGACGTTCTTGGCAATATCCACCAGCACTGGTCCCGGCCGGCCCGAGCGGGCGATGGCAAATGCCTCACGCAGTACATCGGCCAGCTGATCCGGATCCTTCACCAGATAGTTGCACTTGGTAATGGGCATGGAGATACCGGTGATGTCTACCTCCTGGAAAGAGTCCTTGCCGATCAGATTTTCACTGACGTTGCAGGTAATGAACACCACGGGGGAGGAGTCATAGTAGGCAGTGGCAATACCGGTAGTCAGATTGGTGGCGCCGGGACCGCTGGTAGCAAAACATACCCCAACCTTCCCGGTGGCCCGGGCATATCCATCGGCGGCATGAGATGCACCCTGCTCATGAGCGGTAAGAATATGGCGGATCTTATTTTTGTAACCATGCAGCTCAAATTCGTCATATACGTTCAGGATCGTACCACCGGGATAGCCGAATACCGTGTCTACCCCCTGTTCCAACAGGCACTCCATTAAGATTTGAGCGGTTTTCATTCGCATGGGGATGGCCTCCTTTGGTCCAGATTTGGAAAAAAACATGGCGGCTTCGTCCCATAGGACGAAGCCGCCATGACGCTCCGTGGTACCACCTAATTTCGCGGGGAAAGGGCCCGCGCACTCATTGCCCTGTTAACGGAGGGAAACCGTGCCCGCCTACCTGAACTCGGGGGGCCCGCTCACGGGTGACCTTCCGCAACGGCCGCGGAGGAGCTTGCACCAGCCGCTCCCTCTCTGTGCCTGCGCACCGTCCGTACTGTCCCGGTCATTGCTTTTTTCTGCGGCCGGAAAATACCGGCACGATGAATTATTTGTTATCATACCGTGTCCGTTCGGGTTTGTCAAATGAATTTAAAAACTTCTACTTTTTAAACAATTAAAGCGGGAAAGTACAGAGGCGAAATGGTCAGTGATGACAAAAAGTAAACTGTACAGTTTGGCGAAAGGGAAGAAAAGGACCTTAAAACAAGAACCTTAACCGACAAAACTATACAGTTTAATGGAAAATGAAAGAAATTTGAACATTTTAACTGGACAAAAACAGTGGTTTGCGATATGATAACTCTGTTTGAGATACCGGTCAAACGACTCAGAAAAATGACCCGTGTGTGGGTCAGGTTTGCGAGGTGGACCTATGAAGCAAAGCTTTTACGGCGGCGTGCATCCCAATGACCGGAAAGAGTTGGCACGCCACAAGGAGATTGCGCCACTGAGCGCTGCTCCCAAGCAGGTGGTCATCGCCATGTCGATGCATATCGGCGCCCCCTGCAAGCCCATCGTTGCGGTGGGCGACCATGTTAAGGTGGGTCAGAAGATCGGCGAGATCGCCGGTCTGGGCGCACCCATCCATGCCTCTGTCTCTGGTGAGGTCAAGGCAGTGGAGCCCCGTCCTTATGTGGGCGGCGGCAAGATGATGTCCGTGGTCATTGAAAACGACTTCCAGGACACCTGGGGGAGCGAGCTTACTCCCCACTCCGATTACACCAAGCTGAGCGCCGACGAGATTGTGAACATTGTCAAGGAAGCTGGCATCACCGGTATGGGCGGCGCCGGGTTCCCCACCCATGTGAAGATCAGCTCGGGCATCGGCAAGGTGGACACCGTGATCCTCAACGGCGCTGAGTGTGAGCCCTACATCACCGCTGACCACCGCCTGATGCTGGAGCAGGGCGAGAAGGTCATCGGCGGCCTGCGGATCCTGATGCAGGCCTTTGGGCTGAAGAGCGGCGTCATCGGCGTGGAGGCCAACAAGGAGGATGCCATTGAGCACCTGCGCGCACTGGTGGGCGGCAAGGGCGACATCCAGGTGGAGTCCCTGCGTACCCGTTACCCCCAGGGCGCTGAGAAGCAGCTCATTCAGCGCATCACCGGCCGTGAGGTGCCTCCCGGAGGCCTGCCCGCCCATGTGGGCTGTGCTGTGTTTAACGTGGGTACTGCCGCTGCGGTGTATGACGCGGTTGTGGAGGGCAAGCCCGTAACCCACCGTGTGCTCACGGTTACCGGCGATGCCATCCAGGAGCCCAAGAACCTGCTGGTGCCTCTGGGCGTGTCCTTCCAGTACCTGATCGACGAGGCCAAGGGCTTCAAGGAGACCCCCGACCGGGTGCTCACCGGCGGCCCCATGATGGGTATTGCCCAGTACAACCTGGACGTGACTGCCATCAAGGGTACCAACGCAGTACTCTGCCTGACCAAGAAGGAAGTTGCGCCGGTGGTGGAGGAAGAGGTCTGCCTGCGGTGTGGCCGCTGCGTCAACGTCTGCCCCATGCACCTGACCCCTGTGTACATCCATCTCTATGCCGAAAAGGGTATGTGGAAAGAGGCAGAAGGCCTCAACGTAATGGACTGCATCGAGTGCGGTTCCTGCAACTACATCTGCCCCGCCCGTATCCACCTGGTGCAGTCCTTCCGGATGACCAAGGGTGAACTGCGGAACCTGGCGGCCAAGGAAAAAGCGGCGAAGGAGGCAGCCAAAGCATGAACGAGGAAAAGAACCTGAGACTGACGGTGGCTTCGTCCCCCCATGTAGCCACCCCGATTGATACCCAGAACCTGATGCGGGATGTACTGATTGCCCTGGTGCCTGCCATGGTCATGGGCGTGGTCTTCTTTGGCCCCCGCGCTCTGATTGCTACCATCATCTCCGTGCTGGCCTGTGAGTTCTTTGAGTGGGGCTACCGCAAGCTGATGCACAAGTCCTGCGCCAACAAAGACCTGTCCGCTGCCGTCACCGGCGTGCTGCTGGCCTTTGTGTGCGCTCCCACGCTGCCTTACTGGATGCTTATCATCGGTGACTTCTTCGCCATCGTGGTGGTTAAGCAGCTCTTCGGCGGCCTGGGCAAGAACTTCATGAACCCCGCCCTGGGCGGCCGTGCCTTCCTGATGCTGTGCTACCCCGTGGCTATGACCACCTGGGTGGTGCCCGGCATCGGCGCTGACAAGTGGGCTGGCCTGTTCTCTGGCAGCGTCACCATGACCGGTGCCGACGTGGTTACCGGTGCGACTCCTCTGGGTGCCGACTTTATGCATGGCGGCCTGCTGCCCGATGCTTCTATCCTGGATGCCTTTGTAGGTAACGTGGGCGGCTGCATCGGCGAGGTCTCTGCGCTGATGCTGCTCATCGGCGGTCTGTACCTCATCTGGCGCGGCGTTATCCGTGCTCGTATCCCCGTGGCCTATATCGCCACCGTGGCGGTGCTCACCTTCCTGTTCCCCATGGGCGGCAATGACCGTCTGACCTGGATGGCCTATCAGCTGTTCAGCGGCGGCCTGTTCCTGGGTGCTTTCTTCATGGCTACCGACTATGTTACCAGCCCTGTCACCAAGAAGGGCGAGGTCATCTTCGGCATCGGCTGCGGCCTGCTGACTGTGTTCATCCGCTACTTCGGCGGTTATCCCGAGGGTGTGTCCTACTCCATCCTGATCATGAACTGCTGCGTGTGGCTCATTGATAAGGTGGGTAAGCCCAACCGCTACGGCGTGACCAAGGAAATGAAGGCTGCCGCCAAGGCTGCCAAGAAAGCCGGAAAGGAGGGCTAAACCATGAGTGAGACTACGACCAAGAAAAAAGAGCCTGGTATGGCGACTCTGGTCATCGTGCTCTTTGCTATCTGTGCGGTGACGGCCCTGCTGCTGGGCCTGACCAACATGGTGACCAAGCCCTACATCGACAAGAATGCTCAGCTCAAGCAGGAGCAGGCCATGGCGGCCGTGCTGCCTGCGGACAGCTACACTGAGGTAACCGATCAGTACACCGGCGGCGACGCTACTGTGCTTAATATCTACGATGCCGGCGAGGCTGGTCATGTGGTGCAGGTGAAGCCTGCCACCTCCTTCAGCGGCAACCTGACCATTATGGTAGGCGTGGATGGCACCGGTGCCTGCACCGGTATCTCCGTTGTCAGCACCGGTGAGACGTCCGGCCTGGGCTCTAACGCCAGCAAGCCGGAGTTTGCCGACCAGTTCATCGGCAAGACCGGTGAGGTCAAGGTGAGCAAGGACGGCGGCGACATTGATGCGCTGACCGGCGCTACCATCACCTCCCGCGGCGTGTGCGAGGCTGTTACCAGTGCCATCGCCGCCGTCGCGAGCATGGGCTAAGGAGGGTACTGAAGCATGAATGTGAAAAATCAACTGCGGGACGGCCTGTTCTTCCAGAACCCTGTTACCGTACAGCTGCTGGGTATGTGTTCGGTTCTGGCCATTACCACCACCCTGTTCAACGGACTGGGCATGGGCGTGTCGGTGCTGGTTATCCTGACCCTGGCCAACATCATCATCTCCCTGCTGCGTAAGATCATCCCCAACAACATCCGTATTGCTTGCTTTATCGTGGTCATCGCTGGCTTCGTGACCATCGTGGACCTGTGCCTGCAGGCGTTCCTGCCGTCTCTGTCTGCCAGCCTGGGCCTGTTCATCCCCCTCATCGTGGTGAACTGTATCATTCTGGGCCGTGCTGAGTCCTTCGCCTACAAGAACGGCCCCGTGGCCTCCGCGCTGGACGGCGTTTTCCAGGGCCTGGGCTACACCATGGTGCTGGTTATCATGTGTGTGGTGCGTGAGTTCCTGGGCAACGGTACCTTCGGCGGCGGCATCCTCAACGGCGGCAACGGCATCCGCATTCTGCCCGAGGGCATTCCTGCTCTGGGTATGATTCTCCCCGTGGGCGGATTCTTGACCCTGGCCTGTGTGATTGCCGCTATGCAGTACATCCTGAATAAGCCCAAGAAGGGCGAGAATAAGACTGAGGAGGTGGCCAAGTAATGGAGTGGACTTCCCTGTTTACCATCGCCCTGGGCGCCATCCTGGTCAATAACTTCATTGTGGCCCAGTTCCTGGGCATCTGCCCCTTCATGGGCGTTTCCAAGAAGGTTGAGACGGCTTCCGGCATGGGCATGGCCGTTATCTTCGTCATGGGTCTGGCGTCTGCTATCTGCTGGCCCATCAACCAGTTCATTCTGGTACCCATGGGTCTGACTTTTATGCAGACCGTGACCTACATTCTGGTTATCGCTTCTCTGGTGCAGTTTATTGAGATGTTCCTAAAGAAGGCCATGCCCGCCCTCTATGAGGCCCTGGGCGTGTACCTGCCTCTGATCACCACCAACTGCGCCGTGCTGGGCGTGGTGCTCCAGAACACCCAGAACAGCTATAACTTCATCGAGAGCGTCGTGTACGGCATCACTGGCGGCGTAGGCTTCCTGCTGGTCATCGTGATCTTTGCCAGCATCCGGGAGCGTATGGAGTTCTCCGAGTGGCCCAAGGCCTTCGACGGATTCCCCATCGCCCTGGTGGCCGCCGGCCTGATCGCTCTGGCCTTCCTGGGCTTCTCCGGCCTGAAGGTCTTCGGTTAAGGGAGGCGGAAGAATATGAATACTGTTATCATTGCCGTGGTGGTCCTGGCGGTCCTGGGCGCCATCTTCGGCCTGGTCCTGGCGATTGCCTCCAAGGTGTTCGCCGTTGAGGTGGACCCCCGCGAGGAGGCCATCCTCGGTTGCCTGCCCGGCGCCAACTGCGGTGGCTGTGGTTATCCCGGCTGCTCCGGCTATGCTTCTGCCGTGGTGAAGGGTGTGGCTCCTGTCAATGCCTGCGCCGCTGGCGGTGAGGCTGTGGCTGCCCAGATCGGTGAGATCATGGGTGTGTCTGCCGGCGCTGCGGTGAAGCAGATTGCCCAGGTGCACTGCACCGGCTGTGGCCAGAACTACAAGCAGTACGAGTACGTGGGTATCCACGACTGTGTGGCTGCCTCTAAGCTGCCCGGCGGCGGCGATCTGGCTTGTTCCTTCGGCTGCCTGGGCCTGGGCTCCTGTGAGAAGGTTTGTCCCTTTGACGCCATCCACGTGGTGGACGGCGTGGCCAAGGTGGATGAGGACAAGTGTAAGGCATGCAACAAGTGCGTGGATGTCTGCCCCCGGCACATCATCGCTCTGGAGCCTTACAAGACCAAGCGTCATGTCAGCATTCCCTGCTCTTCTCATGACAAGGGTGTGGATGCCCGCAAGGTGTGCGATAACGGCTGCATTGGCTGCTCCCTGTGTGCCAAGAACTGTCCCAAGGAAGCCATTACTATGGTTAACAACCTGGCGGTCATCGACTACGAGAAGTGCATCGGCTGCGGCATTTGTGCGCAGAAGTGCCCCCGCAAGCTGATCACCGTGGACGGCAAGGTGCCCGTGGTCAAGCCTGCGGCCCCCAAGGCTGCTCCGGCTGCCGCTCCCAAGGCGGAGGCCCCCGCGGCTGCTGCAGAGCCCAAGGAGTAAGTACTCCGGATAAAGATTAAAAATCGCGCGTCCCCAATACGGGGACGCGCGATTTTTGCTTAATGCCCGAACTTAGTGCTTGCAGCCGCCAGGACCGCCCAGCTGGAAGGATGCACACTCAGTAGAAGCGCAGTTGGTCACATTGGCGTCGCAGCAACCCACCTTGATTTCATTCAGGGTACAGTAGTTCTGCTCGCCGCAGTGGTAAGCACAATTGTTGACGGAGCATTTGATGCTGCTGTTCGGGGTCTTGTTCATATCGCATTTCCTCCTTATTTCCGTGGTACGCTCTTAGTATGGACCGTGGGAGGAGGAATATACGACTAAGATTTGGAAGATTCGCTGTCCTGCTTGGGTAACGCCTTGGGAATAAAACGACGGGCAAATCTGCCTTTCCCGCGATTTTTTACATAGAAATAGCCGATAACAGAAAAGACTACCGCGCCAATGAAGTTAACGAACAGATCCATCATGGTATCCAGAATGCCGATATCCAGGTATCCGCCCAGCCCCAACGGATGCTGGGTCCCATCGGCGGTAACGACGATCACATCGGTGATGTTATGGATCGCAACGGGAGTATTCCCACCGGTAGGATCCAGCATTACCGAGCCGATAGAGTGGACAATGGTATCCTTTTGCATATCCAGCAGAAAGAGCTGATCCATGGTGCATTCGAAAAATTCCCACAGCACACCGATGGTCATGGAAAAACAGAATGCCACGATGGCCAAATATACCGGCGAGAGCTGAAAAGCCAGGCGCTCGTTTCGATTCAGAATATCCAACAGCGAAAACCCGATGGCGGCACACAAAAAGCCGTTAAGTGTGTGCAGCATGGTGTCCCAATACGGAAACTGGACATAATAGGCCTGAATTTCGCCGAGAATTTCTGCGGCAAAGATAAACAGGAGAATGATGACCTCCAACGTATCCGGAATGTCAATATGAATGGTGCGTTCAATGAAGCTGGGAAGAGTAAAGAGAAACAAAGTCAGTACGCACAAAAAGACATTTTCAAAATTCCGGTTAAAAATCTGGGCAATAAGAGCCACCACGACCAGGAAACGCAGGATAACATATACAACTGCCACGCCGGGGTGCTGTCGCACCTGTTCCCGAAGTGGTGTGTGGCGGCTGCGACGATGTTCCATTCTTTTCACAGAAGACCTCCTTATGTCTGTGCCGCTTCAGGCAGTTGCTGGGCGGCAAGTGTACAATAATTGTGGGCGGAATGGACCAGATCGGCGGCCTCATCCGGACGTAGGGAACGGACTACTTTGGCAGGGGAGCCCATTACCAGGGAGCCAGGTGGGATGACCATATGCTGGGGGATCAATGCACCGGCAGCCACCAGGGACCCTGCTCCCACGACGCATCCGTTGAGCAAAATGGCTCCCATACCGATGAGTGCACCGTCTTCCACGGTGCAGCCGTGGAGAATGGCGGCGTGCCCCACAGTTACGCTGTGGCCCACAGTAGTGGGATAACCTGGGTCAGCGTGTACAACTGCGTTGTCCTGGATGTTGCTGTCTGAGCCGATGTGTATGCTGTCCTCATCCCCGCGCAGTACAGCGCCGTACCAGATACTGACGCCGGACTCCAGAGTTACTTCGCCGGCTACGGTGGCGTTAGGTGCCACTCTCACATTCTGGGCAAGGGTAGGGTGCTTGCCGTCTATTTGAATTATCACGCCGCCCATTCTCCTTTCTGCGACAAATCCACCAAACATTATAGACGCTGGGAAAGATACTGACAAGTCAAATCTGTACCGGCAGTGCATAGGATAGCAGGGAGGTGAATCGTATGGACCTGAAACGAAACCAGATCACAGTAGGGGAGCTGATGGATCATCCTGGGGCGAGAGCGGTCTTCCAGCGCCGGTTCCCCATGTTGATGAAGCATCCTCTGCTGGGGGCGGCGCGCACCATTACCCTGGAGCAGATCCTGTCGGTGGCCCGGGCTTACGTACCGCAGAAGAAAATTGAAGAGACCCTTAACGAACTGAGACGGGCGTAAAAATACTCCCGCTCAAACGCAGAACGTTTGGGCGGGAGTATTTTTTATGCAGGGCTGTGTCGGGACAGACGGAGATACCATCGCAGAACATCGGTATCACGGGTACGGCGGAGAAGAGCGGCGGTAAGGAGCGTGTCTACCAGCAGGAAAGCCGCTGTCGGTGGTGCCAGCCATGGGGGAATATGCATAACCAGCCAAGTTACCCAGGGATGGAGCAGATAGAAAATCAGCAGAGCCAGTATCCCCCAGCACAGGGCAAAGCGCAGACATGCATGCCGACCGAGATGCATAGGCAGGTGTGAGTAGTCCCAGAAGCAGACCCGAAAAACTTTTTCGTAAAAGAATCCGGTAAACCACTCCACTCCGGTGCAGATAAACACTGCAGCAGGGAAAAGCAGCCAGGGGGTCTGCTGGATTTCCGCCGGCAGACACAACAGCCCCAGAGCGCCAAGACCATAGACCGGG
The DNA here is from genome assembly GCF_040095835.1 of Flavonifractor hominis. NCBI lineage: Bacteria > Bacillati > Bacillota > Clostridia > Eubacteriales > Oscillospiraceae > Flavonifractor > Flavonifractor hominis. Next base: position 22,338 of record NZ_JBBMFT010000003.1, read on the forward strand.
CAGATCGGCAGAAACAGGCGGCACTTTCGGTCTCGCTTGGCATTACCGGTGATGTGAACATAGCAGACCTCGATAAGAAAGCCAACGAAACTGTAAATAAGAAAGTACCAAAACCAAGTCAAGAAAACCGCCCCGTCTCGTCCGTTTTTTTTATCATGGGACGAAACGGGGCAGTTCATACTCCACAGATTTTGACAGAGCGTCTTACACGGTTCTTTCTTGGGAACAAGGAAACCAGCAATGCCAGGAGCAGCGAGGAAAAAAGAGTCCAGATGATATAGGAGACGGTAAAGAAGCCTGCAGTGGTATCTCCGCCGGTGTGGATACGTTGGATCAGCGGAGGGAGGTTCCAAAGAGACATCCGGTAGAGTAGGGAACTGATGGACAAAATAGCCAGCTTTTCTCCCGCCCACGCCAGCAGCATGCCGGCGGCGATGGGATACATAGGACGTTCTGTCCGCCGGAAGACCCAACGCAGATAAAGGGCGCCGATGGGAAAGGGAAGCTGGTAAATAAGCCCTGTAAGGGCAATCATTTTATCATATTGCAGGGTAAAGGCTGGGGTACCGTATAGGGAGCCGGGCACCAATGCGCCCAAATGAGGAAGACCGTCGTTGGCAAGGGGGCCCGCCGCGCTGCCCATGATCTGGGAAAATACGGCGGTGACCAGAAGATAGAGGCCTCCCATCAGGCAGACGGCCAGCCAGATACGACTCACACAGTAACGCGGGCGCTGGCTGCGTAGAGCCAATTCAGCCTGGCGGTATTCACGCCGGAGCTGTTGGATGCTGCCCAGCTGAGACAAGGTTTCTCCCCGGGCCTCCGATTCCGACATTCCATGCTCCAGACAGCTCTGGTAAAGCATGCCCATATGATCCATCAGTTCAGCCAGTACCCGTGTCCGGTAGCGGCGGTCATGCAGAGGTTCCGCAATGAGCGCTGCCTGCTCCTCCATCCAGTTCAAGACGTTCCTCCTTCCAGAATCAGTCCCATGGCCCGGGTATAGCGCGCCCACTCCTGCTCCTGCTCCGCCAGAACGGCATGGCCAGTATCGGTCAGGCGGTAATACCGCCGCTCACGCCCTGAGTCCGACTGAAGATAGGAGGTAATCTCTCCACGGCTCTCCAGCGTGTGGAGAAGAGGATACAGGCTCCCCTGACTCATGGAAAAGACCCCTTCCGAGCGACGGGCCATTTCTTGGACCAACTCATAGCCGTACATGTCGCGCAGAGAGAGCAGCTTCAGCAGGATCAGGCCATGGCTTCCTTTGGACAATTCTTTGTTCAGCTTCATAAATACACCTCTTGTTTAGAGGCATTATATACATCGGACTAAGAGGTGTCAAGGAGAAATGGGAAAAAAGAAGGAAATTTGTCCATTCTGCTCTTGCCGTGAGAGGGGGAAATATGATACGATAGAAAAAATTCAAAAGGGGAAATGAAGCGTCATGCGGCATTTGATCGACTTTGGAGACCTGTCAAGGGCGGAGTGGGATTCCCTGTACCAGCGGTGCAGTGATATTATGGACCACCCCGCCGATTTTATGGATGCCTGCCGGGGGCGGGTGATGGCCAGTTTGTTCTATGAGCCCTCTACCCGTACCAACTTTTCTTTCCAGACAGCCATGCTGCGGGTAGGCGGCACCGTATTTGGCTTTGCCGATCCCAAGTCCACCTCTACCGCCAAGGGCGAGACCTTGAAGGACACCATCAAGATGGTGTCTGGTTATGCCGACGTGGTGGTCATGCGTAATCCCAAGGAGGGAGCGGCAAAGGCAGCATCCCTCTACTCCGACGTACCGGTAATCAATGCCGGTGACGGCGGTCATATGCACCCCACTCAGACGACCGCCGACCTGACCACAATCACCCGCTTGCGGGGGAAGGTGGACGGGCTGTCCATCGGCTTGTGCGGCGATCTGAAAAACGGACGGACGGTCCACTCCCTTATTAAAGCGCTGGCTAAGTTCAAAGGGATCAAGTTCTTCCTCATTGCCCCTCGCGAGTTGGCGGTACCGGAGTACATGCGGGCTTTCATGCGGGAGAACGATATGTGGTTTACCGAGGTCACCGGTCTGGAGGCTGTTATTCCTCAGCTGGATGTGCTGTATATGACCCGCATTCAGCGGGAACGGTTTGTGGATCCTCTGGAGTATGAGCGGTGCAAAGGAATATATGTCCTCACCCGTCGGAAGCTGGACCGGGCCCGCAAGGATCTGTTGGTGATGCATCCCCTGCCCCGTGTGGATGAGATCTCCATTGATGTGGACGATGATCCCCGGGCGGTTTATTTTGAACAGGCCCGCTACGGCATGTTTGCCCGTATGGCACTGCTTACCGACTTGGCTAACCAGGAGCGTATGCGGCCCGATGCGGTAGAGATCGGTGTAAAGCCGGTGTGTTCCAATCCCAACTGCATTACCCAGACCGAGCATTATCTGCCCCCGCTGGTGAAGCAGAACGGTGGTGTGGACTGCTGCGCCTACTGTGATAAGGAACTGCGATAAAAACAAGCAAATACAATGAGATGCGGGACGGCCTCAGGGCCGTCCCGCATTGTTGTTTTATAAAAAATAAAATTGGAGTGCGGTGTGACCAACGGCCTGACCGCCCTGCTGACCACGGTGGAGCCTTCCGTGGAGAGGAACCGGAGGTTCCTGGCTGACTTTGCCCTGGGCGGTGTGTGATACCATGTGGAGGCCGACAGTGTGGCCGAACCTCAGCAGGCCCTGGAGGCGCCGAAGTCTGTTCTGGATGGGGTTGGACGTTAAGGGAGAAAAGCGTGGGATTCTTGACAGAAGGACAAAAAGCAGGTATAATAACACTTCGAAAAAGACGTAGATGGGAAGGAGTACCCGCGCAAAAGGTACAGAGAGGAGCCGGTCTGGTGCAAGGCTCTCCGATGGCACGGGGAAGGTCGTCCCGGAGTTCCGTTTCCGAAGTCAGTAAGAAGCGGCGGAGTCCTCCCGTTACAGAGGCAATGAGTGTCCCGCAAGGGAAATTCAGGTGGTACCGCGGACTTTTGGGTTCGCCCTGAGCAAAGGCTCGGGGCGGACCTTTTGTTTTGCCCCGAAAAGGAGTGTAACAGATGAAAAAAGAACTTCCCAAGGTCTATGAGCCCCAGGAGGCGGAGGCCCGCATCTACCGGATGTGGGAGGAGAACGGCTGTTTTGAAGGCCACCGCGATCCGGACAAAAAACCCTTTACCATTGTGATGCCGCCCCCCAACGTCACCGGGCAGCTGCACATGGGCCACGCCATGGACTGCACCCTTCAGGATATCCTGACCCGCTTTAAGCGGATGCAGGGTTACGCCGCCCTTTGGGTGCCCGGCACCGACCACGCCGGAATCGCCACCCAGATCAAGGTGGAGGAAGAGCTGCGCAAGAATGAGGGACTGTCCCGCTATGATCTGGGCCGGGAGAAATTCCTGGAGCGGGTGTGGGACTGGAAGCACAAGTACGGCAACCGCATCGTGGAACAGCAGAAGAAACTGGGCGCATCCTGTGACTGGTCCCGGGCCCGGTTCACCATGGACGAGGGACTGTCCAACGCGGTGCGGCATGTATTTGTCTCCCTGTACAAGAAAGGGCTCATCTACAAGGGCAGCCGGATCATCAACTGGTGCCCCCACTGCGTCACTGCTCTTTCCGACGCTGAGGTGGAGTACAAGGATAAGCCCGGCCACCTGTGGCACCTCAAATACCCCATCAAGGGGGAGCCGGGCCGCTACGTCATCGTGGCCACCACCCGGCCTGAGACCATGCTGGGCGATACCGGCGTGGCAGTCAACCCCAAGGACGAGCGCTATCAGGACCTGATCGGCAAGACCTGCATCCTGCCCCTGATGGATCGGGAGATTCCCATCGTGGCCGACGAGTATGTGGACCTGGAGTTCGGCACCGGCTGTGTGAAGATGACGCCCGCCCACGATCCCAACGATTTTGAGGTAGGCCTGCGCCACAACCTGGAGTCCATCCGGGTGCTGGACGACAACGGCCGTATCAACCAAAACGGCGGTAAATACGAGGGCCTGGACCGCTATGAAGCACGCAAGGTCATCCTGGCCGATCTGGAGGCGCTTGGCCTGCTGGAGAAGGTGGAGGACCACCAGCACAACGTTGGTACCTGCTACCGCTGCGGTACGGATGTGGAGCCCATTATCTCCGCTCAGTGGTTTGTGAAGATGGAGCCCCTGGCCCGTGAGGCCCTGCGGGTGGTGAATGAGGGCGAGGTCAAGTTCGTCCCCGACCGTTTCTCCAAGATTTATACCAATTGGATGGAAAATGTCCACGACTGGTGTATCTCCCGGCAGCTGTGGTGGGGCCACCGCATCCCGGCCTGGACGTGCGAGGAGTGCGGCCACATCACCGTCAGCGAGAGCGACCCCACCGAATGTGAACACTGCCACTCCAAGCACATCAAGCAGGAGGACGACGTGCTGGATACCTGGTTCTCCTCCGCCCTGTGGCCCTTCTCTACTCTGGGTTGGCCGGATGAGAACAGCGAGGACTACAAATACTTCTATCCCACCGATGTACTGGTTACCGGGTATGACATCATCTTCTTCTGGGTAGCCCGGATGATCTTCTCTGGCTGTGAGCATACCGGAAAGCCGCCCTTCCACACCGTATTTATCCACGGCCTGGTGCGGGATGACAAGGGCCGCAAGATGTCCAAGAGCCTGGGCAACGGCATTGATCCCCTGGAGATGGCCGACCAGTACGGCGCTGACGCGCTGCGCTTTAACCTCATCACCGGCAACTCTCCCGGAAACGACATGCGTTTCTACACCGAGCGCTGCGAGGCTATGCGCAACTTTGCCAACAAGATCTGGAACGCGTCCCGCTTCCTGATGATGAATCTGACCATCGACAAGTGTGAGCTGCCCGCGCAGCTGGAGCTGGAGGACAAGTGGATTCTCTCCAAACTCAACCGCGTTATCCCGGAAGTGACCGAGAATATGGAGCGCTACGAGCTGGGAGTGGCCGCTCAGAAGGTCTACGACTTCATCTGGGACGCCTACTGCGACTGGTATATCGAACTGACCAAGACCCGTCTGCAGGGAGAGGATGAGGATTCGAAGGTACGCGCTCAGCAGGTGCTGTGCTATGTGCTGACGGAGACGCTGAAGCTGCTGCATCCGTTCATGCCCTTTATTACCGAGGAGATCTGGCAGGCGCTGCCCCACGAGGGCGACTACCTGATGCTCCAGCAGTGGCCGGAGCACCATGTGAGCCTGGACTTCCCTGAGGAGGAGAAGGCCATGGAGCTCATTATGGATGCCATCCGGGCCATCCGGGCCAGACGGGCGGAGATGAATGTCCCCCCCTCCAAGAAGGCGCAGCTCACCATTTCCACTCTGGAGCGGTCTGTCTTTGAGCAGGGTATCCCCTTCCTCAAACGCCTGGCCTATGCCAGCGATGTGAAGATCGTGGAGGCTACCGATGAGGTGGAAGCCCAGGGGATGGTAGTAGTGACCACCCATGCCGCCCGCCTGTATCTGCCTTTGGCCGAGCTGGTGGACCTGGAGAAGGAAAAGGCCCGCGTGCAGAAGGAGCTGGACAAGAACCGTAAGGAACTGGATAAGCTGGAGACCAAGCTCCAGAACCCCGGCTTTGTGAACAAGGCCCCTGCCCAGGTGGTGGAGGCCGAGCGGGAGCGCGCGGACAAGCTGCGGGCGCTGCTCGTGAAGCTGGAAGAGTCCATGGCGTCTCTTTCCTGAGAAAATAAAACGGATGACAGGCCGGGAGGCCGTCCCTTTTGGGACGGCCTCCCGGTTTTTTCTGCGCGGCCAGAAGCAATCCGACACAATCGGCCCCACAGTCTGTGCTATCATCCCATCAGATGACCTGTGAGAAGGAGGGACAAGCCATGGCAGTGACCTGTACCGGGTGCGACCGTGTGTTGAACGCCGCCATCAGCGGCGAAGTGGATCACCACGGTGCCCGGACAATCATGGAGGAACTGAGCCGCCAGATCGATTTGGCGCTGCCCCGACAGCTGAATCTGGATCTGGGGGGCGTGACGTTTATGGACAGCTCCGGCATCGCCGTGCTGCTGCGGGCCTATCGCCGCTTGGGTGAGCTGGGCGGCTCTGTACGGGTGTGCAATGTGCCGCCCCAGGCTGGAAAGGTCCTGCGGGCTGCCGGGATCGATAAGCTGATGCGATTTGAATGACGGGAGGTTTTACATATATGAAGCCAATCAACGAGGTGGCGGTGACCTTTCTCAGCCGTTCAGCCAATGAGGGGTTTGCACGGACCACGGCGGCCTGTTTTGCCGCCCAGCTGGATCCAACCCTGGATGAGATCAACGATATCAAAACTGCCGTAAGTGAGGCAGTGACCAACTGCATTGTCCACGCTTATCCTGACCGCCTGGGGCCGGTGAGTCTGCGCCTGCGCCTGTTTGCGGACAACACGCTGGAGATTCAGGTAAAAGACCGGGGCGTGGGGATTGAGGACGTGGAGAAGGCGCGCCAGCCGTTGTATACGACCGGAAATGAGGAACGCAGCGGTATGGGGTTTACCATCATGGAGAGCTTTATGGATACCCTCCGGGTGCGCTCCACACCCGGTAAGGGAACCGTTGTGACCATGCGGCGGCGCATCTCCAGCCGTTTGGGAGGGCGCACGGTGTGAGCGTGGCTGACACCCCCGCCCTGTTGGAACAGGCGCGCGGGGGAGATAACGAGGCTTGCACCCGCCTCATTGAGGAGAATGCCGGGCTGATCTGGAGTATCGTGCGCCGCTATTACGGCCGCGGGACCGATCCAGAGGATCTGTACCAGTTGGGGTGCATGGGGTTTCTGAAGGCGGTGCGGGGATTTGACCCGGCCTTTGGATGCCAGTTTTCCACCTATGCAGTCCCCAAGATCGCAGGAGAGATCCGGCGCTTTCTCCGGGACGATGGGGCGGTAAAGGTGAGCCGGGGGCTGAAGGAGCGGGCCGGGACGATCCGGCAGGCGCGGGAGCGATTGGCTGCACAGCTGGGACGGGAACCTGCCCTGAGTGAGTTGGCCGCCGAAACCGGGTTGGAGGTGGAGGAGATCGCGGCAGCTGAGGAGGCCAGCCTGCCGGTGGCGTCCCTGCAGATGGAGAGCGGGGACGGCTTTACGCTGGAGAGTGTGCTGGGGAGCGATGGCATGGAGGAGTCCATTGTGGAGCGGGAGGCTCTGCTGACGGCGGTGGCCGCCCTGCCGGAGCGGGAGCGGCAGGTCATCGTTCTGCGTTATTTCCGGGAGCTGACCCAGGAGCGGGCCGCCCGGATTCTGGGGGTATCGCAGGTGCAGGTCTCGCGCATCGAACGACGGGCGATGGAGCATCTACGGCGCAAACTGGAAGTGTGAGGGAACGAGGCAGTAGCTTTTTTCGTCAAAAGGGGGTATAATCAAACCCAGATGACAGGAAGGAGGACAAGACTGGATGGCGGATATCCTGTACATCGTGGTCCCCTGCTATAATGAGGAAGAGGTACTGCCTGAGACGGCCCGCCGCCTGCGGCAGAAGCTGGAGGCGCTGATTGCAGCCCAACAGATCAGCACAGCCAGCCGAGTGCTGCTGGTGAATGACGGTTCCAGGGATGGCACCTGGGGGATCATTACAAAATTGCACCAGGAGTGCACCCTCTTTTCGGGGGTAGATCTCTCCCGCAACCGGGGGCACCAGAACGCCCTGCTGGCTGGATTGATGACCGCCCGGGAGCGCTGTGACATGGCCATCTCTATGGATGCCGACCTACAGGACGACATCGATGCTGTGGATGCCATGCTGGAGCAATATTACGCCGGGTGCGACGTGGTGTACGGTGTGCGTTCGGCCCGGAAAAAGGATACCTTTTTCAAGCGTGTTACAGCCGAGGGATTTTACCGGCTGATGAACTTTATGGGGGCAGAGACCGTATTTAATCATGCCGACTACCGCTTGCTGTCCCGGCGGGCGCTGGACGGGCTGGCCCAGTTTAAAGAGGTGAACCTCTTTCTGCGGGGGATCGTACCCATGGTGGGCTATCGCTCAGCTGTGGTGGAATATGAGCGGGGAGAGCGCTTTGCCGGTGAGAGCAAATATCCACTGGGGAAAATGCTCTCCTTTGCCATGGAGGGGATCACCAGTCTGTCGGTCAAACCCATCCGCTATATCACCCTGCTGGGCTTTTTTATCTTCCTGGTGAGTATCCTGATGCTCATCTGGTCGGTGGTGCGCTGGGCAGGGGGCGATACCGTCAGCGGCTGGGCCAGCATGATCTGCTCGGTGTGGGCCATCGGGGGACTGATTTTGCTGTGTCTGGGCGTCATCGGGGAGTACATCGGCAAGATCTATCTGGAGACCAAGGGACGGCCGCGGTTCCTGATCCGGGAGATACTGGAGGACGGCCATGGCGAGACTGATCGATAAAAGCATCCCCAAATTCTTGTTGGTGGGCGTGCTGAACACCTTGGTGGGAGCGGGGGTCATGTTCCTGCTCTTTAATGTGGCGGGCTGGGGCTACTGGAGCGCCAGCGCGGCCAACTACCTGGTGGGCGGCGTGGTAAGTTTTTTCCTCAACAAATATTTTACCTTCCAGAACCGGGAGCGCAGCTTGACCCAGGTGGTGCGGTTTGTGGTGACGGTGGCGGTGTGCTGGGTGGTGGCCTATGCCATTGCCAAGCCGCTGGTCCTCTGGGCGCTTTCCGGGCAGAGTGAGCCTGTGCAGACCAACATCGCTATGCTGGTCGGCATGTGCCTGTATACGGGGCTGAATTACTTTGGACAGCGGTTTTTTGCGTTTGCCCAGCGCTCCGGCGGCGCGGATGCCTCACCCGGGCGCTCAGGAGAAAAAGAGAATAAGGAGGGTACCCCATGAGACGGATGTGTTCCATTGTTGTGGCACTGGCCCTGGCGGTGGTTTTGGCTGTCCCGGCGCTGGCTGCGGGCGGTGTGTGGGATGCCGCGGCCCACTCCGAGCAGAACCTGGAGGAAGTGGGAGGTGCTTACTACGGTGGTCAGGGGAACTCCGGCCGGTATATCATCCGGCAGCGGAGCGGAGATTCCTCTGCCAGTGGACTGGCCATCTCCACTAATGGCAGCACCTGGAAATCCATTCCCCGGAAAATGACCGAGGATATGATGCGCCTGACGGAAACGGGACGGGCAGTGCTCTACTACTGCACCTATACCGGGCAGCTCTGGTACTGGGATGAGACGGACTGGACCGAGGCGGAGCTGCCGGGTGTGAGCACCAGCATGGCCGTGACGTACAAGGCCTGCTGGACCGGGGACGGCTATCTGCTCAACCAGACGGCGGTCGGTATTGGGATGATGGGCTTTAACGCAGGGGAAACCGGAATGTACAACAATAAGGTCCTCTTGTTGGATGAGCACTTTCAGGTCGTGGGAGAACATGACTTTGGCGCCCAGGTAGAAGGTCTCTCCTATACTGGGGGAGCGTGCTATGTCCAGGCAGGCGGCGTGATTTACAAGAGCACGGACCGGACCAACTGGACCGCCGCTGCCCTGTCCGAGCTGCCCCAGGCCGCGCCCCAGACAGGCGGAAGCATCCGCACCTGCGCGGTGGGGGATGAGAGCGACGGGACGCTGGTCTATCGCCAGGCCGGAGGCAAACTGCTCGTCTCCTGTGACGGCGTGTACTTTATGACTCTGCGGGATTGGAAGTCAGCGGGAGTAAAGGTCTGCGGAGGACAGACTGGCTCGGTACTCACCGGTGAAGAGTACGGGGAGATCCAGGTGATCGACCATGCGGCTCTGAAGGCCCGATGGACGGCCAAGTTTGGACAGCCCATCTATGTGACGCTGGACGGGACCTACCTTACCACCACCGATTTGGGGTTCTATCAGCGCTCGGGCTGCACCATGGTGCCACTGCGCCAGTTGGCCACTGCTGCCGGGTATACGTTCTCCTATGACAGCGCCAGCCAAAGTGCCGTCTGTACCAGTGGCGGTGTGAGCGCGACCATCACTCTGGGTAAGACAGCTGCCCAGGTTACCGGCCGAGGCACAGTGAGCATGTCGGTACCGCCGGAGCTGAAGGGCGGCATCTTCTACGTGCCTGTGCGGTTTTGGTCCGGCATCACCGGCGGGGTGGATACCTTCGACGCAGCCAGCAACACCATTGAGATCACCAGCGGATAAAAAGAGAGCCCCTGCCGGGGCTCTTTTTTCATTGGGCAGCGGCGTGGAAAAGGGTTAAAATTACATGAAATCCACGCCCTTCCCCTTGCGCTGATTGGGAAAAGAGGGTAGAATAAGGCCAAACCGTAAGGAGGGTTTTAATATGGCTTTTTTGGATGAACTCAAGGACCGTGCCATGGATCTGGGACGGGCCGGTGTGGCCAAGTCCAAGCAGCTGGCGGAGATTACCAGACTGACTCTGAACAATGCCAGCGAGGAGGATGCCATTAAGAAGGCATATACCGAAATCGGCAAACTCTACTATGCTGAGCGGGGAATGGCACCCGAGGCAGCCTATGTATCGCTGTGTGAGAAGATCACGGCCGCCAAGATCAACATCGAAGAGAACAAGGCCCGCATTGCAGAGCTGAAGGTGGAGGGCAATGTGACGGAGGAAGAGATCCCCCATGTAGAGACCGATGTCCCCCCTGAAGAGCCCACATGCGGCGGCTGCCACTGTGGCTGCGATGTGCCGGAAGAGCCGGTGGTGGACGAGGATAAACCTCAGGAGTAAGCAATTACAGACTGCAAAAAGCGCCCCGCTTGCAATTGCAAGCGGGGCGCTTTATTACAATGGATCCATGATTTTGCCTGCCAAGGAAAATCAGAGGATGCGGCGGGCGCCCACGTAGACGTTGGCGTAATGGCCGCTGGTCAGATCGTCGATCTTGACGGTGTATGTATTGGTGGAAGCGTGGATAAACTGTCCGTTACCAATGTAGATGCCAACGTGAGAAGCGGCCTTGCTGGTGTTGTACTTAAAGAATACCAGATCGCCGGGCTGCAGTTCACTCTTGGAAACGGAGGTACCGTTGGACAGCTGGGTGGAAGCGGTACGGTTCAGAGTGTAGCCAAAGTGACGGTACACATAGCTGGTAAAGCCGGAGCAGTCAAAGCAGCTGGGACCATTACCGCCATATACATAGGGACAACCAAGATACTGCTTGGCGTAGTCTACTACCTGCTGCCCCAGGCTGGTGCTGGCGGCAACCGCCACGGCGGTGGTGCCGTCTCCACGGGAGCCGGCGGAATCCTTACAGGTAACCATGTAATCACTGCTTACGTAACCAGTGACGCCGTTGGTGGTAATTTTGTACCAACCGTTATCAATGCCAACGATATTGACCACTGCATTGTCGTTCAGAGTAGCGACTTTGGAATACGTGGTGCCTGGGCCGCTGCGCACATTCAGGGTAGCGCCGTCCGACTGGACCAGACCATAGCCGATGGTGACATCGGCCTTCTGAGCAATGTCCAGGTATTCGCCGGACATATAGCCTTCTACGGATTTGTAATCCACCTTATACCAGCCATTGCCGGCATCGGCCAGAACAACCACCGTATCGCCCTTGGAGGCGGTGCCAAGAATGGTGGCGGTGGTGCTGGCGGAATCCCGCAGGCGGAGTGCATCGGTGTTTACGGTACCTACGCCCACACTGGCGGCGGAAGCACCCACAACACAGAGGGCGGAAAGGGCGATGGTCAGAACGGCGGTGCGCAGGAGCTTGGCAGGCTGTATCATTGGTCGTTGTCCTCCATTTCAAGATACGGCCCGTACCCGTAATGGGTACGGGAGCCGCTGTTTTCTTTTGTGGTGTGCGTTATTTCCCAGCCAGGGCCCGATCCAGCCAGACGGCCGCCACATCCATTGCGGCGTACAGACTGTCCTTCTCGGTCTTTTTTACCACCCGGTCCCGGCTCTTCAGATCGGGGTCAGTGAGCTGAAGCTGAACGGATACCTTCGTGGCCACATCCAGATCCTGTTCCTTTTTCTGGCTGAGGATCTGGAGCATGATAATATATTTCTCGGCCATGCTGCCGTAATAGACCAGGCTGTCTTTCCGGCGAAGAGGATGGCCTTTGTAAGTCAGAGGAATCGTTGTGTTTGCCATGAGTGCCTCCTTTCTTGCATGTTACTGATTTTTAAAAACTGTAACCAAATTGTAACACATTGTCTCCGGTTCGTCAACCGCTTTGCCCGGGGAAAATAGAGGAAAATTATCCCGGCTTGCCGGAGGAGGGGCGGAGCTGACGGAGCAGGAAGAACAGTGCATAGAGCAGTGCGGCCAGCATCAGAAGCCCTTCTGCCAGCATCGGGTAGACACGGTCGCCGAGTGGTATGATCAGGGTAAATTTCTGCCGCAGGTAGATAAGATAGGAACTAAGGGAGGCCAGCTGTACCAGTATGGATGCGGGGAACCGGGCCGGGACGGCGCAGGCCCAGGCCAGGGTGAGTACATCGGCCAGGAAAAAGTAGCGGTCGTGCATGTAGGGGAGCAGGAAGGGCACACCTATGGCTAGAACGACACTGGCAGTAAGCAGTACCGGTGCTGATGCACGCTCCCGGTTCAGATACAGCAGGATAAGCAATGCCAGGACCAGTGCCAGAGCGGCTAGGATGGCAAGCCGGCTCCACAAGGCTTCGTCCACCTGGATTCCATAGGGTAAAAAGGAAAAGAGAGAGGCGGAGTTATAATTCAGCGATCCCGCACCCTCTTGGGTTTGTCCCAGGTAGACGCTGAGAATGTCAACGAGAGGTTTCCCAAGCAGCAAGGCGGGGATGCAGGTGAGGCCATAGGCGGCGGGGAAGAGAAAGAGATGCCGGAATTTGACCCGGCCTACCAGCCACAGACCACCCCAAAGGGGGAGCAGGAAGACCGTCTGCAGCTTAAAAGAGAAGGCGATGCCCATAAGGAAGACGGACAGCCCCGGACGCCTGCCCAGCGCACAGGCCAGGGCATGGAGGGCCAGCGCACCATAAAGGGCGTCACACTGTCCCCAACAAGAGCCGTTGAGTACCACTGTGGGCAGCAGCAGCAGCAGACAGAAACAAACCAGAGGGCGCAGGCTGCCTTCTGGACAGAACAGAGCTGCCAAGCGCAGCCCGCCCCAGGCCAGAATTACATCGAACAGGATAGAGAACAGTTTGATCAGGTACAGATCAGGCAGGGGCAGATAGGAGATAGCGGCCAGTATATAAAGATAGGGAACGTTGTAATTGCCGATAGGTTCTTTCAGCGCGGCAAAGCCGCCGCCTGCCCGAAAGGTTTCCACCCACTGGGATAGAAAGATCTGATAGTCCGAAGAAACGTAGTTCAGCAGGCAGGCCCGAAGAAAAAAGGCCAGTCCAACCGGCAGCAGGCAGACCAGAAGCCGGGGGCGGGATGTGCCTGTCCGTGCCAAAAGGACCATAGCCAGAACGGCCATCAGAAGCAGCAGTGGAAATACCGCCGCACCACCGCCACGGTCCAGGGACGCAATGGGAATCAGGCTGAACAACAGCAGAGCAATTCCGAACCCAGCGCAGGCAAGGGGAAAGACAGATGAGCATTTTCGCATGCGGTATACCTCACAGAGAATGCGTCAGCGGCCCGGAGTATGTGCTCCGGGCCGCTGTATGGTTGAGGATCAGAAATCAGTGAGCTCCTCCGTAACGGAAGCGGGTTCTTCGATGAGTACCTCAGTGGACGGTTCCGTATCGGTCTGGGCCGTCGCCTCCTCATCTTCCAGCTTGTCGTACTTGCGATACATGGACAGGCCGGAGCCGGCGGGAATCAGCTTACCGATGATGACGTTCTCCTTCAGACCCAGCAGGTGATCCACCTTGCCCTTGATGGCGGCTTCGGTCAGGACCTTGGTGGTTTCCTGGAAGGAAGCGGCGGACAGGAAGGAGTCGGTGGCCAGCGAGGCCTTGGTAATACCCATCAGCAGGCGGGTGGCGGTGGGCAGGCGCAGTTCAATACCGTCGTTGGTTTCACCAGCGTCGATGCGTGCCTGCACGGCAGCCTTGGCATCCTCAAACTCGATCAGGTCGATGGTGGAGCCGCTGAGCAGATCAGAATCGCCGGCATCTTCCACCCGTACCTTGCGCATCATCTGACGGCAGATGACCTCGATGTGCTTGTCGTTGATGTCAACGCCCTGCTGGCGGTAGGGCTTCTGTACTTCCTGGATCAGGTAGTCGTACACAGCGTGGACACCGCGTACCCGCAGCACGTCCTGGGGATAGAGGGCGCCCTCAGTGAGAGCAAAGCCCTTTTCCACCCGGTCGCCGTCCTGGACCCGCAGACCGGCGCTGTAGGGCAGAGCGTAGGTGACCACCTCGCCATCGTCGGCGGTGATGGTGACGTTGCACATGGAGTTGCGCTTGGCTTCCTCCAGAGTCACCCGGCCACTGATCTCGGCCAGCTGAGCCATCTTCTTGGGCTTGCGGGACTCAAACAGCTCCTCAACACGGGGAAGACCCTGGGTGATGTCGCCGCCGGCCACGCCGCCGGTATGGAAGGTACGCATGGTCAGCTGAGTACCAGGCTCACCGATGGACTGGGCGGCGATGATACCAACTGCCTCGCCGGCGCCCACAGGTTCGCCGATGGCCAGGTTGATACCATAACACTTGGAACATACTCCGCTGCGGGCCCGGCAGGTGAGTACGGAGCGGATCTTGACCTGATGGATGCCATGGGCCTCCAGCAGCTTGGCGTCGTCGGCAGTCATCATAGTGTGATGGTCGATGAGCACCTCGCCGGTCTGAGGATCGCAGATGTCCTCCACCGGGTAACGGCCCTTAAGCCGCTCGCCGAAGGTCTCGATGACCTGGCCGTTCTCCACGATCTCGCTGACCAGGATGCCGTCGTCGGTGCCGCAGTCCTCTTCGCGGATAATGACTTCCTGGGACACGTCCACCAGACGGCGGGTCAGGTAACCGGAGTCGGCGGTACGCAGAGCGGTATCGGCCATGCCCTTTCGAGCGCCTCGGGAGGAGATGAAGTACTCCAGTACGGACAGACCTTCACGGAAGTTGGACTTGATGGGGATCTCGATGGTGCGGCCGGAGGTGTCGGCCATCAGGCCACGCATGCCGGCCAGCTGACGGATCTGGGCGGAAGAACCACGGGCGCCGGAGTCCGCCATCATCCAGATGGGGTTGTAGCGGTCCAGACCGGCCATCAGGGCATCGGTCACGTCCTTGGTGGTCTTTTCCCAGGCCTCCACCACCAGACGATAGCGTTCGTCATTGGTCAGGAAGCCGCGCTTGTACTGGCGCTCGATCTTGACGATCTCCTTCTCCGTATCGGCGATGAGGCCGTTCTTCTTTTCAGGAATGGTCATGTCGTAGATGGAGACGGTCAGGGAGCCGCGGGTGGAGAATTTGTAGCCGCGGGCTTTGATGATATCCAGTACCTCGGCGGACTTGGTAAAGCCGTGCTTGGTGATGCACTTGTCGATGATCTTGCCCAGCTGCTTTTTGCCCACGATAAAGTTGATTTCCGGCTCAAACACCTGCTCGGGATCGTTGCGGTCCACAAAGCCCAGGTCCTGGGGAATGCCTTCGTTGAAGATCAGGCGGCCCACGGTGGTGCGCACCAGCTTGCGGCGGGTCTCACCATCCACCTCAGCCTCACGGCGGACCAGGATGGGCATGTGCAGTTCCAGCTCGCCCTCATCGTAGGCCAGGCGGGCATCAATATCGCTGCCGAAGACATGGAGAGCCTCACGGGGCAGCTGGCCGTCCTCGGTCTCGGCGCAGATGCCGGCATAGGTGGGAATGTCGTCCAAAGAGCCGGGATTCTTGACCCAGATATAGGAGTCAGGCTGCAGCTTGCCCTCCGCCAGGGCGGCCTTCACTGCGGCCACATCCTCATAAGTGTCCTCCTCGGCGTGCTCGGGGTAACGCTCATAGGTCAGGTAGTAGGAGCCCAGCACCATGTCCTGGGTAGGCACGGTGACAGGACCGCCGTCCTGAGGACGCAGCAGGTTGTTGGCCGAGAGCATGAGCACCCGGGCCTCGGTCTGGGCCTCGGCGGACAGGGGCACGTGAACGGCCATCTGGTCGCCGTCGAAGTCGGCGTTGAAGGCGGTACACACCAGGGGGTGCAGCTTGATGGCGCGGCCCTCTACCAGGACAGGCTCAAAGGCCTGGATACCCAGGCGGTGCAGGGTGGGGGCGCGGTTGAGCATGACGGGGTGGTCTTTGATGACGAACTCCAGAGCATCCCACACCTCGGCGCGGCCCTTGTCCACCATCTTCTTGGCGGATTTGATGTTGTTGGCCAGACCGTCTTCCACCAGCTTCTTCATAACGAAGGGGCGGAACAGCTCAATGGCCATCTCTTTGGGCAGACCGCACTGATAAATCTTCATTTCAGGGCCGACTACGATAACGGAACGGCCGGAGTAGTCGACACGCTTGCCCAGCAGGTTCTGACGGAAGCGGCCCTGCTTGCCCTTGAGCATGTCGGACAGGCTCTTGAGGGCACGGTTGTTGGCGCCGGTGACGGCGCGGCCGCGGCGGCCGTTGTCGATCAGGGCGTCCACGGCCTCCTGGAGCATGCGCTTCTCATTGCGCACGATGATGTCGGGGGCGTTGAGCTGGATCAGGCGCTTGAGGCGGTTGTTGCGGTTGATGACCCGGCGGTACAGGTCGTTCAGGTCGGAAGTGGCAAACCGGCCGCCGTCCAGCTGCACCATGGGGCGCAGCTCAGGGGGAATAACGGGCAGCACATCGATGATCATCCACTCGGGCTTATTGCCGGAGATACGGAAGGCATCCACCACTTCCAGACGCTTGACGATGCGGGCCTTCTTCTGGCCGGAGGCGTCCTTCAGCTCGGCGCGGAGCTGGGTGGAGAGCTCCTCCAGGTCGATGTCCTGGAGCAGCTTCTTCACGGCCTCGGCGCCCATGCCGGCCTCAAAGTCGTCCTCATACTTCTCCCGCATGTCGCGGTATTCCTTCTCGGAGAGAATCTGGTTTTTGGCCAGAGGAGAGAAGCCAGGGTCGGTGACAATATAGCTGGCGAAGTAGAGTACCTTCTCCAGAATGCGGGGGCTGATGTCAAGCAGCAGGCCCATCCGGGAAGGAATACCCTTGAAATACCAGATGTGGGACACGGGGGCGGCCAGCTCGATGTGGCCCATGCGCTCACGGCGCACCTTGGCCCGGGTGACCTCCACGCCGCAGCGGTCGCAGATCTTACCCTTGTAGCGGATCTTTTTGTACTTGCCGCAGTGACACTCCCAGTCCTTGGTGGGCCCGAAGATCCGCTCGCAGAACAGACCGTCCCGCTCCGGCTTCAGGGTGCGGTAGTTGATGGTCTCGGGCTTCTTGACCTCGCCGTAGGACCATTCACGGATCTGCTCCGGGGAGGCGATGCCGATCTTGATGGCGTCAAATTCAGCGTAACTCATATATTTGCTCGTCCTCCCTTATGATTACATATCGTCGTCCTCGGAAAAATCATCCGAGAAATCGTCAGTGTCGTCGCTCTCGTCCGCATCGCCGGCCACCAGGTCGTCGTCGTCGCTGCCTTCCTTGAGCGTATAGCCCGCCGCGGCAAAGTCAGACTCGCCACCGGCATTGTAGCCGTAGAAGTCGTCGTCATCGTCGCGGAACTTGCCGGGCTGGTAGGTGTCCTCGTCGTCGTCCTTGAGTTCGATCTCATTGCCCTGGTCATCCAGCACCTTCATATCCAGGCACAGGGACTGCAGCTCCTTGACCAGAACCTTAAAGGATTCAGGTACGCCGGGCTTGGGCACGTTGTGACCCTTGACGATGGATTCATAGGTGCGCACACGGCCGGTAACGTCGTCGGACTTGACGGTCAGGATCTCCTGCAGGGTGTAGGCCGCGCCGTAAGCCTCCAGGGCCCACACTTCCATTTCGCCGAAGCGCTGGCCGCCGAACTGGGCCTTGCCGCCCAGAGGCTGCTGCGTAACCAGAGAGTAGGGGCCGGTGGAACGGGCATGGATCTTATCATCCACCAGGTGGTGGAGCTTGAGGAAGTAGACGTAGCCGACGGTGACAGGGTTGTCAAACCGCTCACCGGTACGGCCGTCGTACAGCCAGCTCTTACCGTCGGGGCGCAGGCCGGCCAGCTTCAGGGTTTCGGCGATGTCCTTCTCATCGGCGCCGTTGAAAACGGGGGTGGCCACCTTCCAGCCCAGAGCCTTGGCGGCATAGCCCAGATGGACCTCCAGCACCTGTCCGATGTTCATTCGGGAAGGCACGCCCAGAGGGTTCAGAACGATATCCAGGGGGGTGCCATCGGGCAGGAAGGGCATATCCTCCTGGGGCAGAATGCGGGAGACAACACCCTTGTTACCGTGACGGCCGGCCATCTTGTCGCCCACGCTGATCTTACGCTTCTGGGCGATGTAGACCCGGACCACCATGTTCACGCCGGGGGAGAGCTCGTCGCCCGCCTCACGGGTAAAGACCTTCACGTCCACGATGATGCCGCACTCGCCATGGGGCACCTTCAGGGAGGTGTCACGTACCTCGCGGGCCTTCTCACCGAAGATGGCCCGGAGCAGCCGCTCCTCAGCGGTGAGGTCGGTCTCGCCCTTGGGGGTGACCTTACCGACCAGAATATCGCCGGGGCGCACCTCGGCGCCCACGCGAATGATGCCGCGCTCGTCCAGATCCTTCAGGGCGTCCTCGCCCACGTTGGGAATATCGCGGGTGATCTCTTCAGGCCCAAGCTTGGTGTCACGGGACTCGGTCTCGTATTCCTCGATGTGGATGGAGGTGAACACGTCCTCCTTCACCATGCGCTCGTTGAGCAGCACGGCGTCCTCGTAGTTGTAACCTTCCCAGGTCATAAAGCCCATGAGAATGTTCTTGCCCAGGGCGATCTCACCGTTGTTGGTGGAGGGACCGTCTACGATGACCTCGCCCTTTTCCACCCGCTGGCCGGCGTTCACGATGGGGCGCTGGTTGATGCAGGTGCCGTGGTTGGAGCGCAGGTACTTGGTCAGCTTGTAGTCCACCACACGGCCGTCGTCATAACGGACGGTGACGTACTCGGCGGACACCTTGACGATCACGCCGTCATCCTCGGCCAGGATAGCGACCTCGGAGTCGATACAGTTCTTGTGCTCCTGGCCGGTGGCCACGATGGGGGCCTCGGTGGTCAGCAGGGGCACGGCCTGACGCTGCATGTTGGCGCCCATCAGGGCGCGGTTGGCGTCGTCGTTCTCCAGGAAGGGGATCTGAGCGGTAGCGATGGAGAACATCATCTTGGGGGAGACGTCGATATAGTCCACCTGATCCCGGTCCACATCAATGATCTCATTGCGGTGGCGGCAGGTGATACGGGCGTTTTTCAGGCAGCCGTTCTCATCCAGCGGTTCGGTTGCCTGGGCGATGGTGTACTGATCCTCCACATCGGCGGTCATGTAATCCACCTGATCGGTGACGTGGCCGGTAGCCTTATCCACCTTACGGTAGGGAGCCTCGATGAAGCCGTAACGGTTGATGCGGGCGTAGGAGGCCAGGTAGGAGATCAGGCCGATGTTAGGACCTTCGGGGGTCTCAATGGGGCACAGACGGCCGTAGTGAGAGTAGTGAACGTCTCGCACGTCGAAGGAAGCGCGGTCACGGGACAGACCGCCGGGGCCCAGGGCGGACATACGGCGCTTGTGGGTCAGCTCGGCCAGAGGGTTGGTCTGGTCCATGAACTGGCTCAGAGGGGAGGAGCCGAAGAACTCCTTGATGGCGGCGGTGACGGGGCGGATGTTGATCAGGCTCTGGGGGGTAACGATGTCCAGATCCTGGATGGTCATGCGCTCCCGGATCACCCGCTCCATACGGGAGAAGCCGATGCGGAACTGATTCTGCAGCAGCTCGCCCACGCAGCGCAGCCGGCGGTTGCCCAAATGGTCAATGTCGTCGGCATTGCCCACGCCGTGGGCCAGGCAGTTGAGGTAGTTGATGGACGCCATGATGTCATCCACAATGATGTGCTTGGGGATAAGGTCGTCCAGGTGATCCTTCACAGCTTCCTGCAGGTCCTCGCCGGAGTAGTTCTGCATCAGCTCCTGCAGCACGGTGAAGCGCACCCGCTCGGTAACGCCGCACTCAGCGGGATCGAAGTCCACGAACTTGGACATGTCCACCATGTGGTTGGAGAAGACCTTCACCGGGAAGCCGTCCACATCCACCACAGCCTCGTTGACGCCCTTGTCGTCCAGCTCATGAGCCTTCTCACGGGAGAGGACCTCGCCGGCCTCGGCCAGGATCTCGCCGGTCAGGGGATCCACCACCGGCATGGCCAGGGTCTGGTTCACCAGACGGGACCAGATGGCCAGCTTCTTGTTGAACTTGTAGCGGCCTACGGCAGACAGATCATACCGGCGGGGGTCGAAGAACAGAGCGTTGAGCAGGCTCTCGGCGGAATCCACCGTGGGAGGCTCGCCGGGACGCAGCTTGCGGTAGATCTCCAGCAGGGCGTCCTCATAGGTCTTGCAGGCGTCCTTCTCCAGCGTGGCCACGATGCGGGGATCCTCGCCGAACAGCTCCAGGATCTCGGGGTCGGTCTTGGGACCCACGGCACGGATCAGGCAGGTGATGGGCAGCTTGCGGTTTTTGTCGATGCGGACATAGAAAATATCGGAAAGATCGGTCTCATACTCCAGCCAGGCGCCGCGGTAGGGAATAACGGTGCTGGAGTAGACTACGTTGCCCGTTTTATCCTCAGTACGGGCATAGTAGATACCGGGGGAGCGGACGATCTGGGAGACGATAACACGCTCGGCGCCGTTGATGACAAAGGTACCGGCCTTGGTCATCAGGGGGAAGTCGCCCATGAAGATCTCCTGCTCCTTGATCTCCTCGGTCTCCTTGTTGCGCAGACGTACCCGGACCTTGATGGGAGCGGCGTACGTGGCATCCCGGGCCTTGCACTCCTCCACGGAGTACTTGGGGGGCTCATCCATGGAGTAGTCGATGAAGGAGAGCTCCAGATTACCCGCGTAATCCGTAATGGAGGCAACATCCTTGAAGACTTCCCGCAGTCCTGTGTCCAGGAACCACTGATAGGAGTTCTTCTGCACCTCCAGGAGGTTGGGCATGTCCAGGATCTCTTCATGGCGGGCAAAGCTCTTGCGGAGGGTCTTGCCGTAGTAGACGTCCTTGACCATCGTAGAAAAAACACCTCGTTTTCTTTGTCTGGGGACCGCTGTAGGCCAGCGTTTCCCGATTTGCGTCGGCCGCTTTCCGTCAAAGCGAACAAAAGGGACAGTTGAACCCGGGGATACACACCCGGATGCGTGGATAAAATGTGATGATTTTCTCTTGCGCTTTCTTGCACTCCGTGGTACACTAAATGCAACATGGGAGGGTATTGAAAACGCCAGCCTGAATATAAGAGCATTTTAGTATACCATGTACATGTTGGAAAAGTCAATCTTTTTTGGATGAAAATCTGGAGCAATCCAGATTTTTTTCTATATTTGCGCACCAGAAAAGCCGGAGGGGGAGGGTGTGGCATGAAAAAGCGGCTTTTGGACCAGATCGGTGAGGTTGTGCGGCTGTGTGAGGATACCGATGGGATCCTGATTGCAAACCGGGACGGAATTGTAGAATATCATCGGATCTCAATGGACAGCTACTGGCACTCCCAGGAGACGGAGGGACGGCATATTCTGGAGCTCTATCCGGAGCTGGACGAGGAGAGCAGCACCATCCTTCAGGCTCTGCGCACGGGAAAAGCTACCTACAATGTATTGCAGGATATCAACAACCGGAAAGGGGAGCGGGTGCTCCTGGAGTCCACCACCATCCCCATCGTAGTGGACGGACGGGTAGAATGCGTGGTGGATTCCTCCAAGTACCATACCATTGACCAGCGGGTGATCCGGGGGGGCGGGGGTGGACTGTACACCCTGGACCAGATCCTCACCCGGGATCCGTATATGCTGACGCTGAAGGAGCGCATCCGTAGCGTGGCCCAGACCGATTCAGCTGTGCTTATTTATGGGGAGACGGGTACGGGCAAGGAACTGGTGGCCGAATCGCTCCACAGCGAGGGTGGCCGGGCAGGCAAGCCTTTTGTGGCACAAAATTGTGCTGCGATCCCTGCCAATTTGTTGGAGAGTCTCTTCTTCGGTACGGAGAAGGGCAGCTATACCGGGGCGCTTACCCGGAAGGGCCTGCTGGAAGAGGCCGACGGTGGAACGCTTTTTTTGGACGAGATCAACTCCATGGCAACCAGCCTGCAAGCCAAGCTTCTTAAGGTGCTGGAAGAGAAAAAGGTGCGCCGCCTGGGAGGAAATCGGGACATTCCGTTTGATGTACGTATTGTGGCTGCGGTGAACGAACCGCCTCAGAAGCTGATCCAAGAGGGACGGATGCGGGAGGACCTTTATTACCGCCTTGGGGTTATCCGGCTGATTCTACCGCCCCTGAGAGAACGTCCGGGGGACATCGACCTGCTGGCCGAGGTGTTCCTCAAGCGCTATAGCCGGACGCTGCGTCGGGATGTGCGGGGACTGAGTGCCCGGGCGCTGGAAGAGCTGCGGCAGTACCGTTGGCCGGGCAACGTGCGGGAACTGCAAAACGCCATTGAGGGCGCGGTAGCCACCACACGTGGGACACAACTGACCGTGGAGGATATCGAGGCCGTGCTGGAAGGGCGGCCGGGTCCGCGTTCCCTGCCTGACGGAGCGGGAGCGGGGCGCGAACAGCCCCTTGAGCCTGGATTTTCCCTCAGCAAGGCCATGGAACGCTATGAGCGGGAGCTCATTGTGCGAGCCATGGAGCAGGGAGGGTCCATTTCTCAGGCGGCCCGTCTGCTGGGGCTTTCCCGGCAGAACCTCAAATACAAACTGCAAAAATATAACCTGTAAAAAATTTTGCATCCGCAAAAAATTTTGCCTTTTTATACTTTAATCTAACCTGCGGCAAAGCCGCCGAATACCGTGTACCAAAAGCGGGAAAGGACCGAATATTCTGGTGCGAACGGGATTTCGGCGGCTTTTTTTGCGAAAAATGCCGGGTTGGTATCCGATTTGCTCTGTTAAAAGGCAAAACTTCTCGAATGCGGAAAGGAAGAGCGGTATGCGAAGACTGTGGTATAACGGCAAGGTCGTCTCTATGGACCGGGTCATGTCCCGCTATGAGGCAGTAGGAGTGGAGGACGGTCGGATCGTGTTCCTGGGAGACAGCGCCCAGGCCCTGCAGCAGTCCTGGGAAGAGACACGGGATCTGCAGGGGGCTATGGTGCTGCCCGGCTTCAATGATTCCCATATGCATCTGCTGCACTACGCGATGTTCCGGCGGAACGTGCCTCTCTTTGGCGTCAAGAACATTGATGAGGTGGTGGAGCGCTGCCAGGCGCGCATCGCAAAGGAGAATCCCGCCTACCTCATCGGTATGGGCTGGAACCAGGAAACCATGGAGGAGGGACGTCTGCTCACCCGGGAGGATATGGACCGCATCTCCACTGATATCCCGGTGTGCATGCTGCGCACCTGCATCCATATTGCTGCCTGCAACACCGTGATGCTGGAACGGATTCGGGCCCTGAAGGACGTGGATCCGGAAGTGATGGCACTGGTTGACTTCGAGCACGGTATCCTGCGGGAAAACGCCGCCCGGCTCTACATGGATGTGCTGCCTCAGGCAGACGACGCCTATGTGCGGGAGCTGATCCAAGAGGGACAGAGGGAACTCAATGCAGCCGGCATCACCTGTATCCACTCCGACGATTTGATGGCCATTGCCGGCATGGACCCCATCCACCTGATTGACGTCTTCCGGCAGATGGAGGCTGACGGGGCGCTCACGGTGCGGATCTACGAGCAGTGTCTGGTGGAACCGAAAGACTTTGAGCGGCTCAAGGGCGTGCGCAGCGACCCGGCCGACCGCACCAGCCTCTTCCGCACCGGCCCGCGGAAACTGCTTCAGGATGGCTCCCTGGGCGCTAAGTCCGCCGAAATGATCGACGGCTATGTGGACGAGCCGGACAACCACGGCATTCCCATCTACACCGAAGAGGAACTGTTCCAGCGGATCCAGGCGGCCCACGATGTCCATATGGACGTGGCAGTACACGCCATTGGCGATCTGGCACTGAAGAAGGTGTGTGACGCCATGGAACGGGCAGAGCAGGCCAATCCCTGGCCGGAACACCGCCACGGTATCGTCCATGCCCAGACGACCACTCCGGCTTTGCTGGAGCGGATGAAGGAGTTGGGCCTGCAGGCGTACATCCAGCCCATTTTTATTGATGCAGATATGAATATCATTGCCGAGCGGGTGGGCGAGGAGCATGCAAAGGACTGCTACAACTGGAAGGCCATGGAGGATCTTGGCCTGCGCGTCAGCGGCGGTTCCGACTGCCCGGTGGAGCCTTTTGACATACTGGACAATATGCGTGCAGCTATCACCCGCCAGAACCGGGCGGGGACCAGGACCTATCTGCCCGACCAGGCTCTGAGTGTGGAACAGGCGGTGCGCCTGTTTACCTCCGACGCCGCCTGGCCCAGCCGGGATGAGGGAGTGCGCGGCACCCTGGAGATGGGAATGCTGGCCGACCTGGTGGTACTGGACCGGGATCTGTTTGCCATACAGCCCAGTCAGTTCCCCCAAGTAAAGGTGCTGGAGACTGTCCTCAACGGCACCACAGTGTATCAGGCTTAACGCGGAGTTCCGCGTGGACCAGAGAAAGGAGCGCTCCTTATGAATGAGATGCTGGAAAAAGCCCGTGCCATTGAGCAGCAGATCATCGCCGACCGGCGGTGCCTGCATCAGATCCCCGAGGTGGGAGTCTATACCCCGAAAACGGCGGAATACGTCAAGCAGCGGCTGGGTGAGATGGGAATCGAACACCGGGACTGTGGTGTTCACTCCCAGGAGGACCGGGAGAAGATGGTTTTTGCTGGCTACCCCGACGCTCCTACCTCCACCGGTGTGGTAGGCCTGATCGGCAAAGGAGAAGGACCTTGCATTTTGCTGCGGGCCGATATGGACGGGCTGCCTATGGAGGAGACCACCGGACTGGACTTTGCATCCAAAGGAAATACCGCCCATATGTGCGGCCACGACGCCCATGCGGCCATGTTGTTGGGCGCAGCCCGGATACTCAAGGATATGGAAGAGCAGCTGCCCGGTACAGTGAAGCTGATGTTCCAGCCCGGCGAGGAGATGGGGTATGGTTCCCGCACCATGGTGGAGGACGGACTGCTGGAAAATCCAAAGGTAGATGCCGCCATGGCTCTCCATGTGGGTCCTCAGGTGGAGGTGGGCAAACTGACCTACTCTCCTGGCGTGGCTTCCGGCGCCATGGCTACCTTTATTATCAGTATCCAGGGCAAGGGCGGCCACTCCTCTGAGCCGCAGAAGACGGTAGACCCGGTGAACATCGCAACTCAGCTCTGCTCCGCTCTGAACCTGCTCATCCCCAGAGAGGTGGACCCGGAGGCCTTTGCAACTTTGACGGTGGGGGCACTTAACGGCGGGCGGGCCTCCAATATCATTCCTGACACAGCGGAAATTATGGTTTCCTTCCGCACGTTGAGTCCGGAGGCGTATGATCACCTGCTCCAGCGCATTCCTGAAATCCTGGACCACTATGTCAAAGCCTGGCGAGGCACCTATTCGGTCCGGGTGCTCAAGACCCCCAGCACTGTGTGCGATCGGCAGTTCTCTGAGGAACTGGTGCCCTTTGTGGGGCAGGTCCTGGGAGAGGAAAACGTGCTGCCGGCCCCGCCCATGAAGGGGGCGGAAGATTTCGGCCATGTGACCCGGCTGGTCCCTGGGTTTTATGCCTTTATGGGCGCGGGCTCGCCGGAAGGGTATCCTCTGCACAATCCCAACATGGTGTTGGATGAGAGCGCCTTTGCTCTGGGCAGTGCGATTTTGGCCAACTGCGCGGTGGAGTGGCTGAAAAAGCATGCCGGGCAATGAGTATGTGCTGTGAAGCGAGGAGGAATTGAACGTGGATAATACACTCAAAAGCAAGAAAAAAAGTTTCAGCCTTCCACATGTGTACATCGTCATTCTGATCCTGATGCTCATCATCACGGTCATGACTTATGTGATCCCAGCCGGCAGCTATACCCGTGTGGACGGCAATGTGGATCCCAACAGCTTTGCCTATGTGGAGCAGACTCCCGTTGGCTTTATGCAGTTTTTCACCTCTCTGCATCAGGGGTTCGTGGAGAGTGCAAACATCATCGGCGCCGTGCTGCTCATCAGCGGCTGTATCCAGGTCATCAATATGACCGGCGCCTTCTCGGCCGGTATCCAGGCCATGATCCAGCGTACCCGGGGTAAGGGAATCGTCATGGTGGTGGCTTTCTTTACCCTGTTTACCGCGCTGGGCGTCATCGGCTATCTGGATGCGCTGTATCCATTCTATCCCATTATCATCTCTTTGTTTATTACTCTGGGATATGACAAAATGGTGGGTACGGCGGTAATTCTGCTCTCAACTGCTGTGGGCTTCACCTGCGGCATGGTCAACCCCTACACCACCGGCGTGGCGCAGACTCTGGTGGGTCTGCCCATGTACTCCGGTATCGCGTTCCGGGCTGTGGGTCTTGTGGTGTTTTACGTGATTGCCCTGTTCTTCCTGCTGCGCTACTGCATCAAGATCAAAAAAGACCCCAAGTACAGCGTGATGGGCGCCAATTACCTCCAGGAACAGACTGCTCCTATGGAGTTTGAGCAGGGCCTGGAGTTCAACGGCAAGCGGGTGACCCTTATCGTGTTGTTCCTGCTGACCATCCTGTTGTCTGTGGTGGGTTCGCTGAAATGGAAATGGGGCCTGCCTGAGATTACCGCCATCTATTTCCCCGTGACCATCATCGGCGTGATCCTCTTCCGGATGGACCTGACTGAGGTGTGCACCCAGTTTGGCAAGGGTATGGCCGGCGTAGTGGCGCCCACTATGGTCATCGGATTCAGCCGGGCTGTGTCCGTGCTGCTCACGGAGGGCAACATCACGGATACCATTATTTATGCCGTCTCCAGTCTGCTGGAGGGCAAGAGCCCCATCATCACCCTGCTCATCATCTACGCCTTTGTTACTCTGTTCAACTTCTTTGTGTCCTCCGGTAGCGGCAAGGCCGTGGTCATCATGCCCATCCTGGAGCCTCTGGGTCAGGTGATGGGGATCAACCAGCAGGTTATGGTGCTGGCCTACCAGTACGGCGATGGCTTCACCAACACCTTCTGGCCCACCGCATCCTTGCTGCAGCTCTCTCTGTGCGGAATGGATTACGGCCACTGGTTCAAGTTTGCATGGAAGATCTACGCCTGCCTGATTACGGCCGGTTTTATCCTTGTTGTCATTGCCAATCAGATCGGCTACGGGCCCTTCTGAACAGGCGGAAAAAGAACGGAGGGGACGGTATGCCGTCCCCTCCGTCATTTCTGACTGGAAACAGGGCGCAAACCATTGAAAATCCGGCAAAAATCCATTTGACAATCACAAATACGTATGGTATAATGCGAAATCGTGCAGGTATGCCTGCCAAAGGGAGCGGTTCGCCGCTTTCCATTGAGAATCAAGGGATGGGAGGCAAACCGTATGCTGACGCAACTCAAACAGGGCGCCAAGGTAGTGGGAGTAAAACAGACCAAGCGTGCTGTTCATGACGGGAAAGCCGCCCTGGTATTTCTGGCGCAGGATGCCGACCCGCGGGTAACGGAACCCGTGGAGCAGATGTGCGCCGAGTGCAGTGTTCCGGTAGAGTGGGTACCCCTGATGAAAGAGTTAGGGAGCGCCTGCGGTATTGCCGTGCCCAGTGCGGTAGCGGCTTTGTTGCGGACATAATTGTCCATTTATTTGGTTTTAACGGAATAATCTATGGTTGTTCTGTTAAAATATATTTTTTAGAAAGCAAGAAAGGAGGAAAACCATGCCTACGTTTAACCAGCTCGTCCGTAAGGGACGCGAGGCCGTGAGCTACAAGTCCACTGCTCCTGCTATGCAGAAGGGCCTGAACACCCTGCAGAACCGTATGACCGATCTGCCTTCTCCTCAGAAGAGAGGTGTGTGCACCGCGGTGCGTACCGCCACCCCCAAGAAGCCTAACTCCGCTCTGCGTAAGATCGCCCGTGTGCGTCTGACCAACGGAATGGAGGTCACCGCTTATATCCCCGGTGTCGGCCACAACCTGCAGGAGCACTCCGTGGTTATGATCCGTGGCGGCCGTGTTAAGGACCTGCCCGGTGTTCGTTACCACATCATCCGCGGTACCCTGGACGCTCAGGGCGTGAACGGCCGTATGCAGGCTCGTTCCAAGTACGGCGCCAAGCGGCCCAAGGCCGGCAAGAAGTAATCAAAAGATTATTTCACTAAAGTATTTGAATTGAATTGATGCGCATATGCGCAAGGCAGTTGTCCTTGCAGAAGCGCTTACCTATATATATAGGGGGCGGTTCCTGTGGGGCACTGGACAAGCAGGCACTTGTCTTACACGGGGGTTTTCCTGGAAAACCTTCGAGTACCTATGAAATCATACTATGAAGGAGGGAAGCAAAGTGCCCAGAAGAGGAAACGTACCCAAGCGGGAAGTTCTGCCCGATCCTATCTATAACTCCATCCTGGTGACCAAGCTGGTCAACAGCATCATGCTGGACGGCAAGAAGGGCGTGGCCCAGAAGGTGGTCTACGGTGCTTTCGACATCATCAAGGAGAAGACCGAGAAGGATCCCCTGGAGGTATTTACCGCCGCCCTGGAGAACATCATGCCGTCCCTGGAGGTTAAGGCCCGCCGCGTGGGCGGCGCCACCTATCAGGTGCCCATCGAGGTCCGGCCTGAGCGCCGTCAGACCCTGGGTCTGCGCTGGCTGACCAACTACTCCCGCGCCCGCAGCGAGAAGACCATGAAGGAGCGGCTGGCCGGCGAGATCATGGACGCCGCCAACAACCTCGGCTCCGCGGTCAAGAAGCGTGAGGACACCCACAAGATGGCCGAGTCCAACAAGGCGTTCGCGCACTATCGCTGGTAATAAGGAGTTAGAGTATGCCTAGGAAAGTTACCTTAGAGAATACCAGAAATATCGGCATCATGGCTCACATCGATGCCGGTAAGACCACCACCACCGAGCGTATCCTCTATTACACCGGCGTCAACTATAAGATCGGTGAGACCCATGATGGTACCGCCACCATGGACTGGATGGCCCAGGAGCAGGAGCGCGGCATTACCATCACTTCCGCGGCTACCACCTGTTACTGGAAGGGTTCCAAGAACCAGTTCCCCCAGACCCGTATCAACATCATCGACACCCCGGGCCACGTGGACTTCACCGTCGAGGTGGAGCGTTCCCTGCGCGTGCTGGACGGTTCTGTGACCGTCATGTGCGCCAAGGGCGGCGTGGAGCCCCAGTCTGAGACTGTGTGGCGTCAGGCCGACCACTATAAGGTCCCCCGCATGATCTACGTCAACAAGATGGACATCATGGGTGCCGATTTCTACAACGTGCTCAACATGATCCACGACCGGCTCAAGTGTAATGCTGTGCCCATCCAGCTGCCCATTGGCTCCGAGGATACCTTCAAGGGTATCATCGATCTGGTGGAAATGGATGCCGACATCTACTATGATGAGCTGGGCAAGGATATGCGCGTGGAGGAGATTCCCGCCGACATGATGGAGCTGGCTCAGGAGTACCGCACCAAGCTGGTGGACGCCTGCGCCGACATCGACGACGAGATCATGGAGCTGGCTCTGGAAGAGAAGCCCATCCCCGAGGATATGCTTCGCCGGGCCCTGCGCAAGGGCACCATCGAGAACCTGCTGGTTCCCGTGACCTGCGGTACTTCTTACCGCAACAAGGGCGTACAGAAGCTGCTGGACGCCATCGTGGACTTTATGCCCTCCCCGCTGGACATTCCGGCCATCAAGGGCACCAATCCCGACACCGAGGAAGAGGACGAGCGTCCCGCCGACGACAACGCCCCCTTCTCCGCTCTGGCCTTTAAGATCATGACTGACCCCTATGTGGGCCGTCTGTCCTTCTTCCGTGTGTACTCCGGTAAGCTCACCACTGGTTCTTCCGTGCTCAACTCCACCAAGAACCAGAAAGAGCGTATGGGCCGCATCCTGCAGATGCACGCCAACCACCGTGAGGACATCGAGGAGGTCTTCTCCGGCGACATCGCTGCCGCTGTGGGCCTGAAGAACACCACCACCGGTGATACCCTGTGTGATGAGAAGGCTCCCATCATCCTGGAGTCCATGGAATTCCCCGACCCCGTTATCCGCGTCGCTATCGAGCCCAAGACCAAGGCTGGTCAGGAGAAGATGGGTCTGGCGCTGGTGAAGCTGGCCGAGGAGGACCCCACCTTTAAGACCTACACCGACGAGGAGACCGGCCAGACCATCATCGCCGGCATGGGCGAGCTCCATCTGGAGATCATCGTGGACCGTCTGCTCCGCGAGTTTAAGGTGGAGGCCAACGTGGGTGCTCCCCAGGTTGCCTACAAGGAGACCATCAAGAAGTCTGTCGAGCAGGATACCAAGTATGCCCGTCAGTCCGGTGGTAAGGGCCAGTATGGTCACGTCCGTATCACCGTGGAGCCCAATGAGCCCGGCAAGGGCTACGAGTTCCTCAACGAGATCACCGGCGGCGTCATCCCCAAGGAGTATATCCCTGCGGTCGACGCTGGTATCCAGGGCGCTATGCAGGCGGGTATCCTGGCTGGCTATCCCGTTGTGGACGTGAAGGTCCACTTGACCTTCGGCTCCTATCACGAAGTAGACTCCTCCGAAATGGCGTTTAAGATTGCCGGTTCTATGGCCTTCAAGGAGGCCTGCCGCAAGGCTGACGCCGTTCTGCTGGAGCCTGTGATGAAGGTTTCCGTCATCGTGCCCGACGAGTATCTGGGCAACGTGATCGGCGATCTGACCAGCCGCCGCGGTATGATTCAGGGCCAGGAGAGCCGTCCGGGCGCCACTCAGGTGGATGCTCTGGTGCCTCTGGCCAGCATGTTCGGCTATGCTACTGACCTGCGTTCCTCTACTCAGGGTCGTGGTCAGTACTCCATGGAGCCTCACAGCTATGTGGAGATCCCCAAGAGCATTGCCGAGAAGATCATTGCCGAGCGTGGTCGGAAGGACGACTAATACTTTGTGCTTGGCGCAAAGTGTGTCAGCTTCCAAAATCAGAAAAGGTATTGCATTTTACGCTGTGATGCTATACAATATTTTCGCATTTATTGTGGAAATAGGGTCTATCCCACCATCAGAAATTAAGGAGGAACATCCAAATGGCTAAGGCTAAATTTGAGCGTACCAAGCCCCATGTCAACATCGGCACCATCGGCCACGTTGACCACGGCAAGACCACTCTGACTGCTGCTATCACCAAGTACCTGGCTCTGAAGGGCCAGGCTCAGTACGAGGACTACTCCAGCATCGATAAGGCTCCCGAGGAGCGTGAGCGCGGCATCACCATCAACACCGCTCACGTGGAGTACGAGACCGATGCCCGTCACTATGCCCACGTTGACTGCCCGGGCCACGCCGACTATATCAAGAACATGATCACTGGCGCTGCTCAGATGGACGGTGCTATCCTGGTTATCGCCGCCACCGACGGCCCCATGGCTCAGACCCGTGAGCACATCCTGCTGGCCCGTCAGGTGGGCGTGCCCGCCATCGTGGTCTTCCTGAACAAGTGCGATCAGGTGGACGACGAGGAGCTGCTGGAGCTGGTGGAGATGGAGGTCCGCGAGGTCCTGTCCAAGTACGAGTTCCCCGGCGACGACATCCCCATCATCAAGGGTTCCGCTCTGAATGCTCTGACCTGCGAGTCCGGCGATGTGAACGATCCCGACTTCGCCTGCATCAAGGAGCTGATGGATGCGGTTGACAACTATATCCCCACTCCCGCCCGTAACGACGACCTGCCCTTCCTGATGCCCGTCGAGGACGTCTTCACCATCACCGGCCGCGGCACCGTGGCTACCGGTCGTGTGGAGCGCGGCGTCATCAAGATGAACGAGGAAGTCGAGATTGTTGGTCTGACCGACGAGAAGAAGAAGACCGTCGTCACCGGCATCGAGATGTTCCGCAAGCTGCTGGACTACGCTGAGGCTGGCGACAACATCGGCACCCTGCTGCGTGGTATTGCCAAGACCGACATCGAGCGTGGCCAGGTTCTGTGTAAGCCCGGCTCCATTCACCCCCACACCAAGTTCGTGGGCCAGGTGTACGTTCTGAGCAAGGACGAGGGCGGCCGTCACACCCCCTTCTTCAACAACTATCGTCCTCAGTTCTACTTCCGTACCACCGACGTTACCGGCGTCATCACTCTGCCCGAGGGCACCGAGATGTGCATGCCCGGCGATAACGTTGACATGAAGGTGGAGCTGATCACCCCCATCGCCATCGAGAAGGGCCTGCGTTTCGCTATCCGTGAGGGTGGCCGTACCGTGGGTTCCGGCGTTGTTATCGAGATCGACGAGTAATTTGCCATTGAAAAGAAGCGGTCCGTTTGGACCGCTTCTTTTTTTTACCAGAGCGCAATGCTTGCCCTGGCGGAAGCGCTATGATAAAATAACGTTGAAAGGGGGCGGAATATGCTTACAAACCTGACGGCTACCACAGAAGAGACTCAAGAGACACTTTCCACACTGGCGAAAATTGCCAAAGGATTGGACCTACAGCAGATTATCACAACGGTTGTGCTGTTTGCGGCCTGTATGCTGGTGATGAAGGTAGTGCTTCGGATTGTGGATCGCACATTTCTTCGGTTGGAAGTTGAAAAGAGTCTACGCGTCTTTCTGCACGCGGCGCTTCGAGTGGTGCTGTGGCTGATCACTGTATGCGTGGTACTGGGTTATCTGGAGATCCCCATGACCAGTCTTGTGGCAGTGCTCAGTGTGATGGGTCTGGCTGTTACGCTGGCGATTCAGGGAACCTTGTCCAATCTGGCCGGCGGTATTCAGGTCCTGACGGCTAAGCCATTTAAGGCCGACGATTACATTGAATTGAGCAGTATTGGCGGAGTTGTGGTGGAAGTTGGACTGGTTTATACCAAACTGCGTACCTATGACAACAAAATTATCTCCATTCCAAACGGCAGTATTTCTGGGGAGACCATCACCAATTATTCTACTGCGGAGAAGCGACGAGTGGATCTGAAGTTCAATGCCTCCTATGACAATCCGCCCGAGCAGGTGATTGGGGCTATCCGTGAGGTGGTCAGCGCCCACCCCAAGGCACTGTTTTCACCGGAACCTTTTATCCGGGTGTCTGCCTATCAGGACAGCAGTGTGGAATACACCGTACGAGTTTGGTGTGCCACAGAAGACTATTGGGACCTCTATTACGACCTGCTGGAGCAGGTCAAAACAGCCTTTGACCAGCAT
The DNA here is from genome assembly GCF_040095835.1 of Flavonifractor hominis. NCBI lineage: Bacteria > Bacillati > Bacillota > Clostridia > Eubacteriales > Oscillospiraceae > Flavonifractor > Flavonifractor hominis. The sequence continues at coordinate 55,617 of NZ_JBBMFT010000003.1, forward strand.
AAGATCGAGATGACCTACAATCATTTGAACGTCCACCTGATGAACGGAAAAGAGTCAGCATCATGACAGACTATACGACTGCTGGTGGTATCCCTTTCCAGAGTAAGCATGGTTGGCGTGATCCTGAGCATTGCAGTGGTCTACTTTGTCTGTAACGCTACTGGTGAGTTGCTGATGGAGAAGGGGGATTCTCAGACAGCGGCTAAGGGACAGTTTGTCTGGAAATTGTATGCTGTCTGCGGAATGATTGTTCTGGTGTGCAGTCTGATGGCCCTGATCCCTGGTGTGGTCATTCTGGCGGCGGTGGTGCTGATCCCCACAGCGATCGCAAGTTTGGTGGCTGGCATCTGGTATCTGATTTTCCTCTATCGTGCTTCGGAATACCTGCTGATTTGAACAGAAAAAAGCGGCGCTCTCAGGAGCGCCGCTTTTTTTCGTCAGCCTGGCATAGACAACCCGTGGATAAAGCCTCCTAACTGGGGTGAAAGCACATCACCGCCAATAACGGTGTTTTTATAGAGCAATAGTCCGGCTTGAATCCCACTTTCACCGGTTGGATAATTCAGAATCTCATAGGTGTAACGTTTGACCCGCTTTCCGCAGTAATCGGTCAGATCGAATCCCTGAGCAGATTGGAGATCCAGGTATTCCTGATAGGTTTCGTCAAATTCTTCGGGGATGATCAGCTCCTCTACACTGACCGGGTCGGGGGCAACCTGCCAGCCATAACTCTGCAAATAGGCGACGCGATCCTCATTGCTTTTTATACCCTTTGGACCGATTACAGCGACGGCCTCCGCTCCGCCGCCGCCCAGCAGTCCCGTGGCGGCCCACAGGAGCCCGCAGGCCGCCGCGACCGCCGCCACGGCCACGATACGGCCCTTGCGGACCTTGGCGGTAAAAATGAACACAGCGCAACGCTCCTTTCCAACAGTGGTCGTTGTTGATGTGTATGTTTTTTTGGCGCCAGATATGCTAAAATGAAAAAAACGGACAAGAACAAGGGAGGCATCCATGGAACGACTGGATAAGATATTGGCCAACACGGGACGCTGGTCCCGAAAGGAGGCGCGGGAACTCATCCGGGCGGGCCGGGTGACGGTGGACGGAGCCCTGGCAGGGGCGGCGGACGACAAGTACGACCCTGCGGCGCTCTTCTGTGTGGACGGGACCCCCGTGTCAGGAGAACGGATGGTTTACCTGATGCTGCACAAGCCTGCCGGATTGGTTTCCGCTACGGAGGATCCGCGGCAGCCCACGGTGTTGGAACTGCTGCCGGTCCATCTGCGCCGGGTGGGCCTGTTCCCTGCCGGGCGGCTGGATAAGGATACCGAAGGGCTGCTGCTGCTCACCAACGACGGGCCACTGGCCCATCGGCTGCTTGCCCCCAAGCGGCATGTGGATAAGACCTACTTTGTACAGGTGGAAGGTATTCTGGATGCGGCGGACACGGCCGCCTTTGCTGCCGGCATGACGCTGGGGGACGGACTGGAATGTATGCCGGCGGGACTGGAGCGGCTGGAAGCGCCGGATGCCGCCATCGTTACCCTGCGGGAGGGAAAATACCATCAAATCAAGCGGATGCTGGCTGCCCGAGGTAAGCCCGTGCGTTATCTCAAGCGCCTGACGATGGGGCCGCTGACGCTGGATCCGGCGCTGAAAAAGGGAGAGTGGCGTCCGCTGACCGAGGAGGAGCTGGCTGCGCTGCGGGCGCTGTAAGCGAAGAATGTGTAAAATTTCAAGTGACTCGGAACGGACTGCCTGACAGAAAAGAGGACACCTTTCTGACAGATTTTTGCGCGCTGTCCCTGTAAAATACGGGGCAGCGCGTATTTTTTGTCTAGAAGAAGGCAAAACTGGACGGTTGAAGAAAAATTTACATGGACCGGATAGTGGTGTTTACATGGTTTTTTTAGAATAAAACAGTAAGGTTTTGGGCAGCTATGTCTCTCAAAGCCGGAAAACACCCAGAAAAGAAGGTTGCAAAGGTATGAGAAAAGGAGTTCAGCGCGCACTGGGACTGATCTGTTCCGGGGCACTGCTGCTGTCTGCACTCCCGGTTCCCGCCCTGGCTGCCGGAGGCTCCAGCCTTACGGTTACCGGGCAGGATGCCCTGGTGGTGAACAGTGCCAGTCCCCTGCGGATCGACCTGGGCGATGCCAGTTTCAGCGGCGAAAAAACCGTAACCCTGAGCGGTTATGTGGAAGAGATTCCTGAGGACTATGTAACAGACGGACTGGTGTTCCGTCTGGATGGTCTGGAAGGGGTAGATGCCGAGGCGGGTACCTGGACCAGCCAGGCCAGTGGCGGCGAAGTGATTCAGATCAACCGGGACGACAAGCTGGAGGGAGAAGGGACCAACTCATTTGGAGAGAATTACCTCCAGCTGGACCGGAGCAAGATCTATCTGCCCCAGTCCCTGAACGAAGTGATCAACAGTGACAGCTTTACCGTGGAGTACTTTGTGGACCAGGATGGCTACAATGGCTATGATGGCCCCTTTGCTCCCATCCTGACGGTAGATGAAGCAGGAGATTCCTTCAGCATCTTTACCCGGACAGGCGGCGAAGTAATGGAACTCAAGCAGGGCGGAAATCCTCGCCTGCAGACCAGCTTTGACAACGCAGTTGGATGCCCCAGTGCGATTGTGTTCCAGAATACAGCCGAGGTGAAAGACAGCAGCTGGTACGCCGATGGCGTGAAAGTCAGCTCCATTACGCCTAAGGACAATACCTTTGCTTCTGCTGAACAGCTTATTCTGGGCGGCCGGTTGGGCGGCAGCAGCTACGAGACCCAGGCGAAATACTACAGCATCCGCATCTATGACCGGGCTCTGAGCGCGGATGAGCTGAAAGCCAACGCCACCCTGGATCGCAGCCGTTTCCTGGGAGAGGAGGAGCCTCAGCTACCTGCGCTGAGCTTCAACGATACGGCACTGGAGCAGGACGGCACTACCGAGCTCACCCTCACTTTTGAAAACGGTGTGGCTACTCTGCCGGTGGTCAGCGGTGCACTGGGCAGCCAGGAGCTGACGCTGTCCGTGGACGGACAGCAGTGCCAGCTGGAACTGGTTACCCTCACTGCACTGGAGGCGGCTGTGAAGCAGCTGCCTCAGGATGCCATCTCTGTGACGGTGGCGGCCAGCGCGTCCGATCTGGACATCTGTGCCGCTGTGGCCGAGCAGCTGACTGCTGCGCTGGAGGGGACTCCCTTCCTGGAGCAGGGCGGCAGCCTGCGGGTGGATGGCAATGAGCGCGACGGCTTCCAGGCGGTGCTCTCCCAGAATGGGAACAGCCAGAGCGCCAAGGTGGAAGTGAATGTCCAGCGGGAGGAGAGCACGGACGCTGATGTGCTCAAGCCTGATTTTCAGAAGGTGCTGCAGGGTGCCTTTTCCTTTGACAGCGCCGAGAGCATTACCGCTCAGTCTATCCAGGAGCAGGCGGCAGCCCTGCTGGGCGACGCTGGGGTAACGCCTTCCGCCGCCTGGGATGAGGAAGCCGGCTGCTGGCAGCTGACTCTGACCCGGGACGGGAAAAGCGCTACCATGCCCCTGTACATCAACAGTGAGGTAGAATTGAGCTTTGATGACCCCGCGCTGATGAATTACACCACCACCCGCATGGCGGGGGGCGATACCGCCTACATCAGCGGCGGTGCGCTCCATGTGACGGGTACCGTGGGCAACACCTATGAAAACGTGGTTCTGCCGGTGTGGAACTTCGATCGGGACTTCTGCATTGAGGCAGAGGTACGCATGACTTCGGCAGTGGACAGCAGCCGTTGGATGGCCGTGTCCTACGGTGTGCGGCCCAACTCCGCGGTGGAAGGGGAATACACGTTCCGCCAGATGGCCGTGCGTCAGAACGCTACCGCTACCAACGGTGTGGAATTTGCCCTGATGACCGATGGGGAGAGCCATGGCTGGAACGTCACCCATACCGGCTCCTATCACGAGGCGATTGATCCTGCCAAGACCTATAAACTCACCGTGCTCTACAGGAATGGCAACATCTATGAGTACATCAACGAAGAATTGATCATTGTGGCCAAGAATATTCCCGCCGAGCAGGTCAACGGCAAGATCGCCTTTACCTTTGACCGTCTGACGGCCGAGATGCTGAGCCTACGTGTAAGCTCTGAGTTGCCCGACCTGCCCACTGAAAAGCCGGAAAAGCCCATGGCGGACAATGGCTACAATACTGAGATCTATGAGCCCACCACCGGACTGGTCATGTCTCCCACGGTGGTTTCCACCGAAGAAACCCCGGCGGCTGAGGCGGCCGCGGCGGAGCGCCGGCCCGCTACGCTGGTGCGCACCGTGACTTTGTCTGACGGTGTGCTGAGTGTGCAGGATGGGGAGGAGAGCATCTCCCTGAGCGAGTATATGACTCGCTTGGACAAGAAGATCCTGGCCGGCTTCCGCATCGAGGATACGGCTGCGGCCGAGGCATTTGGAAGCTATGTGGATGAAAACGGCATTGTGGATGTGAACGTCTTTTCCGCCGATCCCGCAGTGCTGGAGGCGGCCTGCGGCGGGCGCGCTGGTGTGCGCGGGGTGCTGGACTTTACCGGTGGCATGCCGGAGGAGCTCATCGACGTGGTGTCTGACACCAACCGCAGCGGCTCACGTATTGCCCTGATCCCCGCTGAGAGTGCCACCCGTGAGGCAGTGGCCTATATCCAGGCCCGTGCGGTGAACGTATGGGTGGCCGCTGAGAGCAACCAGGTGAATGCCGCCATTCTGGCGGGAGCCGACGGACTGGTGGTGTCGGATGCGGCTGCTGCGCTGGATGCCATCGAGGCCTTTGACCCGGATACGCCGGTGCTGACCCGCCAGACGGTCATCACGGCCCACCGGGGCCTGCACCAGACTGCGCCGGAGAACACGGAGCGGGCGGCAGTGGAGGCGGTGAAGGCCGGGGCCGACGCCATTGAGTGCGACGTACACATGACCAGCGACGGTTACATCGTGGTCAACCACGACGAGACCACCGGCCGGCTGATGAATGAGAATGTAGAGGTGGCCAAGACCACCCTGGCCGAGCTGCAGCAGCTGACCTTCAACGAAAATGCCCAGGAGGGCGACCGCATTCCCACCCTGGAGCAGCTGTTCCAGGCCGCCGATGAGGCCGACCCGGACGACGACATCATCCACGTCATTGAGATCAAGAGCACCGATCCCAACCTGATCAAACCTCTGGCAGAAGTCATACGCAAGTGCAATATGGAAGACCGGGTGATCTTCATCTCCTTCAGTGATGCACAGACTGCCCTGATTCGACAGGAGATGCCGGAGGTTTCGGTGGGCGAACTGAATACCCACAGCAGCACCAGCCAGGATAACGCCACCAACCTGAAAAATCTCTCGGATACGCTGGACAACCTGAATGCTTTTTACAACTGCAGCTATGGCACCCAAGATGCCTCTCTGGTCCGGGTGGCCCGTCACCGCGGCATCTATGTCCATCCCTGGACGGTGGATGACCAGTCGGTTTATGAGCAGGAGTTCTTCGACGGCTATCATGGTATCACCAGCAATCGGGTGGATTACAGCACCGGCTACCTCAGCGGTATGACCGCCTCGGCCAGCAGCCTCAGCGGGAATACCGGGGCCCAGAATGCCCTGAGTGTCACCGCCACTGCGCAGACCCGCGGCGGTGAGCAGGCCATCGCCGATCCCTCCTTCCTGCAGATCTCCGGCTCTGTCACCGTGCAGCGGGATGAAAACGGGGCATTCTGGTCGGACAAGGCTGGCACCGCTCAGATCGTACTGGGTACCAGCTATACCATGCCCACCAACGGGGATACGTACACCATGTATTCCATGCCCATTACCCTGACCTTTGTCAAACAGACCACCGGCTATGATACCCAGGTCTACGAGCCTGCCACCGGACTGGTCATGTCTCCCACGGTGGTTTCCACCGAAGAAACCCCGGCGGCTGAGGCGGCCGCGGCGGAGCGCCGGCCCGCTACGCTGGTACGCACCGTGACTCTGTCTGACGGTGTGCTGAGCGTGCAGGACGGGGAGGAGAGCATCTCCCTGAGCGAGTATATGACTCGCCTGGACAAGAAGATCCTGGCCGGCTTCCGTATCGAAGATACGGCTGCGGCTGAGGCCTTTGGAAGCTATGTGGATGAAAACGGCATTGTGGATGTGAACGTCTTTTCCACCGATCCCGCAGTGCTGGAGGCGGCCTGCGGCGGGCGGGCCGGTGTGCGCGGGGTGCTGGACTTTACCGGTGGCATGCCGGAGGAGCTCATCGACGTGGTATCGGATACCAACCGCAGCGGCTCCCGTATTGCCCTGATCCCCGCCGGGAGCGCCACCCGTGAGGCGGTGGCCTATATCCAGGCCCGTGCGGTGAACGTATGGGTGGCCGCTGAGAGCAGCCAGGTGAATGCCGCCATTCTGGCGGGAGCCGACGGACTGGTGGTGTCGGACGCGGCTGCCGCGCTGGATGCCATCGAGGCCTTTGACCCGGATACACCGGTACTGACCCGCCAGACGGTCATCACGGCCCACCGCGGCCTGCACCAGACTGCGCCGGAGAACACGGAGCGGGCGGCGGTGGAGGCAGTGAAGGCCGGAGCCGACGCCATTGAGTGCGACGTGCACATGACCAGCGATGGCTACATCGTGGTCAACCACGACGAGACCACCGGCCGGCTGATGAATGAGGATGTAGAGGTGGCCAAGACCACCCTGGCTGAGCTGCAGCAGCTGACCTTCAACGAAAACGCCCAGGAGGGCGACCGCATTCCCACCCTGGAGCAGCTGTTCCAGGCCGCCGATGAGGCCGACCCGGACGACGACATCATCCACGTCATTGAGATCAAGAGCACCGATCCTAACCTCATCAAGCCTCTGGCGGACGTGATACGCAAATGCCACATGGAGGACCGGGTGATCTTCATCTCCTTCAGCGAAGAGCAGCTCAAGCTTATCCGGGAGGAGATGCCCGAGGTGGCGGTAGGCGTGCTGTATCTGTATGCTTTCTCCGATGTGACGACCAACCTGGAGAAGTTTGCCAACACCCTGGACGACCTGAATGCCTTCTATAACTGTTATTCCATGTGCCAGACGCCTGAACTGGTGGCTGCAGCCCGTCACCGCGGCATCTACGTCCATCCCTGGACGGTGGATGACCAGTCGGTTTATGAGCAGGAGTTCTTCGACGGCTATCACGGCATCACCAGCAATCGGGTGGATTACAGCACCGGCTACCTCAGCGGTGTAACCGCTTCGGCCAGCAGCCTTAGCGGGAATATCGGGGCCCAGAATGCTATGAGCGTCACCGCCACCGCGCAGACCCGCGGCGGCGAGCAGACCATCGCCGAGCCCTCTTTCCTGCAGATCTCCGGCTCTGTCACCGTGCAGCGGGACGAAAACGGGGCGTTCTGGTCCGACAAGGCCGGCACCGCCCAGATCGTGCTGGGCACCAGCTATACCATGCCTACCAACGGGGATACGTACACCATGTATTCCATGCCCATTACCCTGACCTTTACCGAGGCATCTCAGGGAGGTAATACCGGTGATACCGATACCGGCGATACCGGTTCTACCACCCCGCCGGTGGTCATCGTGCGGCCGGCCTTCAACGACATTGCCAACCAGTGGTACACCGACGCGGCCAACTATGTGGGCCGCAACGGCATCATGAGCGGTGTGGGCGGCGGCCGGTTTGATCCCAACGGCTTCTCCAGCCGTGCCATGGTGGCTCAGGTCATCTACAACATGGAGGGCAGCCCCGCTACGGCCGGTGTGTCCGGCTTCACCGACGTGCTGGCCGGCCAGTGGTACACCGACGCGGTGACCTGGAATGTGTCTGCCAAGATCGTCAGCGGCTACGGCAACGGCCTGTTCGGCACCAACGACAACGTGACCCGCGAGCAGCTGGTGGTTCTGCTGTACCGCTACGCCCAGTATAAGGGCTACGGTACCTCCGCCTCCGGTAGCCTGGCCGCCTTTGTGGACAGCGCCAGTGTCTCCGATTGGGCTACCCAGGCCATGAGCTGGGCCGTGGCAAACGGCATCATCAATGGCAAGGACGGCGCCCGCCTGGATCCTCAGGGTACCGCTACCCGCGCTGAGATGGCCAAGATCCTGATGACGTTCTGCCAAACGATTGCAGAATAAAATATGAAATAAAAAAACAAGGGTACCATCTTCGGATGGTGCCCTTGTTTTTTGCAGATACTATTCTGCGAAATGGCAGAAAATAAAAAGTTGACTAAACGGTCACTTTGTGCTACATTGATAAAAACGTTTTATTTATATTACAAAATAAAACATAAGACCAATTCTACCCTACAAAAAGGAGGGATTGTGCAGCGACGAAGAGCATCTCCCAGGCGTTTGATTCTTAATTACCAAAAGAAAAAGCGGCAAGGAGGAAATGAGTTATGAGATGTTTTCGCGGTGTAAGGTTGCAACGGCTGCTTTCCGGTGTGTTGGCGGTATCCATGCTTTCCGGCTTAACGATGGTAAGGGCAGCTGAACCGGTCAAAGAGATGTCATTCTCTGCACCATCAGAGGAAGAATCCTTGGTGTTGGTTGATGAGAGTATGACAGCAGGGACAAAACGTGATATCGTACTGGAGTATACGCTTCCGGTAACTATGGAACAACGTATGTCGCTTTTTGGTACGTTTACGCTCACTTTGCCAGAAGGAATTACTGCAGATGAGCATGACCAGATCAACGTGGCGGGGCGGGGGGATGTCTCTCTTTCTCAGCAGGCCCTGGAGAACAGTGCGGATGGTGCATACGACTATTCAGGTGAAGACTACGGTTATGCACAGATTGATATCAGCGCGGATGGAAGAACCATTACATATGCAAATGCCGATTTTCGTCCTAATAATGGGGTAGATGTGGTTATTACACTAAAGGATAAGGAAGTACCGGCTCAATCAGTTCCCTTTGAGGTATCGTTTGAGAGTGGTGATCTTTTTTATACAGATACCTGTGAATTACAAGTAAAGGATGTTATTACAGACTTTGCACGAGATGTGGATGAGAATACGTACAGTGATTTTACCAGCGCAAGCTTCACTTACACTGCACAGGAGGGAATGGAACCTGTATTCTGGCTGCGCCGGGATGGCGGAGCATGGGAAGAGGCAGAAAATGCGGTTGTTGATAATGGTACTGCAACGATTTCGGGACTTGCTCCTGAGGTACACTATGAGTGTAAACTGGTGACCGATGCCGGGGACTCCAACATACTGCCATTTTACAGCGGAACGTTCAATGTTTTGGATTATGGAGCTGCTGGTGACGGAGTTACGGACGATTCTGATGCCATTGACGCGGCGATCCGTGCCGCAAATGCACAGGGCGGGGGCCTAGTGGCATTTCCTGCGGGGCATACTTATGCCAGTAATACCATTCATTTACTGAGCAATGTGCATCTCTATTTGGATGAAGGTGTAGTGCTCAAAGCGCTGGGTGAGTTGGATGAAGTGGAACCAATCAACGAGCCGTTTTCGAATGGACAGGATTTTGGTCACAGTCATTTTCATGCCGCACTTTTCTGGGCGGAACGACAGGAAAATATTGCGGTGGAATGTAACAATGCCACCATTACCGGAAACCAAAATTTAGTAACCGGGGATATTGAGCAGCCTGGCATGGGAGACAAGACCTTCTCGTTTAAGCTTTGCAAGGATATTACAGTTAAGGGTACCAGTAAAGAGGCGCCGTTGACCTTCCTGGATTATGGACACTTTGCTTTTATTGCCACTGGCTGCGACAATGTCACTGTTGAAAACATCTATGTGGGAGATTTGGAGAACCAGCGGGATGTGGTCAACTTTATGCAGTGCAACAACACCACTGCAAAAAATGTAAAAGTGCTTAAGTGCTCCAATGATATCATTAAGCTGGGCTCGGACTATTCTTTGGGATTTGTACGCAATGTGTCGGGCACTTACGTTGAGAATATCTATGCCGACTATATTGGCGGTGGAAATGTATTTCAGCTGGGTTCTGAAACCTTTGGAGATTTCAGTGATCTGACCATTAAAAATGTTACCATTACCCAGAATGCAGATAAGGCCGGTCTGGGATTTTGTGTCAACGACGGTGGTTCGGTGCGGAACGTCACCATTGAAAATGTGAATTTGGCTAATTGCTCCGGAGGTATTACATTGATGGCTTCCGACCGTCAGGGCCGTGTACCGGATGCAATGGTTAAGGCGGGGACAATCGACAATGTTACCATTAAAAATGCTACGCTGAAACATAATCAGGGAAATTCGGGCGCTATTCCGGTTATCATCAGTGGATTTCAGGCACACCGTACCATTAACGATATGGTAGAGGGCACGATTTATCCCTTGACCAACATCACATTTGAAAATGTCAGCATTGAGGCATCCGGAGACTATGCCCAGACGCTGGAACACGCCGACAGTGAAATTGCTAATGTCGGCGCCGGAGGATGCTATCGTCCTTCTTCCTATCCAAACGCAAAAACGTTACCCGCCTATGCACTTTTGATTACCAAAGTGGATGGAATGACGATTGATGGCGGTTCGTTGACGTATGAGGACACTCAGAATAACAATCGCTATGCCCTTGTATTGGATAATGCTCAGAACATTTCTGTGTCCAATATGAATATGATGCTTGGACAGGCCGTTGGAAATGTTATTGATGTACGGGGCGAAAGTTCCTATACGTTTAACCAAATTCGAATGCTTCCATTCACTGCTGACAGCATGCCGGAGCAGATCTTCAGCGTGGAGGCAGTTGCCACCCAGACGCGGACAGGCTATCCCAATCATTCTGAGCAGAATGATGTGAAACTGGCACGTACAAAGCTGGCTCCGGATACAACCAAACTGGACGACAATCAGCGTACCATTTCCGTATTGGAAGGTACGACGGGACAGCAACTGGCAGATCAGCTTACCAGTCTGAAGGGACGTTTCGTTTATAAAATACAAGATCAGCAGGGACAGGATAAAGAAGTGAATGATGTCCTTAAGATCGGTGATCAAATGGTAGTTACTGCGCCCGATGGCACAGAGAAGGTATACTCCATTGTGGAAAATGAGGAAAACGGCGGTGAAGGCTCGGGCGGTAGTGATACCGGCGATACCGATACCACCACCCCGCCGGTAGTCATCGTGCGGCCGGCCTTCAACGACATTGCCAACCAGTGGTACACCGACGCGGCCAACTATGTGGGCCGCAACGGCATCATGAGCGGCGTGGGCGGCGGCCGGTTTGATCCCAACGGCTTCTCCAGCCGGGCGATGGTGGCTCAGGTCATCTACAACATGGAGGGCAGCCCCGCTACGGCCGGTGTGTCTGGCTTCACCGACGTGCTGGCCGGCCAGTGGTACACCGACGCGGTGACCTGGAATGTGTCTGCCAAGATCGTCAGCGGCTACGGCAACGGTCTGTTCGGCACCAACGACAATGTGACCCGCGAGCAGCTGGTGGTTCTGCTGTACCGCTACGCCCAGTATAAGGGCTACGGTACCTCCGCCTCCGGTAGCCTGGCCGCCTTTGTGGACAGCGCCAGCGTCTCCGATTGGGCTACCCAGGCCATGAGCTGGGCCGTGGCAAACGGCATCATCAACGGCAAGGACGGCGCCCGCCTGGATCCTCAGGGTACCGCTACCCGCGCTGAGATGGCCAAGATCCTGATGACGTTCTGCCAGGATATCGCGCAGTAACCAGACACTTCCAGAACAACGGGCCCACGTCAACTGACGTGGGCCCGTTGCATTGCTGGTAAAATAAGTTTTCGGCGATTTCACCAAAAAAAATTAAAAAAGATATTGAAAAGGGCGAAAGGAGTCGGTATAATAGAAAAGAAAATCAGTTATATAAGGATCCTGAGAGAGGGAATCAATGAAGGAGGCTGTCACCATGTCCAGCAGAGTGTTTCAAAGCGTTGTCTTACAGATGAAAGACAGCACGGAAAGAGCCATCGGTGTGATCGATTCCGAGGGAACGGTGGTGGCATGCAATGAGCTCGCCTGCATTGGGGAGCACTGGCCCGGCGCCGTAGAAGCGGTCAATCGTGCAGAAGAGAATCTGGTTCGCTTTGAAGGGCGTACATTTAAGGCACTCGCAGGTTGGGGTGCCCAGTTTGATTATGCTGTTTTTGCCAAGGGAGAGGACAGCGAGGCCAGTATGGTCTGTTCCATGGCTGCGGTGGCCCTGAATGGCGCTAAGATCTATTATGAAGAAAAGCATGACAAGGCCACTTTTGTTAAGAACATTATCTCCGATAATATTCTGCTGGGGGACATCTATGTCCGGGCCAAGGAGCTGCACTTTGTCTCTGAGGTGCCCCGTGCCGTATTTTTGATCCGTCAGGTGGAGGCCACGGATCCTGCACTGATTGATGTGGTGCAGGCAATGTTCCCGGACAAGCAGACGGATTTCGTCCTGTCCATCAGTGAGAACGATGTGGCACTCATCAAGCAGCTGTCCGAGGGCTCCGAGACCCGGGACCTCTACAAGATCGCCAAGCAGATTGAGGAAAAGATCACGGAAGAGCTCCATCTGCGGGTGGTCATCGGCATCGGCACCATTGTAAACCATATCCGGGAGCTGGCCCGGGCCTACAAGGAAGCGGGGATTGCCATCGATGTGGGCCGGGTATTTGATACGGAGAAGAGCATTATCAACTATGAGAATCTGGGAATCGGGCGTCTGATCTACCAGTTGCCCACCACTCTGTGTGAGATGTTCCTGCAGGAAGTATTTAAAAAGAACCCCATTGACGCGCTGGATCAGGAGACCCTGTTTACCATCAATAAGTTCTTTGAAAATAACCTCAACGTATCTGAAACGGCCCGTAAGCTCTTTGTCCACCGCAATACCTTGGTGTATCGGCTGGAGAAGATCAAGAAGCTCACCGGCCTGGACCTGCGGGAATTTGACGATGCCATCACCTTCAAGGTGGCACTGATGGTCAAAAAGTATCTGATCTCCCGGGGAATCGATAACTAAACACAAAGATGCAAGGGACGCCGGAGACGGCGTCCCTTGCGGTAATGGGTATTTCTTTCGAATACGATAGATGAGGTAATCTGGTGTGATACGTCTAATCGACATCCAAAAGTCCTATGACAACGGGACCAAGGCCCTGAAAGGGATAAACCTGCGCATAGACGATGGGGAATTTGTCTTCTTGGTGGGACCGTCCGGATCTGGAAAATCCACAATTCTCAAGCTGATCACAGCGGAAATCGCGCCTTCGGGCGGGCGGCTCATGGTCAATGGCTATAACTTGAATAATATCCGTCCGCGGCAAGTGCCTTATATGCGCCGCACCTTGGGCGTGATCTTTCAGGATTTCCGCCTGATTGAGAAAAAAAGCGTACAGGACAACCTGATTTTTGCTATGCGCGCAGTTGGAGCCTCAAACCGGGAGATCCGCAAAAGAGTGCCTTATGTGCTGGATCTGGTGGGGCTGGATCAGAAGGGAGACCGGATGCCCAACCAACTTTCTGGTGGTGAGCAGCAGCGTGTAGCCATTGCCCGGGCACTGGTAAACAATCCTCAGATGATCATTGCCGACGAACCTACGGGCAATCTGGACCCTATGCGTTCGCTGGAGATCATGATGCTGTTGGAGCGCATCAACGAACTGGGGACCACAGTACTGGTGGTGACCCATGAAAAGGAACTGGTCAACCGCTTTTCCAAGCGGGTAGTGGCCATCGAAAACGGCAGGATTATCAGTGACGAAACGGGCGGGTATTACGACGATGAAACAACGATATGATTTTGGCTATTTTATCTCCGAAGGAGCCCGCAGCATCTTTACCCATGGTTTTATGTCATTTGCTGCAGTCTGTATGATCGTGTGTTGCCTGCTTATCATGGGTTCCTTTACCCTGGTGGCGGTGAATGCGGAAAACATGCTGGGCAACCTGGAGAAAGAAAACGAATTTACCGCTTTTATTGATGAGAGCTATACCCAGGAAGAGGCACGGGCGCTGCAGAGCGTGCTTGAGGCGGTGCCCAATGTGTCCTCGGCGGTGTTTGAGACCAAGGAGAGCGCTCAGGCGGACTTTTCTTCTGACAAAGCGGATAATGAGCTGTTTGAAGGACTTCCTTCCACTGTTTTTCGGGACCGGTTCCATATCTATATGGACGATATCAGCCAGATGGAGCAGACGGTGCAGGCGGTGGAACAGGTGCCTGGTGTGGCCAAGGTGACTGCCGCGCCCGAGGTAGCGGAGGGCTTTGTGGTGGTGCGAAACATCGCTGGAACGGTGGCGGTCATCCTGGTGGTGATTTTGTTGCTGGTCAGCCTGTTTATCATTGCCAATACCATCAAATTGGCCACCTTCAACCGCCGGGAGGAGATCGCCATCATGAAGATGTGCGGTGCCACCAATTCTTTTGTGCGCTGGCCCTTTGTGTTTGAAGGACTGATTCTGGGGCTGGTAGGTGCGGTGGTAGCCTTCTTTTTGGAATGGGGCGTATATACCTTGGTGGGAGAGGCAATCGCAACCTCCGATACCATTGCGCTGATTACGGTTTTGCCTTTCCAGCCCATGGCCCTGCGGGTACTGGGGGTATTTGCCCTGACCGGATTTCTGATCGGTACGGGCGGATCGCTTCTGGCCATTCGAAAGTTCCTGCAGGTCTGATGGAGAGAAGTACATATGATGAAGGAAGGCATGGCCTGTTGGAGTGGGGACTCCGGCCTTCTTTTGCAAGCAGTATTTCTGTGTGGAGCATTTGCAGATAGGGTTATCGCTATATACAGCATTTTCAACGGCGTGAGTCTGGTACCGTCGCAGATGATCTAAGCGATGTGCCGACGCGAAAAAAGGAGTTGCAACGTGGCAAAACATCGGAAAAAACAACCGGGGAAACAGCATATCGAGTGGCGGCGGGTCCTGATGGGCGTTTTGGCGGCAGTTATGGCCGTGCTGTTGTTGCTGCCTATGGTCAGTATGATCGCTACAGGGGCTGGCGCAGTGACGCAAAGTGAGATCGACGCGCTGAAAAAGGAACAGCAGGAGAGCCAGGCCAAGCAGGAGGAGCTGAAGGATCAGCTGGCCGCGGTGAAAGAGGATCAGGCGGCGGCCCAACAGAAGCGCCAGCTTCTGGTTCAGCAGCTGGACGCCATCAATGCCGAGATTGCCAACATTGATGCACAGATTTCCTATTACGATGGGGAGATCGCCCAAAAAGAAGTGGAACGGGCAGAGGCAGAAGCAAAAGAACAGGCCCAGTATGAGCTGTTTTGCCAGCGGGTGCGGGCCATGGAGGAAGACGGAAATGTCTCCTATTGGTCCATCCTGTTCAATGCCAATAGCTTTTCCGATATGCTGGATAAGTTGGCGGACATCGATGCTATCATGGAATACGACAACCAGGTAATGAATGAGCTGGTGGCCGCCCGGGAGGAGCTGGAGCGGCTCCAGGCGGAACTGGAGAGTGCCCGGGCAGAGGAGCAGGCGGCCAAGGAGCAGCAGGAAGCCAAGAAAGCCGAACAGCAGCAGAAGGTGGCCGAGGCTCAGGCTCTGCTGGAGCAGATCAACGCCAATGTGGAGGAGGTCAACCGCCAGCTGGATGAGGAGAGTGCAGCAGCCGCGGAGATCCAGTCGGAGATTACCAAAAAGCAGAAACAACTGGAGGAACAGCGCAAGCAGAACAACATCACCATCACTTCTGAGAGCGGGTACCTTTGGCCTCTGCCGGGCTGTTACCGATTGACATCCCAGTTTGGCTACCGCATTCATCCTATTACCGGCCAGGCCCACAGCCACACCGGTATCGATATTCCGGCATCCGCTGGCACGCCTATTCTGGCGGCCAAGAGCGGACAGGTAGTCACCTCGGCCTATCACTATTCCTACGGCAATTATGTTGTGATTGACCATGGAAATGGCAACTCTACCCTGTACGCTCACATGAGTTCCAGGGCGGTGAGTGAAGGGGAGATGGTGTCCCAGGGCCAGGTCATCGGCTATGTGGGTACCACCGGCAGCTCCACGGGTAACCACCTCCATCTGGAGGTGCGGGAAAACTACATCCGCGTGGACCCTGAGAGCAAATATACCAATCTGCCGTTGGTAGATCCCTGGTAAACGGATTCGGTACGCGGGCGGAGGCTGCAGCCTCCGCCCGCGTTTTGTTTAGAGAAAGGACTTGATGACCCATGCGAAACAAACGCTTTTCTGCCCTTCATCTGCTCCTGGCGGTGGTGGTTACTCTGGTGGTGACCGCCGGCGGCGGACTGTTGCTCCTGCGGGCTGTGCTGGGAGAGGAAGGTGCCTCACTGATTGAGGCCTTTGTACGCATCCGTACACAGTTTGTGGGAGAATATGATGAGACGGAGGTGGTGGATTCCGCGTTGGAGGGTATGGTAGACGGTCTGGGTGACCGGTGGAGCCACTATCTGACCCAGGAGGAGTATCAGGAGCAGAACCAGCGGCGGCAAAACCGGTATGTAGGTATCGGCGTGACTGTGAGCTATGAGCGGGAGGAAGGCCTGCTTATCACCGAGGTGACCGCCGGAGGTCCGGCGGAGGCGGCTGGATTACAGCCCGGTGAGCTTATTACCGCTGTGGACGGGAGCAGCCTGGCGGGAGAGGGACGCTATGACGGACCGGAACTCATCCAGGGCGAGGCGGGTACCACGGTGGAGCTTACCGTGCAGGATTCCGCCGGAAATGTGCGCACCGTGAAGGTAGAACGGGCTGACCTGGAGACCGATCCGGTGGAGAGCGAAATGCTGGAGGGAAATGTGGGCTATGTCCACCTGCTCAATTTTTATGATAACAGCGCTGACCGTCTGGAGGAGGCGGTGACTGAGCTGATGGACCAGGGAGCCGAAGCGCTGGTGTTCGATATGCGGGACAACGGCGGCGGTTATCTCCATGAGCTCACCGATATGCTGGACTTCCTGCTGCCGGAAGGACCTATCTTCATCACCCGGGACAAGGCAGGCCATGAGGAGATCACCAATTCCGATGCTTCCTGCGTGGAGCTGCCCATGGTGGTACTGGTCAACGCTGACACCTATTCCGCCGCCGAGTTCTTTGCCGCCGAACTCCAGGAGCAGGGTGTGGCTCAGATCGTGGGTGAGCCAACCAGCGGCAAGGGGTATTCTCAGCAGACCTTTGCCCTGCCGCACGGGGGAGCGATATCGATCTCCACCGCCGCTTACTTTACCGGCAACGGTACTTCCCTCATCGGTACCGGCCTGACGTTGGACCAGGAGGTCTATCAGACCGGCGAAGGCGACACCCAGTTGGAGGCTGCGTTGAAATTGCTGGAGCCTTGATGGAAAAAATGCTTGACTGTCAAGCAACTTTATGCCTTATATTTGAGGTATAAGGAGGCGAGTGGGATGACCGTCAAGGAACTGGAAGCCAGACTTGGTATGACCCGGGCCAACATCCGCTTTTACGAGCAGGAGGGTTTTTTGTCTCCGGAACGGGGCGCAAACAACTACCGCATCTACTCCGAGGCTGACATAGAGACGCTGAAAAAGATCAAGCTCCTGCGCCAGCTGGGCCTGTCTCTGGATACCATCAAAAAGGTGCAGCAGGGGGAGCTGGAGCTGGATACCGCCCTGGCCATGCAGCAGCGCGCTCTGGAGGAGCAGCGCGCTGAGCTGGAGTGGGCTGGTCGGGTGTGTGCCGCGATGCGGGATGATAAAGCGGAGTATACCACCCTGGATGCCCAAAAGTATCTGAATACGCTGGATCGTCCGGCGGAAGGGGAGGGATATTTCAGCCTGAAGAAGGACAGCGCGCCCATGGTGGCCTATCCTTGGCGCAGACTCTTTGCCCGGTGGCTGGATGTTTTCCTTTACAGCGTTTTGTGGTCAGCCTTCGGCACGCTGGTACTGCGGTTTAACCCACCGGACAACTTGATTTTTACTCTTTTGGGGATCTACCTGAATTACGTCACCATGTTGGTGGTGGAGCCTCTGCTGCTGTCTACCTGGGGCTATACCCCAGGCAAGTGGATCTTCGGCCTTCAGGTCAAGGACACGTACGGCGGGAAGATCTACTGGACCACCGCCATGACCCGCACCTGGCAGGTCTTTGCCAAAGGTATGGGATACGGCATTCCTTTTTATAATCTTTATCGTTATTATAAGAGCTACCGAGCCTGTTCCGATTGTGAGACTCTGCCCTGGGAGGAAGAATGTGGCTATGCCATTAAGGACACGAAAGCGCTGCGATGTGTGGGGTGTGCAGGGGCGGCGGCAGCCTTGTTTGGCCTGGCGGTTCTGACAATGGCCCAGGCGCAGATGCCGCGTCACCGTGGGATGCTTACTGCCGAGCAGTATGTAGCCAATGTAAACGACCTGTACCGCTACATCACCCGGAGCTCCGATCAGACTATGGATGAGAACGGTCACTGGGAGGAGCAGGGCAATGTATTCCATCTGGATGGGCTGGGATATGGCGACCCAGACCATCAGCTTACCCTGGACGAGAACGGGAAGGTTACCGCTGTGACCTTGGCCAAGGACCTGACGGGCGAGCCGATAATCGCAGACAGCATCTTTCAGAAGCAGCTGGCGGCGCTCTCCTTTGCAGCGGCAGTGGGGGACTACAACTGCATCAGTTGGCTGGAAAGCGGGGTGTTGACCGCCATCTCGGAGAGGGGCTTTGGGAACTACACCATCCAGGCCGGAGATGTGACCATTACACAGGCCGTACATCAGGAGGGGTATCAGGATGCGGGAGACTGGTTGTTTGCCGACGACAGCGTTCCGGAAGACCAGCTGCGGTATCAGATGGAATTCACCATGACCCTTCGATCAGAATAGAACAAGCAGAAGCGGCGGATCACTCCGCCGCTTCTTTTGCGTCCAGGGGGACAGTCTGCTTTCCCTTGGCCAGCAAAAATCCGCTGGTAAGGGCGGTAAAGGGGGCCACAGTAACCAGTCCGAAGGAACCTACCACGGTGTGGATGATTTCAGAGGCCACATATTTATAATTGAGAATATTGTCGATCGGCGTTCCCTGGGCCATAAACACCATAAGCAGGGCCACATAGCCGCCGGAATAGGCCAGTAGCAGGGTAGTGGTCATGGTTCCCATGGCGGCACGCCCCACGTTCATGCCCGAGCGGGCGGCTTCCCAGCGGGAGATATCCGGGCGTTTTTCCACCACCTCGTGGACAGCCGAGCAGATATCCACGCTCAGGTCCATCACCGCGCCGGAAGCACCAATAAAAATGGAGGCCATGAAGATCTGGGTCAGGTTCAGGTGCTGATAGCCGGCGTAGAGCAGGCTCTCGGAGTAAGACATTACGGCTCCGTGAATTTGAAACAGATCGGTAAAGAGAATGCCAAGTACACAGGTCACCAGTATACCCAGACAGGAGCCGGATACCGCCGCGGCACACCGCCGGTCAAACCCATACACCAGCGCAATGATAAGTACAGTGAGAAAGAGCGTGAGAATGAGCCCCACCCAGATGGGATTGTATCCCTTTAGATAGAGAGGAACCATGACCTTCCACAGCGTGAGCACCGTCAGTACGAAGGAGGCGATGGCCCGCACCCCGGTGCGTCCGGCGAAGAGAATCAGAAACAATGCAAAGAGCGCGGCCAACACCGCTTCCCAGCCCAGCCGGTAGTGGTCGGACATGGTGACATTGGTGATTGTGTCTCCGTTGTGGCTCACTACGACCAGAGCCTTATCGCCGGGGGTGAAAAGCTTGTCCTGTTCCAGGGAGCCGTTGAGCATATTGATACCGGTGACGGTCTGTCCGGCAAAGGCTCCGTCCAGCAGCTCCAGGGTGCAGCGCTGCTCGCCGGAGCGTACCAGACCGGTGTCGATAATGGAGGAATCATCGGTTTCCGTCACTAAGGCGGTACAGCGTTCCGCTTCCTGATAGACCAGCGCACCCTCAAATCCGGTGGGCAGCAGGAGCAGAGCGAGGATAGCCAGCAGACATACCGCCACCGGTGCATGGTAACGCAGAGCTGCGGGGGTCAGGTGTCGTTTCATGGTTGGGAACTCCTTTTGACAGAGATGAGATTTACATATGCCCGTACCCCGCCCAAAGGGGCGGGGTACGGGTGCGGATCCGATACAGGGGAGCGGGCCGATCAGGCCACATTCAGCATGGAGGCCAGTTTGTTGTAAACTTCGGTGTTATCGTAGTAGCCGTTGAACTGCTCGGCGTTGACACCGTGAGCCAGTACGGCAACAGGCAGTCCGGTGTGGCTGTAGGAGGTGAAGGAGATACCGGACTTGTTGTTGATGATATGGGTCAGGGTGACGCTCAGGGGTTCATAAGTACCATACATCACATACTCCTGCTGCTCATCCATGCCGGTAGCGGTCTCGTTGACGCTCTTTTCATAGGCGGTTTTGAGCAGGCTCAGTTCATAGGGGGTAAGCACCAGCTTGTCGTCCTCGGCACCTTCGGTCTTCAGGCCAAACAGTTCCGTGACGTCAGCCATCACATCTTCAAAGGAAGTTTTGTTCTCTTTATAGGCGGCCACATAATCGCTGTCAAACTTGGCGAAGGAGATCTTCTGGTTTTCCAACAGGTTCAGATAGGTGTCATAGTCAGTACCGGCAAAGCCGATAGTCAGACCGCCGGTCTCGTGGTCGCCGGTGACCAGGATCAGAGTCTCGTCAGCGTGCTCCTTGGCGAAGTCGATGGCCACCTGTACCGCGTCGGCCAGAGCCTGGGTGTCGTGAATGGTGGAGGCGGCGTCGTTGGCGTGGCAGGCCCAGTCGATCTTGCCACCCTCGCACATCATAAAGAAGCCATCTTCATCCTGCTCCAGGACCTCGATGCCTTTGGCCACGTGGTCGGCCAGGGACCACATCTCGTCGGTACGGTCCAGCTCATAGGCCATGGCATCGCCGTCGGCCAGGTGCTCGTCAATGATGATGACGGGACCTTCGGTGACCTGCTCGGCCTCAGCCTGAGTCTTGACCACGTTATAGCCGGCCTGTTCAGCCAGGGCGTACAGGTCCTCCTGGTCGCCATCGGGACCGGTGGGCTTGAGCAGACCACCACCGGAGAAATACTCAAAACCGGATTCCACCAGCTCCAGGCCAATCTCGTAGTAGTCGTTGCGGCTCGCCTGATGGGCGTAGAAGGCGGCGGGAGTGGCATGGTTGAGGTTAACGGAGGAGATGACGCCTACACTCATGCCCAGCTGTTCGTGGACTTTTTCGGCAATGGTCTCATAAGCGGTGGTGCCGGTTTCATCCATGTTGATGGTGCCGGAATAGGTCTTGTGGCCGGTGGACAGTGAAGTGGCGGTAGAGGCGGAATCAGGGCAGAAGCTGTTGGAGTCATAGGTAACAGCGGAGCCGGCTGCCTCGAAATTCATGAAGTTCAGATACTCGGGGCCATCCAGGATGGCGCCGCCGTTATCATCCAGACTGGGTTCGGCCTGCCAGTAATCCGCATCGTTCAGCGCGCCCAGGAAATCAGACGTGGACTGGATCTGCGGATAGCTCATACCGTCGCCGATGAAAAGAAACACATATTTGGGGGATTTCACCGTTTCGCTGGAGAGAGACTGGACTTCCGCAGCGGGAGTAGGGGTGGGGTCCGGGGTGGCCGCAGTGGATCCAGAGCAGGCTGCCAGAGTGCTGCCAAAGCTCAGTGCAGCCAGGGTGAGGGCCAGGGGACGCTTCCAATTCATGCTTAATTCCTCCAAAATTTTGTTGATAACGCGGTTGGACGGATACATGATATCCGACCAGCCGGATCGCCGCTATCAGGGATGTGTAAAAAATCGCAAAAGGCTGGTAAGCCTGTGTAAAGAAGCATGTTACTGGGAATTCCGGCGTGTTTGCAAGCATAACCGCCTGGGCGCGGCATATTCTGAGAGCGAGGTGATGGGGCTTGGTGGGAATTTTGGAGCTTGCGGAGCGCCGCGGACGCCGACCGTTGGCCATGCAGGAGCAGGTCATGGGGTTGTCCGCGCTGAGGGTGGAGGTCCCCGCGCCTAAAGAATGGAGACAGGCACGGTGTTTGCGGCGGATACAGAGGGGGGCCGAATGGCTGCGCAGAGCTGGAGTGCGCCGGGTACTGACGGCGGCGGATTTCCCATACTGGGAGGTGCTGCGCGCAGCCGGCCTGCGTCCGGTGGAAACCGATGCGTTCTGCCAGCACCTGGCCCCCCGCCTGGCCATGGCAGTATTGGAACGGACCGGGACGGCGGCAGAGCGCGCAATCGTCACGTTGGCCGGGCCGCGTGTGACCCGTCCGCTGTTTTATGCGGCCCAGACGCTGTGTCCCAGGGTACGCTATCTGTGTATTGATGTAGAGGAGGGGGGAGAAGAGCTGGCCGATTGGCTGCGGATGGAGTATGGGGCCGCGGTATTGGGACCGGGTGCGGGGGCTGGTGTAACGCTCTGCTTTGGACCGAGCAGCGGTTTGACGGCAGGGCCAGTGCTGCGTTTGTACGGGCCAAAACCGGAATTGGCGGGCTTGCGGATCGTGCCGCTGGAGGGGGCGATTCCCCGTGGATTGGACGAGCTTCCACTACTTGCGCTGCTTTGGGAAGAGGGGCGGATTGGAGAGGGAAAAATCCATTTGTGTCCTGCACTGCGGCAATAATTGACTTGACAGGAGAAAACAAACTACATATAATATCGTATTAACGTGGCGGATTTGTTCCATTCTGAATCATAGAGAGGCTATCGTTAGCCTGTTTTTATTATCTGCAAGCAATGAAGGAAAGGTGTGCGCAGCGAAATGGCGAAAGAATTCAAGCTCAGCGCGGAGCGTTTGGAGGAGCTCAAACAGGAGCTCAATTATCTGAAAACCGTCCGGGAAAAAGAGGTTGCCGATCAGATCAAAGAAGCCCGTTCCTTTGGTGATTTGTCCGAGAACAGTGAGTACGACGAGGCTAAGAACGAGCAGGGCAAGCTCTACTCCCGTATTGCCGAAGTGGAAAATATCCTGTCCAACTATGTGGTGATTGAGGAGCACGACACCGATCCCAACTCTGTGCGTCTGGGTTCCAGAGTAAAGGTGCTGGACCTGGAGTTTGAGGAGGAAGAGAGCTACCAGGTAGTAGGCTCTCAAGAGGCTGACCCCATGAACGGCCGCATTTCTGAGGATTCCCCCTTTGGCAAGGCCTTGCTGGGCAAGGCCATCGGCGAGGAGGTCCAGGTGGAGGCCCCCGCTGGAGTATTAAGGTATCGTATTTTAGAGATTCAAAAGTAAGGAGCCAGAACAATGAGTACTGAAGAGAGAAGCGTTAACCAGCCTGAGGAGCAGCAGACCCTGTCCGAACAGCGCCTGATCCGCCGTGCCAAGCTCAAGGAGCTTCAGGATGCGGGCCAGGACCCCTTCCAGATCACCAAGTATGTGGTGAAGCATCACTCTACTGATATTAAGGAGAACTTTGAGGCTCTGGAGGGCACTGAGACCTCCGTTGCCGGCCGTATCATGTCCAAGCGTGGCATGGGCAAGGCCATGTTCTGTGATCTGCAGGATGGGAAGGGCCGCATCCAGCTGTATGTCCGTATTGATGAGCTGGGCGAGGAGGCTTTCGCCAAGTTCAAGAAGATCGACATCGGCGATATCGTGGGTGTGGAAGGTGAGGTCTTTAAGACCAAGCGGGGTGAGATCTCCGTCAAAGCTCACAAGGTGACGCTCCTCTCCAAGTCCCTTCAGCCTCTGCCTGAAAAGTTCCATGGCCTGACCGACAAGGAGATGCGCTATCGTCAGCGGTATGTGGACCTCATCATGAATGAGGATGTGCGCCGTACCTTCCAGATCCGCACCGCTTTTATTAAGCATGTGCGCAAGTATCTGGACGACCGTGACTACCTGGAGGTAGAGACTCCGGTGCTCAACACCATCTCCGGCGGCGCCACTGCCCGGCCCTTTATCACCCATCACAATACCCTGGATATCGATATGTATATGCGCATCGCCACTGAGCTGAATCTGAAGCGGCTCACCGTGGGCGGTTTTGAACGGGTATATGAGATCGGACGTATCTTCCGCAACGAGGGCATGGATCCCAAGCACAACCCGGAGTTTACCACCATTGAGCTGTATGAGGCTTATGCTGATTTCCATGATATGATGGACATTGCCGAGGGCATCCTGTCTACTGCTGCCAAGGATATTCTGGGCTCCTATCAGGTAAATTGGCTGGGTGTAAACATTGATTTGACCCCCGGTTGGCCCCGTTTGACCATGATTGATGCGGTCAAGCAGTATGTGGGTGTGGACTTTGACGCCATCTCCGATGATGAGGAGGCCTGCAAGGCTGTGGAGGCCAAGGGCATCGATATGGATGGTTGTGAGCGCACCTGGGGCACCGCTCTGTATGAGGCTTTTGACCAGCGGGTGGAAGAGAAGCTGGTGCAGCCTACTTTTATCACGATGTATCCGGTGGAGGTATCCCCGCTCACCAAGCGTTCCCCTGCTGATCCCCGACTCACCGAGCGGTTTGAGTTGTTCATCAATCACTGCGAGTTTGCCAATGCCTTCTCTGAGCTCAACGACCCCATCGACCAGCGCGGCCGCTTTGAGCATGAGCTGGCTCTGCGGGATATGGGCAACGATGAGGCCGGTATGATGGATGAGGACTTCATCAACGCTCTGGAGTATGGTCTGCCTCCCACGGGCGGTATGGGCATCGGTATTGACCGGGCGGTCATGCTGCTGACCGATTCCGACTCCATCCGGGACGTCATTCTCTTCCCCACCATGAAGCCGCTGGACTGAGCTGAGTCCGGACGGCTCGCATCAAGACCGTTTCACCTGCGTTCCCGGTTGAACGGAACGTGACGGAAGAAAGGGCGAGTCCGCGCAATGCAGTGACTGTAATGCGGGCTCGCCCTTTTTCCCCTGCAACGATGGGGAAGATGGTGGGAACGGGAGTATAAAACACCATTTTGGGGGTACGTTTGTGATCAGAACGCTTGCGCGTTGGAGCAGGAATGTATTTATCCGCAACCGACACCTAAATGCGACCCGTGTGGTGGCCGGTTCATTTGCAATCATCATTCTGGTGGGAGCTCTGCTGCTGACCCTGCCTGTGGCATCACGGGATGGAGAAAGTGCCGGCTTTTTAACCGGGCTGTTTACCGCAACTTCAGCGACTTGTGTCACTGGCCTGATTCTGGTGGATACCTGGAGTCAGTGGACCCTTTTTGGACAGGCCGTCATTTTGGCCATGATTCAACTGGGTGGCCTGGGTTTTATGACGGTAATCACCGTGGTTTCCTTTGCACTGCACCGGCGGATTGGTCTGTCGGAGCGGCTTATTATGGTTTCTACCCTGAATCTCAATGACTTGGACGGTGTGGTGCGCATGGTGCGTCATGCCCTGATCGGGACCTTCTCAATAGAAGGGATCGGGGCCTTGATCCTTGCTACACGCTTTATCCCGGAGTTTGGCTGGGTGCGGGGAATCTGGTATTCCATCTTTCATTCGATCTCCGCTTTCTGCAATGCGGGATTTGATCTTTTGGGTGGACGATTTGGCCCTTTCAGCAGTGTGGCGGGTTACAGCAATTCTCCGCTGGTGCTATGCACCCTTGCCGCGCTTATCGGCATTGGCGGACTGGGCTTTTTTGTGTGGGAAGATATCATCACCAAGCGCAGCTGGCGCCGGCTTTCGGCGTACAGTAAAATGGTATTACTCATTACGGCAGGACTTATCCTGTTGGGCACCCTGTTTTTCTTTGTAGAGGAATTTTCCAATCCTGCCACCATGGGGGATATGCCCGTATGGCAGAAAGCGTTGAATGCTCTGTTTCAGTCCGTGACGCTGCGTACCGCCGGCTTTGACGCGCTGGGCCAGGGTGGACTGAGCGAGAGCAGCAAGGCTATGTCTGTGCTGCTGATGCTCATCGGCGGCTCTTCCGGTTCTACCGCTGGCGGCCTCAAGACCGCTACGGTAGGGGTGTTGTTGCTGGCCCTGCGCTCAGGACTTGCCGGACGGGAGCAGGTGACCTTCCGGGGGCGGGCCATCCCGTTTACCCGGGTGCTCAACGCAATGACGCTGGCGTTGGTGGTAATCTTCGTTTTCCTCACAAGTGCCATGGTGCTCTCCACCGTGGAGGGACTGCCCTATCTGAACTGTGCCTTTGAGATCGCTTCGGCCATGGCTACGGTGGGACTTACCACTGGTATCACACCGGACCTGAGTCCATTTTCCCAGGGATTTTTGATTCTGTTGATGTATTTGGGACGCGTGGGGATTTTGTCTTTCTCCATCGCATTTCTCACACGAGGCCGTAGTCCGGCCAAGATTCGTTATCCAGAAATGAACGTTATGATCGGCTGATGCCCGAACTGTGGCGCGCCGCAAAAAGGGAGTGCTTTGCACATGAAAACATTTGTCGTCATCGGTCTTGGGCGGTTTGGGAGCGCCGTGGCCACAGAGCTGAGTTCTCTGGGTCATGAGGTGTTGGCCGTGGATGAGAGGGAGGACAATGTGCAGAAGGTGGCCGATAAGGTCACCCACGCGGTAGCGGGGGACGCCAGGGACCCCGCTGTCCTGCGGGCGCTGGGAGTGCGCAATTACGACTGTGCCGTAGTGGCCGTGGGGGATGATGTGGGCAACTCCACGCTCATCACCCTGAATCTGAAGGAACTTGGGATGAAGCGAGTCATCTGCAAGGCGCAGAGCCATGTTCACCGCAAGGTACTGGAAAAAATTGGGGCTGACCGGGTGGTATTCCCGGAGCATGAGATGGGTGTCAAGCTGGCCCAGGGTTTGTCCAGCTCCAATGTACTCAACTTTATCGAACTGAGCGATGACTTTGGCATTGTGGAGACACAGATCCCCAAAGAGTGGCGGCACCGCACCATTCAGGAACTGAACGTGCGGGCCAACTACAAGGTGACCATCATTGCTGTGCGCCGGGGAGAGGAAGAACAGCTCAACATCTCCCCCGGAGGAGACTTCCTGCTGGAGCCGGGGGACAGCATCGTTGCCTTAGGGCGGACGGAGGATGTGAATCGCCTGCAGGATCTGTAAGGGAGGACGATATGGAACACATTACCAGCCGGAGTAATCCGCTGATGACCCATATCCGAAAGCTGGCCGCATCCCGTGCTTACCGGGTCAAGACAGGGGAGTATATTGGCGACGGCATCAAGCTGCTGGGGGAGGCCCTGCAGTGGCAGGCGGAGCTGAAGACTGTGGTACACACCCCCGATGTTCCACTTCCGCCCCTGCCTGATGGAGTGCGCGTGGTGGAGGTGCCCGAGGGACTGATGGCTTATATCAGTCCCATGGAGACGCCACAGGGCGTGCTCTTTCTCGGCAGACGGCCCGACTGCAGTTTACCCGAGACACTGGAGGGCAGGCGCTATCTGGCCCTGGAGGGAGTCCAGGACCCAGGCAATGTGGGGACCATCCTGCGCACCGCAGACGCCTTTGAGGCTGATGGACTCTTTCTACTGGAGGGGTGTGCCGACCTGTTCGGACCCAAGACCATCCGGGCCTCCATGGGAGCCGTGTTCCGCCGCCCGGTGTGGAGCTGTACCCTGGAGCAGATGCTCCCCCTGTTGCAGCAGGCGGGACTGCCTTTGCTGGGCACGGCCTTGCGGGAGGACACGGTGGATGTACGTCAGGCTGCGCTGGAGCGGGCCGTAGTGCTCATTGGCAGCGAAGGACGAGGCCTAAGTCAGGCGGCATTGGACGCCTGTGATCAGACGGTGCGCATTCCTATGAGCAGTCGGTGCGAATCGCTCAACGCCGCAGTGGCGGCGGCAGTGGTGCTGTGGGAGGGCGCGCGGTGTCTGGACTGAATGAACTTCTGTGGCTGACCACCCGGGAGGGAATGCGGCCGGAGACGGCGACGGCCCTGTTGAACGCTTTCGGAACGGCTGAAGCAGTCTATTTTGCCGATCCTGCGGAGTATGACAGTCTTCCGCTGTCCCAGACCTTGAAACGGTCGCTGCAGGACAAGTCGCTGGAGGGCGTACGCCGGATTTTGGAGTGCTGTGACCGAAAGGGTATCTGGATCATGACCTATCGGGATGGGGCCTATCCCGAACGGCTGCAGCAGTTGAAGGACTATCCTCTGGTGCTCTACGGACTTGGCCGGCGGCTGCGGTTTGACGAGGAACTGGCCATCGGTATGGTAGGAGCCAGAAAATGTACCCCTTATGGTTTGTCTATGGCGGGGCGCCTGGGATTGGAGTTGGCACGCTCCGGGGCCGTGGTGATCTCCGGACTGGCTCAGGGAATCGACGGCGCCTCCCTGCGGGCCGCTCTGAAGGGCGGCGGGACGGTAGCATCGGTGCTGGCCTGCGGGGTGGATGTGGTCTACCCCAGGTGCAACCGGGACCTCTATGAGGACGTGGCCGCCTCTGGTGTGCTGCTGTCTGAGTCGCCGCCCGGCACTCCGCCGGACGGGTGGCGTTTTCCCATCCGCAACCGCATCATCAGCGGGTTGTCGGTGGGTGTGGTAGCGGTAGAGGGGGAGGAGCACAGCGGCACCCTCACCACCGCCCGTCGGGCTTTGGACCAGGACCGGGAGGTCTTTGCCGTGCCTGGTCCGGCGGATGCGCCCATGAGCGCGGGCACCAATGCCCTCATTGCCCGGGGCGAGGCCAAGCTGGTGCGCTGCGCAGGGGATATCCTGGTGGAATATATGAGCCGCTTTCCCCACAAGTTCCGGCCCGTGCAGCCTCTGAGTGAAGCGGCGGTCAACCAGAGGCTGGAGAAGGGGCAGCCGCCTGCAGCGCCGGAGAACCCCGTCGCTGCATCGGAAGAGCCTGAACCTGTGCTGCCTGTACGCCCTGTCGGCGAGTGGGAGGGGTTGGGAGACGAGCAACGTGAGATCTTCCGCCTGACCCAAGTGCAGCCCATGACCGCCGATGAACTGGTGGGCGAGACCGAGATACCTGCTCGGCGGGTCAATACCGCCCTGACCCTGTTGCAGGCCCAGGGCTATCTGAATGAGCTTCCCGGCCGGCGCTTTACCGCCGCCGTCCGTTTTGAGCAACGAGAATAAAGGAGTATCGTGCTGTGGCAAAATCAAATCTGGTGATCGTCGAGTCTCCGGCGAAGGCCAAGACCATAGGAAAATATCTGGGCCCCGGCTATGAGGTAAAGGCATCCATGGGCCATGTGCGGGATCTGCCCAAGAGCAAGATCGGCGTGGATGTGGAGCACGGCTTTGCTCTGGACTACCAGCCCATCAAGGGCAAGGAAGAGGTCATCGATGAGCTGACCAAATCCGCCCAGAAGAGTGACAAAGTATTCCTGGCCACCGACCCCGACCGGGAGGGGGAGGCCATCTCCTGGCACCTGAAGGAGATGCTGGGTATCCCGGACGATAAGACCTACCGGGTGACCTTCAACGAGATCACCAAGAAGGTGGTCAACGACTCCATCGCCCACCCCCGGGCCATTGATATGGATCTGGTGAATGCCCAGCAGGCCCGCCGGGTGCTGGACCGCATCGTGGGCTATCAGATCTCGCCCCTGCTGTGGAAGAAAATCCGCCGGGGCCTGTCCGCCGGACGTGTGCAGTCGGTGGCTACCCGTCTGGTGTGTGAGAGGGAGGCCGATATCAAGGCCTTTGTGCCCCAGGAGTACTGGTCCCTGGACGCAGACCTGGCCCGTATTCTGCCCAATCAGGGACAGTTCAAGGCCAGCTTCTACGGCCGGGAAAAGAAGGTGGAGCTGAACAGCGAGGCAGAGGTCAATGCTGTTATGCAGGCGGTGCAGAATGCGCCCTTCACCGTCACCGGGGTGAAACGCCAGGATAAGAGCCGCAATCCTGCGCCCCCCTTTATCACCTCCACCCTCCAGCAGGAGGCCAGCCGTAAGCTGAACATGACGCCCCGGCGTACCATGTCCATCGCCCAGCAGCTCTATGAGGGCGTGGACATCGAGGGTGAGGGCACTGTGGGCCTTATCACCTATATGCGTACCGACTCACTGCGCCTGTCCGATGAGGCCACCGCCGCCGCCCGGGAGTTCATTCTCTCCCGTTACGGCGCGGATTACTACCCCGGTAAGCCCCGGGTGTACAAGACCAAGTCCGGCGCCCAGGATGCCCACGAGGCCATCCGGCCCTCCAATGTGGCCCTCACTCCGGAGGATGTGAAAAAGTCTCTTACCGCCGAGCAGTACAAGCTCTATAAGTTGATCTGGAGCCGTTTTCTGGCTTGCCAGATGGCCTCGGCGGTGTATGACAGCGTGTCTATCGAGGTGGCGTCGGCCGGCTACACCTTCCGGGCCACCCACTCCTCTCTGAAGTTCTCCGGTTATACCGCCGTATATGTAGAGGGAAAAGACGAGGAGGAGGAGACCTTCCAGTCGCCGCTGCCCGACCTGAAGGAGGGGGAGCAGGTGGAGCTGAAAGGCCTCAAGCCAGACCAGCACTTTACTCAGCCGCCGAGCCGGTATACCGAAGCCACCCTCATCAAGGCTCTGGAGGAGAAGGGAATTGGCCGACCCTCCACCTATGCCCCCACCATTTCCACCATTCTGGATCGGGAGTATGTGGTGAAGGAGGGCAAGAACCTGCGTCCCACGCCTCTGGGCGAGGTGGTCACGGGCCTGATGAAGGACAAGTTCAGCGACATTGTGGATACCGCCTTTACCGCCAACATGGAGGAGCAGCTGGACGAAGTAGAGACTGGTAAAGTAGACTGGAAGAGCCTGCTCGGCCAGTTCTACGGCGGTTTTGAAAAGGAACTGCAGCAGGCCGAACAGGACCTGGACGGAGAGCGCATCAAGGTGCCCGACGAGGTGTCGGACGTGATCTGCCCCAAGTGCGGGCGAAACCTGGTGTATAAATCCGGGCGGTTCGGACGATTCCTGGCCTGCCCCGGCTGGCCGGAGTGCGACCATACCCAGCCTATCGTCATCGAGATGCCGGGCCGGTGTCCCAAGTGCGGAGGCAAGATCCTGAAGAAGACCTCCAAGCGTGGCTACGCTTACTACGGCTGTGAAAACAACACCAATAAGGATGAAACGCGCCGCTGCGACTTTATGACCTGGGACGTGCCGGTGAAGGAGAATTGCCCTTCTTGTGGCCATACCCTATTCAAAAAGTCGGGCAGGGGCTTTAAGAAGCCCTTCTGCATCAACCCGGAGTGCCCCAACTTCCTGCCGGAGGACCAGCGGGGGTATAAGAAAAAGACCACCGCTGCGGCGGAGACTCCGGCGGAGGGAACGCCCCCGGAGGAGGAGAAGAAGCCGGCCAAGAAGGGGGCCGCCAAGAAGACAACGGCCAAGAAGACCACCGCCAAAAAGACCGCGGCCAAGAAGCCTGCGGCGAAAAAAGCGGCAGCCAAGAAACCTGCTGCTAAGAAGTCGGCCAAAGTGAACACGGACGAGACCTGACGCTCCATGCGCCGGGAGAAAGGAGAACACCATGAAGATCCTGCTGCTCAATGGAAGTCCCCGCTCTAACGGCAATACCGCCGCAGCGCTGGGGGAAATGGAGAAGATCTTTGCCGCCGAAGGCATGGATACCGAGTGCATCCAGGTGGGCAACCAGGCCATCCGGGGGTGTATCGCCTGCGGAAAATGTGCTGGGACGGGGCGGTGTGTGTTTGATGACCTGGTGAATGAGACGGCACCCAAGTTTGAGGCATGCGACGGCCTGGTGGTGGGCAGTCCTGTCTACTACGCTTCGGCCAACGCCACACTGGTGGCCTTTCTGACCCGGCTGTTTTACAGCACCCAGTTTGACAAGCGCATGAAGGTGGGGGCCTGTGTGACAGCGGCCCGCCGGGGCGGTCTGTCCTCCACCTTTGACGAGCTGAACAAATTTTTTACCATCAGCGGTATGCCGGTGGCCTCCAGCCAGTACTGGAACAGCGTCCACGGCCGGGCGGCCGGTGAGGCCCTCCAGGACGCGGAGGGGATGCAGACCATGCGCACCCTGGCCAGGAACATGGCGTTTTTGGTGAAGAGCATTGCCCTGGGACGGCAGCAGTACGGTCTGCCCGAACAGGAAGCGCCCCAGCGGACCAACTTTATCCGCTGATACCCTGACAAGGAGGAACCCATGGAACCTGTGATTGTGATCGGCGCGGGCCTGGCCGGGTCGGAGGCTGCCTGGCAGCTGGCCCGGCGGGGAATCCCCGTGACCCTGCACGAGATGAAGCCGCAGAAGATGACCCCCGCCCACCACTCGGAGTGGTTTGCCGAACTGGTGTGCTCCAACTCCCTGCGCTCCAACCAACTGGAAAACGCGGTGGGTCTGCTCAAGGAAGAACTGCGGCGGATGGACTCGCTCATTCTTGCCTGCGCCGATGAGCACCGGGTGGAGGCCGGGGGCGCGCTGGCGGTGGACCGCCACAGCTTTGCCCGGGCGGTGACCGAGCGTATCCGCAGCCACCCTCTGATTACCGTGGTGGAGGGGGAGGTCACCGCCATCCCGCCGGAGGGGAACGTGATCGTGGCTTCCGGCCCGCTGACCTCCGACGCGCTGGCCGGAGCCATCGGGGAGCTGTTCCCTGAGAGCCACTATCTCAACTTTTTCGATGCGGCGGCTCCGCTGGTGACCTTTGAGAGTGTGGATATGGACAGCGCCTTTTTTGCCTCACGCTACGACAAGGGCACTCCGGACTACATCAACTGTCCTCTGAGCGAAGAGGAATACGATGCCTTCTGGAGCGAGTTGTGCACGGCACAGGAGGCGGAGGTCCACGGCTTTGAGGACAAGCAGGTCTTTGAGGGCTGTATGCCGGTGGAGGTCATGGCACGCCGGGGCAAGCAGACCCTGTGCTATGGCCCGCTGAAGCCCCGCGGGCTCACCGACCCCAAAACAGGGAAAGAACCTTTTGCGGTGGTGCAGCTGCGCCGGGACAACGCTGAGGGCAGCATCTACAATCTGGTGGGCTTTCAGACTCACCTGAAGTGGCCGGAGCAGAAGCGGGTGTTCTCCATGATCCCCGCTCTGCGTCAGGCGGAGTTCGTCCGCTATGGGGTCATGCACCGCAATACCTATCTGGACTCCCCACGTCTGCTGGACCGCTACTACCGGGTCAAGGGACAGGAGCGCATCTGTTTTGCCGGACAGATCACCGGTGTGGAGGGCTATGTGGAATCCACCGCTTCGGGCTTTTTAGCGGCGGTGGAGCTGGCCCGCCGTCTGGAGGGAAAACCGGCCGTGGATTTCCCGCGGGAGACCGCCGTGGGGGCGCTGGCCCTCTATATCAGCGATGAGAGCGTTACCGACTTCCAGCCCATGAACGTGAACTTCGGCATTATCCCGCCCCTGGGCTACCGGGTCAAGGGCAAGCGGAACAAAAATGCAGAGCTGTCCAAACGGGCGCTGGAATATCTGGAGCATCTGGACCTGTCATAAAGGGCAGCCCACAGGCTGTCCGCCGGTGTGAAAGGAGCGCAACGCATGAAACGTCTGAGCAGGATTCTCTTGACCCTGGCGCTGAGCGCCGTACTTTTGCCTGCGGCGCAGGCGGTGGATGGGAGTGAGCCGGCCTGGCTGGCCGAGGGTGAGCGCTATGTACGCGCGCTCAGCGACGAGCTTATTCTGACCGTCCAGACCGGCAGTCAGTTCAACGATCCCAAGCAGCCCGGGATCACTCCGGGCTACGGCGTGACAGACCGCATGGGCAACGAGGTGCTGCCCTGCACCTACCAGAAGATCAGCGACTTTGAAGGGGATGTGGCCCGCATCCAGCAGAAGTGGACAGGCCGATGGAGCCTGCTGCGCAGCGACGGGACGGTGCTCTGCCCCGATGGCTTTGAGACCATCTCCCCCTTTTCCGAGGGGCTGGCAGCGGCGGAACAGAACGGACTTTGGGGTTACATCGACACTGCGGGCAATTGGGTCATTCCGCCCCAATACGGCAGCGCCGGGGACTTCAGCCAGGGGCTGGCCCCGGTCAAGACCAGTACGGGGACCTACAGCGAGATGACGCCGGGGGACTATTGCTACATCAATATGGCCGGGCAGGTGGTCATCCACGGTCCCTTTGCTTACGCCTATGCCTTTCAGCACGGTGTGGCCCTCTTCAGCCAGGGGGACGACACCAACGGCTATCAGGACGGACTTGTGGACACCAAGGGCAACCAGGTAGCCTCCGCCTTGTATGACGACATCGACTGGCAGAAGAGCTGGACGGGCGGGCTGATCCCCGTGCAGCAGGGGGAGTACTGGGGCGTACTGAACGCGGACACCGGAGCACTGGTACTGCCCTGCCAGTACGATGCGGTAACCATCTTTGCCGAAGAGGGCCGGATTGCGGTGTGCAGCGCGGAGAGCGGCCTGTGGGGAGTCTGTGATGAGCAGGGGACCCTGGTAGTACCCATGACCTATGACCGGGTCGGCAAGGAAGGGGACGCCCTGCAGGTATGGCAGGGAGATGACTGCGGCCTTCTGGACTGGAATGGCCGGCAGATCCTGCCCATGGCCCCCTATGACCGGCTGGCCTGGGTGGGCAGCGGACTTTATTACGCCGACGGGCAGCTGTTTGACCAACAGGGCGAGAGCGTTGCATCTTGGAGCTATGATGCGCCGATCAGCGAAACCTTCCAGGAGGGGCGCCTGCTGGTGCGGCAGAACGGCCGGTGCGGCTATCTGGATGAGAGCGGCACTCTGATGATTCCCTGTACCTATGAGTCCGCCGGGGCGTTTTCCGACGGCCTGGCCCCGGTACAGCAGAACGGGAAATGGGGCTATATCGACCGGACGGGGGCACTGGTGGTGCCCTGCCAATATGACAGCGCGGAGACCGGCAGCCGCTTCCTCTATGTGACCAGCGGGGACCGCGGCGGGCTGCTCTGCCATCCGCTCCTGGCGGATACGGTCAGCGACTGGGCCGCACAGGAAGTGGAGCAGGCGCGGCAGTCCGGGCTGCTCACCGCCCGGACGGAGGGGTATTTCACCTATGATATCACCCGCCTGCAGTTTGCCGAACTGGCGGTAAACCTGGTGGAGCAAACCACGGGGCAGGAGATCGTACCCGCGCCCGCAGACCGCTTTACCGACACATCGGATGAAGCCGCCCGCAAGGCTGCAGCGGCGGGCATCGTTAACGGCACGGGAGATGGGAGCACTTTCTCACCCAATGCCCTTATTACCCGGGAGGAGCTGGCTGCCATGCTTTGCCGGGCGTGGGCTGCAGCGGGTGGCCAGGTGGCTGCCACAGCGGACCTGAGCGGCTACAGCGATGCCGGTGCGGTGTCCGACTGGGCGGTGGAACCGGTGTCGGCGCTGGTGGGAGCCGGTGTGCTCCAGGGTGCCGGCGGTACTATACTGCCTGGAGATAAGACCACAGTGGAGCAGGCCATCCTGCTGGTGCTGCGGGTATATCAGCAAAGCTGAGAAAAGAAAGAAGAGGGAAGCAAATGAAGATCATCGTAGACGCCATGGGCGGCGACAACGCGCCCGTATCCAATGTCCGGGGTGCGTTGGCTGCAGTTCGGGAGTTGGGAGTGGAGGTCCTGCTGGTAGGCCGTGGGGAGGAAATCCTCAAGGTCCTGAAGGAGGACGGCATTGACCAACTCCCCCAGGGGTTGGAGATCGTCCATGCCTCCGAGGTGGTGGAGATGTGCGACAACCCCGCCACAGCTTTTCGGGAAAAGAAGGATTCCTCTCTCACGGTGGGACTCAACCTGTTGAAAAATGGAGACGGCGACGCCTTTGTTTCGGCGGGAAGCACCGGAGCTCTGCTTTCAGCAGCCACGCTGATGGTCAAGCGAGTGCGGGGAATCCGCCGGGCTGCTCTGGCTCCTGTGGTTCCCACCGGCGCGGGCGGCGCGGTGCTCATCGACTGCGGCGCCACCGCTGAGTGTACGCCGGAGTATCTGCTGCAGTTTGCCTTCATGGGCTCTTATTACGCCGAGCGGGTGCTCAAGCGGCCGGAACCCAAAGTGGGGCTGCTGAACATCGGAGCCGAGCCCTCTAAGGGCACGGACCTGCAGCGTGAGGCACATGCTCTGCTTACTGCCGCGGACAAAGCCGGGCGCATCCGTTTTGTAGGCAATGTGGAGGCCAGAGAGGCGGTCTACGGTGAAGTGGATGTCATTGTCTCAGACGGTTATTCGGGGAACATTTTCCTCAAGACCATGGAGGGAACCGGCGGATTTATGGCCAAACAGCTCAAGGCCATGTTCAAGAAAAATGCGCTTACCAAGCTGGCAGCCGTGTTGGTTTCCGGTGGTCTCAAACAGTTTAAGAAGATGATGGATGCCGGTGAGGTGGGAGGTACGGCCCTGCTTGGCATTTCCCGCCCGGTCATCAAGGCCCATGGTTCTTCCGACGATTTTGCCATCAAAAACGCCATCCGTCAGGCACAGAGTTTTGCCTCTTCCGGTATCATTGAAGACATCGTTGAAAATATCGAACATATGCGCCTGTCCACGGAGAAGGTGGAAAAAATTTGAGTCAACCTATTGACAGCCGCCCTAATCTTGCCTATTATCATAGTGCAAATAGACGCCGTTCCCGGACGGTATGAGCGATAGGAGTAGATGAACATGATTTTCGAAAAGATTGCCGCCCTGCTGGCCGAGCAGTTCAGCGTGGATGCCGATTCCATCACGATGGAGACGACCTTCGAGGATCTGGGGGCCGATTCCCTGGATATCGTGGAACTGACCATGGCGGTAGAGGAAGAGTTTGGTCTGGAGGATATGGACGAGGATGATCTGTCCGGTATTGCTACCGTGGCTGATCTGGTCCGTTATCTCAAGGGCAAGCTGGACGACTGAGCACAGCGTAAGATACGGGAGGAGCCCCGCCATCGGCGGGGCTCCCGCTTTGAAAGGGAGGAACGGCCGTGGAAGCCTTGGAAGAGAAGCTGGGGTACCGGTTCAAGGACCGGGCTCTGCTGGAAAACGCGCTGACCCACAGCTCTTATGCCAACGAGAACAAATCCCGGGGCGTGCAGAGCAATGAGCGGCTGGAGTTTCTGGGAGATTCGGTGCTGGGGATGGTAGTGGCCGACTACCTGTTTCGTACGCATCCCGACCTGCCGGAAGGGGATCTGACCCGTACCCGCGCGGCCCTGGTGTGTGAAGGCAGCCTGGTGGAAGTAGCCCAGTGCCTGTCTTTGGGGTCCTATCTGAAGCTGGGAAAAGGCGAGGAGGCCGGCGGCGGCCGGGAGCGGCCCTCCATTGTGGCCGACGCGGTGGAAGCCGTGCTGGCTGCGGTATATCTGGACGGGGGCATCGGCTCAGCCCGAAAGATCATTCAGACGTTTATTTTGGATCGGGAGGAAGAGAAGAGCGCAAGCCGGGACTATAAGACCGCCCTGCAGGAGCTGGTCCAGCGGGAGAGCGGCCAGGTACTGGGCTATCAGCTCATCGGCAGCGAGGGACCCGACCATGCCAAGACGTTCACTGTGGAGGTGGACCTCAACGGCAACCCCATCGGCCGGGGTAAGGGCCGCAGCAAGAAAGAGGCGGAGCAAAATGCCGCCAAGGCGGCCATTGAGAAGCTCAACGGCTGAATAGTGGACGGAAGTAAGGGCGGCGCGCCCGGCAAGGTTGCCGGCGCGCCGCCTGGTTTGTGTACAAAAGAATTTGCATTGAAGTAAAATCCTTGATATAATATCTCAATTCAGAATGTTATGCTTGCGAGGTGCGCCCCTTGTACTTAAAAGCATTAGAGATCCAGGGCTTCAAATCCTTTCCCGATAAGACGGTACTGAGCTTTGATGAGGACATTACCGCTATCGTAGGGCCCAACGGGAGCGGAAAATCAAATATCTCCGATGCCATCCGCTGGGTCATGGGAGAGCAGTCCACCAAGGCGCTGCGGGGCGGCAAAATGGAGGACGTGATTTTCGGCGGCACCCAGCGACGCAAGCAGCTGGGGTATGCCGAGGTCTCCCTGATTTTGGATAACAGCGGGCATGTCTTTGATCTGGAGGAGAGCGAGGTCATGGTCACCCGGCGGTATTACCGCTCGGGGGAGAGCGAGTATTATATCAATCGACGCTCGGTTCGCCTGAAGGACGTCAATGAGCTGTTTATGGATACCGGTCTGGGCCGGGAGGGCTACTCCATCATTGGCCAGGGCAAGATCGATGAGATCCTCTCGGTAAAGAGCGCTGACCGGCGTGAGGTCTTTGAGGAAGCCGCTGGTATCTCCCGTTTCCGCCACCGCAAGGAGGAGAGCGAGCGCAAGCTGGAGCGCACCGAGGAAAATCTGGTGCGCATTACCGACAAGATTGACGAGCTGGAGCTGCAGGTGGAACCCTTGCGCCAGCAGAGTGAGAAAGCGCGGAAATTCCTGGTTCTGCGGGATGAGTTGCGGGGACTGGAGATCTCCCTGTGGCTGGACCAGCTGGAGAAGATCCGGGCGGGGGCCATCAAGACCCTGTCTGACTATGAGCACGCGGTAGACCAGAAGCAGACTGCCCAGCGGGAGGTGGAGGCGCTCTATGCCGCGGCTGAGGAGCGTGCCGCCCAAATGCGGGAGAAGGACGTGCAGGCCGAAGGGGTACGCTTCCAGATGATGCAGCGCCAGGCCGACGCCAACAGCCTGGACAGCGCGGTGGCGGTACTCAAGGCCGACATGCGCAACAATCAGGAGAACACCGGCCGCTTGCAGCGGGAGCTGGAGCAGCAGCAGGGCCGGGCGGGAGCCATCAGCGGACAGATCGAACAGCGCCGGGCCCGATTGGAAGAGCTGGCGGCCGAGGCCGCCCAGGTCAATGGGGAGCTGGACCAGCGGCGGGCGGAGGCCGAACAGGCGGCCCATTCCGCCGGGGGGCTGGCGCAGGAGCTGGACGAACTGCGCCGGCAGGCGGCAGTGGAGAGCGCTTCCGCTTCCGAGGCCCGGGCGCTGCTCTCGGCTCTGGCCGCCGCGGCTCAGGAACTGCTGGACCGGGACGAGGCCGTACACCAGGAACTGGCTGTGGGCGAGGAGCGGCTGAGCCAGGCCAGGGAGAGTCAGGCAGCCGCCCGGACCGAGCTGGAGCAGGCACGGGAGGACCGGGACAGCCTGCGCAATATCATCAGTGGTTATAACCTGCGGGTGGAGTCCCGCCGGAGTAAGGCCAAGCAGGCGGAAGAGCGGCATATGAAGCTCCAGATGGAGGAGAATGCGCTTAAATCCCGCATCCACATGCTCTCTGAGATGGAGAAGATGTACGAGGGCTATTCCAAAGCCGTCAAGCTGGTGATGGGGGAGTCCAAGCGGGGACAGCTGCGGGGGATACACGGCCCGGTGGCCGGACTGATCCACGTGCCGGATGCCTGTGCGGTGGCCATCGAGATCGCCCTGGGGGGCGCCATGCAGCACATCGTGGTGGAGTCCGAGGAGGACGGCAAGGCCGCCATCCAGTTCCTCAAACGCCGGGACGGCGGGCGGAGCACCTTTTTGCCGCTGAACGCCATCCGGCCCTCCGAGTTTCGGGACCAGGGGGTCCGGCAGGAGCCGGGCTTTGTGGGGCTGGGCAATGAGCTCATCCGATTTGATGAGCGCTATGCGCGTATTTTTTCCAATCTGCTGGGCCGAACTGTGGTAGCCGAAGATATGGACCGGGCCATTGCCATGGCCCGCAAATATGGTCACCGGTTCAAGATCGTTACCCTGGATGGGCAGGTGCTCAATCCAGGCGGTTCCATGACCGGTGGCTCGGTATCCCGCAGTGCGGGCATTCTGAGCCGGGCCAACGAGCTGGAACGGCTCAATCAGCAGCGTACCGGCCTGGAGCAGCAGCTTTCCCAGGCTGCCCAGGCCATGGAGGAGGCCCGGCGGGAAGCAACCGCCGCCGCCTATGAGCTGGAGACCGCCCAGGCCCAGCAGCGCCAGCACGAGGATGCCATCCTCAAGCTGGAGGAGCGGCTGGCCCGCTTTACGGATCAGGCGGAAGAGTGCCTGCGCCAGCGGGACGAGCTGAAGGCTGAGCTGGAGCAGATCCAGGCCCGTTCGGCCCAGACGGAGACCGATACCGCCGCCGCCCGTGCGCGGATCGAGAAACTGGAAGGGGCGGCTGCCGCCCTGCAGGCTGAGGCCGAGGGCAAAGCCAGGGGGGAGCAGCAGCTGCGGGAGCGCACCAGCGCTCTGCAGCAGGCTATGACAGAACTGAGCCTTCGTCTGGCGGCGCTGGACGCCGAGCGGCAGTCTTCCCAGGCGGCCCTGACGGAGCTGGAGGATCTGCGCCGGGACCTGACCGGCGACCGGGCCGAGCGGGAGCGCATGGTGGAGGAGTACCAGGCAAAGAACCAGGTGCTGGAGGCCGAAATCAAGGCCAAGGAGGCCGAGCTGGAGGCCATCCGTCAGGAAAACGAGCTTCGGCAGGCCGATATTGCCCGCCTCAACGAGGAGAAACTGGCTTTGGAGGCCCAGCGCAACCAAGCGGATAAACAGGCCCGGGATAAAAACAGTGAGCTGCTGAATCTGGAGCGAGAGGTCTCGGTACTGGAGCAGAAGAAGGCCGCCTCCGCCATGGAGGAAAAGCAGCTGCTGGACAAATTGTGGGAGACCTATGAACTCTCCCATGAGGCCGCACGGGCCCAGCGGGTGGAGCTGGAGAGCGTCCCCAAGGCCCAGCGCCGGGTAGGGGAGCTGAAAAAGAGCATTGCTGGACTGGGCAACATCAACTTGGATGCTATTGAGGAATTCCAGCGCATCAATGAGCGCTATACCTATCTGACCGATCAGCGGGACGACGTGCGCCGCTCCAAAAAGGAGTTGGAGGGCATCATCGCTGGGATCACCGAAGAGATGAAGCGCATCTTCTCTCAGCAATTCGAGATCCTTAACCAGGCCTTCCAACAGACCTTTCAAGAGCTGTTCGGCGGCGGCCGGGCCACACTGGAGCTGGAGGACCCGCAGGACATCCTCAACTGCGGCATCGAGATCCGGGTGCAGCCACCGGGCAAAGCGCTCAAGGTACTCTCTCTGCTCTCCGGTGGGGAGAAGGCCTTCGTGGCCATTGCCCTCTATTTTGCTATTTTGAAGGTGCGGCCCACCCCCTTCTGCGTTATGGATGAGATCGAAGCCGCGCTGGATGACGCCAATGTAGTGCGTTTTGCCCACTACATGCGCCAGATGGCGGATAAGACTCAGTTCGTGGTCATCACCCACCGCCGCGGCACCATGGAGGAGGCCGACGTGCTCTACGGTGTGACCATGCAGGAGCAGGGAGTCAGCCGGATCCTGACCATCAATCTGAACGATGTGGAAAAAGAACTGAACATCAAGTAAGGAGCGTTGGATATGGAGCGTGCGTATAAGGGACGCAGGGCCATGGAAGGGTTATCGACCGTCGGGGTGGTGCTGGTGTGCGCGGCACTGGTGACCCAGTTTATCCTGCTGTTTGTGGCAGGTCTGGTGCTCATCGCTGTATCTGTGGCTATTTTGCACCTGTATTGGCGCTGCCCGGACTGTGGGGCTTTTCTGGGTGTCAGTAAGACAGAAACATGTCCCAGCTGCGGACGGCCTATTGCATAAGAAAGGAATTTTGACCACATGGGCTTTTTTGAAAAAATCAAAGCGGGCCTGACCCGCACCAAGGAGAACATCGGCCACTCCTTTGACCAGCTGTTTGCCGGGGAGTTGAATGACGACTTCTACGACGAACTGGAAGAAACGCTGATTCTGGGCGATATGGGTGTGGATACCACCTTGAAAGCGGTGGAAGAGCTGCGCAGTCGGGTGAAGGCGGAGAAGATTCGGGATATGGAAGGTGCCCGGGCCTGCCTGCGCCGGGTGCTCGTCGAAATGCTCCAGGTGGGAGAGCCTGGGCTCCAACTAACCACCACGCCGTCGGTGGCCCTGTTCATCGGGGTCAACGGTGTGGGCAAAACCACTACCATCGGCAAGCTGGCGGCCAAAATGAAGGGGGATGGCAAGCGGGTGCTCATGGCTGCCGCCGATACCTTCCGGGCCGCTGCCGCCGACCAGCTGGAGATCTGGAGCCAGCGCAGCGGAGTGGATATCGTCCGCCAGTACGAAGGGGCGGATCCCGCTGCCGTGGTGTTTGACGCCTTGACTGCGGCCAAGGCCCGCAAGATGGATGTGGTGCTCATCGACACGGCCGGCCGGCTGCACAACAAGCAGAATTTGATGAACGAGCTGAACAAGATCAGCCGCGTGGTGGACCGGGAGCTGCCCGGCTGTGACCGGGAAACGCTGCTGGTGCTGGACGCTACCACTGGTCAAAACGGACTGATCCAGGCCAAGCAGTTTAAAGAGGCCGCAGGCATCACCGGCATCGTTCTTACCAAGCTGGATGGTTCCGCCAAGGGCGGCATTGTGATCGCCATTGCCCAGGAGCTGCAGGTACCGGTGAAGTATATCGGCGTGGGCGAAGGCATTGATGATCTGATGCCCTTTGAGGCCGAGGCTTTTGTGGAAGCATTGATTTGATGGAGGCGATCTGATATGGCAAGAATAGACGGACGGGCCAACGATCAGCTGCGGCCCATTGAGATTATTCCGAATTTTAACCGGTTTGCGGAGGGATCCTGCCTGATCCGCTGCGGGAACACACAGGTGCTGTGCTGTGCCAGTGTGGAAGAGCGTACTCCGCCTCATGTCCCCGAGGGGGAAGGCTGGGTGACGGCAGAGTACTCCATGCTCCCCCGGGCCAACCGGGAGCGTTCCAAGCGGGATATTTCCAAGCTGAAGCTGTCCCCCCGTTCCGCTGAGATCCAGCGCCTGGTGGGCCGATCTCTGCGGGCCTGTGTGGATATGACCAAGCTGGGAGAGCGCACCATCACCGTGGACTGCGATGTGCTTCAGGGGGACGGCGGTACCCGTACGGCCAGTGTGACGGGCGGTTATGTGGCTTTGGCTCTGGCCCTGAAGAAGATTGGGGCGGAGGATGCTCTGAAGACCTCGGTGGCGGCGGTGTCCGCCGGCATCGTGGAGGAGCAGCCTATGCTGGATTTGTGCTATGAGGAGGACTCCTGCGCTCAGGTGGACCTCAACTGTGTCATGACGGCAGAAGGGGAACTGGTGGAGATCCAGGGTACCGGCGAGGGCCGGAGTTTCACCATTGCTGAGCAGCGGGAGCTGGTGGATCTGTGCGCCAAGGGGATTGAGGCTCTGCGCACCATCCAAAAGCAGGTGCTGGAGGGCTGAGTGTATGAAAATGGTACTGGCCAGCAAGAACGCCCACAAACTGGTGGAAATGAAGGACATCCTCTCCCAGCTGGGCGTGGACGTGGTGCTGGAATCCGAAGTGGGTGTAGATGTGGATGTGGAAGAGACAGGTACCACATTTGAAGAAAATGCTTTTCTGAAAGCCCATGCGGTGATGGAGGCGTCCGGTCTGCCCGCTATCGCCGATGACTCGGGGCTGTGTGTGGATGCGCTGAACGGCGCGCCGGGAGTGTATTCCGCCCGATACGGCGGTCCGGAGCTGGATGACGTGGGGCGGTACCGGCTGCTGCTGGAGAACCTGCGGGGCCAGCTGGACCGGCGGGGCAAATTCGTCTCGTGTATCTGCTGCTGTTTCCCCAACGGGGACAGGGTGGAGGCAAGAGGGGAATGCCCCGGTACCATCGCCTATGCCCCCAAGGGCGAGGGCGGGTTCGGCTATGACCCGATTTTTTTCCTGCCGGGTCTGAAAAAGACCTTTGCTGAGCTGACGGCAGAGGAGAAGAACGCGGTTTCCCACCGGGGAAATGCCTTGAATAAATTTAAAACGGAATTGGAGAAGTATTTGCATGGAACTAACCAGTAAACAGCGTGCCCAGTTGCGGGGCTTGGCCAACAGCATCGATACCATCATCCACGTCGGCAAGGACGGCATCGGGGAGAATCTGGTGAAGCAGGCCGACAATGCCCTGGAAGCAAGGGAACTCATCAAAGGCAAGGTACTGGAGAACTGCATGCTCACCAGCCGGGAAGCGGCAGAGGAGCTGGCCGTTGCGACTCGCAGCGAGGTGGTGCAGGTCATCGGAACCAAATTCGTGCTCTATCGTCCAACTCACAAGAAGGACAAGAAGGATAAGATCGTTTTGGTGGCGGATAAAAAGCGCAAATAAGGTGAAAAAGGGGGCAACACCATGAAGCTGGGCATTTACGGCGGCACCTTCAATCCACCCCATCTGGGTCATCTGGCAGCGGCCCGGTTTGCGCTGGACGCGCTGGAGCTGGACGAACTGTGGTTTGTTCCAGCGGCCACACCGCCCCATAAGGTACTCCCGGCGGACGGGCCTACACCGGAGCAGCGGATGGCAATGGTGGAGCTGGCGGCCGACGGTTTGCTGCTGCCCGGACGGGTAAAAGTGAGTGATCTGGAACTCTCCCGCCCAGGCAAGAGCTATACCGCTGATACATTGGAGCAGCTTCACGCCCGCTATCCTGATGCAGAACTCTGGTTTTTGATGGGCACAGACATGTTTCTTACGCTTCAGAACTGGCGTGAGCCGGAGGTGATTACCCGTTTAGCGGGGATCTGTACCTTCGCGCGTACTCAGTCTGACAGTGGTGAGATGCTGTCCATACAGGCGGAGTATCTCCAAAAGACCTTCGGAGCGCGTACTTGTGTCCTTCAACTGCCCCATATTGTAGATGTCTCCTCCACCCGTCTGCGGGAGCTGCTTGCCAAAGGGGAGGGAAGAGAATATCTTTCCCCGGCGGTATACGGCCATATCATCCGCAACCGTCTTTATGGTGTGGACTACGATCTGCGGCATCTGCCCGACCGGGAGCTGCGGGCCTGTTCGTATTCCATGATCCGGGCCAAGCGGATTGCTCACATTCAGGGGACGGAGCAGGAGGCGGTGCAGCTGGCCCGCCGCTGGGGCGCCGACGAGGAGAGCGCCCGCCGGGCGGCTATCCTCCACGATTGCACCAAGTATTTGGATATGGACGAACAGTTGCAATTGTGCGCGAAATATGGTATCGTACTGGACGAATTGGAACAGCAGGCGGTGAAGCTTCTCCACTCAAAAACGGGTGCGTGTGTGGCCCGGGATGTGTATGGGGTGAGCGACGCGGTCTATGAAGCAATTTTCTGGC
Source organism: Flavonifractor hominis (assembly GCF_040095835.1). NCBI lineage: Bacteria > Bacillati > Bacillota > Clostridia > Eubacteriales > Oscillospiraceae > Flavonifractor > Flavonifractor hominis. The sequence goes on from NZ_JBBMFT010000003.1 coordinate 100,467, forward strand.
ACACGACGGGAAAGGCGGATATGACCCTGCTGGAAAAGATTCTGTATATTGCCGACTACATGGAACCAACCCGGGATTTCCCGGGTGTGGAACGCCTGCGGGAGCTGGCATACCAAGATCTGGATGCGGCAGTATGCCTGGGATGCGAAATGAGCATCCAGGAAATGAAAGAGAGAGGTCTTCCGGTGCACCCAAACACTGTGAAGGCAAGAGATTGGCTGCGGAAATCCAACGGAAAGGAACCATGAGATGAACCCGGAAAATAAAAAAAATCCCCGGGGTGGAGCCCGTGTGCAGAAACCGGAGAAGCCCCCGCGCACCAAACGGCCTAAGCCTCAGCGGACCCGGCAGCAAAAAATTCTGCATATTGCTTTTATTACTTTGACGGTAATAGCGGCCGTCATCGTGGCTGGCTTTCTGATTTTTAATCTGGTTATTTCCCCGCCGGATGTGAGCAGTCTGTCCACACCAAAGCCCAAAACCACCACGGTGATCGATGAAGATGGCAACGAGGTGGAGATCGAGATTCCAGGTTTGGCTGCCAATCGAAAAGAGCAGTTTTATACCTTCCTGTTGGTGGGCCAGGACACCTATGGTGGTGGTAATACCGACACCATGATGCTGGCGGCCTATGATGTGCCCAACCAGACCCTGAATGTGATGAGCCTGCCCCGGGATACCTATGTAAACTACAATGGGCGCAAGGTGCTGCTCAACTCGGTATATAACCGTGGAGGAGGCACGGACGGCGGAATTGAAGTGCTGAAAAAGGAAGTAGGCGAACTGACCGGCGTTACACCGGACTTCCATGTGATTGTTCAGTGGGAGGCGGTTGGTGAATTGGTGGATGCCATTGGCGGCGTCTATTTCGATGTTCCTCGCCGGATGTACTATAATGATTTGTCGCAGAACTTCAAGATCGACCTGCAGCCTGGCTATCAGCATCTGGATGGCGACCAGGCCATGCAGCTGATTCGCTGGCGGCATAACAGCGATGACAGTGGACATATTCTCAACAGCGGCTATGCAACCGGCGATATTGGCCGTATTGAAACCCAACAGGATTTTATGAAGGCCATTATCGAAAAGTGCCTGAAGCCGGAGGTGCTGCTGACCAACCTCATGGAGTACATCCAGATTTTCAATGACAATGTGGTGACCGATCTGAGTATTCCGGAGATGGCCTATTTTGGCAAGTCTGCTGTCGGTAAGCTGGATATCAACAATGTGGAATTTATCACCATGCCTTATAAATCTGCTGGGGATGGCGCCCATCTTTTGCCGGTAGGCAGTGAGATTGTGGAAGTCATCAACGATGGGTTTAACCCCTATGAGGAGGAGATAACACTCCGAGACCTGGATTTGGTTACCAGTATTTCTGGGTCCAGTAGTTCCAGTAGTTCCAGCAGCTCTGGTTCCAGCAATTCTGGTTCTGGCAGCTCCAGCAGTTCTTCGTCTACCACGGTGAGTACATCTACACCGGAGGTAACGTCCACACCGACGCCTACCCCGGACAGTAGTACCAGCCAGCCTACCTCTACCCCGGGTAGTGGAACATCGACACCACCCTCCACTCCTGCGGTGACATCTACACCGGAAGCGGTTCCGACTCCGGCGGCAACTCCGACTCCGGCAGCAACTCCTACGCCTGCGGCGACCCCTGCTCCGGAAAGCACGCCTGCTCCGGTAAACACTCCGGCTCCGGAGCCTACGCCCGGTACGGACTACGGCCCCGGAATGGAACCCATCGAATAAAGGAGGATATCCATGACTTCCAAAGAGATTGCCCTGTTGGCAGCCAAAGCGCTGGACAGCAAAAAGGGACAGAATATCAAATGCCTGGAGACTGGGCATCTGACTACACTGGCGGATTACTTCGTATTGTGTACCGCCACGTCTACCACGCAGATTAAGGCCTTGGCTGATGTTTGTGAGAAAATGCTTAAAGACGCGGGAGAGCCGCCTCACCATGTGGAGGGACACCGGGGCGGGATTTGGGTCCTGCTGGACTTTTCCTCGGTAGTGGTCCACATCTTCAATGAAGAGGCCCGCCAGTTTTACGATCTGGAGCGGCTGTGGAGCGATGCCACACCGGTGGACCTGAGCGAAGTACTGACGGAAAATTGAATCGTAAAAAGGACGCCCGGTGAAAGCCGGGCGTCCTTTTACAATTTGTCTGAGTTTCTGCCCCAGCGATGGTGGAACTGCGAAATCCAGGCAAAGGAAACACGGTGCTTACCGCAGCTCTATCGGGTGATCAATACGGTTGACGTTCTGGAAAATCTGCAATAATCTTATCTTTCAAGCGCCGCAGTGGCGGCCGTGTAAATCGCGGCCGCCACTGCGTTTTTTAATCGTTCCAGAGTGGAGAATACATAAAAATTTAGAAACTATCCATGTAGCAGGAAGAAGCACAGCGCCAGCTCCATAGGAGACCACACGGTTTCTGGTACAACGGGTTATAAATAGACAACCGTGAGCATAGCATTGTCTTCTATTATCTGGGATGTGATGCGCTGAATAAACAAAAGACATAAAATGTTGAACGAAAAAATAGTTAAAAATATTGACGAAATATATTACGGATGCTAGAATGTTACACAAAGCAAAAAATATCCATGTCCAGTTGGGATGCTTGCAAAAGAGTAAATGGTCCGGAGCAAGCGTAAGAGGTGATGCCTGGAAGTAGCGGTTTAAAAATAGGTAGGATGAATTTATAAGGAAGGGATGGAGTAAATGAAAACAATTTTTCAAAGAACGGTTGCACTGTTGCTGGCGGCGTCCATGACAGCATCTTTTGTCGGCACAGCCTCTGCAGTTCAACCGGCAGAGTTGGATGAAACGCCGTTGGTGACGTCAGAGCAGACGCCTGTGTTTCCGGATATCTCCGGCCACTGGGGGGAGCAGGCAATCCTGCGCTGGGCTGCAGCTGACGTATTGCACGGAGACCAGCTGGGCAGAGCCAATCCGGATGCCGCCATGTCCAGAGCGGAATTTGCCCAGGTGCTGGTAAATCTGCTTGGCCTGACGGAACGGGCGGAGAATACATTTGCCGATGTGGCAGAAGATGCCTGGTATGCGGATGCAGTACTTAAGGCGGCGGCGGCTGGGATTCTGAACGGCGACGGTCAGAATGCCAATCCGGAGCAGTCCGTCAGCCGTCAGGAAACGGCGGTCATGCTCTGCCGGGCCTGTGGATTGACGGGGAGCAAGAACGCCACTGGTTTTGCTGATGCCGGTGAGATTGCAGACTGGGCACTGGACGCGGTATCTGCCCTGGTGGAGCGCGGCGTACTGGAGGGCGTGGGGGAAAACCGTTTTGCACCCACTGAACCGGTTACCAGAGCCTCGGTGGCGGCGATGTTGGATCGGATGATCTCAACCTACGCCGACACAGACGGTCAGATTATTACCGGTGAGCAGAATGGTGTGGTTATCGTAGCGGCCAATGGAGTTACCATCTCAGGGGCCACGCTTTCCGATACCCTGTTGCTGGCACCCAAAGCTGGCGGGGATACCGTTACGCTGGGGAGCAATACAAAAGCAGAGTATGTGAACGTACTGGCGCCGGACAGCACGGTGACGGTCAGCAGTGGTGCCGAGGTGGCGGAAATGTCCATCTCTGCGGAAAATGTGGATCTTGTGGTAGAGGGAACTGTGGACCGCCTTACCAGTGCAGCGGACGGCTTGACGGTGTCCGGATCGGGCAGCGTGGGAACGATTACCGTTGAGGCAGGAGAACAGGTGACGATCAGCGGTGACACCAGAGTGGAAACGATTGTGAACCAAGGAACGGCCAATGTCACCGTGGGCGGAAAGACCCTTGCACCGGGTGAGTCTGTTTCCAGCGGTTCTGCCAGTTCCGGCGGCAGCACCTCGAGTGGGAATGATGATTCCTCCGACGAAGACGATTCCGAGCCCACACCGGAACCGACACCGGAGCCGACTCCTGAACCCGGTGACGAGCTGGCAGCGATCTATGACGGCGTCTCCGCTGCACCCATTGTGATGGATGCGGCGTATGAGGATTCGGAAGCTGACGCCTATGCCGAACGCACCTATGCCCAGATCGCCCGGGCGGTGAGCGACCTGCGGCAGGACGTGGCCATGGTCACCGGCGCCATTGATTTTGAAGAGATTCAGCAGATCATGGAAGATACCGACGAGGAACAGGCCCAGCGTCTGGCCGAGGCCGATCCGGACAAGGTGCCGGAGCTGCTCACCGATCCTTCCGGTCTGGATACGGACTACGCCATTCTGGTGGGGTCTATCAGTGACAGCGAGATGATCCAGACACTGATGGAGGACGGCAAGCTGGATGAAGCCAAGACCATCGAGGGGAACTGGGAGGCCTACGTCATCAAAGAAGTGGAAGATCCTCTGCCCGGTGTGGATCAGGCCCTGGTCATTGCCGGCAGTGACGCTCGCGGTACCATCTACGGCATCTATAGCGTTTCTGAGATGATCGGCGTCTCTCCCTGGTACTGGTGGAGTGATGTGCCGGTGGATGTGTCTGACACCATTGTACTGGAGGGGCTGGATACCGCGCCCATTGTGGACGATGGCCCTGACGTGAAGTACCGCGGTATCTTCATCAACGACGAGGAGCAGCTGCGGGAGTGGGCATACCAGAAAGAGGATTTCGGCTGGCCCAATCAGCTGGCCGATCCTGGCGTGTACCGGCACGTGTTTGAGCTGCTGCTGCGGCTCAAGGCCAACACTCTCTGGCCGGCCATGCATGAGGGAACGGTAGCATTTAACTCCATTGTGGATGAAAACGGTGTGCCCATCAATGCGCAGAATGCCGCGGAGTATGGCATCATCATGAGCTCCTCTCACTGCGAAATGATGCTGCGCGACAATGTGGGTGAGTGGGAGAGCTGGTACGAAGAAAACAAAGAAAAGTACAACATCCAGGGCAGCAATTCCTCCAAAGCGTGGGACTACACCATCAACAAGCCTGCCATTCTAGCCTATTGGGAGGAGCGCATCGCGACCAACCAGGATTACGAGAGCATCTTCACCGTCGGCCTGCGCGGTGTGCATGACGGCGGACCAACCCTGGGCGATCTGAATGGGTTTATTAACCGCCGTGGTCAGGCCAACGGCATCGGGGAGGATATTGTGGTCAACGGTACCTCCACCGAGGCCAAGCAGGCAGCTTTGATGAAGGATGTCATCAATGAGCAGCGCAAACTCATTGCCAAGTACTTCGGTTCCGAGGACGGCGCGCCCCAGGTATTCATTCCCTATAAGGAAATGAACACCTATTACAATATGAACAACCGGGATCTGGCCGACTGGCTGGAGGAGAATGCACCGGATGTCATCCTGATGTGGGCCAACGATAACCATCAGTACCTCCGTCAGGTCCCCAATGAGCAGGAGCGGGCCGAGGGTCGTTCCGGTGGTATCTATTACCATAACTCTTACTGGGGTGTACCTAAGAGCTGGCTGTGGCTCAACTCTGCCTCGGTTGCACTGATGAATTCCGAGATGCACCGGGCCTATAACACCGGGGCGGATGATTATTGGATCCTCAACGTGGGCGACATCAAGCCTGGTGAGATTTCTGCTGAGTATTTCCTGAAGATGGCCTGGGACATTGAGGCCAGTGACGACGCCGTGATGGAAGAGTCGTTTGCCCAGCAGGCTCAGCGGGACTTCAATGTTTCCGATGAGGTGGCCGCGCAGATCGGCGATTGTCTGGCGCGCTACTACCACTACAATGGCACCAAGCGTACCGAGTATTACGGCAGCGGAAGCTTTGACTTCAGCGTGTTCTCCAACGGTGACGAAGGAATGCTCTGGCTCAACCAGTGGGATGAACTGGAGGCGGAGCTGGAGGACATTTATAACGAGCTGGACGAAAACGCGAAGGACGCCTTCTATGAGCAGATTCTCCACGCGGTCAAATCCGCCCGTGCAGTGGCCGCAGAGTACATTTATTACGAGAAAAACCAGCTGGCGGTGGAGCAGGGACGCTACGGCAGCGCCCAAATCTACCGGGAACTGGGCCTGGAAGCCATCCAGGATATCAAGGATTACCAGGATTATTTCTGGAGCCTGAACGACGGTAAGTGGGCCTATGTTATCAATTATTCCCACCAGGCCCGCTACCGCGTGGACGGCGACGGCAACTGGAGTGCTGACTATCAGGGCAATCAAGGCATCATTCTCAAGAGCGAGAGCGACTACACACTGCCTGCCATCGGGACAGGCGTGGGCGCGGCGGCGGAGAACAGCCAGACGGCCGGCAGCGGTGCGCTGTATTTCTCCTCGCTCCAGCCGGAGACCCAGCGTTACTTTGACGTGTTCAGCAAGGCCGCCTCTGCTCAGGAGTGGAGCGCTACGGCACCGGAGTGGGTCGTCCTCTCGGAAGTCTCTGGTTCCACTTCTACCGAGCAGCGGGTACTGGTCTCGGTGGACTGGAGCAAGGTAAGCGAGACGACCACTGGAGAAATCAAGGTATACAATGGTACCGCCGGGGAAGGCGAGCCCGTGGCCATCTTTACCGTCACGGCTACCGTGGAGGAGAGCCAACTCACCGGTTCCACCAAGGGCTACCAGGAGGCCAACGGCTATGTCATGATCGAGGCCGAGCACTGGTCCCGCAATACCGCCGGTGAGGACGGCACCATGTGGCAGGTCGTCCATGACCTTGGCCAGCGGGGCGATTCCATCCGGGTGATGAGCGCCGACGGCAAGGTGGACCAGACCAAGGGCGACATTGCCGAATATCAGGACGATTATACCAAGGGCGCCTGCGCGGAGTATGACGTGTACTTCCAGGAGGCGGGTACCTATCAGCTGATTGCCTACCGCATTCCCACCCTGGACGAGGGTACCACCCTGTGCCGGACCTACCTCGGCGTCAATGACGACGAGCCCGAACTGCTGAAGGGCAATGCGGGCACCAGCGGCGCCTGGAGCAACAATGTGCTGCGGATGATCGAGCCCCTGAGCATCAATATTACGGTAAATCAGGGGTGGAACACCATCAAACTCAGCCGTGCGTCTACCTCCATGGCGTTTGACCGGATTCTGATCATCACCGATGCGAGCATCGCGCCGCCCATCAGCGGTATTGCTATCGGTGCGCCCATGAGCCCCAACAACATCGCGGACCCCGATGAACTCTCCGAGTTCCAGACCCAGCGGGTGGGCCAACTGCCGGAAGAGCTGGTCAACATGGTGCAGGTCATGAACGAAAGCCGCACCCTGAGCGTGGGCGACAGCTTCCAAATTGAACTTCCCGAGGAATATCAGGACTTCCGGATCACCAGCGCAGAGAACAGCAATTCCATTGCGGTTTCCCTGCATTCCGACGGACAAGGGACTTACACTGTTACCGCAAACCGTGTGGGTACTGCGGAGATCAAGCTGGAGCTGGCCTCCGGCGAGCTCATTGGCCGCGGTACCATCCAGGTTGCGGTCCAGGCGGAGCCCGCCAATGTCGGCCCCTATCAGTTTGTAGACGGTCAGATGGTCATTGATGTGGCTGATGCGCTGGAGAACAGCGACTTTGCCTATCCCACCGCCCGCGATGAGCATACATGGGAACTCAGCCGCAACGGCCTGCAGTGTGCGCCCGATACGGGCAACACCGGGAAATGGACCGATACCAACACCGCTGCCGCCACGGCTCCTATGCTGAGTTATGTGCTGGATGTGGAGACCGCCGGCAGCTATCGGATCTATGTCAACCGCACCACGCCCAACACCAAGGGAGACGGCGACTCCTTCTATGTACAGCTGGACGACGGCGCACTGACCCAGATTGCCGGCGACTGTGTGGATGCATGGGTCCTGGTGGGCGACTGGACGCTGAGCGAAGGGGAGCACACCATTCACCTGTATGCCCGTGAGGATGGCATCATGGTCAACCAGCTCTTCCTCACGGAGGATCTGGAAGGCCGCATTCCCGGCGACGGTACCCTCCTGGCACCCACCCAGCGTGGGGAGGCCGCGGCATATCTCTATCTGGACCCGGTGGAAGATCAGTCCTTGAGGACGGATGACGCCGACCTGGAGATTGCGGTGGATACCGGGGTCCGCTATGGGACTGGAGAGGTGACTCTGTCTGCGGTTTCCGATGCACCCGAGGTAGTGGATGTGACCGTATCGGGACACACCCTTACCCTTGTCCCGGTGGGTGCGGGCGAAGCTACCATCACCGTAACGGCACAGGCCGATGGTTTTGAACGCGTACAAAGCACGTTTGCCGTATCGGTCTGGGAGCCTGCGGTGGATGAGGACTATGCCTATGTCATCACGGATGGTCAGGTGGTCATCAATGCCGCCGACGCCCTTGAGGGACACTCCTACGCTTCCTGCACCAATCTGGACGCTGTGTCCTGGCAGGCAGCTGAGAACGGGGTACAGTTGCTGCCGGATACCGGTAAAACCTGGACGAACACCAGTGCATCCAGCCTTGCGGATACTCCCAGCATCCAGTTTAACGTATATGCGCCGGAAGCGGGAGACTACTATCTGAGCATCTATTCCAATCATCCCGATGTGAGTGCGGATTCCTTCCATGTGGGTGTGAACGGCGTCTATGCCTTTAGTGGCCGGCAGAGTGTGCTGCGCAACCCGGTGGATGGCGGTAGCTCGGGTTCGGATGCCGCCAACGGCGATCAGTGGTTCTACTATGATGGGGATGGTACGGTTGTCTCGCTGGAGGCTGGAATGAACACCATCACCATCTGGGCCCGTGAGGACGGCGCCTACTTCAAGCAGATCATGCTCTCCTCCGAGCAGCAGAACGATCTGGAGGGTATGCAGGAGAGCACGGAGGCCGTGGACACCAAGCAGGAGGCACCTGTAGAAGGTTATCAGCCGGTAGACGGTAAGGTGATTATCAACGCCACCGATGTTTTGGCCGGACTGGACTATGCCCAGTGCGACAACCGGGGCGAGTTTGTCTGGACGGCCGTCGAGAACGGCGTGCAGCTGCTCCCCGACGAGAAAAATGAATGGAAAACGGAGGAGGTTCTGACCGACGCCCCCGCCCTGCGCTTTAAGATCGTTGTTCCGGAGGACGGAGACTATTACCTGAGCGCCTATTCCAACCATCCCAGCAATGGTTCCGACTCCTTCCACGTGGGTGTGGACGGCAGCCGCATCTTTGTAGCCAACAGCGATACGCTGCGCAATCCCTCGGGCAGCGGCGATACCGCCACCGGCGAGCAGTGGTTCTACTACGACAAAGACGGCGCCTGCCTGCATCTGACCGAGGGCGAGCACTGGCTCACCATCTGGGCCCGTGAGGACGGCGTGTGCTTTGAGCAGTTCCTGCTCTCCACTCAGCAGCAGGACGGGCTGGAAGGCCTGCAGTAATTCCATATTCCAAGCACCGCAGGGGCGGCCGCGATTTACGCGGCCGCCCCTGCGGCTTTTTGTAACCTTTTTGGTGTGGATACCGTGTATTTGGTAGAAGAAAAAAGGAGGGAATGCCATGCAACAGGAGGAGGCGGCACGGCTGGTGGAACGCCACAGCCAGGCGGTTTACCGTCTGGCCTATGCCCGGACAGGCAACCGGGAAGACGCGGAGGATGTGACACAGGAGACCTTTCTGCGTCTGGTGCGGTCCGGCCCCAGATTCCGGGATGAGGCGCATTGCCGGGCCTGGCTGTTGCGGGTGGCGGCCAACTGCGCGGGAGATCTGCACCGCACGTTCTGGAAGAAGCACACCCGCCCACTGGAGGAAGCCGACCATCTCCCCGCGCCGGAACAGACGGAGGAGGACGGTGTGCTGGCGCAGGTGTTGTCTCTGCCTGGGGAGTACCGGACGGTAGTGCATCTCTATTACTATGAGGGACTGAGTGTGGCCGAAATTGCCGGGATTTTGGGTAAGCGGGAGGGTGCAATACGTACCCGGCTGTGCCGGGCCAGGGCAATGCTGCGCCAACGGCTGGAGGAGGGAGAAGAGTATGTTTAAAGACGACTATTGCAGACAGATGGACGCGCTTTCTTTGGACAAGGACCGGCAGAGGATGATGATAGAAGCCATGTGTGTTTCCACGCCCAAATGGACACGGCACACGGTCCGTGCTGTAACGGTGGCGGCAGTGGTATGCGTCCTGCTAATGGTCACGGCGGCAGCCTACTGCATGGGGGCCTTTGCATTCCTCACAGGACAGAGCGAGTATGCCATGCTGGGTCTTAATGAGGTGTATGAGACCTGTGCCAGCCCGGTGGGAAAATCAGTAACAGCGGACAACGGCGACATATTTACAGTGGAACGGGTGGCTATGGATGAGACGTTCTGCACGGTGTTTTACTCGCTGCACTTTCAGCAGGCGGTGGCTGCGGAGGAAGAACTGGTGGACAGCCACCGGATGGCCCGGCGTTACACTCCCTATCTTACCCTATATGCGGATGGGGAAGAGATATCCGCCGAAGGTTATGGGAACAGCTTTGAGCGGCAGGAATACCTGGCGGACGGACAGACCCTGTACGGTGCCTGGCGTTTTCTGCTCCGCCGTCCGCTGAAGGCGGGGGAGACGGTGCAGCTGCAGATTGCCCGATACAGGGAGTACCAGGGCAACTGGGCCGGCAAACTCATCTGGGAGAGCGTCCTAGAATTTGATGCAGATCCCATCCAGGGTGAACATTTTGACCTGGATGCCATTGTTTCTGCCAGAATAGGGGGAAAAACAGTCCAGGTGCAGGTCCGCTCGCTGGACCGCTCCCCTCTGGGCACCCTGCTCAAACTGCGCTGGCCGGAGACGGACACAAGCGCAAGCGACTGGTATGACTTTGTTCTGCGGGACGGGGAGACCGGGGCGTATATCCCATATGACGAGGTGGTCGTCAACCACTACTGGGACCCGGAGGGTTATGTGGAGAGCATGTATGAACTCTATGGGGACGTGAGTGAGCTGAAAGAGCTGGAGATCATTCCAAACACACCGGTGGGTGGAATTTCTCCCAGGCAAGTGGTAGATCTGAAAGACCTGCCCTCTACAGATTCAGGAAATCCAGACGGGGGGTATGCTCCGGCCAGCTATGAGGCGGTGGACGGACAGCTCATTGTGAAGATGCACCCGGTGGGGGCGGTAAACGCCTGGTACACCAGGTTGAGTAACGGTGTGTATTTCCGGGATGCGCAGGGTGAGGAGCTCTTTGAGGATGTGTGGGTGAAGAAAATCAAAAATCGGAGCGACGGTACGATTACCGTCATTTCCACCCCAAGCGCCGAGTCCTATGCCCGGGATGTGGATAAAGTGGCGCAGATTTGGTTTTTCGTTCAGCAGTACGAACTGGAGATGGAAAAAGCGGTAAAGATCTCTTTGCGGTAAAAGGTTTCCACCAGAAATGGGACCGCAGATCAGTCTGACGCGTGCAGATAGTAGACATGCTACAGGTGGATTGATAAAATGAGAGTACCCCGATCTTATGGAAAAAGGAGGCTCTCGACTATGGAACGACTGTGTATTCACAATGCCCACCTGCGTGGGCGCGGTGCACCGGCGGACATTCTGGTGGAAGATGGGCGCATTGCCCGGATCGCAGACCGGCTGGAAGAGACCGGCCTTCCCACACTGGATGCGGAGGGAGGGCTGGTCTGTCCTGCATTTCTGGATGCGCACATTCATCTGGACAAAGTGAATGTGTGCGATGTGGTCCGGCCCAATGAAAGCGGCACACTGCGGGAGGCCATCGAGATCCTGTGGGAAAAAAAGCGGTCCTACACTGTGGAGGACATCGTGAGCCGAGGGGAGGAGGTGGTACGCCGGGCGGTGGTCAACGGCACGCTGGGTATGCGCAGCCACGTGGATGTGGATACCATCGGCAGGCTGATGCCGCTGGAAGGGGTGCTGGCCCTGCGGGAAAAATACCGGGAAATGCTGGATCTGCAGATTGTGGCCTTCCCTCAGGAGGGAATCCTGCGGGACCCGGGGTGCCAGACCCTCATGCAGCAGGCCATGGAGCGTGGGGCCGACATAGTGGGCGGTATGCCGGCCAACGAGGAGACCCCTGCGGACAGTCTGGCCCACGTCAAATTCTGCTTTGATCTGGCGGAGGCATTCGGAGCCGAAATTGATATGCACGTGGACGAGACGGACGATCCCTTTTACCGCACTCTGGAAATGGTGGCGGACGAGGCCATGTCCCGGAATTTTGCACCCGGCCGGGTAACGGCGGGACACACCTGTGCCCTGGCGGCCTATGATGACCACTATGCCCGCTATGTGATTGACAAGGTGCGGGAGGCAGGGATCCAGATCATTACCAATCCGGCCACCAATCTGATGCTTCAGGGCCGGGGAGACCGGCAGCCCATCCGGCGGGGAATTACCCGGGTCAAGCAGCTGCTGGAGGCCGGGGTGAATGTCACCTTTGGACAGGACTGTGTGCGGGATACCTTTTATCCTTACGGCAGCGCGGACATGCTGCAGGTGGCCAACCTCCTGGCCCACGCCGCTCAGATGAGCTTACCGGGCGAGACCGAGCAGGTGCTGGACATGATCACTACCGGGGCCAACCGGATCCTGAAGCTGCCGGGTTACGGGCTGGAGCCGGGCTGCCGGGCGGATCTGGTGGTGCTGCCTGTGGCTGCTGCGGGCGAAGCGATCCGCCTGTGTCCACCCCGGCGGTGGGTGCTGCGGGGAGGCCGGGTGGTGGCCGAGACCCGGACAGAGAGCCGGATATACCGGTAAATGGCTCTGCATAGCCTGCAAAGCACTTGCAAAGCACGTGTTTTTCGATTATAATATTCCAGATTATATGCCCTCTGGGGCGGAATGATAGATCGAAGGAAAGCGTGAGAGATTTGAAGTACGATTTTGCCGCCATTGAGCCCAAATGGCAGAAAAAATGGGTGGAGGAGAAGACCTTCCACTGCGAAAATCACAGCGACAAGCCCAAGTTTTACGCCTTGGTGGAGTTCCCCTATCCCTCCGGTCAGGGCCTGCATGTGGGCCATACCCGTCCCTATACCGCCATGGATGTGGTAGCCCGCAAGCGCCGGATGGACGGGTATAATGTGCTCTTCCCCATGGGTTATGACGCCTTCGGCCTGCCCACCGAGAACTACGCCATCAAAAACCACATTCACCCCGCCAAGGTGACCCACGACAACATTGCGAATTTCACCAAGCAGCTGCATATGCTCGGCTATTCCTTCGATTGGGACCGGGTGATCAATACCACTGACCCGGAGTACTATAAGTGGACCCAGTGGATCTTCCTGCAGCTCTATAAGCACGGCCTGGCCTATAAGACCACCATGCCGGTAAACTGGTGCACCTCCTGCAAGTGCGTGCTGGCCAACGAGGAAGTGGTGGAGGGCGTGTGTGAGCGCTGCGGCTCCCCCGTCATCCGCAAGGAGAAGAGCCAGTGGATGCTGAAGATCACGGAGTACGCCCAGCGGCTCATTGACGATTTGGACGATCTGGACTTTATCGAGCGGGTCAAGACCCAGCAGAAGAACTGGATCGGTCGCTCCACCGGCGCTGAAGTCACCTTCAAGGCCACCACCGGCGAGGACATCGTGGTGTTCACCACCCGGCCCGATACCCTGTTCGGCGCCACCTATATGGTTCTCTCTCCCGAGCACGCCCTGGTAAAGGGCTGGCTGGAGAGCGGCAAGCTCCGGAATGCCGAGGACGTGAAGGCCTATCAGGCCGCCGCCGCCTCCAAGTCCGATCTGGAGCGCACCGAGCTGAACAAGGAAAAGACCGGCGTGTGCCTGGACGGCGTGAAGGGCATCAACCCGGTCAACGGCAAGGAGATCCCCATCTTTATCTCCGACTACGTGCTCTCCACCTACGGCACCGGCGCTATCATGGCCGTGCCCGCTCACGACGACCGCGACTGGGAATTTGCCAAGAAGTTCGGCTGTGAGATCATCGAGGTGGTCTCCGGCGGCGAGGATGTGCAGAAGGCCGCCTTTACCGCCAAGGATGAGACCGGCATCCTGGTCAACTCTGAGTTCCTCAACGGCCTGACGGTGAAGGACGCCATCCCCGCCATCACCAAGTGGCTGGAGGAGAAGGGCATCGGCAAGGCCAAGGTCAACTACAAGCTCCGCGACTGGGTGTTCTCCCGTCAGCGCTACTGGGGCGAGCCCATCCCCATGGTGTACTGTGAGAAGTGCGGCTGGCAGCCTCTGAGTGAGGATCAGCTGCCCCTGCTGCTGCCCGACGTGGACTCTTACGAGCCCACCGATGACGGTGAGAGCCCCCTGTCCAAGATGACCGACTGGGTCAACACCACCTGCCCCCACTGCGGCGGCCCCGCCAAGCGGGAGACCGATACCATGCCCCAGTGGGCCGGCTCCTCCTGGTATTTCCTGCGCTATATGGACCCCCACAACGACAAGGCGCTGGCCTCTGCCGAGGCGCTGAAGTACTGGAGCCCTGTGGACTGGTACAACGGCGGCATGGAGCACACCACCCTCCACCTGCTCTACAGCCGGTTCTGGCACAAGTTCCTCTACGACATCGGCGTGGTGCCTACCAAGGAGCCCTATCAGAAGCGCACCTCCCACGGCATGATCCTGGGCGAGGGCGGCGAGAAGATGAGCAAGAGCCGCGGCAACGTCATCAACCCCAACGACGTGGTGGCCCAGTACGGCGCGGACACCATGCGCACCTATATCATGTTCATCGGCGATTTTGAGAAGGCCGCCTCCTGGAGCGACAACGCCGTCAAGGGTTGCAAGCGCTTTTTGGACCGGGTGTGGAACCTGTCGGAGAACCTGACCGACAGCGTGGACTACACCGCCGCCAACGAGAGTGCCATCCACAAGACCATCAAGAAGGTCTCTGACGATATCGAGGCCATGAAGTTCAACACTGCCATCGCCGCTCTCATGGCCCTGGTCAACGACTTCTACCAGAACGGCTGCTCCAAGGGTGACTACAAGACGCTGCTGCTGCTGCTGTCCCCCTTTGCGCCCCATATGGTGGAGGAGCTGTGGGAAAACCTGGGCTTCAACACCAACGGCATGGCCTGCCAGCAGTCCTGGCCGGAGTACGACGCGAGCAAGACCGTGGCTGCCGAAGTACAGATGGCCGTGCAGGTGTGCGGCAAGCTCCGCTCCACCGTCACCGTCCCTGTGGACAGCGACGAGGCCACCGTGGTGGCCGCTGCCCTGGCGGATCCCAAGGTACAGAAGTTTACCGAGGGCAAGAACCTGGTCAAGACCATTCTGGTGCCCAACAAGCTGGTTAACCTCATCGCCAAGTAAGTCAGACGTGGAAAAGAAAATCCACTCTTGACATTTGCGGTATTATCGAATACAATGATTCTGTTAAAGCCATATCTATGTGGCCCTTTGGCGGTGGAATCCCGCCGCTTCGGAGGGAGGGGAAGTCAATGTCGGAAGTCCATGTGAAGGACGGCGAGTCCTTGGAGAACGCGCTCAAGCGCTTTAAGCGCAGCTGCGCCAAGTCGGGCGTTCTGGCCGAGGTTCGGAAGCGCGAGCATTATGAGAGCCCGAGCGTCAAGCGCCGCAAGAAGTCTGAGGCCGCCCGCAAGAATCGCAAGAAGTATTACTAAGACTTACAGGACCCCACGCCGTTTGGCGTGGGGTCCTGTTGCATTCACTCTCTTAGGATATCCTCCAGCAGGTCATCCACCTGGGGATAGGCCAATACGGCCTGGACGATCCCAAGCCGGCGGGCCAGCTGGATCTTTTTGCGGATGGAGCCGGCATCATCGAAGAGGACAAAATGGGCTCCGTTCTGCCGGGACATATAAGTAAAGTAGTGGGCGCACAGCTCACTGGAGAAAAACACAGAAGGAGTGCGTTCCTCCAGGCGGTGGGCCAGTTCCTCACGGCTGAGCGGGATCCCTTGACCCGTAGGAGAGGGCAGGAAAAAATCCACCGCCACCCGCTCCACAGCCAATGCCACTCGTTCTGTGCCATACTGTTCCACCGCTTCTTGAAGCCGCTGCTGAAGGGAGCCGCCTGAGAGAGCCGATGAGATGAGTACCCGGGCAGAGTCGGAAGCGCTGCCATAGGACTCTGTCACATAGAGAGGCCAGTTCCGTTTCCGGGCCGCGGCGCCCAATTCCCGGACGATTTGGAGCAGCAGAGGTGTGGGACGGCCCTCAAAGTCGCAGATGATGCCGTCAAAGCCGCGGGCCATGCACTCCCTCAGTACCTCCTGGCAGAAGGGGGCACACTCGCCCCGGCCGTCAAAGCCGGTATTGTCCATGACCATCAGCCCGCCCCGGACCGATACAGGCATGTTGGCGCGGAAGAGATGAGGCCCGCCGCCCACGCGGTAGGCCACGTGGGCTACGGGAAGACCGAAACGCAGCGCGGCCCGGCTGTCGGCGGGCGGCGCGGTGAGGATGAGATCGGATTTTGATTGCATAGCAGAAGCTACCCCCTTGTCCATGGTGTCAGAAGCGTGTATAATTCTATGCGGACAAGACTGAAAATAGACGAGGTGCAGTTATGGCAGTTTCCGTGCTGGCCCATTGGGCGGGCGGGAGTATTTTTGACATTGAGCCCGCCGCTCTGGCCGGACGAGGGATCCGTCTGCTGCTGGCTGATCTGGATAATACACTGGTACCCTATGGCGTGCCAGAGCCCACTGACGCGGTGCGGGACTGGAGCGCAGCGCTGGCAGAGCACGGGGTGACCCTGTTCGTGCTCTCCAACAACCGCCATCCCGCCAGGCCGGAGCGCTTTGCCCGGGCCTTGGGGGTGCCCTTCATCGGTCACGCGGGCAAGCCAAAGCCGGGGAGTTTTTTCCGGGCTATGGAGCAGATGGGGTGCAAGCCGGATGAGACCGCTATTGTGGGCGACCAGATCTTTACGGATATTTTGGGTGGGCGGAACGCGGGGATATACACCCTGCTGGTGGAGCCAATCCGCCTGGCGGGCAACCCGGGGCGCTACCTGCGCTATGCGGTGGAGTGGCCCTTCCGCGCCCTGACGAAAAGGAGAACACAGACCTTATGAGCGCTATCTTTGGCCCGGCGGGCAACGCCGAGTCCTTTCCCTATAAATCCTCCGTGGACGCCCCCCGCTGGTTGGCGGAGCTGGGGCTGGACTGTTATGAGTACCAGTGCGGCAAGGGCGTCAACGTAGGGGAGCAGACCGCACGCAAGCTGGGGGCAGCTGCGGCTGCGGCAGGGATTTCCCTGTCCCTTCATGCCCCCTATTTCATCAATCTGGCCAATCCGGATCCGTCCAGCCTGCAAAAGACCATCGGCTATGTCCTTGCCGCCTGCCAGGCGGCGGACTGGATGGGGGCAGGGCGGGTGGTCATCCACTCCGGCGCGCTGATGAAGCGCACCCGCCGCCAAGCCCAGGATATCGCCCTTAGCTCCCTGAAAGAAGTGGTGGCCGCCTGCGATGATGCCGGCTTCGGTCATATCGCCCTTTGTCCCGAGACCATGGGCAAAATCAATCAGTTGGGAGATCTGGATGAGGTGCTGGAGCTGTGCACCCTGGATGAACGCCTGACGCCTTGCGTAGACTTTGGTCACCTGTATGCCCGTTCCCTGGGGGAACTGGAGGGGCACGAGGCCTGCGTACGGATGTTGGACCGCATCCGGGAAGTGTTGGGGGAAGAGCGGGCCAGCCGCTTCCATAGTCATTTTTCCAAGATCCAATTCACGCCCAATGGGGGCGAGAAAATGCACTTGACCTTTGACCAGGCCGATTTTGGTCCGGATCCCGCTCCGCTGCTGGCGGAGGTGGCCCGCCGGGGCTGGAGCCCCACTTTCATCTGCGAGAGCGCGGGAACCCAGGCAGAGGACGCACGGGTTATGAAACAGCTTTATCAAAATTCTCTGTAAAGGAAGTAGATTACCATGAATCACCTGAAACAGATCGCGGCCAAGCTGGACGAATACGGCATCGATGCCATGCTGGTCACCAGTGAGCCAGGCGAATTTTACGCTGTTGGCTTCCACGGTGAGGGCATGGTCATTGTGACCAGAAATGAGAGCCGTTATTTTACCGACTCCCGGTACATTGAGGCCGCTGGCAACACGGTTACCGGTGCTCACATCACCATGACCGACCGGACGAAAAACTTCATGGTCCTGGCCGAACAGGCGGTGAAGGAGCTGAACATTGGCAAGCTGGGTATTGAGGATGGGTATATGACAGTAGCCTCTTATAACCAGTATACCAAGCTGCCCTGTGAGCTGGTGCCTGCCCAGAAGCTGCTGAACGATCTGCGCGCCTGCAAGGATGAGGAAGAGATCGCCCTGATGGTGAAGGCCCAGGAGATCACCGACCAGGCCTTTGACGCTATTCTGAAATTTATCAAGCCCGGTATGACCGAGCGGGAGATTGCCGCCAAGCTCCAGTACGAGATGCTGTGCCGCGGTGCAGACAAGATGAGCTTTGATCCCATTGTTGTCTCCGGTCCCAACGGCAGTCTGCCCCACGGCGTACCCGGCGACCGCCGGGTGCAGGAAGGGGAGTTCATTACCATGGACTTCGGCTGCAAGTACGGTGGCTATTGTTCCGACATGACCCGTACCATCGCCGTGGGTGAGCCTACCGAGGAGATGAAGAAGGTTTACCACATCGTACTGGAGGCCCAGCTGGCCGGTATTGCTGCGGCCAAGGCCGGGGTACCCGGGAAAGCCATCGACGCCGCCGCCCGTAAGGTCATTGAGGATGCAGGTTATGGTGCATATTTCGGCCATGGTTATGGACACAGTGTTGGCATCGAGATCCACGAGTCCCCCAATGCCAACCTGCGGGATGAGACCCCCATGCCTGTGGGTGCCGCTGTATCTGCTGAGCCTGGTATTTATTTGCCTGGGAAGTTCGGTGTGCGCATCGAGGATGTGACCATTTTTACCGCTGACGGCTGCATCGACATCACCAAATCCCCCAAAGAGCTCATTATTCTGTAAAAGCCGTGAAAAACCCTTGCAAATGGGGGAATAATGGGGTAAAATAGCTTAGCTAAATTTATTGAATTGAAAAACCTTATTTGGAGGATGAATACCAATGCCTACGATTTCTGCCAGTGATTTCCGCAACGGCGTGACCTTCGAGATGGATGGTCAGGTCATGCAGGTGGTGGAGTTCCAGCACGTGAAGCCCGGCAAGGGCGCCGCATTCGTGCGCACCAAGATGAAGAACGTCATCACCGGCGGCGTGACTGAGACCTCCTTCAACCCCACCGCCAAGTTCGAGCAGGCCTATGTGGAGCGCAAGGACATGGAGTACAGCTACAACGACGGCGATCTGTACTACTTCATGGATCCCGAGACCTATGATCTGGTGCCCATCGGCGCTGAGATGCTGGGTGACAATTTCCGCTTTGTGAAGGAGAACATGGTCTGTAAGATCAACTCCTACAAGGGCAAGATCTTTGCTGTGGAGCCCCCCACCTTTGTGGAGCTGGAGATCACCGAGACGGATCCCGGCTTCCGCGGCGACACCGCCACCAATGTGACCAAGCCCGCCACTCTGGAGACCGGCGCCGAGATCAAGGTGCCCCTGTTCATCAACCCCGGCGACAAGATCAAGATCGACACCCGTACCGGCGAGTATCTGGAGCGCTGCAAGGCCTAAGCGTCTGAGCGCCTGAGCGCAGGTGCACAGCAAACCGCGCAGGTGAAAAATAAGGTATTTTTTGCAGAGCGATAGCAGTGTACCGTGGCGAAGGGTACGAGGATGTATCATGTGATTGGCCCTTCGAGGCCGCCTGTAACGAAAAGGAGAGCGTATTATGACGATTTCTGAGAAAGTCGCGTATTTGAAGGGCCTGGCTGAGGGTCTAGATCTGGATACCCAGAAGTCCAAAGAGGGTAAGCTCATCTCCGTGATGATCGGCATCCTGGAGGAGATCGGCATGTCCATTGAGGATCTGGAGGAGAACACTTCCGCCCTGGGTGAGGAGATCGACGCCATTTCCGACGACCTTTCCGATGTGGAAAAGGCCGTGTTTGAGGATGAGGACGACGATGACGATGACTGCTGCTGCGAGGATGAGGACGACGATTTTTTTGAGATCGATTGCCCCAACTGCGGCGAGACTCTGGTGATTGATGAGTCCATCCTGGAGGAGGGCGTGATTCAGTGCCCCAGCTGCAAGCAGAAGTTTGCGCTGGATCTGTCCGATGACTGCTGCTGCGGTGACGAAGATGAGGATGGCTGCGGCTGCGGCTGTGACTGTGAGGATCACGAGCACTAAGAACAGCTTTGGATGAAACGGGCGCCCGCCGGGCGCCCGTTTTTTGTTTGAAATGACCGGGCACGTCCCTTGCGTGCGCTATCGTGCCGTAGTATAATAAGCTGATTTGATAAGACAAACTTTACTTTTGAAGTTGGATGGGATGTTATGACGACGCAAGTGCAGCAGAAACAGCGCACGCTGGAGGATGTACAGCCGGGTGAGAGCGGCGTTATCCTTCGGGTGGGCAATGAAAACGGACCGGTCAAACGCCGGTTGGTGGATATGGGACTGACCCCCGGTACCGAGGTCACCGTACGAAAAATCGCACCGTTTGGTGACCCGCTGGAGCTAAATTTACGGGGCTATGAGCTCTCTCTGCGCCGGGCGGACGCGGCCCAGATCCAGGTGGCCACTGGAGAGGAAGGCCGCCAGCGCGCCCAGACCCGAAAGCGGCGCATTGGCATGGTGCAGCATCTGCCGGATGAGGAGACCCTGCGGCGGATGGATGCCGACCACGCCCATGAGCAGCAGGTCCACGGTGGTGTGCCTGACTACGCCAGCCACGACACTCGTGAAATGAAGCTAGCCCTGGTGGGCAACCCCAACTGCGGCAAGACGACCCTTTTCAACGCGCTCACCGGTTCCAACCAGTATGTGGGCAACTGGCCCGGCGTGACGGTAGAGAAAAAAGAGGGGCGGGCAGAGGTGGATGGCAAACCGGTGACGGTGGTGGATCTGCCGGGTGTTTACTCGCTGTCCCCTTATTCCATGGAGGAGATCGTAGCCCGGGACTTCATTGTAGGGGAACGGCCCGACGCAATCATCGATATCATTGATGCTACCAACCTGGAGCGCAATCTCTATCTGACCGCTCAGCTTCTGGAGCTGGAGCGGCCCATGGTTATCGCCCTGAATTTTATGGACGAGGTGGAAAAACGGGGGGACAAAATCGACGTGGAGCGTCTGTCTGAGGCGCTGGGTGTACCGGTTATCCCCATTACGGCCCGTTCTGGGGAAAACATTCAAACTCTGCTGGAGGCGGCCCACCGACAGATGCACGTGGGGGTCACGCTGGAGCCGGATGATTTGTACGATGATTTTACCCACCAGATCCACCACAAGGTGGGCGAGCTGATCCATGATCGGGCTTATGAGGCCCATATCCCGGCCCACTGGGCCTCCATCAAGCTCATCGAAGGGGATCAGTTGGTGGAGAAGGCCCTGGGCCTGGACCAGTCGACCCGGGACCGACTGGAGGAGATCTGCCGGGAGTACGAGGGAGCCTATGAATTGGGCGACCGGGAGACTCTTATCGCCGATGCACGCTATCAGTTTATTCAGGGCGTGGTCTCCGCCTGCCTCAAGCGGGGCAAGCCGCTGGGCACGCCCACCCTGTCCGACCGGATTGATGCCATCGTTACCCATAAATTCCTGGCCATCCCCGTGTTCCTGGTGATGATGCTGGCTATGTTTGCCCTTACCTTTGGACCGGGCCAGGTGCTGGCCGACGGGGTGGATTTCCTTATCGGCAGCTGCTTTGCCGAATGGGTCCGGGCAGGACTGGCCGCGGCGGGCACTGCCCCCTGGGTGGAGGCCCTGCTGGTGGACGGCGTAATCGCAGGTGTAGGCGGTGTGCTTACCTTCCTGCCCCAGATTGCGATTTTGTTCCTTTTCCTCTCCTTCCTGGAGGATTCCGGCTACATGGCCCGGGCGGCCTTTATCATGGACCGGCTGCTGCGGCGGTTTGGCTTGAGCGGCAAGGCGTTCATCCCTATGCTGATGGGCTTTGGCTGCACTGTGCCCGCGGTCATGGGTGCCCGTACCATGGAGAATGAGAAGGACCGGCGCATGACTATCATGCTGGTACCCTTCATGTCCTGCTCGGCCCGGCTGCCGGTATATGGCCTACTTACTGCCGCATTTTTCCCCAAATACGGCGGCGTGGTGGTGTTTTCCCTCTATATGTTGGGATTGCTGTTTGCCATCGGCTCCGGCATTCTGCTCAAAAAGCTGGTGTTCAAAGGGGAGCCTGCTGCCTTTGTGCTGGAGCTGCCCCCCTACCGGCTGCCCACACTCAAGAACATGGCTCTGCATGTGTGGGAGAAGGTAAAAGGGTTCCTCGTTAAGGCGGGTACCCTGATCCTGGCCATGAGTGTACTGCTCTGGTTCCTTCAGAGCTTCGGGGTGGAAAACGGTACCTTTGGTATGGTGTCCAATGCGGAGGCGTCTATCCTGGGCGCCATCGGTTCCTTCCTGGCTCCTGTCTTTCTTCCCCTGGGCTTTGGCACCTGGCAGGCGGCGGTGGCTCTGCTGTCCGGCCTCATTGCCAAGGAGATGGTGGTTTCTTCCATGAGCATGTTCTACGGCTTCTCCGTCACTGCCAGCGGCGCGGCCATCGCAGCTGCCCTGGGCGGTACGTTCCAGAGCCCTCTGGCAGCCTACTCCTTCCTGGTGTTCGTACTGCTGTATGTACCCTGTGTAGCGGCGGTTTCCACCATCCGCAAGGAGATGAACTCGGTCAAGTGGACCCTGGCCTCCATCGGCTGGCAGCTGTGCGCGGCATGGCTGGGTTCCTTCCTGGTTTACCAGATCGGCTCGCTGCTGTTGAGGGTGTTTGGAGCATGATAAAATATCTTATTTACATCGGTGTGGCCGCCCTTATCATTTGGGCGATCGTTTACCTCATCTACCGGTTCCACCAGAGCCTGAAGGGCAAGCGGGGCTGCGGCTGCGGCGGCTGCTCCAGCTGCCCTCACACCTGGTGCCGCCACCGGGAGAAGTGATCCTATGACGGGGGAGGGGTTTATATGGAAGAAAAACGTGCAAAATTGCAGCAGTGGATCTCGGAGAGTAAAAACATCGTCTTTTTCGGCGGGGCCGGGGTGTCTACTGAGAGCGGTATCCCCGATTTCCGCAGTGTGGACGGGCTGTACAACCAGCAGTACAAATACCCGCCGGAAACGATCCTAAGTCACAGTTTCTTTGAGCGGGACCCGGAGGAGTTTTACCGGTTCTACCACAATAAGATGCTCTTTCCCGACGCAAAACCCAATGCGGCCCACCGGAAACTGGCAGAGCTGGAGCAGGCGGGCAAACTGAAGGCTGTGGTGACCCAGAATATCGACGGGCTTCATCAGGCGGCGGGCAGCGTTGCCGTCTATGAACTCCACGGTTCGGTCCACCGCAACTACTGCATGAAGTGCCACCAGTTCTATGACCTGGACTTTATGATGAAGAGCGAGGGTGTGCCCCATTGTCCGGTGTGCGGCGGAATGATCAAGCCCGACGTGGTGCTCTATGAGGAGTCTTTGGATCAGCAGACCATTGAAGCTGCCGTGCTGGCCATTTCCCGGGCGGATATGCTCATCATCGGGGGGACCTCCCTGGCGGTCTATCCGGCGGCGGGACTCATCCGCTATTACCAGGGGAATAAGCTGACCCTCATCAACAAAAGTCCAACCCCCTATGACAGCCATGCTGATCTGGTCATCAGCGGTCCCATAGGAGAAGTGCTGGGAGCCGTCCAGATATAACAGAAGGGCGTCCGCGGGACGCCCTTCATATTTTTATTGAAAAACAATAAAAAGTGTGGTATGATGCTCCCAAAGGAGGTGCCGCCATGGAACGGACGGGTGTGCAGAAGCTGGCTGCGGTGCTGAGGGTGCTGGTGAGCATTACATTTGTATGTAATCTGGTGGTATTGCCGCTGGTGCCCCATCTAGTGCGGCCCTATTATGTGGAGGACTGGCTGTATCAGGAACTGCTCTGGGATCTTTCCCTGGTCTGGCAGGATATCCGGGCAGTGGTTCTGATGCTGTTTTTGTGGTTTTGCGGAGTGTGTACCGCAGTCGTTTTGTGGCAGGCCCGGAGGGTGCTGAGTACCATTCTGGAGGGGAAGCCGTTCCAGAAAGCCAACAGCACAAGCCTCCGCCGCTCAGCAGTGTGCAGCTTCCTGATTGCTGCTGCTGCGCTGGTGCGGCTGGTTTGGGGGTTGGCCTACTACGGTACCATCGAGCCGCTGCTGTCCTATAACGCACTGTTTGTGCCGGTCTTTTTTATGGGCGGACTACTCTGTCTGGTTATGTCCGCTCTGTTCCGCCAGGCGGCGGAGCTGAAGGCGGAAAACGATCTCACCATTTAAGGGGGGAGAGACATGCCCATCATCGTAAATCTGGACGTGATGATGGCCAAGCGGAAAATGAGCCTCAATGAGCTTTCCGCCAAGGTGGACATCACTCTGGCCAATCTGTCTATTTTAAAAAATAACCACGCCAAGGCAGTACGCTTCACCACCCTGGAGGCTATCTGCAAGGCTCTGGACTGTCAGCCCGGTGATTTGCTGGAGTATGTTCCGGACAAAGAAGAATGAAAAGTGCGGAGGTCTGATGTCAGGCCTCCGCACTTTTATCAATATAACTTTATTGTAAAACAATAAAAAATAATTGACATTCGATGCCGCCTGTGCTATCTTCAAGAGGAAATGAGAGGAGGCCGGATGGAAATGATAAGTTTCATCCTGTGGCTGGCACTGGGACTTGGACTGTTGTCCTGGGGCTTGGGGGCAGCTGCATTGGGAATGAGGGCACACCGTGTGCATCTGTGCCCGGCCAGCCTAACCTGTTGTTCCGTGACGCTGTGGCTGGCAGTGGTATATGTCTGGTGCCTTACTGCGGCAGGGGACAGCTCCGCGCTGGAGGACACGATGGGAGGCCTGCGTCTGGCGGCGACAACGCTGCTGGTGGTGACCCTGCTGCTCAATGGAGCTGCGCTGCTGCGCGGCAGCAGGAAAGAAAGGAGCTGACAGAGCGTGGAGAAAAAACAGAGCCTGTCGGGGACGGACGGCATGGTCACACCACCGATTTCCGCGGCCCGCCGCAGCTATGAGGTAGACGCAAAGGACCGCCGCCTGTTGCTGGCGGCGGTCCTGCTGGGAATTTTGTGTACCGATGTGCTCTATTACGGCACATTGGGGCTGGGAGTCACGGTGGCTGCCGCAGGCTGGTATGGTCTGCTGTTCTGGTACGGCGGGATGGAGCCGCTGGCCTGCCTTGAACACCGTCTGCTGCTGGCAGCGGCGGGATTGTTGGCGTTGAGTTTTACACTCTTCAGCAATGACTGGCTGCGGCTGTGGAACCTGGTGGCCCTGACCTGTGTGATGGCCCTGCAGACCGCAGGGTGGACACGGCCAAGTAAGCCGGTACACACTCCGCTGGGATTTCTGGAGCGGCTGGAGCAGTTGGGAGATGGCCTGTTCATGCGCTTGGGCGCGGCAGCGCAGACCGCAGCCAGTGTGCGCTGTCTTTCCGGAAAAAAGACATTATGGGCGATTCTCCTGGGGCTGGTGGTGTGCGTGCCGTTGCTGGCGGTGGTTTTTCCGCTGCTGACTGCGGCGGATGCGCTGTTTTCCCACCTGACGGAGGAGATGGTGCGCTGGATCTATCTGCATCTTTCCGGCTGGATGGCGCGGATCCTGTTGGGACTGTGCCTGGCTCCGTTTTTCTTCAGTCTTCTTTATGCCCAGCGCCGGCCAGAACCCCGAAGGGGCAGAACAGAGCAATGCCCTTTTCCCAAAGTAAACAGTGCGCTGCCCATTACCGTTTTGGTGGTGATGGACCTGCTGTATGCCTGCTTCCTGGCAGTACAGTTTGCCGCTCTGTTCGGCGGGGAGGCCTATCTGACCCGCATGGGGATCTGTTATGCCGAGTATGCCCGCAGCGGCTTTTTTCAGTTGGTTTTTGTGGCGCTGCTGAATCTGGCCCTGGTGCTGCTGGCGCTGGGGTGCTGCGGGCGGGAGAACGCAGGATTCCGGGCTGTGCAGATACTGTCCAGTGTACTGGTGGCGGCCAGCGGTGTACTGCTGGTCTCCGCTGTGGGGCGCATGACATTGTATGTACAGGCCTATGGATTGTCGTTCAAACGGGCTCTCACCTATTGGGGAATGGCTATGCTGGCCATTTTTCTGCTGGCGGCCCTGTGGAAGATATGGTGCAGCCGGGCGGTCTTTTTTAAAGTATTGTTTACGGTGAGCCTGGCGGGATGGATCGTCCTTAATTTTGCCAATGTAGATGGGCTGGTAGCCCAATATAATGTGGTACGCGGCCTGGAACCACAGGCGGTACTTTCGGTTTCGGGCGAAACGCTGGCGGCACTGCCTGCGTTGGAGAAACTGGCTGTGAGTTATCCTCAGGATACGGAGCTGGAGCAGGCAATCGAGGGACTGCGCCGGCAGGCGGAGTGGGAGACGTCCCGCTGGGAGACCTGGTCGGTCATGGCCCAGTTAAACAGGTAAAAACAAGCATCGGTCCCCGGCCAATGCCGGGGACCGATGCTTTAAAAGGTTCCTTTGCAGAAATAAGTAAAGTCGCCGCAGGCCAGCAAAGTATCTTCTGCATCCACGACTTCTACATGAACCAGACAGGTGGTACGTCCACGATGGCGTACCTCTGCGCAGGCCGTTACAGTACCGCTTTTCGCTGAGTGGATAAAATTCAAGCCGCCCTGTAGGGTAACGTATCGCCGTCCGTCCGTTCGGCAGGCACAGCCGCCGGCGCAGTCCGCCAATGTGTAGTAGGCGCCTCCATGAAGGGCCCCGTATGGATTGAGGCTGTTTGGGCCCATCTCCAACACAGCTTCACCCAAATCTGGGCCCGGCTGACGAATGGTAATCCCATTATAGCGGGCAAAGGCATTTGCCTTTGCAATGCGTTCAAATTCAGCGTCGTCCAACACAAAAATAGCCCCCTGTCACTGCAGAATGATCTGCTGGCCTTCGATGCGTTCTACTGTGGCCAGCGCTTCAACTCGAATACCCATGCGCCGCAGGACCTTTCCTCCATCCCGCATGGCTTTTTCAATGGCGACACCGACTCCGATCACTTCGCCGCCTGCTTTTGAGACCAACTCCAGCAGACTGAGAATAGCCTGTCCATTGGACAAAATATCGTCTACAATCAGGACTTGATCATCCTCGGTTAAATATTTTTTGGATACGCGCAGTGTGTACGATTTCTCCATGGAAAAGGAATGGGTCTCGGCGGTATAGACCTCTGGATCGATATAGCCAGTCTGAAATTTCTTGGCGTAGATCACAGGTACATCCAATGCTCTGGCCACAAAACAGGCAAGAGCAATACCGGAACTCTCCGCCGTGAGTACCTTAGTAATCCGGCAGCCCTTAAAGCGCTTGGCCAGGGTGTTCCCCATTTTTTCCATCAGGGACATGTCCATGCAGTGGTTGAGAAACATATCCACGTGAATAATATCACCTTCGCCAACCACTGCATCACTGAGGATCCGCCGTTTTAATTCTTCCATGTTGCGTTCCTTTCCTGCCGGCTCTGCCGCCGGGCCATATTCCACCAGAATAAAATTATTATATCTTATTTTGTCTTCCCTCGCAATATTGACAACAGTCCAAAAATAAGGTATTCTAATCAAAGCGGTAATCCAGACGGAGGTTCTGTCTTGATTTGCCCTTCAGTTGCAGCGGTATCGAAGTGGTCATAACGGGGCTGACTCGAAATCAGTTTGCAGGAAACTGCACGAGGGTTCGAATCCCTCCCGCTGCGCCAAGGCTCCAGAAGCAGATGCTTCTGGAGCCTTTTTGTTTACACGTAGAAGATTGGATACATTGAAACGGACTCTGGTGGTGGCGTTAGGGCCAAGCCGGTGCAAAAAAGCTCCAGACATAGGTCTGGAGCTTTTTTCTGCGGACTTCCCAAAAAGATCTGTGTGTTCTGTGCCCCGTGAGAAAGTGCAGAAAGAAAGGAGGGAATGACTGTGTTTCAAACAGCAGCGTTGGAAGCGGGGGCAAGGTCCTGAGTATGCCCCTCCTCCTGTACGACGGTCAGGGTATTTTCCCAGTTGTCAGAGAGTTTGTAGCCGATTTTCAATGTGGAGGAGTAGCCGCTGGCCGTTTCATGCAGAATCAAATCATCGTCGGCCATGCACTGCCGCATGGCGTTGCATACCATGGGCAACCGACTTTTCAGCTTGAGGCTTTTATGAATATCGTTGGCTTTTAGTACAAGAATATCCTCGCCCTTTTCTCTGGCACTGGATTTCAGTTCCTCGATATAATTCCGG
The DNA here is from genome assembly GCF_040095835.1 of Flavonifractor hominis. Taxonomy (NCBI): domain Bacteria; kingdom Bacillati; phylum Bacillota; class Clostridia; order Eubacteriales; family Oscillospiraceae; genus Flavonifractor; species Flavonifractor hominis. The sequence continues at coordinate 128,672 of NZ_JBBMFT010000003.1, forward strand.
ATGTCTGCTGTAGTGACCTTGTGAAACGGAGCTGATTTTTCTTCCGCCATACGGTAATTCTGCTTTAGAGTCTCCACTTCTTCTTCCAGAGCCTGGATTCGGGAGAGCATCTCCACGATGATCGTATCATAGTTCATGATATATCTCCTTCCATTTAAACGATGATAAACCGGTATGTAATGTGATCAAACAAAATCTTACGCTGATGCATCTGTGAAGGGAGCCTGAGGGGCTGTGTCACGCGGCATATTCTTCATCTGGCCGCCAGCCCGACCGCCGCTGCCCATACTGCCGGGATTGGATTCCGAACCGTCATTGGTGGTAATGCTGCCGCCGTTATTGCTGTAAGTGCCATCTGTATCCAGTGCGGTGTTGCCGGTACTATTACAAGTGAGGTCCAGCGTGCCTCCATTGATGGTGAGCGCACCGTTGGAGTCAATGCAGTCTCCCTGTGATACGATGGTGAAGGTACCGCCGTTGATGGTAATAAAGCTGTCAGAAGACGTGGAGAAGGAGTCATACCGACCACCACCAAAGCCGGAATTGTCCACACCACCGGCGGCATTGATTCCATCATCGTAGGAGACAATGTCAAAAATCCCATCGTCAATTGTGATGGACAGTCCTTCGATTCCCTCATAGCAGTAGGGGATGGTAAATGTACCTGCCTGGATGGTAAGGGCGTCGTCGCTGTGAATGGCATCGTCTCCACTGCTCAGTGTAAACTCGCCAGCTGTAATGAGGAGCGGTCCACCAGTATGAATCGCGTCATCCGCAGTATCCAGCGAGAAAAGGCCGCCGCTGATGGTGAGTGCGCCCTCTGCCTTGATCCCTTTTTCGCTGGTAGAAGAATCGGTTTCTTCCGTGGCGGCAGTACTTGTTGGAGTGGCGGAAGGATCTTCCATACCGCTGGCAGCCCGCGCTCCGCCTCGCTGGTTTGAAGAAAAGGTATCGCTGGTGGTCATGCTTACGCTGGCGCTGCCGCCGGCAGTGGTCAAATCGAAGCTCCCGCCGTCAATCTGCAGCGTTCCGCTGGCACTTATGGCGTCGCCCTGCGCGTCGACCGTAAAAGTGCCGTCTGCGATGTAAAGGCAGCCAAGGGTGGTATCGTCTTCATTTTCCGCATGCAGAGCATCCTTGCCGGAGGTGATATGGAATGTGCCGCAGGCGATGGCAAGGTTGTCCTTGCCTGTCATGCCGGTACTGGCCGCGGTAATGGTATAGCTGCCGCCAGTGACTACCAAATCGTCCTTAGATACAACCCCGTGCCCGATCGGAGCCTGGATGGTAAGGCTGCCGGAACCATTCAGGGTCAGGTCAGTTTTGGAAAAGATAACAGCGTCAATGTTGTTATCATCAATGGCGACATATTCCCCGCCGTTGCTCAGTGTATTTTCCGTTCCTTCTGCCAAGGTGAGAAATACCTTGTCAGCCTGCAGTGCATAGATGGCGGCGGAGGTACTGCTGGTCAGGTCCACGCCGTTCAGAACCAGCTGCACTTTGTCGGAATCGTCTGCATAAATGACGATCTGACCATCCTCCCAGCTGCCTGAGAGTAGATAGACGCCCTCATCAGAGATCATGACACGCCCATCTTCAACGGTGACCGCATCGGAAGAGCAGGAGGCGGTGTCTCCCTGAAGAACGATGGATATGGCCTGACTTTCTTCATAGCTGCCATCCAGATCCCGGTCGCTGAACCATTCGTTTGTGCTCTGCGTCTGAACGATAGAGGAAGCTGAGGACGCAGACTCTGTCGATGGGGAAGAAGTGCTTTGCTCGGGGGAGGAGGCCTGGGTGCCGCATCCGCTCAGCAGAAGAACGGCACAGAGCGGAAGGCAGAGGCCCGGCCGGCGGAAGTATTTTTTCATACTTTGCTGCAACTCCTTTACAGACCTGCAGACGCCGTCTCCTGATGGCAAAGCGAGATTTCCAGATTCCCGTTACGGCGACGCAGCTCATCGATAAAATGTTTTTCTTGAAGTGGATCCCTTAATGTCAGGTCATAAGTCAGCTTGAACAGGCTGCCCATATTCGTGCTCTTGACCTGCTTGACGGTAAAATGGGAGGCGTATTTTTCCAGCACGGGATCAAAGGCACCGGTATAGTCCAGATCTTCCGGCACCGTGATGTGCAGGGTGCGAAAGCGGGGGGCTCCGGAGTGCTCTCCCAGATGTATAGCATTGTAAAGCATAGTTGCTCCCCCCAGAATAAGGGCAAAAAGCAGCGCGTAGCCTAAATACCCCATTCCAGTGATCAGTCCGGTGCCCATGGCTACAAAAAGAGCGCCGATCTCCCGGGCAGAACCAGGAGCGGAGCGGAAACGGACCAGGCTGAATGCGCCTGCCACGGCCACACCGGTGCCTACATTTCCGTTGACCATCATAATGACCACGCATACCACGGCCGGGAGAAGCGCCAGAGTGATGGAAAAGCTCTTGCTGTAGGTGGTGTGCCACAGCGTCATGGCGCATAAAACCAATCCGATCAGCAGAGATACACCTACGCACAGCAGAAAATTCTGTACGGTGATGGTACTGGTCAGTTCGGTATCAAAGATCCCGCGAAACAACAGATCAAGCATAGTTACGTTCACCTCCGACCGTTCTTGCTTGTATAAGCTGATAAGCAGCTCCGTACTTGGAATAAGATGTCTGATAAATCTCCAGTTCTGAGAGAATATGAGTCAGCCAAAGTGGCATTCCACCGGCAATCTTCAGTTCCATCAGCACCTGGTCTGAATCCAGCAGAGAGGTACCCCATGGAGCAGAGTCCAGTGTGAGAGATTGCTGGCGAAAACGGATGTCACGGTCAAACGTTACCCGCAGATCCGGATCCTCCACTCCGTGATAGGAGTCCCGCTCGTACGAGAGAAATACAGCAGGGGACAACGGACGATAAAAATTTACGGTATAGGCCAGTTCATTTCCGATTTGAGTGTCCGGCCAGAGCGGAACGCCCAGCATGCAGGCCAGAGCCTGATGTTGTGGGAGGGGAAGACGACGCTTATACACCACGGAGCGGTACTTTTTTTTCAATTCCACAAACACCGGATCGGACAGGCTGGCGCGACCATAACTGCGGATACGGATTTTTTCCTTATAGACCGGCTTTTCCAGGCTTCGGCGGATGAGGCGGAAAGATGGGGTGTCCACGTATAGATTTCGAATGGAACTGTGCGCGTATGTATCTTCAACCACATGGGGTCCCATCGCCGTCAGGAGCGCCGCCTGCTGGCAACGTGTGATCAGATATTTCAGCTCGTAGCGCTGAAAAACCATCTGATTGCTCATAACGGTGACCTCCTTACTTGAGTTTGTAAGGTAAGTATACATGCTCAAACATAAATGAACCTAAAAGCAGCATTCTATTTTTGATAAAAGAAAACAGCAGTCGGGACAGACGGTAAGTCTGTCCCGACTGCTGTTTTAACACGAACGATGGGTTAAAGCGTGTCGTTGAATTTGTAGCCGATTCCCCAGATGGTGAGAATATAACGGGGGGCATCCGGATCGGGCTCTACTTTTTTACGGAGTTTCCGGATAAAGGCCATAATATTGCTGTCCGTGGTATAGTACGCCTCGTTCCATACGGCCTGGTAGATCTGTTCTTTGGTAAAAACGGTACCTCGATTTTCGGCCAGAAAGAAAAGGATATCAAACTCTTTGGGGGTGAGCTGAATTTCCTCCCCACCGCGCAGGACCTGGCGGCTCTTTGGGTCAATGACCAGGTCCCCGCAGACGAGTCCTGCGTCCGATGGAGAGGGTGCATCGGAGTCCTGCCGCTCCAGAAGCAGGGAGGCGGTCTGTCCGGAGATCAGCTCTTCTACCGCACGGTGGAACTCCATGGCAGGAGGTGTGGCGGGAGCCTGCTGCCGCAGGTGATCCCGCAGCCAGCAAAGAAAGGGAAGATCCAGTGAGATAAAATTGATTTTGCGCATACCGCCACCTCCTTTACAGCAATTCTCCGTAGGTACGGACATACCAACGCTTGGCCAGCGTTGTCAAAAGCAGATAACCTGCCACGACTCCCGCCAAAAATACAAAATAGACCGGCGGCAGAGGTGCCAGCCCCAGAAGGGGAGCCAGCGGAGTGTAGACCAATGCGGTCAATACCGCAAGTCCAAAAAGTGTCACCAGCCAGACTGCCCGGGCTGGGCTGCTCTGGAAAAAGGGAATATGCCGTGTACGCAGCATATGTACAATGAGGACCTGGCTCCACAGGGATTCCAGAAACCAACCCGTATGAAACAGCAGCGCAAAGTGGAGCTGATCTGCCCCGGACAGTTCCGGGTAGTATCCCCCCAACAGCCCAGGACAGAGCACGAAATACAAAAAGGCGAAGGTGACCAAGTCGAACAGAGAACTGAGTGGGGCAAAAAAACGCATGAACCGGCTCAGATGTTCGCCGGACCAAGTCAAAGGCCGCTGGCAAGTGTCCGGGTCCACCGCGTCCCATGGGAGGGTCATACACAGGGTATCATAGAGCACATTGAGCAGCAGCAGCTGCGCTGCGGTCATAGGGAGGAAGGGGAGCAGTGCGCTGGCTGCCGCGATGGAGAGAATGTTGCCCAGATTGGAGGAGGCGGTGATGCGGATATATTTGGTCATGTTGGCAAAGGCCTTTCGCCCTTCCAAAATGCCTTGCTCCAGTACATTCAGATCCTTTTTCAGCAGTACCACGTCGGCTGCCTCCCGCAGGGCCTCCGCTGCGGTGTCCACTGAGATACCTACATCGGCTGCGGACATGGCGGATAGGTCGTTCATCCCGTCCCCCAAGAAACCTACGGTGTGGCCATTGTCCTGCAGCAAACGAATGATCCTGGATTTCTGGGTAGGGGTAAGCTCGGCAAACAGGGTGCATTGCTCCGCTGCGGCGGACCATTGCTCCGGCGGCAGCTGTTCCAGCTCGGTGCCGGTAAGGGCCATGGCCACATCCAGTCCAAGCCGCCGGCAGACGGACAACGCCACGCTCTTCTGGTCGCCAGTGAGGACCTTTACGCCTACATTGAGTTGCTGCAGGCGGGCCAATGCGCCGGCGGCGGAGGGCTTGGGTGCGTCGAAAAAGACCACATAGCCCAGCAGGGTCAGTTCTGCCTCCGATTCCGGTGTCAGGCAGCTGCCGTCCGGCAGGGGCTTACAGGCAACGGCCAGTACCTTCATCCCGTCTTCCTGCATTTCATCCACAACCAGATGTACACCGCTGGCGTCGGTCGGGTCAATCTCCACCCGTTCACCCTGATGCTCCACAAAGCGGCAGCGGGAATAGACCTGCTCTACATCTCCCTTGGTCAGCAGAAACCGTCTGCCATCGGCATCCTGTATCAATACGCTGACACATTTGCGGGTGTGATCAAAGGGCAGTTCATCCAACTTGTGTACGGTCTGAGCCAGGGTGTGCAGATGTGCACCCTGATCGGGCATCGTGGCACAGGCCAGCAGGGCGCGGTCCAGAGGATTGACTACACCGGTGTGAAAGAGACTGTTGAGATAGGCCGCTTCCAGTACTTGACGGCTCTCATTGCCCAAGACGTCCAGATAATACTCCAGGACCACCTGGTCTCCCGTGAGTGTGCCCGTCTTATCCACGCACAGGACATCCATTCCTCCGAAGCCCTGCATGGCGCTGATGGTCTTGACCAGCGTCTGTTTTTGCTCCATTGCGGCGCTGCCCCGGGCCAGACAGGCGTTGATGACCATTGGGAGCATCTCGGGGGTCAGTCCTACAGCTACCGACACAGCAAAAAGAAGACTGGTCATCCACGCTCCCTTGGTGAGTGCGCACACGGCAAAGACTACCGGTACCAGCACGACCATAAAGCGGATGAGCACCCATGCAATCGAGCGGCTTCCCTGATCAAAGCGGTCTCGCGTCTGCTGGAGCTCCTGGTGGTAATTGCCATATACAGTGTCCTTGCCCACGGCCAGTACCACACCTTCACCTTGACCGCTGAGCACGCTGGTACCCATAAAAGCCAAATTGGACAGTTGATTGAGGGTTGCTGGGGTATCTGGGGGAAGAGGAAGGGCGTTTTTTTCCAGTATGGCGCTCTCACCGGTCAGCAGAGACTGGGAGAGGAACAAATCACTTGCATCGGTGATGCGCAGATCTGCCGGTACCCGGTCCCCGGCGGTAAGTACCACCCGGTCACCAACGACCAGCTCTTCCGGCGGCAGGTGGCGGAGCTGACCGTCCCGGCGCACGGTAACGGTGGCCTGAATGATGCCGGCCAGGGCATCGGAGGCCCGGCCGGCCCGGAGATCCTGCCACAGCCGGAGCAGACCGCTGAGCAGGAGCATGATCAGAATGAGCAATACGGTGCTGACGCTGCGGCCGTAATCGGCCGGCAGGTATACGTCGGTAAAAAAACTGACCAGAGCCAATACAGCCAGGATTCCGCTGAAAGGAGTGGCAAAGGCACGGCACAGACGCTGCAGAGGCGTTGGGTGTCCCGAGGGTCCCAGGTGATTGGCGCCGTAGGAGCGGCGCATCTGGCGGACCTGTCTGTCGGTGAGTCCATCGGCTGTCAAATCAAAATCCCGTTCCAAAGCAGACGGGGGGGAGAAGGCGTATGTCAGCAACCGCTGGTGAAGGGAAACGCGTGTATGCTCCATGGCGTTGACCTCCGTTACGGGGTGACTTTTCGGTCCAGCCAGTCCAGACATTCCCGGTACAGTGCCTGACTCTCTGCCAAAGCGGGGTCCCGGTCGTAGTCATGCTCCAACCCGTATACCGGCAGGAACTGATTGTCCGGGATAAAGAGGCTCATTTTCCGGGAGAAGGAGAAGGGCACGTCCTGATCGGCCGTGCTGGCGGTTAGAAAGGTAGGAGGCAGGCGGCGCAGACCGTCGTCCGAAATGGAAAAGCGCCCCCAGTCCTCCACATCGCGGGTGAGAAAACGGGGCCAGGCACCCTGCTGGCGGGCGTAGACGTAGAGAAAAAAGCGGCTCTCAATGGGGGCCGAGGACACCGGAGGGGCATTCCACAGGTCAGGGATAAGGGAACGGTCGATTTGAGGGAGCATCTGGTAGTGAGGGCTGGGGCTGGTGAAAAAGGGATGACGCAGGTCGTGATAGCCATAAAAGGCCCAAAGGGCCAGCGGCTGTTCCCCGCCGGCCAGGCCCAGACGATGGGCCAGCAGCAGCGCCAGGTAGGCTCCCGCCGACCGGCCGAAGAGCACAAAGGGGCAGTGTCCCAGGCCCAGTTCCCCCTCCCGTGCGGCCAAAAACCATTCCAGAGCCCGGTCGGCACAGGCATGGATCTGGGGAAGAGGACTCTCAGGTGCCAGCAGATAGTCCAGGCAGATCAGATGATATCCCCGTCCGGTGATGGCCTGAATGTAAGGTTGAGGCAGGTCGTCCCGGCGGCCATACAGCAGCCCGCCTCCGTGAAAATAGAGGATGGCGGCTTTTGCCGGGCCGATGGCGGGGTAGAGATCGGCGCCTACGGGCACGCCGCAGCAATCAAACGTAAAGGTGTTCATAGTCCCTCCCAAAAGCGGATTCGGGCGCTCAATGTTCCAAAATACGGTAAGCCAGCAGTCCAAGCTGGAGTTCCAGCAGTTTCCTGGAATTTTTCAAATCCGTATTCAGCAGTCCCTTGATTTTTTCCAGACGATAAATGTAGGTATTGCGGTGGATATACATGCTTTTGGCCGCATCGCTGATGCTGCCGTTATGGAGAAAATACTGCTCCAGCGTTTCTACCAGCTGAGTGCCGCTCTTGGCGTCCTGCCGCAGCAGAGGGCCAACGGCAGCCTGGGAAAAGCGGCGCAGGGCATCCCGGTTGACGTGTTCGCTGAGAAGCTGGTAGGCGGCAAAATCGTCCATAAACACGACCTGCTCCCGGATGGCGGTAGTGCGTGTCATGTGGACCCCGTTTTGGGCGTTTTGCAGGCTGCGGCTCACCTCCGAAAGGACAGGGACGGTCTTGCCTGCCACCACCAGGATCCGGGGAGCGGTGGGATCGGCGTTGAGCAGCTCTACCATCCGATGGGCCATCCGGCGCAGGGCTCGGCTGGCTTTATCTGCCTCCTGCCCCAGATCGGCCAACAGCACCAGCTGTACGCCGCGGGGAATGGGGATCAGACTGACGCCGGTCTCGGCCGCGGCCTGATCGGCGGCAGCGATGATGCGTTCGGTCTCCTGGGGGCGCCTGTCCTGCTCCCGCTGGAGCTGTTCGGGAGGCACTTCCTCCGGCCCCCAGCGTACCACCAGGCAGCGGTAGCGACTTTCAAACTGCAGCCCATGGAGCTTGGCGAGGGAACGCACGGCGTTTTGAGACTCAATATTGCCCGAGAGCAGGTCGTCCAAAAAGTCCTTGCGTACCCGCAGCTTGGTCTGCTCTACTTCTTTGGCGCGGATCCGTTCCAGCGCGGCTACCACCGCTACCTGTTCCAGAGCCACATAGTCCAGTTCCCCCAGACTGCGTACCGATTCCCACACGATAAGATAGCCGTAGATGAAGCTGTGGGCGGCGATGGGGAGAATGCGGCAGGGGACGCTGTGGTGTTCATTGATGGAAAAGATCCGGGTGACCGCTTTTTTATAGTGGCGCAGACCGTCAGGCAGCGTCTGTAAAAACGGTTCGGGGAAGGGAGGCTGCTTGCCGGCGGTGTTGAGGTGCCGGTCCAGAGGCAGCGGGTTGTCCGGCCGGTCCACACAGCACAGCAGATTCCAGCTGCTGTCGGTGACCAGTACAGGATTGCCGATGAGCCGCACCAGGGTCTCCGTCAGCTTGAACAGTCCGTTGGAGGTCAGCGCAGTGCGCATGACTTCCCGGTGAATCTCCAGCGTCTTTTCCAACTGCTGGTCGTTCTGGGCAAACAGCCGCTGGTTCAGAAGTTCGGCGGCTGCAGACAGAGAGTAGCCAAAGGGCAGCGCGATGATGGGAAAGTCCAGCCGGTCAGCCTCCCGCAGCATGCAGGATGGAATGGTATCCAGATACCGCCCCACCTTGATGCACAGCCCTGCGCAATTGATCTGGGCCAGAGCGGGGATGATGCTGCGCTGGAGCGCTTCGTTTTCCCGGAAAAGATAGCCGGTGCTCATCAGAAATTCTCCGGGCATAAGCCAGTCCAGACTGTCCGGATTGTCCATGACGTTAGTGCGGGTGATGACCCGGTCGGCCCCCTGCTGTCCGGCCACCAGCCGGACCCCCTCCAGTCCGCACAGGGACAGAAAATCGGATACTGTGACCTCCATGGTACATGCTCCTTTTATCCATTGCTTCTTTTTTAACATACCCCAACCTGGCTCAGAACACAAGCAAAAGTTTTGGGCACGCAGCCCAAAAAGATACAGCGGCTTTTGGAAGTTCCTACATTGAGCGGGAATAAGTCGAATGCTATTCTAGTGCTATCAACGAAAGACGATGCACGGGAGGGGATCTCTTGATTACCAAAAATCAGGTACGTAAACATCTTTACTTTGACTCCGTGACGCTGATGGTGGCCTCCAGCATGATGCGGGGGCTGGACGGGGTGATCAACGCCGCCGTCATGATGGGTACCGACCACAACCGCGCACTCATGACCCAGGCAGGTCTGCTGGGACCGGACATGGAGCCCTTCGGCGTCAACGACACCGTGGTGGGCATTCTGGCCGAGAGCGAGCAGGCAGCACAGGCGGCCATTGCTTTTTTTGACGACTACATCGGCGGGAAAAAGGCCGCCGCCGAGCAGACAAGCGAGCAGCGGGCCAGAACGTTGGCGGCAGCAAAAACGGCCAGCCCCGGCGTCAACTTTGCTGTGGTTTCAGTCCCCGGCCGGTATGCCCGGGCGGAGGCGGAAAAAGCCATGGAACTAGGAATGCATGTGCTGCTGTTCAGTGACAACGTCTCCCTGGAGGATGAGGTGGAGCTGAAAAAGCAGGCTGTGGAAAAGGGCCTTCTGATGATGGGACCCGACTGCGGCACCACCATCATCAACGGCACCGCACTGGGTTTTGCCAATGTGGTACGCCGGGGGAACATCGGACTGGTGGCCGCTGCGGGTACCGGACTGCAGGAGGTAACGGTGCTCATTGACCAGCTGGGCGGCGGCGTGTCCCAGGCCCTGGGCACCGGTGGCCGGGATCTGAAGGCCGAGGTGGAGGGGCGGATGATGTCCCTGTGCCTGGATGCGCTGGAGCAGGACCCGGAGACCGAGGTCATCGTTATCCTCTCCAAGCCCCCGGCCCAGTCGGTGATGCAGAAGATGCTCCGGCAGCTGGAAGGGGTGAACAAGCCGGTGATCGCTGCCTTCCTGGGAGGCGACCCGGCCCTGCTGGAGGGCAGCCGGGTGGTATGGGCCGGCGATTTGGAGCAGGCTGCCCGGCTGGCGGTGCTGGCCGCCCGGGGAGAGAAGCCCGAGCTGCCCCCGGCGGACGATGGGATGCTGCGGGCCATGGCCGAAGAGGAGTGTGCCAAACTCCGCCCGGAGCAGAAGCACCTGCGTGGGCTCTACTCCGGCGGCACCCTGTGCTATGAGACCATCCTGCTGCTGCGGGAGGCGGGATTGCCCACCTGGTCCAACATCGCGCTGGACAAGGACTATCTCCTGGACGGGGGTGCGCCCAGCCGGGAGGACACCCTGCTGGACATGGGGGACGACTTTTTCACCAACGGACTGCCCCACCCCATGATCGACTTCCGCCAGCGGGTGGAGCGAATGGAACAGGAGGCGGCCGACCCCACGGTGGGGGTGCTGCTGCTGGACTGCGTGTGCGGCTATGGCACCCATGCCGACCCGGCGGGTGAGCTGGCTCCCGCCATCCGGCGGGCCAAGGAGCGGGCGGCCAAGGACGGACGGCACCTGACGGTGATTGTTTCCGTCACGGCTACTGAGGCTGATCCTCAGGTCCGCAGCGCCCAGCTGCGGGCGCTGGAAGCGGCGGGGGCCCTGACCCTGCCCTGCAACGCCCAGGCTGCCCGCCTGGCGGCCCTCGTGCTCAAGCAACTGCGTTCGGTCTGAAAGGAGCAGCGTCATGGCAGAGAAAAAACAGCAGATCAATGAGCTTTTTGCCTCCCAACTTAACGTGGCCAACGTGGGCGTGGAGGTGTTCTATCAGGCGGTAAGAGACCAGAACGTACCCGCCGTACAAGTGGACTGGCGTCCCCCCGCGGGGGGCGATGCCCGGCTGGCCCAGGTGCTGGATCAGCTGCGCCGCCTGCCGCCGGAGCGGATCGAGGCGGCCAACGCGGAGGCCCACCGCCGTATGGACAAGGGCGACCCGGTGTGGGCGGGGATGGTCTACGCCAAGGACGTGCTGCCCGACATGGACCGCTATACCATCGGCCACGCCGGCCCTCCTCTGCGCTGGGAGGAGATGTGCGGCCCTATGAAGGGAGCGGTCATCGGCGCCATCCGCTATGAGGGACTGGCCGATACCGAGGAGGAAGCTGTAGCCCTGGTGGAGTCCGGAAAGATCCGCTTCCGCCCCAATCACTCTGTGGCCTGCGTGGGCCCCATGACGGGGATGATCACCTGGTCCATGCCCCTGTTCAAGGTAGTGAACAAGACCTTCGGCAACGTGGCCTACTGCACGGTCAACGAGGGGCTGGGCAAGGTCATGCGCTTCGGCGCTAACGACGATTCGGTGCTCCGCCGGCTCAAATGGCTGGAGCAGGTGCTGGCCCCCGCGCTGCAGAAGGCGGTGGAGTTGCACGGGCCCTTCAGCCTGAAGGTGCTTATGGCCAAGGCCCTGGCCATGGGGGACGAGATGCACCAGCGCAACATCGCCGCATCCTCTCTCTTCGCGCGGGACGTGCTGCCGGCGCTCATCCGGGCGGTGGAGGACCGGGAGCAGCTGGGGGAGATCGCCGATTTCATCTCGGGCAACGACCAGTTCTTCCTGAACCTGGCCATGGCCTCCTGCAAAGCGGTGTGTGATGCGGCCAAAGACATCCCGGACTGTACTATTGTCACCGCCATGAGCCGCAACGGCACCAATTTCGGCATCAAGGTCTCGGCTCTGGGCGAGCAGTGGTTTGAAGCGCCGGTGCTTATGCCCAAGGGGCTGTTCTTCCCCGGTTACGGCCCGGAGGACGCCAATCCGGATATGGGTGACTCGGCCATCACCGAGACCTACGGCATCGGCGGCTTCACCATGGGTTCGGCTCCGGCGGTGGTGCGCTTTGTGGGGGCCGACTCGGTCCAGGCGGCCATGAACTACACGAAGGATATGTATGAGATTACCCAGGGGGTCAACAGCCAGCTTACCATCCCCAACATGGATTTCAAGGGTGCCCCCATGGGCATTGACATCCGCAAGGTGGTGGAGACGGGCATCACCCCCGTCATCAATACGGGCATGGCCCACAAGAAACCCGGCGTGGGTCAGGTGGGCGCCGGTATCGTCCGGGCCCCTATGGAGTGCTTTACCGGGGCACTGGAGGCGTTTGCCCGGTCCCTGAACATCTGACAGACAGAAAGGAAGGCTGAGTATGGCGGATACACTGGTCATTGCCATCGGCGGCAATGCGATCTTGAAAGAAGGACAGCGGGGGACGGTGGAGGAGCAGTTTGAAAACGTGAACGCCTGCTGCGCCCCTATCGTGGACCTGTATGCCAAGGGCTACCGCATTGTGCTGGTCCACGGCAACGGCCCCCAGGTGGGCAATATCCTGCTGCAGGTGGAGGCAGCGGCCGATACGGTAGCCCCCCAGACCATCGACCTGTGCGGCGCCCAAACCCAGGGACAGCTGGGATACATGCTCCAGCGCTCGGTGCACAATATGTTCCAGCGCAAGCACATCCAGGGGAAAATCACCAGCGTGGTGACCCAGGTGATCGTGGATCCGGCCGACCCTGCTTTCCAGAATCCCACCAAGCCCATCGGACCGTTCTATACCGAGGAGCGGGCCCGGCAGATCCAGGCCGAGCACCCCGAGGCGGTACTCAAGGAGGACTCCGGCCGTGGCTGGCGCCGGGTGGTGGCCTCGCCCAAGCCCCTGCGGATCATCGAGCGGGATTCGGTCCGCTCCCTGCTGGACCAGAACCACATTGTGGTCTCCGGCGGCGGAGGAGGTATCCCTGTGGCCATTGAGGACGGCCACTATGTGGGGGTAGAGGCCGTGGTGGACAAAGACCTGGTGGCCGCCATCATCGCCCGGGATCTGAGCGCGGACAAACTGGTCATCCTTACCGGCGTGGACCAGGTATTTGTGGATTTCGGCAAGCCCACCCAGCGGCCCATTCCCCGCATGACGGTCTCCCAGGCAAAGCAGTACATGGACCAGGGACAGTTCCCGGCGGGCAGCATGAAGCCCAAGATCGAGGCAGCCCTGGGCTACCTGGCCAGCGGCGGAAAAGAAGTGCTCATTACCTCCATCGATAAGCTTTCCCAGGCGCTGGAGGGGACAAGCGGTACCGTCATTTGTAACGATAACTGAGGCGTTTACTGCGCCTGATTTTACAAAATCGGACACGCAGCACAATGAAATGGACTTGTTTTTGTAAGTCTCTACAATGACGGTGGAACGGTGAAGCTTTATAATCAAAGACACGATGACCAATACTTACCGCCGGAAAGGAGAAGCGGAGCATGATCCAGCAAGCAAACCAGGAGGCCCTGACCCGATTGAAACGCGCGTCGCCGCGTCTGGTGGATATCCGCCGGGCGGGGGACGTGTTGGAGGGATTTGACCGCTCTACCATCCTTCACGCCGGCCCACCCATCGACTATCCGCAGATGTGCGCTCCCATGCAGGAAGCGGTTCACGCGGTACTGATCTATGAGGGACTGGCAGAGAACCGGGATGCGGCGGCCAAATTGGCCGCCAGCGGGAAGATCCGCTATCTCACCTGCCACGAGCGGGGTGTGGTGGGACCCATGACCGGCGTTACCTCCTATTCCATGCCGCTGCTGGTGGTGCGCAATGAGACTTACGGTAACCTGGCCTTCAGCACCATCAACGAGGGGGCGGGGGACGTAATCCGCTTCGGCGGCTGCACCGACAACACCATCCGCCGCCTGAAATGGATTGAGACGGTGCTGGCCCCCCGGCTCAAGCAGGCCGTAGACCTGCTGGGCGGGCTGGACCTGAGTGCCATCATGTCCCAGGCCCTGTCCATGGGGGACGAGCTGCACATGCGCAACATTGCTGCCTCCATGGTTCTGCTCCACCGCCTGGCGGCCCCGCTGTCCCAGGTGTGTCCGCCGGAGGAGCTGAGGGAGATCATGACCTTCCTCACCAGCCGCAACGACCAGTTCTTCCTCAATTTCGCCATGGCGGCCAATAAGAGCGCCGCCGACGCCGCCGAGGGCGTGCCCAATTCTACCCTGGTTACCGCCATTGCCCGCAACGGCGTGGAGGTGGGCATCCGGGTCAGCGGAATGCCAGGGCGGTGGTTTACCGCCCCCGCGCCGCTGGTGAAGGGACTGTACTTCTCCGGCTACAGCGAGGAGGATGCCAACCCAGACCTGGGCGACTCGGCCATCATGGAGGTCAACGGCTTCGGTGCCTTCGCCATGGCGGCCTCGCCCGCCATTGTCCGGCTCATCGGAATCCCCGATACTGACGAGGCCAACGAGTTTACCCAGCTCATGCGCGCTATTACCGTGGGTGAGCATCAGAACTATACCATCCCCGGCCAGAACTTTGCCGGACTGCCCCTGGGCATCGACCTGATGAAAGTGGTGGATACGGGCATTGAGCCCGGACTCAATACCGCCATCGTCAGCAAGCAGCCCGGCGTGGGTATGATCGGCGCCGGCCTGTCCCGGGTACCGTTTGCGGCCTTTGCCAAGGCCCTCATCGCCTTTGATGAAATGATCCGGGAGCGGGGCGAATGAACGGCGCGGTCCAGTGGCTGTGTGCGGCGGCTCCCATCATACTGCTGTTCGTGGCCATTGGGGTGCTGCGTATGCCCACCCAGCGGGCCGCCTTTCTGGGGGCGCTGGCCGCAGCTGCGGTGGCCCTGGGTGTTCAGGGGGCATCCCCGGTCCTGCTGGGATATGAGGTGGCCAAAGGGGCGTGGAACTCCATCTCCATCCTCCTGGCCATCTGGCCGGCGGTGTTCCTCTATGAGATGATGGTTCGCTCCGGTGCCTTCCCCGCCATTCGGCGGCTGGTCCTGGACAGCACCCAGGATCAGCTGATGGCCATTCTCCTGTTCAGCTGGCTGTTTTCTAGTTTCCTGCAGGGCATCTCCGGGTTCGGCGTGCCGGTGGCAGTGTGTGCCCCCATCCTCATCTCCCTGGGGGTCAAACCCCTGTGGTCGGTGGTCATTACCCTGTGCGGTCACGCCTGGGCCAATACCTTCGGAACGCTGGGGCTGGCCTGGAACGTGCTGGCCCAGCAGGGTGAGGGAGGGATCACCGTGGGCACGGTGGTGTTCACGGGAGCGCTGCTCTGGGGCTGCGATCTGGCCGGCGGGGTGAGTATCTGCTGGTTTTACGGCGGGCGAAAGGCCCTGCGCCATATGGCCCCCATGCTGCTGCTCCTCTCCGCCATCCAGGGTGGCGGGCAGCTGCTCACCGCCCTGTTCGATCCTACGGTGGCGGCCTTTCTCCCAACCACTGCCGCCCTGCTGGCGGCGGCGGGATGCCTGAAGCTGGGGGCTTATACCAGACCCTGGCGGGTGGAGCACTCCCCCATTCTGGACGAAGAGCCGCCGGCAGCCACAGAAGAAAGCAAGACCGGGCCGGCGCTGGCCGTGCTCCCCTTTGTGATCCTGGCGGCGGCATCGGTGATTGTATTCCTGTTCCCGCCGGTGAACCACCTGCTGGGACAGGTGAGTCTCTCCTTGTCCACGCCGGAGACCGTTACCGCGCTGGGCTACCGAAATCCAGCCCAGCCGGCTTACGGCAGGCTGACCATCTTTACTCACGCTGGTGCGGTGCTGCTGGTGACCGTGGTCCTCTCCTGGTGGGTCTACCGCCGGCGGGGGCGGCTGGAGGCGGGCTCCTTCCGGCCGGTGCTGCGGGCCACAGTACATAAGATGCTCCCCGTCTCGCTGGGGATTGTATGCCTGCTGATCTGCGCCCAGGTCCTCAGGGGCAGCGGGGCTATGGAGGTGGTGGCCCGCGGTGTCACTGGCGTCTTTGGCCCACTCTACGGACTGGCGGCCCCTTTTGTGGGGATCCTGGGGGCGTTTGTTACCTCGTCCAATACCTCGTCCAACATCCTGCTGGGCAGTTTCCAGATGTCTGCCGCTCAGATGCTCTCCATCGCGCCGGGCGTGATTCTCACGGCCCAGACGGTGGGCGGGGCCATCGGTACGGTGCTTGGTCCTTCCACCATCCTTCTTGGGACCACCACCGCCGGATGCGGCGGACAGGAGGGGCGTGTACTGCGGCAGCTGCTGCCTTTCGCGCTGGTACTGGTCAGTCTGACCGGCGGGATCATATTTGCCGCGACCCTCGTGACGCGGCCATAGACGGAGGCCGGTATGTATATTCAAGCCGTCGGACTGCCCGCCCTGCCTACGTGCTGGGAGGGAACGGTCCACAGTGTATTTCAAAACAGCTGCAACATCCAAGCTGCGGACGGTCCGTTGATCACCGTTCACCGCTTTTCCTTCGGTATGCTGCCCCGCTCGCTGTTTGTGCCTGAGCTGGACACCTGGGGGTTGACTCCCGGCGATCCGGTGCAGGCCGACGGGGAAACGGTCCGTCTGGGTCGGCTGCGCCTGAGCTGGGCTGGGCGGGTAGAGACCGTATCCACTGCGGTGCCACGACTGGAAGAGCGCCCGGAGCACTGGCCTAGGGCCTGGCAGATGCTGACTCAGCGGCAGCGCCAGATGGAAGACACCGCCGTGACCCGGCTGCTCTACCGCCGTCTGCGGGAGGCGCTGACCAACCTCTGGACGGCCCTGAAGCAGAATGAAATGGAATGGATTCAGAGTGCATGCGGGTCCTGTGTGGGACTTGGCCAGGGGCTTACTCCTTCGGGAGACGACATGCTGTTGGGCACGATGGCGACTCTGCATATGTACGCCCCGGAGCTGGTTCCACGGCTGGCACAGGGCATCCGGCCCTTCCTGGGGCGGACCAACGACATCAGCCGCAGCTATCTGGAGCTGGTACTGGACGGCTACGCCGCCACGCCGGTCATCCGGGCTGCCGGAAGCCTCGTGGGTGGGGGAACTGGTGCGGTGGAACTGCTACTCAATGTGGGTCACTCCTCGGGCTGTGATATTTTGGAAGGAATACTGACTGCGGTCAGACAAATTGGTATGAGAGAGAAAGGATGGAACTAGCGTATGAAAAAGAGTTTTGCCCAGCGAATGAAGAACATGGGGCCGGCGGCCATCATCACCAGCGCCTTTATCGGTCCGGGCACCATCACCACCTGTACGGTGGCCGGCGTCAGCTTCGGATACGCCCTGTTGTGGGCGGTGGTCTTCTCCGGCATCGCCCTGGTGATCCTGATGGAAATGTCAGCCCGCACCACCCTGGCCACAGGGATGAACCTGGTGGATTCCTCTACTGCAGTGGCCCCTGAAAATCAGGTGTGGAAATGGATCGTACGGGCCGTCTTTTTCCTGACTGTATTGGCCGTTTGTTTTGCGTTCCAGGCGGGCAATGAGATCGGCGCCGCCCGCGGCCTTGCGGATATCGTGAATATGCCCATCCCTGCCGCCGCCCTTATCATCGGCGCCTGCGCCCTGGCCACTACCTGGCTGGGCTCCTATAAGACTCTGGAGACCATCATGCAGATCTTCGTCAGCCTGATGGGCGTGCTCTTCCTCATCACTGCCATCGTTATCCGTCCTGACTGGGGCGCCGTGCTGCGGGGCATCATCCCCAGCCTGCCCGAAGGCAGCACCGTCAGCGCTCTGGCTCTCATCGGCACCACCATGGTGGGCATCAACCTGATCGTACACTCCATCTCCTGCGAAGAGAAGTATCACTCCCTGGACGAGATGGGCGACGCTAAGTTTGACATTGGTGTCAACATCCTCATCGGCGTCGTCATCACCCTGTCCATGCTCATCACCAGCGCTACCGTCCTGTATCAGAGCGGCACCGAGGTGTCCAGCCCCCTGGTGTTCACCCAGTCTCTGGAGCCTGTACTGGGCAGCTGGGCCCGCATCATCGGCGACATCGGCCTGCTGGCTGCCGGCCTGTCCTCCGCCGTGGCGGTATCCTACACCATGCGTTCCATCTACAGCCGCCTGTTCAAGTGGGAGGGCGGCAGCACCAGTATGCCTGCCAAAATTCTGGGTACCATTGTCATCGCCTTCGGCACTGCGTTTGCCATGTTCAGCAAGACGCCCACCCAGATCATCGTGGTGGCTCAGGCGGTCAGCGGCTTCTCTCTGCCCTTCATCGCTATCGTGCTTATGGCAGTGGCCAATAGCAAGAAGCTGATGGGAGACTACCGCAATAAGCTGTTCTCCAACGTTGTGGGCCTGATTGCCGTGGCGGTTACCCTGTTCCTGGGCCTGCGCAACATTTATAATGTCCTGTTCTGATCCACATCCCGCGGGGACGGCAGCCGCCGTCCCCGCATGAAATTGGAGGT
Organism: Flavonifractor hominis; assembly: GCF_040095835.1. Classification (NCBI taxonomy): domain Bacteria; kingdom Bacillati; phylum Bacillota; class Clostridia; order Eubacteriales; family Oscillospiraceae; genus Flavonifractor; species Flavonifractor hominis. Next base: position 147,122 of record NZ_JBBMFT010000003.1, read on the forward strand.
TCATTATGCTCAAAGCAAATAAAGTGGCGCTGGAGCGGCTCATGTCTGCCGATCCCGTCCTGGTGGACGTCAAGCCTGCCCATGAGGTGCTGGAGGGGTTGACTCCCACTACCTTCCTCCACGCCGGCCCACCCATCGCCTTCCAGGATATGTGTCCTCCCATGCAGGGGGCGGTGTACTGCGCCCTGCTGAATGAGGGAATCGCCAAGAATATCGACGAGGCCAAACGCATGGCGGCCGACGGTACCATCACCTACAAGCCCTGCCACGAGTTCGGGGCCGTAGGTCCCATGACCGGCCTGACCACCTGGTCCATGCCTCTGTGGGTGGTGGAGGACCGGGCCACCGGTCGGCGCAGTTATGCCAACATCAGTGAGGGCAGCGGTGTGGGTCTGCGCTTCGGCGAATACACCCAGCGCACCCTGGACCGTCTGAAGTGGATGCGGGAGGTGGCCGGACCGGTGTTCTCCCAGCTGCTCCACGAGATCGGCGGCATGGATCTGGCACCCATGATGGCCCAGGGCCTGGCCATGGGGGACGAGCTGCACATGCGCAACCACGCCGGCACCGCCCTGTTTGTCAAAAACTACGCCTGGCTCATTGCCCGCATCGCCGGAGCGGAGGCCGAGAACGTGCTGAAGTTCATCGGCGTGGGCAACGACCAGTTCTTCCTCAATCTGGCCATGGCGGCCAATAAGCTGGCCGCCGACCTGGCCGACGGCGTGCCCGGTTCCACACTGGTCACGGCGATTGCACGCAACGGCGTCAACTTCGGCATTCGCATCAGCGGCCTGCCCGGCCGGTGGTTTACCGCCCCGTCGCCCATGGTGAAGGGCCTGTACTTCCCCGGCTTTACTGAGGCCGACGCCAACCCAGACCTGGGTGACAGTGCCATCATGGAGGTGGGCGGTTTCGGCGGCTGCTCCATGATCACGGCCCCCGCCATCGTGAAATTCCTGGGCGCGGCCAGTGTGGATGTGGCCCGGGAGACCACCGAGGCCATGTATTCCATCACCATGGGGGAGCACCCCCGCTACCAGATCCCAGCGCTGAATTTCCGGGGCACTCCCTGCGGTATCGATATCATGAAGGTAGTGGAGACCGGCATTACTCCTATCCTGAACACCGCCATTGCCTCCAACAAGGCTGGCGTTGGTATGGTGGGAGCCGGCATGTCCACCCTGCCCATTGAGCCTTTTGTGGAAGCGCTGAAGGCGCTGGCCCAGGAACTGGGCATTTAAGAACAGGAGCGTGAAGCATGAAACTGAGGAATGTGGTCAAGAAGAACAGCTATTACGATTCCGCCACGCTGATGCTGCTCTCCAGTAAGGTGGGCGAGCACATCGGTTCCACCAAGAACGTGGCGGTGATGATGGCCAGCGATATGAATAAGGACATTATGCGTGCCTCCGGCCTGCTGGCTGAGGAGGGGGCCGCCGCCAGCCCCAACGACCTGGTCTTTGCCATCCGGGCTGAGGATGATGCGGCCATCGATGCGGCTATGGCCCTGGCCGAAGAGATCCTCAACAGCCGCAACACCAAAATGGAGCAGCGGGAGACCGACGTAGTGAAAACGGTGGAGGATGCCGTGGCCCGGGTGGACGGCGCCAAGTTGGCTGTGGTGTCCCTGCCTGGTAAGTTTGCCGCCCGCGAGGTGAAAAAGCTGCTGAAGGAGGACTGCAACGTCCTGCTGTTCAGCGACAACGTCTCCTGTGAAGAGGAAAACCAGCTCAAGGACCTGGCGCTGGAAAAGGGCCTTTTGATGATGGGCCCCGACTGTGGCACCGCTGTCATCAACGGCGTGGGCCTGGGCTTTGCCAATAAGCTGCGCCGGGGCGGCATCGGCCTGGCTGCGGCCTCGGGTACCGGCCTGCAGGAGGTCATGACTCTCATCAGCAACTTCGGCGGCGGCGTATCCCAGGCACTGGGCACCGGCGGCCGGGACCTGAAGGAGGTCATCGGCGGCAAGATGATGGGGCTGTGTGTCCAGATGCTTCAGCAGGACCCGGGTACCAGCGTGATTGTAGTGATCTCCAAACCTCCCGCACCCTCTGTCATGGACCGTATGGTGGAGCAGCTGAAGAACAGCGATAAGCCCACCGTGGTCTGTTTCCTGGGCGGCAAGGATATGGAGGATACCGGCAACCTGTACTTTGTCCATACTCTGGAGGAAGCAGCTTGTAAGGCATTGGAACTTGCAGGCGTTGGAAGACCCGATGCCCTGCGGGGCGAGCATGCCGCGCTGTCCGATCTGGCGGCGCAGCAGAAGGGCGTCCTCCAGCCCGGGCAGAAATACATCCGCGGCCTCTACTGCGGCGGAACGCTGGCTTATGAGTCCATGCTGCTCATGGGGGAGAAGCTGGGAGATGTGTACTCCAACATTGCACTGAGAAAGGATCTGCTGCTGGACGGCACCGCCCCCTCCGTAGGCCACACTGTGCTGGATCTGGGTGACGATGCCTTTACGGTTGGCAAGCCTCACCCCATGATCGAACCCGCCCTTCGGGGTGAGCGGCTGGTGCAGGAGGCTCTGGATCCGGAAACAGCAGTTATCTTGCTGGATGTGGAGATCGGTTACGGCTCCCACGCCGATCCGGCCTCCGTTGTAGCAGGCGAGATTGCCCAGGCCAAGGCCGAACTGAACTCTGCCGGCCGGAAGGTGGTGTTCCTGGCCTCCATCTGCGGCACTTATGAGGACTTCCAGGACTATGCCGCCCAGAAGGCGCAGCTGGAGGCCCTGGGTGTGGTAGTACTGGAATCCAATGCCCAGGCTGCAGAGCTGGCCATCCGCATCGTATCCTGACAGGGAGGGAATACCATGGAAAACAAGCTGTTTGAAGAAAAAATGTCTGTTATTAACCTGGGACTGCCTGGCTTTTTTGAAAGCGTGAAGGAGCAGGGGGCGGCCTGTGTCCATGTGGACTGGCGTCCCCCGGCAGGTGGAGACGTGCGGCTGATCGAGATCCTGGACCGGCTGAGAGAGCTGGGTTAAATCGTTGTATAAAATGCCCCCTCCAAACCATGATGATGGCTTGGAGGGGGCATTTTATACAAAAATCAGCCCCAAAATTTTGCTGGAATTCTAGTAGACTGGATGTAGAGAACGTGCTATGGTAGACATGTAGAATTATATTTAAAGGAAATCGGCTCTGAGGGAAAGGGCGAATGACCGTATAGGAAAACAGGAGGGATACAGGTGCACCTGCCCCAACGACGGAGTGGTGAGAGCGGACGGGAATACGCTCTGCGCGCCATCCGGGAAAGCATTGTTAATCTGGAATTTTTGCCTGGCAGCAGGATCAGTGAAAGTGCTCTGGCTGCGCAGCTGGGGGTATCCCGCACCCCGGTGGGGGAGGCACTCAACGAGCTGTCTAGGGTACGGATTGTAGAGATTTACCCTCAACGGCAGAGTATCGTCTCATACATTGACTGCGATCTGGTGGAAGAGGCGCGGTTTATCCGGGAAGTATTGGAATGTGCCATCGTGCGCCATATCTGCACACGAAAGTTAGAAAAATCTGACTTTTCCAAACTGACGGAGATTCTTAAATTGCAGCAATTCTATCTGCGCAGCAACGCCCCTCAGCGTCTGCTTGAGCTGGACAATCAGTTTCATGAAATGCTGTTTGATCTGGATCACAAGCCGCAGGCGTATTCCATGATGAAGAATACATCCATTCATTTTGAACGAGTGCGCAGTCTTTCGCTGACTACGATCCGGGACCAGAACATCGTCCAGGACCATGAAGAGATTCTGGATGCGCTCCAGCAGGGCAGGGAGGAACTGGCTGCCGCCTGTATGAAAGCGCATCTGAGACGTTACCGGGTGGATGAAAAGACCATCCAGGCCAAGTACCCGGAATATTTTCGGATGCCGGGAGACCGCCAGAGAGGGGGATAGAACGCGGCGGCATCACTCCATGAAGAAGGAAATTGATAGGAGGGAAAACAGTGGAACAGGAAGGAAAGAGACGTTTGCTGGCGCTGGTGCTGTCTGGCGCACTGCTGGTGAGCAGTACACCGTTGGCCTTGGCGGCAGATCCAACCACATATAAAGATATGCCGGATGACTGGTCGCGGCCGGCCTTGGAAGAGGCAGTGGAGAATGGGCTGCTGCAGGGGAATGGAGGATATCTGGACCCTGCGGGTGTGCTGAGCCGGGCACAGATGGCCACCATTTTGGTGCGGGCCTTTGGTGCGACCCAGAGTGCGGACCTGTCCGCCTACAGCGATGTGGAGGAGCAGGCATGGTATTATGAGGACTTTTCCCGGGCGGTAGCCATGGGGCTGTTCCAGGGCTCAAATGGCAAGCTCTCGCCCGAGGCACCGATCACCCGGCAGGAGGCCTTTGTGGTGCTGGCCCGCGCCTTTGGGCTGAAGGCGAACAGCACCGGGTCCTATTTTGTGTTTTCGGATGCAACGGAGGTTGCCGCCTGGGCAGCGGAGCCTGTGGCGGCCATGGTAGAGGCCGGCTATGTTCAGGGAACGGCCGGTAAGCTCAATCCCACCGACACCATTACCCGTGCGGAATTTGCGCAGGTGATGAGCAATCTGGTATCCGAGTACGATCAGGCGGCTGGAACGGTGGAGGGTAATGTGGTGCTGCGCAGCAGCGGCACCCTGACCGGGACAGTGATCCAGGGGGATCTGATCGTAGCCGAGGGAGCGGGCGAAGTAACCTTGGACGGTGTGCGTGTGCAGGGACGTATCCTGGTACGCGGCGGCACTGCCGTTACGCTGCAGAATGAGACGTCGGCTGCTACGATCCTCCTGAATGGCGCGGGTGCCGGACTGACGGTGGGCCGAGGCTGTACGGTTGAGACCATCACTGTGGCGAAAGAAGTTCAAAATGCTGCCATCCAGGTGGATGGCACGGTGGAGCAGATTACCACAGCGGCCTCCGGTACGGCTGTGACCGGAAACGGCAGCGTAACGTACGTACAGGTGCAGGCAGGTGCGGAGGGCGTGACGGTGTCCACAGAGGAAACCAGGATCACCGTGGCCCAGGACGCCGGCTATGTCAAGACCCCCTCCGGCACGGTGCGGCCTGGTTTTTCGGGCAACTCCACCCAGGAGGAAGAGGAGCCGGAGGAACCGACGCCGGAGGTGGCCACGGACCGGATCTACAATGGCCTGGTAACCGCTCCCATTCTGATGGACGCCTCCTATGCAGCCTCTCAGGAGGACACCTATGCCCAGCGGACCTATACCCAGATCGCCCGTGCGGTGGGGGATCTGCGGCAGGATATTGCTATGGTCACCGGCGCCATCGACGATCAACAGATCCAGCAGCTGTTTGTGGATGACGATGCTGCGCGGGACGCCCGGCTGGCAGCGGCCGAGGCCAGCAAAGTCCCGGCACTGGTTACCGATCCTGCCAAAATGCAGGCTGATTACGCCATCATCGTGGGCGCCATCGATGATAGCCCGCTCATCCAGGGGTTGATGGCCGACGGTAAGCTGGACGAGGCTCAGTCCATCCAGGGGAAATGGGAAGCCTATGTGATCAAAGAGGTGGAGCAGCCTCTGCCCGGAGTGGACAAAGGGCTGGTCATTGCCGGCAGCGATGCCCGGGGCACCATTTACGGCATTTATACCATTTCCGAAGAAATTGGTGTCTCCCCCTTCTACTGGTACAGCGATGTTCCGGTGGAGGTCCAGGAGGAAATTGATGTAGATTACACCACGGCATTGGTGGACGACGGGCCGGACGTCAAGTACCGCGGCATTTTTATCAACGACGAAGAGCACGCCATGGATTGGGCGGCGGCCAAATTCCCCACGGAGAACGGCACGCCTGACGTCAACTATTACCGGCATGTATATGAGATGCTGCTGCGCCTCAAGGCAGACACCCTCTGGCCGGCTATGCATGAGGGGACGCAGTCTTTCAATGTGGCGCTGGATGAGGATGGCATTCCCATCAACGCCAAGGAGGCGGCCAAATACGGCATCATCATGGGCAATTCCCACTGCGAGATCCTGCTGCGCACCAACACCGGGGAGTGGAGCCCCTGGATCAACGCCCATAAGGACGCCTACGGCGGGAACACGGCTTACGATTTTACCACCAACGAGCAGGCGCTGCTGGACTACTGGCGGGAGCGGCTGGAGACCAATAAGGACTTTGAAAGCATCCTGACCATCGGAATTCGCGGCGTACACGACGGCGGATTCCAGTGCGCCAACCTGGATAAGTACCCCGGGGCCAACGACTCGGAGAAGAAAGTGGCCATGATGAAGGACGTCATCACCAAGCAGCGGGAGCTTATTGCCCAGGTCTACGGGGAAGAGAACGTACAGAAGGTCCCCCAGGTGCTCATCCCCTATAAAGAGATGAACGACGTATACAATGCCGGCCTGGACGAATTCATGATGTGGGACGGCTCGGAGGACTTCAATGGCGACGGCGTCATCGACTGGCGGGATGACAACACGGATGTGATGCTCATGTGGGCTGAGGACAACCACAACTACCTCCGTCAGACGCCTTCGGCGGAGGAGGCCGGGCGTGCCGGCGGCGCGGGCATCTACTACCACAGCTCCTACTGGGGCAGCCCCAGAAGCTACTTGTGGACCAATGAGATCCAGCTGTCTGTCATGAGCGAACAGATGCACCGGGCCTTCGACACCGGCGCGGACGACTACTGGATCCTCAACGTGGGCGACATCAAGCCCGGCGAGCTGCCCATGGAACTGTTCATGAAGATTGGCTGGGATCCCGAGCACTGGGACGATACGGTGATCCAGTCGGAGTTCCTCAAAGAGCAGGCCATGCGCGACTATCACGTCTCGGAGGAGACGGCAGAGCAGATCGCGGCGGTGATGGACGACTACTACCGCCTGGTAGGCACCAAAAAACCCTATTTCTTCAACACCGGGGACAAGGATGAGCTCCAGTTCAGTGTGACGGCCAACGGTGACGAGGGTATGCGCTTTTTGGAGCAGTGCAACGCAGTGGTGGATGCCCTGGGGCAGGTCTATGAGGCCCTGCCGGAGGACAACAAAACATCCTTCTACCAACTGGCCTATTACAATGCCATGGCGCTGCGGGACGCGGCCGAGGAACACATCTACTTTGAAAAGAATCAGCTCAGCGCCGCACAGGGTCGCTATGGCAGTGCTGCGGTGTATGCCCAGCTGGGCCAGCAGGCGGGCCAGCGCATTGACGACGGTGTGCTGGAGTTCAACGGCCAGAATCAGGACAAGTGGACCGGTATGATCAAGCTGACCCATCCCGGCGGAAACTATGAGCGGATCGCGGAGAGCAAATACGCCTATGCCGCTGCATCGGACGGAGTGGGCGCCAGCTGTGAGAATGCGACTGAAGCGGGCAGCGGTACGCTGCGTTTCCACTCCATGTCGGCAGAGGATACCCGGTTCTTTGACGTATTCGACCGCAATGACCAGGAGGAGCACTGGGTAGCCGAGGCCGATGCCGACTGGGTCATTCTCTCCCGCACCAGCGGGACCACCAGTACGGAACAGCGGGTGCTGGTCAACGTGGACTGGTCCCGTGTGAAGGAGGACTCCAGCGCGGTGATCCGGGTCTACAACGCCGACGAGACCGGTGCCAAGACCGGGGAGCCGGTGGCGGAGTTTACCGTGGAAGCGGTGGTATCCGATCTGTCCTTCGGTACGGAGAAGGGGTACGTGGAGGCCAACGGCTATGTGGCCATCGAGGCCGAGCACTATACCCAGAACCTTCCGGGAGCGGATGGGAGCTACTGGAAGGATGTGGTGTCCAACGGCCAGCACGGCGACACCATGAAGAGTCTGCCCTCCGGCGACCACCATACCGAGGACTGGGACAATACCGCTCAGCTGCACTACAGTGTGTATTTTGAGCAGGCGGGGAGTTATACCCTGACCCTGAACCGCCTGCCTACCCTCAATGAGGGCAGCGTGAACGGTACGGCCCGGAGCATGAATGTGGCCGTGGGCGTGGCCGGCGCTACCCCCACGGTGCTCAAGGGTGCCCGCTCCGCCAGCGGGAGCGCCTGGCAAAATAACGTACTGCGCCAGTATGAGCCGTTGACGTGCCAGATCGAGGTCCAGGCTGGCTGGAACGATATCGTGGTCTACCGCTCCGATTCTGACTTTGTGTTTGACCGCATGGTCATCGAGACGGTGGAGGGGGCTGTGCCCACCTCCCTGATGGGCCCTGTGGAGAGCCCCAATAACATTGCCGCTGCGCCGGCTGCCCAGGTGGGCGCCCTGCCGGAAGAAGCGCTGGACGGTTACCGCGCTCTGCCCGGGGCAACTCTGACCCATGGCGAGACGGTGGAAGTAGCGGTGGATGGACTGACTGCCGCAGTTTCTGCCAATCCCAAGGTGGCACAGGTGATCAAGGTAGAAAATGGTGTGCTCACCCTGAGCGGACTGCGGGCCGGTGTGACCAGCCTGTCGGTCTCCACTACAGAAGGAGACGGCATCCTCCAGGTCCATGTGCAGCCCCGTCCTGATGCGGGCAGCGGCGTGTATCAGGAGCAGGACGGCTTGGTAGTGGTGGATGCAGCCGATGCCATGGCCGATAACCTGTATGCGGCCCGGACCGACAGCAATGACCAGGTCCATGCCTGGCAGTTGGTGGATGGCGGACTGAAAGTCCTGCCTGATCTGAGCGATGACAGCGGCAAGTGGACCACTGGTTCTCTGGCCGCGCTGGAAGGGAAGGCGCCCAGCCTGAGCTATACCGTGGAGATCCACGATGCGGGAACTTATTACCTCTATCTGAATATGAGCAATCCTGATGTGGATGCGGATTCCTATCATGTAGTGGTGGACGGTGTGTTCCGCTATACCGATAACAGCGTGACGCTGGACGGAGTAGAGCGCTGGCGTACCGCCGGTAAGGCCATCCAGCTCAGCCAGGGCGAGCATACCATTACGATTTTTGCCCGGGAGGACGGCTTTGTTATCAACCAGCTGGTGCTCAGCCAGGACGCCAATGCCTCTTTCGAAGGATTCCAGACCCCCAGCCAGAGTGTTGTGCCTGCGCCCCGGATCGTGCTGGACGCCCTGAACGACCAGAGCATGCACTGCGGGGACAGCAGAGCGGTTGCCGTATCGGTCCGTACCACCAATGGTGCGCCGGTGCATTTGGAAGTCCGTTCGGACAACGAAGCGGCGGTGAGCGTCACGGATGTGACGGAGACGGGCTTTACCCTGCAGGCCGGAGAGAGCGCCGGCGCGGCGGAGATCACCGTGACGGCCACTGCCCAGGACTGTGCTGAGGTAGCCGTCCATTTCCAGGTCACCGTCCGTGACATCTCCAACGCCGGACCCTATCTGGAGAAGGACGGACAGGTGGTCATCAACGCGGCTGATGCACTGGAACAGAGCGGTTTTGCCTGGGCCTCTGCCGCCTCCGACGGCCACGACTGGACTGCCCTTGACGCGGGTGTGCAGGTTACGCCCGACAACGGCGGCAAGTGGACCGACGGCAAGTGGGAGAGCCTGAACGGCAAGGCGCCGGCGCTGAACTTCCGGGTGCGGGTGGAGACTGCGGGAGACTACTACCTGTTTGTCAACATGAGCAATCCGGACGCCAACGGCGACTCCTACCATGTGGCGGTGGACGGGGCGTTTGCCTACACCTGCGACACCAGCGGCCGGTTGGACGGTGCGCTGCTCTGGTACCATGAGGACAGGGCGATCCCCCTGGAGGCGGGCGAGCATACCATTACCATTTTCGCCAGGGAGGACGGCTTTGTGCTCAATCAGCTGGTGCTCACCACCAACGCCGATGCGGCTTTTGAAGGGCTTCAGACGCCCAGTGACCGTGGAGAGCCGGATGAGCCGGAGCAGGGAAACGCCTACCAGATGGAGGATGGTGTGGTAGTCATCAATGCCGTGGATGCCATGGGAAACAGCGCCTATGCTTCCCACAGCGATGTGGACGGTTCCGGCGCGTATCCGGATGTGAACTTTGCCTGGGTGACCGTGGATGAGGCCGGGGAGAGTGAGAGTGGCATTCAGCTTACTCCGGTAGCCAACCCCGATAATAAGTTCGAATGGACCAGCAAGGGGGAGACCCGGACACCCAGCGTGACCTACGCGGTGTACGTGGAGCAGGCCGGGGATTATTACCTGAGCTTTTTCTCCAACTCTCCCAATGTGAACACGGATTCGTTCCATTTCGGTGTCAACGGTGTCTATCAGTTTGCCAGTAAGGAAGTCATTACCGACAGCTGGGACGGTACGGAAAAGGACAACTATGGCTCTGCTGTGGGTGAGCGCTGGTTTACCTGCGACAAGCGAACCGTTCATCTGGATGCCGGGGTGAATACCATTACCATCTGGGGACGGGAATCCGGCTTGCTGCTGCGGCAGCTGATGCTCAGCCAGCAGATTCCGGCAGGACTGGATACCCAGTGGCAGACCCCGAGCGCTGTGATTTCTGCTTGACAGTACCATTTCTTACAGTGGAAGGAGCCTGAGCTCCTTCCACTGTTTTTTATAAGCAAAGAAAGCGGATAGAAGAAAAATAGCGTACCAATTCCCTGAAAAGTGTGTTATGATGAATCTATGACAACCATCCCACGGAGGGACTGCCCATGAAAAAACGAAGCGGTAAGCTGCTGTTGGCATCCGGCTTGCTATTATTGCTGACAGGATGTTTTTCTCAGTCGGTGGATGATCTTTACGCCCAGCCAAAGGCGCCGGAGGATTATCTGAAGCTGGATAACAAGATCAGCCAGGTGCTCAACCAGGGAGGCGAATATGCTGCGCCTTTATCTGGGGAATTGACCCAGAAGGTACAGCTGCAGGATCTGGATGGGGACGGGGTACAGGAGGCGATTGCCTTTTTCCGGGTCAGCTCGGAAAACCACCCGCTGAAGATCTACATCTATAAGGAAGTAGGGGACGATTACGAGGTAGCGGCCGTCATCGAGGGAGCGGGTACGGCCATCAATTCGGTCTACTATGAGAATTTGGACGACAGCCCAAGTAAGGAGATCATCGTCAGCTGGCAGATGAGCGATAAGGTCCACTCCCTGGCGGCCTATTCGATCGACCAGTATCAGGTGTTGGAGCTGATGCGGACCGACTATACGGACTTTCAGGTATACGATCTGGACTCCGATGGGCAAAAGGAGATCCTGGTGCTCCAGGCCGATGCGGAGGATGAGGACAAGCGGGCGGAACTGTATAATATGAACGACGGGATTCTGGATCTGGACTCTGTGGCCCACCTCTCCCACAATGTAACGGGACTGGTGGAAGGCGGGGTACAGACCGGGTATCTGCAGGATCAGATCCCGGCGGTGTTTGTGACCTCCACCTATGGGATGAACGGGCATATCACCGACATCTTTGCATGGAAGGGAAATCGGCTGCAGAATATTACTCTGGATGGCAATGGCGATGAGCCGGACGAAAGTAAGAACACCATCCGATGGTATACCAAGGTTTCTGGCACGGATATCAATGGGGACGGGATCCTGGAGCTGCCCGATCCGTATGAGCTGCCCGATCTGGAGAACACGGGTACGGCGGTCAACTTCTGGGCCATCCGCTGGCGGCAGTATGACATCAACGGGAAGGCCCATGCGGTCTACAGCACCTATTATAACGATCGGGACGGCTGGTATTTTATTCTGCCCGACGAGTGGGAAGGGAAGATCGCCGTTTCCCGCAGCGATCTTTCCGGTGGAGGTGAGCGAGGCGTCATCTTCTCCTATTGGGAAGGGGACGAATCGGTGGAGCCCATTCCATTTTTGGTGATTTATAAATTAACGGGAGACAACCGGGTCATGCGGGCCAACCTGCAGGGACGTTTCCTCCTCCCGCCGGAGAACGGAGATGACAGTGACGCACTCTATGCTGCCCGGCTGATTCCGGACAGCTGGGACTGCGGACTGGACGAGGAGGGCGTGAAAGAGCGCTTTGCGCTCATTGCCAGCAGCTGGAGCGACGGAATATAAGTGTGTAGGAGGAAACGCACATGAAGAAGGTACTCGTACTGGAAGACGAGGCAAATATCCGCAGCTTTGTGGTCATCAATTTGAAACGAGCCGGGTACGAGGCCATTGAAGCCGAGACCGGTGAGCAGGCACTTGCCCAGCTCAAGCGCAATCCGGATATCAAGGTGGCGCTGCTGGATATCATGCTGCCTGATATGGATGGATTTGAGGTCTGCCGCCGCATCCGGGCGGGAGATAACAACATCGGCATCATCATGCTTACCGCCCGTACCCAGGAGATGGACAAGGTCACGGGGCTGATGACCGGAGCAGACGACTATGTGACCAAGCCCTTTTCACCGGCAGAGCTGACAGCACGCATCGACGCCCTCTACCGGCGCACCGGCGGGAGCGAGGTGGTGGACACCGGGGAGATCAGCCAGCCGCCGTTCCTGCTCAATACCCGCAACCGCACACTGGAGAAGAATGGCCAGCGGGTCAAGCTTACCCAGGTGGAATATTCTATCATGAAACTCTTTATGGATAACCCCGGCAAGGCGCTCTCCAGAGAGGAAATCCTGGACTCTGTCTGGGGTCGGGACTATTTTGGCGAGCTGAAGATCGTGGATGTGAACATCCGCCGTCTGCGCATCAAGATCGAGGACGACCCCACCAATCCCACGTTTATTACTACGGTGTGGGGCTATGGTTACAAGTGGGGATTTTGACGGCCTGCGGGCTATAATTGACCCAGGTGGTGAACGCAAGGCATATGAAAAAGATCACAGGCATCCGGAAACGATGGCTGGTAAATTCCATCAGTGTGGTGCTGTTTGTTATTTTGCTGGCGGTATCGGCTTTCTCGGCCGCCATGGGGAGCTATTACTATTCCACCATGAGCGACTCTCTCAAACAGAAGGCCAGAAACGCCGTGGACAGTTTCAGTGTCTACGGCACGGAAAAAACCTATTATGAATATGCTCGCACCGTAGTGGCGGGAGACCAGTCCAGCGACAAGCTGGAGGTAGAATTTCTGGATGCCAGAGGGCAGATCCGTTATTCCAGCTCAGACCTGACTGCCTTTCGCTCCCCCGGTACGCCGGATATTGCTGAGGCGCTCAGCCAGGGGGTAGCCAAGGTGTGGACGGGTTCCGATCCCAGCACCGGAGAACATATTATGGCGGCCTCCTGCCCCCTCATCATCAACGGCAAGGTGGTTGGGGCCATGCGGTATGTCACCTCTCTGCGCAATGTGGACCGGCAGATCGTCATCGTGGTGATCATTGCACTGGGGATCGGCATGGGCATCCTGTGCATGGTGTATTTCTCCAATCTCTATTTTATCCGCTCCATTGTAGACCCGGTGGCCAGCATCACGGATACGGCCAAGCGCATTTCCGCAGGCGCCTACGGAGTACAGATCGAAAAACGGTTTGACGATGAGATCGGCGATCTTACCGATGCGATCAATGACATGTCGCTGAAGATCAACCAAAGCGAAAAAATGAAAAATGAGTTTATTTCCTCGGTTTCCCACGAGCTGCGCACACCTCTAACGGCCATCAACGGCTGGGCGGAGACCATCATGAACGGCGAAGTGCGGGACAGCTCCGACGTGAAGAAAGGAATGGGCATCATCGTCTCCGAAGCCCGCCGGTTGACCAACATGGTGGAGGAGCTGCTGGAATTCTCGCGTATCCAGGACGGCCGCTTTACCCTGTCGGTGGAGCCAATGGATATCAAGGCGGAGCTGGAGGATGCGGTGTACACCTACCGGGAGTTTTTCCGCCGGGAGGGAATTGAACTCAACTACTATGACTGCGAGGAGGAATTCCCACCCATCGCTGGAGACCCGGAGCGGCTGCGGCAGGTGTTCTGCAATCTGCTGGATAACGCGGCCAAGCACGGCGGCTCGGGTAAGCGGATCGATACCTCCATCGCCCGGGAGGAGGACCAGGTAGTCATCATTATCCGGGACTATGGCCCAGGTATCCCGGAGGAGGAGCTTCCCCACGTCAAGTACAAGTTCTACAAAGGCTCCTCCAAGGCCCGCGGGTCGGGTATTGGCCTGGCGGTATGCGACGAGATCGTTACCCGCCATGAGGGCAGCCTGGAGATCGGCAACGCCGAGGGGGGCGGATGCATCGTTACCCTGCGTCTGCCCATACAGGCGCAGGTGTAATGGAATCGAACAAAAGTTCTAAAAATCAAACCCGCACCCCTTGCAATCGGGGTGCGGGTTTGATACAATATAGGACGAATCAAAACCAATAAGCAAGGAGAACATACACAGCATGTCGAAGGAACAAAAACAGGCCTGTGCAACGCCATATAAGACCATGATCGGCGGGCAGGCACTGATAGAAGGTATCATGATGCTGGGCCCCGAGAAAAAAGCGGTGGTGGTCCGTAAGCCGGATGGCACCCTGGCGGAACAGGTGGAGGACCGGGTGCTCATCAAGGATAAGTATCCTGTGCTTGGCCTGCCGTTTATCCGGGGAATTTTTAATTTTGGTTCCTCTCTGGCCAACGGCGTGAGAGCACTGATGTATTCCGCCTCCTTCTTCCCGGAGGATGAGGAAGAGCCGGAAGAGCCCTCTCGGTTTGAGCGCTGGCTGGACGAGCATTTGGGCAGTGAGAAGGCCGCATCCTTCTTTGTGACGGTGGCGGTGGTGCTGGGCATGCTGTTCTCCGTGGCACTGTTTATTCTGCTGCCCACTGCTCTGGCAGGTCTGGTGGGAGTGTTTGTTTCCCTGCCCATGTGGGGGCGCAATCTGCTGGAAGGCGTGGTCCGGGTAGTTATCTTTGCCGGATATCTGATCCTCTGTTCGCATATGAAGGACATTCGGCGCGTCTTTCAATACCATGGAGCGGAGCACAAGACCATTTTCTGTTACGAGCATGGTCTCCCGCTGACGGTAGAGAATGTACGCAAGCAGCCCCGTCATCACCCGCGCTGCGGCACCAGTTTCCTGTTTGTGGTCATTGTGGTGAGCATCCTGCTCTCCAGCGTGGTGTTTACTTATGTGGATGTGACCAATACCTTTGCACGTATGGGACTGCACCTGCTGCTGTTGCCTGTCATTGTAGCCCTAACCTATGAATTCAACCGCCTGGTGGGGCGGTACGATAACTGGTTTACCCGCCTGATGACTGCGCCCGGCATGTGGATGCAGAATTGGACTACGTTTGAGCCGGATGACTCTATGATCGAGGTAGGCATCCGGGCGTTCCAACTGGTGCTGCCGGAGGAAAAGGGCAAGGACCAGTGGTAATGAGAAGAAGAGAAGAGGAGTGCTTCCCCGCATGACGACTACCTACAACAACCTCTACCTGGATGCCAGGAAGCAGCTGCGGACTGCCGGTGTGGAAAGCGCTGCGCTGGAGGCTAGGGAGCTGCTGTGCTGCGCGGCGGGAAAGAGTCGGGAGCAGTTTTACCGGGATATGGCCCTGTATGCCTCTGATCAGGTGGAGCGGACACTGGCAGAGCTGGTGGAGCGCCGCCTGGCGGGCGAGCCGGTGGCCTATATCATCGGTGAGTGGGAGTTTTATGGCCTGCCTATCACCGTATCGCCGGATGTGCTTATCCCCCGTATGGACACCGAAGTATTGGCGGAACGGGCCATTTTGTTGGCCCGTGCGGCGGGGGCAGGGGCCCGGGTGCTGGATCTGTGTGCCGGCAGCGGCTGTGTGGGGCTGGCAGTGGCTGCGAATGTGCCCGACTGCCGGGTAGTGCTGGCCGATCTGAGTGAGGCAGCGCTGAAGATCTGCAAGCAGAACGTACGCCGCAACGATCTCAACGCCCGTGTCACCTGCGTCCAGGCGGACGCCATGGCAGATCCGTTGCCTGCCCTGTGGGATTTTGACGTGATTGCCTGCAATCCTCCCTACATCCCTTCCGATGACATCTCCGGGTTGGATGTATGCGTACGGGACTATGAGCCCCGCTCTGCCCTGGACGGCGGAGCAGATGGGCTGGACTTTTATCGGGCCATCGCTGCCCGTTGGGGCAGCGCCCTGCGGTTGGGCGGTTCCTTGCTGTTCGAGGTGGGGATCGGGCAGGCTCCCGATGTGGAGGACATCCTGGTTCGCAACCGATTTGAACAAATACAGACCACTGCTGACACCCAGGGGATCTGGCGTGTGGTGGAAGGGGTCATGAATGCATAAGAGCGGGGCCCAGGGCACCGCCGGGAAAGGATGAGCGAGAGATATGGCAGATAAGAAAAAGGCGGCGGTAGAGAGCGCGTCGCCCGCTTCCGATAAGAAAAAGGCGCTGGAGACAGCCATGGCCCAGATCGAAAAGGCCTATGGCAAGGGCTCTATCATGCGCTTGGGGGACAATACCGGCATCGTGGTGGAGGCCATTCCCACCGGCTCGCTGTCTCTGGACCTGGCGTTGGGGATCGGCGGTGTGCCCAAGGGGCGTATTGTGGAGATCTATGGCCCGGAATCCTCCGGTAAGACCACTCTGGCCCTGCACATTGTGGCTGAGGCGCAGAAGCGGGGGGGAGAGGTGGCCTTCATCGACGCTGAGCACGCTCTGGACCCCTATTATGCCAGAGCCTTGGGGGTAGACATTGACTCCATGCTCATCTCCCAGCCCGATACCGGCGAGCAGGGGCTGGAGATCTGTGAGGCGCTGGTGCGCTCTGGCGCTATCGATGTGGTAGTGGTAGACTCGGTGGCGGCGCTCACGCCCCGGGCGGAGATCGAGGGCGACATGGGCGACTCCCATGTAGGTTTGCTGGCCCGCCTGATGAGTCAGGCGCTGCGTAAGCTGGCCGGCTCTATTGCAAAGACCAACTGCGTGGTCATCTTTATCAACCAGCTGCGGGAAAAGGTGGGGGTCATGTACGGCAACCCGGAAGTCACTACCGGTGGCCGTGCCCTGAAGTTCTATGCCTCGGTGCGTATCGATGTGCGGCGTATTGAGTCGCTGAAGAACGGCTCCGAGATCATCGGCAACCGCACCCGGGCCAAGGTAGTGAAGAACAAGGTCTCTCCGCCCTTTAAGGAAGCGGAGTTTGACATCATGTATGGTGAGGGCATCTCCAAGGTGGGTGAGATCCTGGATCTGGCGGTCAAGCTGGACTTGGTGCAGAAGTCGGGCTCCTGGTTCGCCATGGGGGAGACTCGCCTGGGCCAGGGTCGGGACGCCGCCAAGCAGTACCTGAAGGATAACCCTCAGGTGTGCGACCAGTTGGAGGCCGACATTCGGAAAAACGCCTATAAGCTGATGAGCAGCCAGGCCCGTGCCGCGGCCAAAGCCGCCGGCCGGGCGGTGGATGTATCTGCCGACGATTTTGAGGATGCGGATCAGTAAGCTGCTCCCCTCCCAGCGGGTGGAGGGCCGGTGGCTGTGTCATATGGAGGACGGTACCATCCTGCGGGTGGGAGAGGGCGAGGTAGCGGCCTTTGGCCTGTATTCCGGCCGGGAGCTGGATGATGCCGCGCTGGACGCACTGAATGCCGCTGCCCGTGTCGGTCAGGTGCGGGAACGGGCGCTGGAGTTGCTGGCGGCCCGTCCGCTGTCCCGAAAGGAACTGGTGGATAAACTCACTGCCCAGCCCAGGAACCGGGAGAAGGAGCCACTGGCCGACCGGGAGATTGCCGAACAGGTGGCCGACCGGCTGGAGGAACTGGGATATCTGGATGACGGAGCCTACGGGCAGCTGGTGGCCCGCCATTATGCCGACAAAGGATACGGCCCGGCCCGCATCAGAGAAGAGCTATACCGCCGGGGCGTGCCCCGGGAGGTATGGGATCAGGCGCTGGAGGAGCTGGAAGGCACAGCAGCAGCCATCGATGCCTTTTTGGAGAAAAAGCTTCGTGGGGCGGATCTCACAGACCCCAGGAGCTATAAACGAGCTGCCGATGCCCTGGCACGCCGGGGGTTCCGGTGGGAGGACATCCGAGACGGCCTGCGCCGCTACGGTGCAGAGACAGGGGAGGAATAACGCATGCAGACCTGCCAGGCCCTTTTGACCCGCCGCAGTATCCGCCGCTATAAGAGTGACCCCATCCCTGAGCAAGAATTGCGGGAGATCCTGGAGGCTGGGCTCGCAGCTCCGTCGGCGATCAATTTGCAGCACTGGTATTTCGTGGCGGTCCAGGACCCGGCGGCTCTGGAGGAGGTCCGCCAGATCATGGGCGGGGTGGTAGAAAAATTTACTCCGGTGCTCCAGGAGCGTTTTGCCCGAAACCCCGAACAGGTGGGCATTACCAACCGCTTTTTGTCCACCCTGGGAGGCGCTCCGGTGTGTATTCTGGTGTTCCTGCTCAAGCCGGACTATCCAGACCGGGACGGGGCCATGCAGAGCGTGTCGGCCGCTATTGAAAATATACTGTTGGCTGCCTGGGACAAGGGAATTGGTTCCTGCTGGCTGTCTGCCCCCCAGCGCATGGGGTTTGGACCGGCCTTTCAGAGCCGCTTCGCTCCCGACAAGGGGGAGTTTGTGGCGGCCATTACCCTGGGCTATCCCGACCAACAGCCCAAGATGCCGCCCCGGCGGGATGGCCGCTACACCATCGTGTAAGGAGAGGGAAGCTGTGAGGGGGAAGAAGCTCTCATTCAACAAGCTCATCCTACTCACGATGGTGGGGCTGGTTCTTGCGATGCTGCTGTGGCGGTTTAGCCCAGGGCCGGAGTGGCTGGCAAAGCGCACGGCGCTGCGCTATGCCGGACAGCATGCGCCGGAGTTCAGCTGCCATATAAGCGCCGTGGATGTGGGACAGATGGATCGTGGCTTCTGGATTGTATCCATGTTTCGGGCGGAAGACGGAACCCAGCAGGGTCCGGCACTCCGTCTGGAGATCCACAGTGCGGTCTTTCCCACTGAGGTGACCGCGGCCGACTGGTGGGCCGTGGAAGAAATGGACTGGCCGGACTATGAACTGCCTGTCCCGGGATAATATACTGAAAATTGGAGCGATAATCATGCCATATAAAGTAGCGTTTGTCTCCCTTGGCTGTGCCAAGAACCTGGTGAATACCGAGCAGATGATGGCCCTGGTAAAAGCCGCCGGACATACCGTCACCGCCGACGCGGAGGGGGCGGATGTGGCGGTGCTCAATACCTGCGGCTTTATCGATTCGGCTAAGAGCGAGGCGATCCAGAATATCCTGGAGCTGGCGGCGCTCAAGCAGGCCGGAAAGCTGGGGAAGCTGCTGGTGGCCGGCTGCCTGTCTCAGCGCTATCAGAACGAACTGATGCAGGAGATGCCCGAGGTGGACGGTGTGCTGGGGACGGGCAGCTATACCGAGATCGTCTCGGCTCTGGAGGAAGTGATCTCGGGCGGCACCCCCCGCCGCTTCGGCGACATCGACCATACGGAGGAGGACGGCGAGCGCCTGGTGTCCACGCCGCCCTATACCGCCTATCTGAAGATCGCCGAGGGCTGCGACAACCGCTGCTCCTATTGCATCATCCCCTATCTGCGGGGCCGCTACCGCAGCCGGACCATGGAGTCCCTGCTGGCTGAAGCACGGCAGCTGGCCGACAGCGGTGTGCAGGAGCTTATCGTCATTGCCCAGGACATTACCCGCTATGGTACCGACCTGTATGGCCGCCGGCGGTTGGGGGACTTGTTGACTGAGCTGTGTAAACTGCCCTTCCACTGGGTGCGGCTGCACTATCTCTATCCCGACGAGGTGGATGACGCGCTCATCGACGTCATTGCCCGGGAGCATAAGATCCTCAACTACATCGATATTCCGCTCCAGCACATCAACGACGGTATCCTAAAGGCCATGAACCGTCGCTCCACCAAGGCGGAGATTATTGCTCTGCTCCAGAAGCTGCGTGAGCGGCTGCCTGGCCTGGTGCTGCGCACCTCCCTCATCTGTGGTTTGCCCGGCGAGGGAGAGGCGGAATTTGAAGAGCTGTGCGACTTCCTGCGGGAGAGCGGTATTGAGCGGGCGGGCATTTTCCAGTTCTCCCCCGAGGAGGGAACGCCTGCCGCCACCATGCCCAATCAGGTGGACCCGGATACGGCTGCCCGCCGGGTGGAGCTGCTGGTGGATCTGCAGTCCCGGGTCATGGACGCTTTCAATGAAAGCCGTCTGGGCGGCACGCTGGAAGTGCTCTGCGAGGGCTTTGATCCGGAGATGGGCTGCTATGTGGGGCGCTCCTATGCCGACTCCCCTGATGTGGACGGCAAGGTGTTCTTCACCGCCGGCGGCCTGGTGAGCGCCGGCAGCTTTGTAAACGTGCACATTACCGGCACCAGCGACGGCGATCTGACCGGCGAGATAGAGGAGTGAAGCAGCGTTGAATACGGCCAATAAACTCACCATGCTGCGGGTGATCCTGATTCCCGTGTTTCTGCTGGTGCTCTATTTGCAGTTTCCCTTTCACATGCTTTTTGCACTGGCCATTTTTATCCTGGCCAGTGTGACCGATTTTATTGATGGATATGTGGCCCGGCATTACAACCAGGTCACCGATTTTGGCAAGTTCATGGACCCGCTGGCCGACAAGGTGCTGGTCATGGCGGCGTTGCTGTGGCTGGTGGAGGTGGGGCGCATCCCCGCCTGGGCGCTGCTTATCGTCATTGTACGGGAGTTTGCCGTGACGGCTCTGCGCCTCATCGCTGTGGAGCGGGGGCGGGTCATTGCCGCGGCCTGGTCGGGAAAGGTCAAGACGGCTTCCACCATGGTGTGCATCTGCCTGATGCTGCTCTTTACCAACCCTGGGTTGGATCTGGTGTGCGTCCTGCTTATCCTGATCACCACGGTCTATTCCGGAGTGGAATATTTCATCAAGAACAAGGATGTCATAGACTGGGCCAATATGTAAAAAACAGCGGGACCATGTTGGTCCCACTGTTTTTTTGGTGTTAGTTCCAGAGCCTGCGCAGAAGGTTGAAAAGGCTGTGAAGCTTTCCAACGGGGAGTTCTCCGTCATCCAATGGAACTCTGGTCCCAAAGGGAGTTTCCCCCTCCACCACATAGCAGGGAGTCCCCAGGTCCTGGATTCTGCGGGCGATGGAGCAGGCATCTGCTTTGCTCTTTCCCGTATAGACGATCATTGGCATGGAAGCGGCTTTGCGCAGGCAGGGGAGAACGAATTCCAGCGAGACGTTGAGATCCGTAGCCAGGAAGGCGGCGGTGTTTTCCAGATCTTCACGTCGACGGGCGCGGCCGTACACCACGACGGAAAAGCAGGCCTCTTCCGCTGGGGTAGAGGGCATCGTACCGCTGGGAGAGGAAATCGGATCCATGTTTTGTCTCCTTTCGTATATTGATGTTATACCCATTATACCACGGGAAAGCACCGGGCACAAACTTGACACAGGGACAGGAACGTGGTAGTATACTGAAGCAGTTGAATAACGTGAAGATCGGAAAGAGTAACCAGCGAGTACCTGACAGAGAGGGCGCGTCACCGGCTGAAAGCGGGCCTGGGGGGTAACTGGTGAAGGTGCGTCCGGGAGCGTGTGGGATGTGGAAGCCCTCCGGCTGGCCCCGTTACCGGCCATCGAGTAAGAAATGAGAGTGGAACCGCGATTGTATCGCCTCTTATGCCCCTTTGGGCGTAAGAGGCGTTTGTTTTTTCCGGGAGGTGTTCGAACTGACGCGTCTAGGTGAGACCCTGCGGGCCTATCAGGCCCGCGATCCAGCGGCCAGGAGCCGGCTGGAGATTTTTCTGTTGTATCCGGGCGTGCATGCGGTGCTGTACCACCGCGTGGCCCATTTTCTGTACCGGCACAGGCTGTTTTTTCTGGCCCGGCTGGTGAGCCAGTGGAGCCGATGCTGGACGGGGATCGAGATCCACCCCGGCGCCAAGATCGGCCGGCGGCTGGTCATTGACCACGGTATGGGCATCGTCATCGGTGAGACTGCCGAGATAGGGGACGACTGCCTGCTTTACCATGGAGTTACCCTTGGAGGTACTGGTAAGGACCATGGCAAGCGCCATCCCACACTGGGGAACAATGTAATGGTCTCAGCCGGCGCCAAGGTGCTGGGTCCCTTCCAGGTGGGGGATAATTCCCGCATCGCGGCCAACGCTGTGGTGCTGCGGGAGATCCCGCCCAACGCCACGGCGGTGGGTGTGCCCGCCCGGGTGGTGCGCATCGGCGGGGAAAAGGTGGACTATGCCGGGCAGGTGGATCAGATTCACGTGACCGACCCGGTACAGAAGGAACTGCAGGCATTGAGCTCCCGGCTGGAATGGCTGGAACAAATGATGGATGAACAGGCAAGGAGTAAGAATCTATGAAAATCTACAATTCCGCGACCCATAAGAAAGAAGAGTTTGTCCCCTACGAGCCCGGTAAAGTATCCATGTATACCTGCGGGCCCACCGTGTATCACTTTGCACACATCGGCAATCTGCGCAGCTATATCATGGAGGATGTGCTGGAGAAATTCCTGCGCTACGACGGCTATGATGTGAAGCGGGTGATGAACATCACCGACGTGGGCCACCTGGCCTCTGACGCGGACACCGGCGAGGACAAGATGGTAAAGGGCGCCAAGCGGGAGCACAAGAGCGTGCTGGAGATCGCCAAGTTCTATACCGACGCTTTCTTCTCCGACTGCAAGAAGCTCAACATCAAATATCCCGATGTGGTACAGCCCGCTACCGGTATGATTGGCGACTATATCAAGGTTATCTCCAAGCTGGTGGATACCGGCTACGCCTATTTTGCCGGCGGCAACGTGTACTTCGATACCTCCAAGCTGGCCAAGTACTACGTGTTTAACGACCACGATGAGGAGGACCTGGCCGTTGGCGTCCGGGAGGGTGTGGAAGAGGACCTGAACAAGCGCAACAAGAACGACTTTGTGCTGTGGTTCACCAAGTCCAAGTTTGAGGACCAGGCCCTCAAGTGGGACTCTCCCTGGGGTGTGGGCTATCCCGGCTGGCATATTGAGTGCTCCTGCATCTCCATGAAGTACAATGGGGAGCACCTGGATATCCACTGCGGCGGCATCGACAACGCCTTCCCTCACCATACCAATGAGATCGCCCAGTCGGAGGCCTATCTGGGCCATCCCTGGTGCAAATACTGGGTGCACATCCACCACCTGAATACCAACAGCGGCAAGATGAGCAAGTCCAGCGGCGAGTTCCTCACCGTCTCCCTGCTGGAGGAGAAGGGCTACGACCCCCTGGTCTACCGGTTCTTCTGCCTGCAGTCCCACTACCGCAAGAGCTTGATTTTCTCCTGGGAGAACCTGGACAACGCCAAGACCGCCTATGAGAAGCTGGTGGGGCGGATTGCCGCGTTGTCCGACGGGCCTGCCCCGGTGGATGAGGAAGCCGTCGCCAAGTATAAGACCGCCTTCATCGAGGCGGTGGGTAACGATCTGAACACCTCGCTGGGTGTCACCGCTGTGTACGATGTGCTCAAGGCGGACGTCAACGACGCCACCAAGCGCGCCCTGATCGGCAGTTTCGACCAGGTGCTGGGACTGGACCTGCTGGAAAAGGCCGCCGCGCTGCGGGAGAAAGCGGCCGCCCCGGTGGAGGGAGCGGAAGAGATTGAGGCCCTCATTGCCCAGCGGCTGGAAGCCAAGAAAGCCAAGGACTGGGCCAAAGCAGACGCCATCCGCGACCAGCTCAAGGCCATGGGCGTGGAGATCAAAGACAGCAAAGAAGGCACCACCTGGACACGGGTGTAACGCGCCGGAACCGATAAAAAGAGCGCCCCATGTGGGGCGCTCTTTTTATGCACAGGAAACGGTAAGCTGATAGTGCTCGATGCCGGGCAACAGCTCCAGCAGATTTTCCACCACCGTACACGCCTGCTCCGAGGCCTTGTCCAGCAGACCGTTTTCAATGGCCCGTTCCTCCAGCAGCGCCTTCTGGTCCCGGGTAAAACCGGTATAATCGCTGATCTGGATGGGATTGAAGATGTTGTGGGTCTCGTCAAAGACCTGGATGCTGTCTTCCGGAATCTCGTGGGAGAGAATCTCGGGTTCAGGCAGGGTGATGGCGATGGTGTCGCCCGTGACGCGGACATCCAGCGCACTCAGGTCCACGCCGGCCTTGATGACCGCATCGTAGGAGAGAATAAAGCGCTTGGTGGTGAAGGGGACCTTCCAGCCGTAGAAATCCAGCTGATTTTCATATTGGCCCATGTTGGTGTAGTAATACTCCACGGTGGCCAACTCCTGGATGCCGTTGAGCTGTTGACTGATGAGGTCGGTGGTGATGGTGGGAGCGCTGTTCCGATGGGTCAGCACTGCTCCCAGGAAAAAGGAGAGCCCCAATGCCAGGATCAGGATCAGCAGCCCCAGCAGCTTGCCCCGCAGGCGCAGCCGGCGGCGGGGCTTGGATTCTGAGTCGATGTTGTTTGCCATAGATTCACCTCATGGTTGTCATTCGTTCAGTGCGGTAAGGGCGGACTGAGCCAGCAGGGCCGCCCCCAGGGGGAGGGCAGAGTCGTCGGTGCGGAACTGCGGGCTGTGCCAGCAGGGATTGGTCTGTCCGGGGAAGCCGGAGCCAAGCCAGTAGAAAAAGGCTGGCACATCCTGAGCCAGAATGGCGAAATCCTCCGACCCCATGTCAGGAGCAGGGGCCACAATCCGGTCGGAAGGTACCAGGGCCAGCGCGGCTTTCCGGGCCAGAGCGGTCATGGCGGGAGAATTGACGGTGGCGGGGACGCCGGGCTGGAAGGAGACCTCCGCGCGGCAGCCGTAAGCAGCCGCAACGCCCAGGGCCAGCTCTTTTAGCCGCCGCTGGGCCTTCTGATGGGCCTGCTCCTGATGAAAGCGGATGCTCCCGGTCATGGTGAGAAGATCGGGGACAAAATTGTCCGGTGTGCCGGCGTGAACCGAAAGTACCGAGCACACCAGACTGTTCAGAGGATCGGTGTCCCGGC
Organism: Flavonifractor hominis; assembly: GCF_040095835.1. Taxonomy (NCBI): domain Bacteria; kingdom Bacillati; phylum Bacillota; class Clostridia; order Eubacteriales; family Oscillospiraceae; genus Flavonifractor; species Flavonifractor hominis. The sequence continues at coordinate 171,868 of NZ_JBBMFT010000003.1, forward strand.
TGACCACGGTCTGGAGGGCGTTTACCACCGCGGCCCCGGCCACGATAACGTCGGTGCATTTGTGGGGAGAGCCGCCGTGGCCGGCCACACCGTGGAGCACGATGGTAAAGTGGCTCTTGCCCGCCATGATGGGTCCCTCCATCACGGCGATTTGTCCGGCGGGAAGTTCGGGGCGGTTGTGCAGGGCAAAGAGAGCCTGCGGCCGGGCGGGCAGCTTGTCCCACAGACCATGTGCCACCATGGCCGCCGCACCCTGGGTGATCTCCTCAGCGGGTTGGAAGAGAAAGACCACATTTCCAGCCAGAGGTTCCTCATAGTCGCAGAGCAGACGGGCTGCGCCATAGAGCGCAGCGGTGTGAAAGTCATGTCCGCAGGCGTGCATGACCCCCGGTGTCTGGGAACAGGCCCCCGGGTGGGATGGCTCCTGCTGGGCAATGGCGTCAATGTCGGCCCGCAGGGCCACGGTAGGGCCGGGGCGGGTGCCGCGCAGGACGGCAGTGACGCCGGTCTCCATCCCCAATTCCACCAGCTCCAGGCCCAGGGCGGACAAGGTTTCCCGGAGCAGGGCGGTGGTATGCCGTTCCTCAAAGCTCCGCTCGGGGTGGCAGTGGAGCCGATCTTTCAACTTGCGCAGCTCCGGTTCCAGCGCCAGAGCGCGGTCCAGAACAGTCATGGCGGATGCCTCCTTGCCAAATAAAGTAGAAGAGAGTAAAATAAAACAACTACGATGGGAGGGGATGGAATGGAGCGCTATGATCTCTACGACCGGCAGCGCAACCGCTTAGGGCGGACCGCCCTGCGGGGAGAGGCCCCGCCTGCGGGCACCTTCCGGCTGGTGATCCACGTGGCCCTGTTCCATCCGGATGGCCGTCTGCTCATCCAGCAGCGCCAACAGGACACCCACCGTTGGCACGGCCTGTGGGACCTGAGCGCAGGAGGCGGGGTCGTGGCGGGGGAGACCAGTTGGCAGGCCGCCCAACGGGAAACCATGGAGGAGCTGGGCCTTTCCCTGGATCTGAGCGGGGAGCGCCCGGCGCTGAGCGTGAGCTTTCCCAGGGGATTTGACGATATCTATCTGGTAGAGTATCCGGTGGATCTGGCGGCCCTCACCCTTCAGAAGGAGGAGGTCCAGGCGGTCCGGTGGGCCGGGCGGGAGGAGATCCACGCGATGATTGCGGCGGGGACCTTTATCCCGTATCACGGTGGACTCATCGACCTGCTCTTTGGGATGCAGCGGGTCCCGGGCAGTCACCGGAGCCGGATGGGACGATAGGATCAGCCGTGCAGCCCGTCCTCCTGACGCTGCATGTTTTCCACCACGATGTCGTGAATGTCGCCCAGAGAGGCACCGTACTCCAGTACCTTCCAGGGCTCATTGGTGTGGAAATGGATCTTGATCAGATCCTCATCCCCCACCACCAGCAGGCAATCCCCGGCAAAGTGGGCGGTGATGTAATCGTGAATGTCGTCCTCATCTAGATCGTGCCCTTCGATGAGCAGCTGCGTATCAAACCGATATTCCAGCATAATGTGACTCCTTTCGATGCTCTGTTACAAGAGACATTATAGATATACCGCAAAACCAATGCAATTGCAAGAAGAGGTGAGCCAAACGTCCTACGCAAAGCAAAATGATTTTTCACAGGGAAGTGTGGCCCGGAACATTGTCAACATGGCTCTGCCCATGACGGTGGCCCAGCTGATCAACATTCTCTACAGCGTGGTGGACCGGATGTATCTGGGCCGTCTGCCCGGACATCTGGCCCTGACCGGCTTGGGCTTGTGTCTGCCCATCATCTCGATCCTCATGGGGTTTGCCAACCTGTGCGGCATGGGTGGATCTCCTCTGTGCTCCATCCACCGCGGTAGGGGTGAGGAGGAGGAGGCCGAACGCATCATGGGCAACTCCTTTGCCCTGCTGCTGCTCTTCGGGGTGGGGCTGACCGCGCTGTGTCTGTTGTTCCGGAGGCCCATCCTTTATCTGTTTGGCGCCAGTGACGCTACCTTTCCCTATGCCAACGGCTACCTGACCATCTACCTGTTGGGCACGCTGTTTGTCATGATCAGCCTGGGTATGAATCCGTTTATCAACGCTCAGGGCTTCAGCCGCATGGGTATGGTAACGGTTGCGGTGGGCGCGGTGGTGAACATCGTGCTGGACCCGATCTTTATTTTTGTTCTGGACATGGGGGTACGGGGCGCGGCTCTGGCCACTGTAATCTCCCAAGGGTGCTCGGCAGCCTGGGTGCTCCGATTCTTGACCGGGCAGAGGGCGCTGCTCCGCTTGAAACTGTCTGCCATGCGGCTGCATCCGGACCGGGTGCGCCGCATCCTGACCCTTGGCACCTCAGGATTTGTCATGTCTATGACCAACAGTCTGGTGCAGGTGTTGTGCAACGCTACGCTGCAGAGCTGCGGCGGCGACCTGTATGTAGGCGTCATGACGGTGGTCAATTCCATACGTGAAGTCATCTCCATGCCGGTGCAGGGCATTACCAACGGCTGTCAGCCGGTGTTGGGCTATAACTACGGGGCAGGGGAGTACGAGCGGGTGCGCCGGGGGATCCGGTTTACCACGGTGCTGACTATGGGTTATTCTCTGGTTGTGTGGGGGGTGGTGATGGCCATCCCAGGGCTGCTCATCCGCATCTTCAACAACGAATCGGATCTGCTGGCTGCGGGGATCCCGGCGATGCGCATCTATTTTGCCGTGTTTTTCTGTATGTCCTTTCAATTCATCGGGCAGTCGGTTTTTGTGGCGCTGGGCCGATCAAAACAGGCCATCTTCTTTTCTCTGCTGCGCAAGGCCTTTATCGTGGCGCCGCTCACCCTGCTGTTGCCTGTCATCGGGTTTGGGGTCAACGGCGTATTCCTGGCTGAGCCCATCTCCAATGTAGTGGGGGGCTTGGCCTGCCTGCTGACGATGTATGTGATGGTCTATCGTTCCCTTGGAAGAACCGAAGTGTAATGTATGCGGGGCGCTCCAGTGAGCGCCCCGCTCAATTTTTTTACTGAGCGTGAGATTTTTTGGTGCGCCGGCGGGTATTCTTCATGAAAGGCCTTTCACAGATGATCAGGAAGAAAGGGAGTTCCCATGACGGATGAGACATTTGAACAATTGGCCCGGGCCTATGGCGACATGCTTTACCGGGTGGCGTATCACGCGCTGAAAAACCGAGCGGACGCGGAGGATGTGGTGCAGACGGTGCTGCTCAAGCTTTACCAGCAGGAGGACAGCTTTGATGGGCAAGCGCATATAAAGTATTGGCTGCTGCGGGTGACGGTGAATGAGAGCCGGAGGCTGCTGCGTTCGTTCTGGCGCCGCCGTGCTGTGCCACTGGAGCAGCGGGATGGAACGACAGAACTGCCGGAGATCCAGAAAAGCGAGGTATTTGAGGCGGTAATGGCGCTGGATGCCAAATATCGCCTGAGTATATACCTCTACTATTACGAAGAGTGCTCGGTGAAGGAGGTGGCCGCAGCCATGGGGGTCAATCCGTCTACCGTCCAGACCTGGCTGCAGAGGGCCCGGGCCCGGCTGCGGAAAACACTGTCCGAAGCGGAAGAAGAAGGGGAGGGGAACCCATATGTTCGACCTGAACGCATACCGTGAACGATGCTCGGAGCTGCGCCTCTCCGAGGAAAGATTGCAGGAGGTTATTTCCATGACAGAACAAACCAAGAAAAAGTCTGCCCGCCGCCCTCTGCGTGTGGGCCTGATCGCTGCGGCCCTGTGCACCCTGCTGGTGATCTCCGTCAGTGCTGCCAATCCGGAGGTGCTGGAAGGGATCGTATCCACCATCCGCTCTTCCATCGCCATAGGCGAGTACCGCCAGGATATGACCCTGGATACCGGAGAACGGGTCATTGGCCTGAGCTATCCTGAGGTCAACCTGGAGGAAAGGGAAGGCCGGGTGCTCCTGACTGTGGACGGCCAGGAGACCGACATTACCGATGAGCTGAATGAGAAGGGCAGCTACCTGTGGGAGTATGAGGACGAGGGCGCTTGCGTCCAGGTGGAAGTCACACTGAATGAGGAGGGAAAGCCTGAGGCGGTTACCAGCATTGTGCCCGCCGGCACGGAAATGGGAGAGTGCGAGGTATCCATGGTCACCGAATCTGTCGTCACCACCACAGAGGAATAAACCAGATGGCACCCTGCCGGGCGGCCCTGTTGGGCCGCCCGGTTTTTCTTGCTGTTATGGGGGAAAACTGGTATACTATATTCTGTGATTTTATGTCCCGGGAGCGGGACACAGGAGGTTCTTCCATGAAACTCATGGTCATCGACGGCAATTCCATTATCAACCGGGCCTTTTACGGCATCCGGCTGCTTACCACTAAGGACGGCCAACCCACCAACGCCGTCTATGGTTTTGTGAACATCCTGCTCAAGCTGTTGGATGAGGAGAAGCCGGAGGCTCTGTGTGTCACCTTCGACCGCAAGGCCCCCACCTTCCGCCACCTGGCCTATGAGGGCTACAAAGCCCAGCGGAAGGGTATGCCCGATGAGCTGGCCGCCCAGCTGCCAGTGCTGAAGGATGTGCTGGAGGCCATGAATATCCCGCGCTATGAGCTGGATGGCTGGGAGGCCGACGACCTCATCGGTACCATCTCTGTAAAGGACACAGCGGCAGGCTGGGATACCGTCATTGTCACCGGCGACAAGGATTCCCTCCAGCTGGTCACCGATACCACCCGGGTGAAGCTGGTGTCAACCCGCATGGGTCAGACCACCACGAAAGAGATGACTCCGGATTCCTTCCGGGAGGCTTACGGCTTTGAGCCCATCCACATCATTGACCTGAAGGCGCTGATGGGAGATTCCAGCGATAACATCCCCGGTGTCAAGGGGATCGGTGAGAAGACCGCTATGGATCTGATCCAGCGCTACCAGAGTGTGGAGGCCATCTATGGAGACCTGGACAATATAGAGGCCAAGCCCGCCGTACTAAAAAAGCTGGCGGAGGGGGCGGAGCAGGCCAAGCTGTCCTATGACCTGGCTACCATCCACACCGACGCCCCCATCGACTTTACCCCTGAGGCCAATGTGCGGCAGGAGCCCAATGCAGCCGCGCTGTACGACCTGTTTTTGAAGCTGGAATTTAACAAGCTGATCGACAAGCTGGGCCTGAAGGCCCCACAGGGTGAGGTGCAGCAGCAGGAGGAGCAGTTTACCGGCAGCTGCACCAGCGAGGACGTGACCGACCGGGCTCGGGCGGAAGAACTGCTGGCGGTTTGGCGGGAGCAGGACAGCGTGGACGTGCTGGCCCTGCCCAGTCTGGACGTGGTAGTGGTAGAGCACTGGGAAACGGAGCGGGACAGCCATGCAGCCATCCTGCGCTCGGATCGGTTGGAGGGGTATAACGACGTTCTAAAGGCTCTCTTTGCCCCTGACATCAAAAAGAATACCCATGATGTAAAGACGCTCCTGTCCCGGCTGCTGGACGAGGGGATTGAGGGCGGCGGTTTTGTCTTCGATACTGCCATTGCCGCTTATCTGCTTGCTCCCACTGACGGCGGCTATGAGCTGGAGACCCTGGGAATGCGGTGGTTTAACCACGAGTATCCCAAGGCCAAGGATACCTACTTGGCCAAAGATGCCTTTACTCCACTGGGAGATGAGGTGGCGGTGCTGGGGGCCCTTCTGTCCCACTGCGCCCTGATTGGAGCGCTGAAGGAGGCCATGGCCCCCCGCCTCACCGAGCTGGGCATGGATAAGCTCTACTATGAGGTGGAGCTGCCCCTGTGTCCTGTGCTGGCCGAGATGGAACACCTGGGCATGCTGGTGGACCGGGGTGCCCTCACTGCGTTCGGCTCCATGCTGGATGAGCGCATTCAGGCTGACGAGACCCTGATCTACGAGCTGGCAGGGGAGCACTTCAACATCAATTCCACCCAGCAGTTTGGCCGCATTCTCTTTGACAAGCTGGGCCTGCCTCCGGTGAAGAAGACCAAAACCGGCTACTCCACCAACGCCGAGGTGCTGGAAAAACTGAAGGGAAAGCACCCCATTGTAGAGGCGGTACTGGACTATCGTCAGCTGGCCAAGCTGAAATCCACCTATGTGGATGGCCTGACCAAGGTTATCGCCCCGGACGGGCGCATCCATACCTGTTTCCAAAACACGGTCACTGCAACCGGGCGGCTCAGTTCCACCGAGCCGAATCTGCAGAATATCCCCGTCCGCACGGAATTGGGGGCGGAGCTGCGGAAAATGTTTGTGGCTCCGGAGGGAAAGGTGCTGGTGGATGCCGATTACTCTCAGATCGAGCTGCGCCTTCTTGCCCACATCGCCGGGGATGAGCATATGATCGATGCCTTCCGCAGTGGGGAGGACATCCATACCGTCACTGCCTCCCAGGTATTCGGAGTGCCCCCGGAGAGCGTGACCCACGAAATGCGCCGGCGGGCCAAGGCGGTAAACTTCGGTATCGTCTATGGCATCTCCGATTTCTCCCTGTCCCAGGACATCGGGGTTACCCGGTCCGAGGCCAAGGAGTATATGGAAAAATATTTTGAAAAGTATTCCGGTGTCCATGCTTATATGACCCGGGTCGTAGAGCAGGCCAAGGCAGATGGCTATGTCTCTACCCTCATGGGCCGCCGCCGCTGGCTGCCTGAGCTCAAGTCCTCCAACTTCAACATGCGCTCTTTTGGCGAGCGTGTCGCCCTCAATATGCCCATCCAGGGCACCGCTGCCGATATCATCAAGCTGGCTATGATCCGGGTCCGAGACAAACTGGCGGAGGAGGGCCTGCAGGCCAAGCTGGTGCTCCAGGTCCACGACGAGCTGATCGTGGAATGCCCGGAAGAAGAGGCCGAGCGGGTCAAGAACCTGCTGGAGACCGAGATGGAACAGGTGGTGGAGCTGGCCCTTCCGCTGATCGCCGAGGCCCATGCGGGCAAGAGCTGGGCCGAGGCCAAGGACTGAGAAGGGGGCGGAAAGACCATGACAGAGCTGCGGCCCCTCCTTCCGGAGGGGCTGGAGACCTGGTACAGGCAGGAGCTGTGTACCGCTTTCCCACCTTGTGAGCAGAAACCGCTGTCCGCCATCCGGGAGCTGATGGATCAGGGGAGATATGAGCTGCTGGGCTTGTATGACGGCCCTCTGCTGCAGGGCTACGCCACTCTGTGGAGCTGTCCGGAATATCCGGGTTATGTGCTGCTGGACTACTTGGGTGTCACAGCTGCACGGCGGAACGGCGGTCTGGGCGGAACACTGCTGGCCCTGCTGAGGGAGCGTTTTCGGGACGGGAGCGTCCTGATTGTGGAGGCGGAGGCGCCAGACTCCGGGGGACCGGCGGAGGAGCGGCCTCTGAGAGAGCGGCGGCTGTCCTTTTACCGTCGGAACGGCTGTACACCGGTGTATCTGAGCTTTAACTGCGGCCTGCTGTGTCAGGTGTTCGTACTGGGAGAAGCTCCGGTGGACCTGGATACACTGCAAAAGGCCCACCGTGCCATTTACGGCCCGGCCCGGACCGATGTGGTTATCGACCCGCCGCCTGATGCATCCCCGGAGCTACCCTATTGGATGGAGGAATAAGATATGGAACTGCTGGAGCATGTCCAGGTTTTGGCGATCAGTATCCTATTGACGGCTTTGGGGGTACTGATGGTAGTTCATCCCGAGTGGCTCTGGAAGCTGGAGCACTTTCTGGACACAGTGGGAGGAGAACCTTCCGAATTGTATCTGACGATCAGCCGGGTAGTAGGCACGCTGCTGATGATCTTCTGTGGCCTGCTGACGCTGGTGCTGTTGGTGACCCTGCTGCTTCGGCTGCTGGGCTGAGATAGGAGGGAGTATGTGACTGTAAGAGCGGTATTGTGCCTGTTGGGGCTGGCCTGCGGAGCACTGGGGATCTGGATGCTGGTGTGTCCCCAGCGCTTCGAGAAGCTGGAGCAGTGGTGGGCCAAGGTGTGGTCCCGCCGGGACAAGTGGTATCATTTTGCCCCCCGGTGGATGGGAATGGTCCTGCTGCTGACGGGAACGGTGCTTTTTTTGGTGATGCTCACCGATCTGATCCTGTTGATTCTTTTTTGAAGGAGCGTTTTGCGTGCAGTATAAACTGGTCCCTATGGACAAATCCCACCTGCCCCAAGTGGCGGCACTGGAGCGGGCATGCTTTGCCCACCCCTGGTCGGAGAGTCTGCTGGAGCAGGAACTATACAATGACATGATTTCCCTGGTGGTGGCTGAGGGAGAGGACGGTACTGTGCTGGGCTACGGCGAGGTGCGGGCCATCCTGGATGAGGGAACATTGGAAAAGATCGTGGTAGATCCACGGTTCCGCCGCCAGGGGGTGGCAGAGGAGATCTTGCGGGCCTATCTCCGGCTGGGGCAGGCCCACCTGGCGTTTCTCACCCTGGAAGTGCGGGAGAGCAACGTGGCTGCCATCGGTCTATATGAGAAACTGGGATTTCAGGTGGTCGGGCGGCGGAAAAACTACTATCGGGAGGAGCACGAGGATGCCCTGCTGATGACGGTGGAGTTTGATCGCCATGGCTGAGCTGCGGCTTCTGACCGGAACACAGCTCCGCCAGATCTATCGTACTTATGTCAAAGCCGATTTCCCGCGCAGGGAACGGAGGCCCCTGGCTTCCATGGAAGAACTGCGTCAGATGGGGTGCTATGACACTTGGGGAATGTTCGAAGGGGAGACGCTGCTAGCCTATGCCTTCCTGTGGAGGACAGAAGATGGGCGCTGTGCCCTGCTGGACTACCTGGCAGTATGCCCGGAAGGCCGGGGACAGGGAAGAGGCACCCAGGCGCTGGAGCTGTTGCAGGCCCAGTATGGGCAATCCTGTCCCTTGCTGGTGGAGGCAGAGGCTCCGGAGGAAGGGATACCGCCAGAGAAGGACCACCAGCGCCGCCGCCGGCTGATCTTTTACCAGAGGGCGGGATTCCGCCTGCTGGATTACCAGACACTGATTTTTGGGGTGCGCTATGCCATGCTGGTATGGCCGGGTTCCTGTATGTTGGAACCTGAGGCGCTGCAGGCAGCCCACCGTGGACTGTACCAGAACCATATGCCGCCCGTTCTTTTTCGCCGGATGATCCATATTCCGGCCTCTGACTGCGGAAAGAAGGAATGAACCATGAATATACTTGCCATTGAATCCTCCTGCGACGAAACAGCGGTGGCCGTGGTGAAGGATGGCCGCACCGTCCTGGCGGATGCCATTGCCTCCCAGGCGGATATGCATGCCATTTATGGCGGCGTGGTGCCGGAGATTGCCTCCCGCAAGCACATTGAGGCTATTGCCGGTTTGGCGGACCAGGCACTGACCCAGGCAGGCGTGACAAAAGCGGACATTGATGCTGTAGCGGTGACCTATGCTCCGGGACTGATCGGGGCGCTGCTGGTGGGGGTCAATTTTGCAAAATCGGTGGCCTATGGCCTTGGTGTCCCGATTGTGCCGGTGCACCATGTCCGTGGACATATTGCCGCCAATTACATTGCGCACCCGGATCTGGAGCCTCCGTTTGTCTGTCTGTGTGTTTCGGGAGGCAACACCCTTATCGTAGACGTACAGGATTATACCGAGATGAAGATCATGGGGGCGACCCGGGATGATGCAGCGGGAGAGTGCTTTGACAAGGTAGCCCGGGTATTGGGGATCGGTTACCCCGGCGGCGCGCCCATGGATAGGCTGGCGCAAGGGGGGGATGACAAGCGCTATGAACTCCCCCGGGCGCATGTGGCTGGTGCTCCGCTGGATATGTCCTTCTCGGGTCTCAAAACTGCGGTGCTCAACCTGGCCCATAATGCGGTACAGCGGGGTGAAACGCTGGACCTGCCTGGTCTGGCAGCTTCCTTTGCCGCCGCAGTCAGTGATACACTGGTACCACGGGTCATGGAGGCTGCCGGCAGAACAGGTTATGGAAAGATTGCTGTAGCCGGTGGTGTGGCGGCGAATAGCCGCATTCGTGCCGATCTGGAGCGAGCCTGCCAGGCCAGCGGAAACAAGCTCTATTTGCCGCCGCTGCACCTGTGTGGAGATAACGGCGCCATGATTGGCTGCCAGGGATATTATGAATATCTGGCCGGGGTACGGGGCGACTGGTCGCTCAATGCGTATGCCACCCGGAACATCGGAAAGGGCTGACCTATGGTCAGCCCTTTTTTGAAAGGATTTGGCACAAAACGTGCAAAAATGCATGTTGTGTACATATTATGTAAACTTATGAGAAAAAGAAAGTGGAAAATAAAGTGTGGAAAACGGTGTGGATAATGTGGATAACTTATTGTAGATTGCCATCATAAAAAATTATGTCAATTAACTGGAAGAAAAAGGAGTGATAAAAAAGGGGTAAAAGAATAAAAAAGGGGGATTTTTGAGTGGAAAATAAAAGTAAAAAATAAGCCTTGTTTGTTATTGAAGGAAAGAAAATGCATGGAAGTCTGCAGAGTTAAAATCAAACGATAAATTATACGAGACGTATTAAAAAGAGTACCAAATTAGGATTGACAAAATGGGGGAGAAATGATATTATAACTCACTGACAGACTATATAATGTGCTGGAATAGCTCAGTCGGTAGAGCAGCTGATTCGTAATCAGCAGGTCGCGTGTTCAAGTCACGTTTCCAGCTCCAAAAAATCCCCGTAAACCGCTGTTTATGGGGATTTTTTGTTATTTATTTTATTATGAAGGTTGGCACTAAAAGAACATGGTGCGCGACCTGTTTACATACCGCCTTGCAGTATGCGATAGACGCTTGAGAAGCTCCGATGGATGCGCCAGACGTTCCAGGATATAAAGCAGGACAAGGACTGAATTCCAATAGAAAATAAGATGATTTCCCTATATCAGATATCCAGTGAAAAGTACAAGTTTGATCTTTTTTAAACGTTTGGAAGAACTTTTCTCACCTGTATAGAGGGAAAAAGAGCGAAAAAGGAATTATTTTTCCCCCCTTGGAGCGGGTTATACCGCTATCACACATTCTAAAAAATAAGTGAATGCTATAGATTTTCGCCTAAAAAGTAAGGGGGGTAGCTTGTACTTTTTTGATAAATGTGATAACATGATAAAAATGGTATATATGCCGGACGAAGAAGGAGAGCATATTCGAATGAGAGGGAATGTAAGCGTTCAGGATCAGGTTTATTATATTCTGAGGAAGAATATATTGGATCTTACACTGGAACCGGCGACTTCTATGAGTACACAGGAGCTGGCGGATAAGTTAAAGGTCAGCCGTACGCCCGTCCGGGAGGCGTTGATTCGTCTTCAAAAGGACGGGCTTGTCATCGTACTTCCTCAACGGGAGACCATCGTATCCAGGATTAACCTGAAACGGGTCAAGCAGGAGCATTCTATGCGCCGCCGTCTGGAGACATCGGTGCTGGAAACGTTTATGGAGCAGAAAAAGGAAGAGCAGATGGCCCAGATGGAAGAAGTAATCGACAAACAGCGAGGGATTTGCGGCGAAAATCAGCATGGGCAGATGCTGGAGTACGATGATGAATTTCACTCCCTGCTCTTCCAGTTTGCCGGAGAAGCCTTTATCTGGGATGTGTTGAAGCAGATCAGCACCCACTATTACCGGGTACGTCTGCTGAACTTGAAGGTAGACGGTGTTCCGCCGGAGCTGATCCATCAACACCAGGAGTTGCTGGATGCGATGCGCAAGGGGACCTTGGCGGATGTCCGGCCGCTGCTGGATGCCCACCTCAACCGGGTGGAGCAGGAGATTATTGGACTGCGTCAGATCTTTCCCAACTTCTTCGAGGATCGGGAGGCATCTCCGGGAAACGTGTTTGAATACGGCCTATTTGATTGAGAGAAAAAAGCCCTGCCGGCTGTGCCGGCAGGGCTTTTTTTATGCAAAGGTGGCTTTGGATACGTCCACTGGGTGGTCGCACTGGTTGTCGATATCGGTGCCGTTGCCGGAGAAGGTGCTGCCGTCAAAGTACATCACCACATCGGTGGGCACGTTCATCAGCAGCACGGCGGTGCCGTTGCCGGTGAAGGTATTGTCGAAGAAGCGGTCGTCGGTGGCGGACTGGCCGGTGCTGTTGTAGAACAGCCCCACCCCGTTGTCCGTGAAGGTGCACTCGGTGATATTCACCCAGGCGCCTCCCTGGGTCAGCAGGCCGTTTTGGTAGCCGGTGAAGGAACAGCCGATGGCCCACACCTTGGCCAGGGCGGTGATGCCGGTGTCAGTGCCGTCTCCCACAAAGTCCATGTCATAGAAGTAGTTGATCCAGTAGTATTTGCCGGTCTCCAGCATGGTGAGGCTGCCCTTCAGGGTGGTGCGCTGGTCTCCTTCGGTGCTGCCGTGGAACTCAAAGGAACGCTGCAGCTCCAGATCCCCCTCATAGGTCACCGGCGGCAGGTAGAGTATCACCTCGTCGGTAGGATTGACCTGGGCGGCGATGTCGTTCATCAGGCTTTGCAGCTCTTCCAGAGTGTTCATGGGGTAGTCCTGCCAGTGGTACTCATGGGTGAGAATGAGGCTGATATGGATGTTCTGCCGCACCCGGATCAGATCCCCGTTCTTCATTTGAACCGTCCACACCACCTGGGGCTCCCCGGAATTGCCGGTGAAGTCCAGGGAGGAGACCATGGCGGCGTCGGGGGAGTAGTCCTCCCGGTGGCTGGGCTCTCCGGCCACCAGGGGATCCGCGGCGTTCTCGTCCTGCACCACCTCTACCGTGACCTGCTCCAGCAGGGGCTCAAACTCCCCCCATGCATCCTGGCCGGTAGCGGCGTCGTTGACGTACCACCGGGAGGGCCAGCGGTACTGCTCGTCCGGCGCGCCCTGCTGGTAGATGTCGGGGGCGGGGGCGCACCGGTCGTTGGGCCAGGCCACCAGCAGCTGGTAGGTCTTGTCTCCGGCCTCGTAGTACACCTCGCCCACACCGTCAAACTCCTGGGGCTCATAGGGACGGCTCAGGTACCAGATCCCCACTCCGGCGGCGATCACCACCACCAGGGCCAGCAGGCCCAGGAGCACCTTTTTCCGCAGGGGAGCGGGCGTTCCCGTACCCTTCCGGGGATGGACGTCCTTGGCGCAGTGAGGGCAGAAGGCGGCATTTTCCGGCAAAACCGCGCCGCAGTGGGGGCATTTGTGTTCCATGTTCCTCTCTCCTTTTTACTCAAAAACCGCTTTGGAGGTGTCTACGTCATAGCCGCAGCGGTTGTCGATATCCGTGCCGTTGCCGGAGAATACCGAGCCGTCAAAATAGAGGGTGCCGTCGGCGGGCACATGTTCCAGCAGCACGGCGGTGCTGTTTCCGGTAAAGACATTATTGTCGAACAGGGCCCGGGTGACTCCGCCGTCCGTGCTGTTGATGTGGAAACCCACCTCGTTGTCGGTAAAGGTGCACCCGATGGGGGCGGTCCAGGCAGAGCCGTAGGACAGAATACCGGTTTTGTATCCGGTAAAGGTGCAGTCGATTGCCATGGTGTTGATGGAGGCGGACAGACCCACATTCGTGCCATTGCCCATAAAGTCGATGTCAAACAGGTAGTTGAGCCAGTAACCCTGCTCCGGGGTGGCCATAACGCTGCCGATAAAGACGGTGCGGCCGCTGCCGTCGGTGCAGCCCTGAAGGGTGCAGGTGTTGGGCAGGGTCAGGGTGCCCTCATAGGTCACCGGGGGCAGGTTGAAAATCAGCTCGTCCTCCGGCTGTACCTCCGTTGCCACCCGGTTCAGTAGGGCCTGGAGCTCCTCCAGGGTGTTCATGGGGTAGTCGTGCCAGTCGTAGGTGTAGGTGTGGATCAGGGTGACGTGGATGTTCTGCCGCACCCGGATCACGTCCCCGTTCTTCATTTGAATGATCCACACCACCTGGGTCTCCCCGCACAGGCCGTCAAATTCCAGATAGGACACGCCGGCAACGTCGGGGTAGTTTTCATCGTGGGAGGGGGCTTCGGCGGTCAGGGTGCTGCCGGCATCCTCGTCCTGAACCACCTCCACCGTGACTGCCTCCACCAGAGGCTTAAACTCTGTCCAGCCGTCGGCACCGTTGGCGGCGTCGTTGACGTAGAGCCGGGAGGGCCAGCGGGTCAGATCGTCCGCTCTGCCGTACTGGTAGATATCGGGGGCGGCCTGGCAGCGGTCGGCAGGCCAGGCTACCAGCAACTGGTAGGTTTTGCCGCCAATCTCATAGTACACCTCGCCTACCCCGTCGTATTCCCGGGGCACATAGGGGTGGTTCAGGTACCAGATCCCCACTCCGGCGGCGATCACCACCGCCAGGGCCAGCAGGCCCAGCAGCAGCTTTTTCCGCAGCGGTACGGGATTTCCCGTGTCCTTCCGGGGATGGACGTCTTTGGCGCAGTGGGGACAGAAGGCGGCGTCTTCCGGCAGGCTTGCGCCGCAATGGGGACAGGTCTGTTGGTGCAAGATAATCTCTCCTTATGTTAGTCCAGGGTGGCCTGGGACAGATCCGTGGGCTGGCTGCAGCGGTTGTCAATGCTCATCTGGTTGCCCTGGAACACCGAGCCCTGGAAGTTGAGCTTCACGTCGGTAGGCACGTTGTCCAGCTGCACGCCCACGTCGTTGCCGATAAACTGGTTATCGTTGAACATGGAGTGGTTGGCGTACTCGCCGCTGCTGTCGAAGCGGAAGCCGATGCGGTTGTACTGGAAGGAGCAGCCGATGACGTTGGCCCAGCTGGTGCCGTAGGCCAGCACCCCGGTATCCCAGCCGGTGAAGGTGCAGCCCGTAGCCCGGAAGGAAGCGGAGCCGGACAGACCGTTGCCGCTGCCGTCGCCCACAAAGTCCATGTCATAAAAATAGGTGATGGCGCCGTAATGGGTCAGGACCTGAACGGGGCCGGTGAAGGTGGTGCGGTTCCCGTCAGCGTCGGTGGAGCCGTACAGGTTCATACTCTGATCCTGGAGCGTGATGCCATCCTCATAGGTGACGGGAGGCAGATGGAGATTGATGATGGCCTCGTCGTTTCCAAACTGCGTGCCAATGCTGTCAATGAGGGCCTGAAGCTCCTCAGAAGTGTCCATGGGGTACTCCTCCGGGTAGTAGTCGTACACCGGGATGGGAATGATTTCATAGGTCTGACGGAGATGGATGGTATCTCCGTTTTTCATTTGGAACGTCCACACCAGCTCCGCCGTGCCGCTCTCTCCGGTATAGTCAATGAGGGAGATAAGTGGGCACTCCGATACGCCGGGATTGTAGGCGGGCTGGGAGCACACCATGGGGGAGGGGCTGTCCTCCTGGCCGGTAAAGGCCGCCGACACCGCCTCCATCTCCGCCAGAAAGGCCTCCGAGGCGTCCTGGCCATCGCTGCTGTTGACAAACAGCCGGGCAGGCATCCGGTACTGGCCCTCCGGCTCCCCCTGAACGGAAACTGTGGGGGAGGGGGTGAAGCGGTCGGAGGACTGGCTCAGCAGGATTTGGTAGTCCCCGTAGCGAACCTCTCCGTAGCCGTCATAGGTCTTTGGGGAAAAGACCAGCCACAGTCCGGCACCTACAGCAAGGAACACCGCCAGAATCAAAAGGCCCAGCAGCACCTGCTTTCGCCGGGGCCTGGGAACTGCCGCCTCCTTCCGGGGACGGACAAACTTTGCGCAGTGGGGGCAGAAGGCGGCGTTTTCGGGCAGATCCCCGCCGCACCATGGGCACTTGTGTTCCATCGGTCATCCTCCGTTGCCCTGATAGTCCAGCATGGTGTAGCCAAGCAGGTTATAGTCCTTGTCCAGCAGCAGGTAGCACCGCCACCGACCTTCGTTGGGCAGGAATTCCTCCAGCCGTTCGATCTCCCGGCACTGGCGCTCCGGCTCCGGGGAGTGGAGCAGAGCCCACAGGTGGTAGATCTGGGCGTCGTCCTCCCGGAGCACGGGGCCCTTTCCGGTGTTGTAGCCGTTCAGGAACCACACTGCTCCGGAACTTTCGATCTCCTCCGGCGGGATGTAGGTGGAGAAGTCCGCCGCCCAGTTTTCTTCGAAGGCGGCCAGCTGCTCTTCGTAGAGTTCCGTAAAGTCGTAGTCGCAGGATACCACATCGATCTGCCATTTTCCATCTTCGATCTGGACGGGCTCCCCGATGAAATAGCCCATCAGGTGGGTGTTGCGGTCGAACATCAGCAGGCACAGGCGGGTGCCGGAGCTGCGGGCGTTGAACATACCCCGCTCCTCGTCGGTGCCGTAGGAACCCCGGGAGGCCACTAAGTTGGCCAGCTGGAGGTTTTCCATCAGATAGTCGTCGATGTTGTCGCTGGTGGTGGAGGTGGTGGAGAAGTTGAGCCCGGCCAGCAGGGGGAAATACTCCCTCAGCAGGTCGGGGGTGACGGTGACCATGCCGTTTTCGTCCTCCTCCAGGATCACCGCCGTGGTGTCCCCGGCGGGGAGGCCGGCAGAGGGAGTTTCCCGCCCAAACCGGGCGTAAAGTCCTCCGGCGACAGCCAGGATCAGCACCAGTGCCAGCACCCATTTCAGCCCCTTCCGCCACAGGTGGGAGGGGATTTTTAACGGCTGGCGTTCCCGGATGCTTTGTGTACAGTGGGGGCAGAAGGAGGCGTCCTCAGGCAGAGGTGCGCCGCAATGAGGGCAGTTGTGTTCCATAGAGTTCGTCCCTTTCATTCAAAGGTAGCATAGGAGATGTTGATGGGGTGGTCGGCGGGGTTGGAGAGATCGGCATCATTGCCCGCAAACCGGCAGCCGTCGAAATAGAGGGTCTTGGCCCCGGGCACCCGGAGCAGTTCCACGGCGGTGCCGTTGCGGAGGAAAGCGTTGCCTTCAAAGAGGTTGGCGTTGACATAGCTGCCGCCGCTGTCGAAGCGGAAGCCCACGCTGTTGTCCTCAAAGAGACAGCCTACCGGGTCGGCCCAGTCCTCCCCGCCTACCAGCAGGCCCACGTCCCAGCCGGAGAAGCCGCAGTCCTCCACATGGCAGTCGGCCTCCACCGTGAGGCCCGTGCCGGTGCCGCCGCCCCGGAAGTCGATGTACTCGATCGATCCCTGGGGGTCCTTTTCCGGCTTGTACACCACCGGCCCCAGAAAAGTGGTGCGCATGTTGTCCTCACCAAGGGAGCCGTAAAGGTTGACGGTGCGCTTGTCGATGGTAAGGCCCCCCTCATAGGTGACCGGGGGCAGATGGAGATGCACCACCGTGGGCAGGGGGACCTCCGCCTGGATCTGATCCACCAGAGCCTGAAGCGCTTCGATGGTATCCATGGGCCAGTCCTCCGGGTAGTAGTGGAGGCTGTCCACCGCCTCAAATATCAGCTTCTGCCGCAGGATAATGGTATCCCCGTTTTTCATGTTGATATGCCACTCGAGTTCCGCCGGACCCTGGCTCTCTCCGGTAAAATTGAGAACGGAGTGGAGCAGGCCCTCTGTGGCGGGATCACTGGTATACTCCGGCTGGAGCCAGGTGACGGGGGAGGGGCTGTCCGATGGCTGGGTCACCTGAACGTAGGCGGAGTCGATCTGCTGGTTGAACATTTGTCCCGCGTCCACCCCGGTGCTCACATGGGTAATAAACAGCTTGGCGTCCCGGTCGTAGCGCCCGTCTGTCTCCACCTGAACGGTGTATGACCGCTCCGGGGTGGGATCGTTGCGGAAGGTAACGGCCAGGTGGTAGTCGTTGCCGTCCAAAGTATAGGTCAGTTCGCCCCAGGCGTCATACACATGAGGGGTGAAATGGTGATACAGCCCAGCCGCCAGCAGGATCAGCATCACTAGGATCACAGCGGGCTTCATCCATTTGCGCCACAGGTGGGAAGGTACCTTTACCGATTGCCGGTGCCGGATGCTCTCGGCGCAGAACGGACAAAAAGCGGCGTCCTCCGGCAGGGAGACGCCGCAATGGGGGCAGGGTCTGGTCTTGCCGTTCACGTTACAAAGCCTCCATCAGCCGCAGTACGTTTTTGTACCGCCGCTGTGGATTGACATGGGTACACCGGTCCACGATGCGTCCCATTCGCCCATCCGCCAAATGCTTGGATGGGTGCTCTCCGGTAAGCATCACGTTGATGAGAATGCCTACCGAGTAGATGTCGGTGCGCAGGTCGGACTGGGACAGCCCATACTGCTCCGGGGCTGCGTAGCCGGTGGTGCCCAGGATCTGAGTGTCGTTTTCATGTTCCGGTTTGTGAAGGCGGGCAGCGTCAAAGTCGATGAGCACTGCCTCGCTGCCACGGAGGATGATGTTCTCCGGCTTCACGTCACGGTGCACTGCGCCGATGGAATGAAGTACCCACAGGGCACGGCATACCTGCAGGACGATTTTCCGCGTCTCGTCTGGAGAGAACAGGGCTTCTTTCAACAAAAAGTCCAGAGTATCACCTTGAATATACTCTTCCAGGACCAGGTTTTTTGCTCCGTCTGTCGCCACCTCAAAGACGGTGGGAAGGTTGGGACAGGTGTAGTCCAGCAGCTTTTGATACACTTCAGAGTTGCCGTTGAATTGCCGGAGAATAAATTTTTTGGCAGTGGCTTTGTGGCGGATCAGCCGTACGCTTCCCCGTGGACTTTCCTTAATGAGTCTGCAGGATTCATACTCTGTTTGCAGAATTTGGTTCAGCCAGGTGTAGATCATGATTCCTCCAAAATCTTGTACCCTATGCAGTGAGCATATTGTATCATGCTACAAATTATTGTAGATTTAGTATATACGAATTCCAGTAGAAAGTAAAGCGGCGGAGATTATGTGTATGAGAAGATAGCGCATTGGATCTCCGGACGCGGAAGGGGAGGAAAAGCAGAGTATGAAAGGAAAACGGACATCTGTGCTGGCGGCAGTGCTGGTCTGTGGGATGTGTCTTGGTGCTGTCTCGCCGGCAGCTCTGGCGGCGGAGGGAATGGAAAACTTTCAGACATCGGAGGTCTACCAGGCTGGATTATTTACGGATGTGGCAGCGGGGGCCTGGTATGCTCAGAGCGTAGAAACAGCCTATGAGTTGGGACTGGTGAAGGGAAGCGGTGTTGGGACCTTTTCTCCGGAGGGGAGCATTACGGTAGGCTCCGCGCTGGCGCTGGCCTGCCGGCTGCACAGCATTTATTACACGGGAAGTGGTACCTTTCAGCAGGGAAGCCCGTGGTATCAGGTTTATGTGGACTATGCCATAAGAAACGGCATCATCACGCAGGGACAGTTCTCCGACTACAATGCCAACGCTACCCGCCAGGAGTTTGCGTGTATTTTGGCCCATGCGCTGCCAGAATCTGTACTGGGGGAGATCAACCAGGTGCCGGACAACAGCATCCCGGATGTATCTGTGGGTGCGAATGGATGGGAGGAGATCTACCGCCTCTACCGAGCGGGAGTACTGACTGGCAGCGACAGTGCCGGGACCTTTGCTCCGGGGAGTACCATTGACCGGGCTTCAGTGGCAGCCATCGTCTCCCGTATGGCGGTTCCGTCGCTGCGGGTAACGGTCCAGCAGCCGGCTCAACAGCCGGATGAGACGCCGGTTCCCACACTTTCGGAAGCGGATCGAAACGCTGTGATGGGATATGTTGCAGATGCGCTGGAGTATGTGCACCAAGGGCAACAGGGCTATGGAGAATATACGATGGATCAGTATGACTTCATGGGGGACCGTCTGGCGGTGCTAAACGTGAAAAATGCGGCCAACTGCGGGGGACTTGCCGCCCTCTCGCTGGATTCCGCGCTGGAGATTTTGGATCTTCAGGATCCCATTCCCATCACGGAGAGTGGATACACCTCCTTGCAGGAGTTGACGCATGCTGCCCGGGAGGAAGTCTGGCAGGTCATGCTGGACTGCGAGGATATCACGGAATCTGACTGGGTACTCCATCTGGTGGAAGGAAATAAGGCAATGGCCAGTGCGGAGGGAAAGCTGCAGACGATCCAGCAGATCCTCTCAGAGTTATAAGACGCAGCTTTCATCAAAGCGGTGATCAAGTATGAAACAGAAACACAGCCATGAGGAGGAATCAAAAATGAAACGAAAACTGGTCGGCCTGCTGTTAGTTGGCGCGCTTGTGTGCGGAATGATGCCGGGCGCGCTGGCAGCCGGGGCGGGGTTGTCCAACTTCAAGAAGACGGAAACCTATTCCGCCGGGAAGTTTACCGATGTGGCATCCGGCGCCTGGTATGTGGAGAGCGTAAAGACAGCCTATGAATTGGATCTGGTAAAGGGAAGCAGCGCTACTACTTTTTCGCCCAGCGGCAATATTACCGTAGGGTCGGTCCTGGCGCTGGCCTGCCGCCTGCACAGTATCTACACCACCGGAACGGCGGAGTTCCAGCAGGGAAATCCCTGGTATCAGGTGTATGTGGACTATGCGGTGAAAAACGGCATCATTACCCAGGGGCAGTTTACCAATTACAATGCCAATGCCACCCGCCGGCAGTGCGCGGCCATTCTGGCCAAGTCCATGCCCAGCGAGGCACTGACGGCCATCAATACCGTATCGGACGGTCAGATCCCTGATGTGGCCGCCGGATCGGCCAATTACGCGGATATCTACACCCTGTACCGTGCGGGAATACTCACCGGCAATGATAAATACGGGACCTTTGCTCCTGAGACTACCATTGACCGGGCCTCGGTGGCTGCCATTGTCTCTCGCATGGCCGTGCCGTCTCTGCGCAAGACGCTTACACTGGAAGCGGCGGCTACTGGTGTTACATTGAATAAGAGCAGCCTGACCCTGGCAGTGGGCGGGACGGCCAGCCTGACCGCCACAATTACTCCGGACAGCGTCACCGATAAGACCCTTACCTGGAAGAGTTCCAAACCTGCGGTGGCCACGGTATCGAACGGGACGGTTACCGGTGTATCTGAGGGCACTGCCACCATCACGGTGTCCACTGCCAACGGCAAGAGTGCAAGCTGTACCGTGAAGGTGGAAAAAGCCCCTTCCTTTGCCGATTACCTGGTGGGTCTGGAGATGGGACCCTTTACCGTTACCGACAACCGGTATTCCACGCCAAGAACCACCCGCTTTACCTCTTTTGTGTTTACCAAAATTGAGGAAACCAGCATTGACAAGTACTTCTGTGACCTGAGCATCCAGGGCACCTGTACCGATGATTCGGTGTTTATGTACATTTATTTTTATGACGCCGCTGGACGGGTGCTGTCCAAAGAACTGGTCAGTGAAGACGTAGTACCCAACCAGACGTTCAACTCTCTGGTAGATGTACACGTGGATAAGAACGTGATGGATCAGGCTGTGCGGGTGGAGATCTACTCCGCCGGCAATGACAAAGCGGTTTATGGCAATGGAGGCTCCAACCCCTCCGGAAGCTTTGAGGGAGGCTCTTCCACGTCCACGACATCCCCGGCTTCTGATCTGACCGGCTTTGCCGCTACGCTGCTCAATAAGGAATATGGTCCCTTCCTGATCCGGGATTCCCGCTATTCCGATAACCGGGAGATGGGATTTGACTCCTTTGTATTTACCAATATTGAAAAGACGAACATTGGAAAATATTTCTGCGATCTGAGCATTCAGGGAAAGTCTACCAGCGATTCGGTGTTTATGTACATCTATTTCTATGATGCCTCCGGCCGCGTGCTGGAAAAACAGCTGGTGAGCGAAGATGTGGTACCCAACCAGACCTTCAACACCCTTGTGGATGTACACGTGGATTATGATGTGATGGACAACGCTGCCCGGGTAGAGTTCTATTCTGGCGGAAATGATGCGGCCATTTACGGCAAGGGCAGTGCCGATATTGGTTCTGGTTCCAGCTCCGGCGGCAGCTCCAGTTCTGGTGGCTCCGGCAGTCAGGGCGGCAGCTCCAGCTCCGGCGATTCCGGCAGTCAGGGCGGCGGCAGCACGGAAGAGCCCGACTATGGCTATGAGATGTACTACAACTTTGACGGTATCCCCACCTTTGATCAGTTTACCAGCAGCAGCCGTGTTACTGTGAGCACCAAGACCAATGTGGAGAGTTATATGTATGCCTCCGCGACCACATCGGAACTGGATGCCTATATGCAGGCGCTGGAGGAGTGCGGTTTTACCGAGCTTATGAATCTGGGCGGTACGCTGATCACCTATACCAAGGGCACCTCCGGGGAGAGCAATTATCGTGAGGTCCGCCTGAGCGTCAGTTCTGCACCCACTTCTTCCGGCACGTCTGTGGGTGTAATCATTTCCAAGATCCGGCCCTCCAACGAGTGGTAACCGAATCCTGCGGCCCAAACGATGGGGGGAGCACTTATGCTCCCCCCATTGCTTCCAGAAAAAGAAAAGTATATTATAATCAATAAGGGGCCGGGCACCATGGAAAGGTGGCAGTATATGAAAGAGAAAGATACCAATGACCTTACACAGGAACTGATGAGTCAGGCCAGCTTAACCTCTTATATTAAGGAGAATAGCCCTTATTTTTCTGACCTGAGCATTGCCGAACTGTTAAACGCCCTTTATGAACACAAATCATTATCAAAAGCAGCACTGGCCCGAAAAGCCGGTATGAGCGAAGTATATCTCCACCAGGTTTTTTCCGGCCGCCGCAATCCTTCGCGCGATCGCCTAATTTGCCTGTGCGTTGGCTTGAGCGCTTCGCTAGAGGAAACTCAGCGGCTCCTCAAACAGGCGGGATATGCCCAGCTCTATACCAAAAACAAACGGGATGCTATCATCAGTTATGGTATCCTTCACCAGAATGAGTTGGCAGAGATCAATGATAATCTATTTGCCCAGAATGAAAAAACCTTGTTTTAGTCTTGATGAAAACAAAAACAGCCCCCATTCGACGAGAATGGGGGCTGTTCTTTGTAGAGTAGATCAATGGATTACAGTTAAACAAAAGAGGTCTGAAACTTATGTTTCAGACCTCTTGGTGGAGATAAGCGGGATCGAACCGCTGACCTCTTGAATGCCATTCAAGCGCTCTCCCAGCTGAGCTATACCCCCATATTTGTTTGTCGAACGATCGGGCCGACCGAACGAATTGTATTTTAGCACAGCATAAGAAAGCTGTCAACACTTTTTTTGATTTTTTGAAAATTTTGTGGGAACGCAGAGAAAACCGGGCTTCAGAATAGAGGTACCAAGTCAGGCAGTAAGTAGTGGAAGGGTGACGGTGCGGTACCCAACACCGGCAAGCTTATTGCCCGGATTGAAATTTGTAGGACAGATAGTCAATCTCCGAACAGAGGTTCAGCAGTTGGATACCGGGGCTATAGTAGTTGAGCGGGACTTTGATGTGGACAATGACAATGAGACAGATTGCTCATCCAGTTCCTGGTGCCCCCTGTCAGGAGCCGCCAGAGGAACTGGGCGTGTTCTTCTAAGGAAAACATGACAGCGGATATGACGGTCTCTGCAGCAGTTCATGCGCAGTTGATTTGACACCTTTCTATCAGATTTTCTTTTTTTGAAAAAAGTTGTTGACAAATGGATTTCAGAGTGCTAAAATACAATTCGTTCGGTCGGCCCGATCGTTCGACAAACAAATATGGGGGTATAGCTCAGCTGGGAGAGCGCTTGAATGGCATTCAAGAGGTCAGCGGTTCGATCCCGCTTATCTCCACCAAAAGTCCTGAAGTCAAACGGCTTCAGGACTTTTTGCAATATCGTCTGTGAATGAGAACTGCGGAGCCATATGTGGCTCCGCAGTTTTTTAGTCTGGGTCTGTATCTTCCGATTGCTGTAAGTAGGGAGCAAAGATGCGTTCCAGTATAAATGAGTGCAGCAGTGCTGTGATTGTGGGCAAAAGAATCAGCAGAGGGAAGAAAACGGAACACAGCCAGACGGAAATTACAGTGATTATGGCGAGCATAAGGGTAAAAGGCAGATGAGCAATAGCCAGTTTGGCACAGGTGACCAACAGGCTGGAGACCTGGAAGGCAAACTGAGAGAGTACCGGGAAGAGATAACATGCCATACCGATCGGGAGCAGCAGGAATACACAATAGGCATAGTAGAGGATCTGACCTGTCAAGCTGACAGCAGCAATCTGATAGAGGAGACCATGGAGAAAAGCTAGCAGAAGGGCCACGGCCAGTACCGGCAGGGTGGCCAGAGTTCCTACCCGCAGATTATCCCGAAAGGTGCGGAAGAAGACGCCCCAACTGTTCAGTGCATTCTGGCGCAGACAGCGCACGACTGTGCGGTAGAGTGCTGCGGTGGCCGGGCCGATGGTGACCAGCGGAACGCAGCAGGCGAGCCAGAAGATGCTGAGCATGACCAAATCCACCAGCTTGTCCAGGAAGCGGAACAGTACGTTGTCGGGACTGAAGAAGGAACGGAACATACTGGGATCTCTCCTCCCATGGAATGAATCTGCTCACATTGTAGCGGATTTCCGGAGAAAAAGCAATTGCACTAATTTTGTTTTGAAATATGAGCATATTTATAGTACAATAAACACCACAGTATGACACCGTGGCCGCGGTGTGAGGCGAAAAAAGGGAGGTCGTTACGCTTGGAGGAACAGTATGCCGTTGAAATGCTCCACATCACGAAGCGCTTTCCAGGTATAGTCGCCAACGATGATATCACGCTCCAGCTCAGACGTGGTGAGATCCATGCGTTACTGGGGGAAAACGGTGCGGGAAAGTCTACGCTGATGAGCGTGCTGTTTGGACTGTATCAGCCGGAAGAAGGAACGATCCGGAAAGACGGAAAGGAAGTCCGCATCAAAGATCCCAACGATGCAAACGCTCTGGGGATCGGGATGGTGCACCAGCACTTCAAACTGGTGGAGATATTCTCGGTACTGGAGAATATCATCCTTGGCGTGGAACCCTGCAAAGGCGGTTTTCTGCGCAGAGAGGAAGCCCGCAAAAAGGTGGTTGCCCTGTCCGAACAGTATGGATTGCAGGTGGACCCGGACGCACTGGTAGAGGATATCAACGTAGGTATGCAGCAGCGCACGGAGATCCTGAAGATGCTCTACCGGGACAACGAGATCCTGATTTTTGACGAACCCACCGCAGTACTCACACCCCAGGAGATCGACGAGTTGATGGAGATCATGCGTGGGCTAAAGGCGGAAGGAAAGAGCATTCTGTTCATCACCCATAAGCTCAATGAGATCATGTCTGTGGCGGACCGCTGTACGGTACTGCGCAAGGGCAAGTGCATCGGTACGGTGGAGATCGCCTCCACCAGCAAAGAGGAACTTTCCCGGATGATGGTGGGTCGGGATGTAGAGTTTGCGGTGGAAAAGCAGCAGGCCCAGCCGGGCGATGTGGTACTGGATGTAAAGAATATGACAGTGGCCTCCAAGCTGCATGCAAACAACGCCGTACGGAACGTGAGCTTCCAGGTGCGGGCCGGAGAGATCGTATGCATCGCGGGCATCGATGGCAACGGTCAGACGGAGCTGGTATACGGTCTGACGGGCCTGGAGGGGCTTAAAAGCGGGAGCGTCACCCTCAAGGGCCGGGACATCACGCATGCCCACATCCGCGACCGGTCGGAAGCCGGAATGAGTCACATTCCGGAGGACCGGCACAAGCACGGGCTGGTACTGGACTACACATTGGAGGACAATCTGGTGCTCCAACGCTATTACGAGCCCCAATTCGTCAGCCGCGGAGGCTTTTTGAAGCGGGGGGCCATCCGTGCCTATGCCCAGCGGCTGATCGACCAGTATGACGTTCGTTCGGGGCAGGGACCCGTGACCATCGCACGTTCCATGTCGGGTGGTAACCAGCAGAAGGCCATCATTGCCCGCGAGATCGATAAGGGACCCGAATTACTGGTGGCGGTTCAGCCGACCCGCGGCTTGGATGTAGGTGCCATTGAGTATATCCACCGGCAGATCGTGGCCCAGCGGGATGCGGGGAAGGCGGTGCTGCTGGTCTCGCTGGAACTGGACGAAGTCATGAACCTGTCCGACCGGATCCTCGTCCTCTATGAGGGAGAGATCGTGGGAGAACTGGACCCCAAGACCACTACAGTGGAAGAGCTGGGGCTCTATATGGCCGGTGCCAAGCGGAAGGGAGGAGACCAATGAAGCCAGAGCGTAAACGGGAATCCCTTTGGAAGAACAAGGCGGTCCAGTCCCTGGTGTCTTCGCTGCTGTGTATCATCATCGGCCTGCTGGTGGGGTATGTGGTTTTGCTGTTTATCAATCCAGCTGGTGCCGGAGAGGCCATCCTGACCATCATCAAAAACTTTTTCTATTACCCCAGTCCCGCCGCGGCCCTGAAGTATTTTGGCAATACCCTGGTCAAGACGGCGCCGCTGCTGATGTGCGGGTTGTCCATCCTCTTTGCCTATAAAGTCGGGCTGTTCAATATCGGCGCAGCCGGCCAGTATGTTCTGGGCGCGGGGGCCTGCCTCTATTGCGCGCTGGGTTTGGGCTTGCCATGGTATGTGTGCATGGTGGCGGCAGTGGCGGCTGGCGCGGTATTGGGAGCGGTGGCCGGTCTGCTGAAGGCCTACTGCAACGTCAACGAGGTTATTTCCTGCATCATGCTCAACTGGATCAGCCTGTACCTGGTCAACACATTGCTGACCGGGGTAAAGGAGAGCGCCAGTCCGTATACCCTGACTCTGAGCAGCACCAATCCCTCGGCGCTGCTGCCCGGGTTGGGACTTGGTAAGTTGTTCAGCAACAACCAGTATGTCACCATTGCCATTCCGCTGTGTGTGGTGGTGGCGATTCTCATCTGGGTGCTGCTGGAGAAAACCAAGCTGGGATATGAGCTCAAGGCTACCGGTTACAACAAGTATGCCGCTCAGTACTGCGGTATGCGGGAAAAGCGCAATACCATCCTGACCATGGTCATCGCCGGCGGTCTGGCTGGGCTGGGGGCCTCCATGCTCTACCAGACCGGGTTTGAGCAGTGGCAGTGCACCCAAGCGGCGGTGCCCAACATGGGCTTCAACGGGATCGCAGCGGCCTTCCTGGGCGGTCTCAATCCCATAGGGACCATTTTCTCGTCCTATTTTATCCAACACATTACGGCCGGCGGCGCCTATGTGGACAAGACCATGTATTCTGCTCAGATTTCTGATCTGATCTCGTCGCTGATTATTTATCTGTGCGGCTTTGTGCTCTTCTTTAAGCAGATCATGCAGCGGCGCATTGCCCGCAGAGAAGAGAAAGCACTGGAAGCGGCCAGAGTGTCCGGAGCGGAGAAAGGGGGCGAGGAGTAATGCTGCTGCTGATCCAATACACCCTGATCTTTGCCTCGGTTTTGCTGCTGGTGGCCCTGGGCGGATGTTTTTCCGAGCGCTCAGGCGTGATCAACATCGGCCTGGAGGGCATCATGGTTATGGGCGCGCTGGGTGGTGCGCTGACGATGAAATTCTTGCCTGCCGATACCCCGGCGGCTGGAATCGTACTGCTGGTGACCCTGTGCAGCATGCTGCTGGGCATGGTCTACTCCCTGTTGCTGGCGGTGGCGGCCATCCACTTTAAAGCTGATCAGACCCTGGTGGGGACGGCTATGAATATGCTGGGCCTGGCGGCTGCCACGGTATTTGTTAAGGCGATGAATACCGCAGCCGACTCCAGTAACGTCTCCTCCATCATCCAGTATATCGAGCCCAAGAAGGCGCTGTTGGTGAACATCGGCGGGTTTGAGTACAACTGGTTTATGGCAATGGCGGTGCTGGCCCTCATCCTGTCCTATATCACCCTGTACAAGACCCGTTTCGGCCTGCGTTTGATGGCCTGTGGAGAGCATCCCCAGGCGGCGGATTCGGTGGGCATCAACGTATACAAAATGCGTTATGCCGGCGTGCTCATCTCAGGCGCGCTGGGCGGCCTGGGCGGCATCGTTTATATTACGGCCGGCGTCAGCGAGTGGAAATTTGAAAACGGAGTGGCTGGATTTGGCTTCTTGGCCCTGGCCGTCATGATCTTTGGGCAGTGGAAGCCGGTGCGCATTGCGCTGGCAGCGCTGCTGTTCGGCCTGTTCCGGGCGCTGTCCAATGTCTACGCCGGATTTGATGTGCTGGCCAGTCTGAACCTGCCCAGTACCTTCTACAATCTGCTGCCCTACCTTATCTCTCTGGTGGTGCTGGCCTTTACTTCCAGCAAGTCCCGCGCACCCAAGGCGGAAGGTATTCCCTACGACAAGGGACAGCGGTAACAAAAAAACGGTGTGCTTCCAAACGGGAAGCACACCGTTTTTTTATGATCCGATGACCCGGAGCGTTTTCCATTTTCCCTGCCGATAGCGGATGAGAAAGCAGATTGCACGTACGACCCAGTCGGCCACCATAGCTGCCCAGATCCCCAGCAGACCCAGGTTCAAGCCCCAGGCGCAGGCCAACACATAGCTCAGAGCCACCCGGCAGGCGAACATGGAGATGAGGGAGACCGCCATGGTAAAGACTGCGTCCCCTGCTGCCCGCAGAGAGTTTGGCAGGGTAAAGGACATGGGCCAGAACAGAATATTGCCCACGGCGCATAGACGGAGCACCTGTGCCGCCATTTCGGTGGCCGCGGGACTGAGGTGGAACAACGTCACAAGAGGATCGGTAAATACCAGCAGGGCAGCGCTCATTACCGCCATACAGGCGTAGCTGACAGCTACCAGCTGTTTGGTGTAGCGCTGTGCCTGCCGGATCTCTCCGGCACCCATGCACTGGCCGATGACGGTGATCATAGCCAGCCCCAGCGCCTGCCCCGGGACATTGACCACACCGGCAATGCTGTTGGAGATGGCGTTGGCGGCCACAGCCGAGGTGCCAAAGGTGGTAATGAGATTGAGCACCATCAGCTTTCCCGCCTGGAACATGCCGTTTTCCAGACCGTTTGGGATGCCGATGAAGAGAATCCGCCGGATCATCTCTCCCTGAAAGCGTACATGGAACAACCCGGTCATGCGTACCGGATGCTCCGGATGACGCAGCAGGACCATAATGATGACCGAAGCAGCGATGCGGGAAACCAGTGTGCCGATCCCCGCTCCGGCGGCCCCCATGTCAAAACCATAGATCAAAATGGCGTTGACCGAGATGTTGATGAGATTGACGATCAGGGAGCAGAACATGGAGACCTTGCTGTTGCCCATGGCCCGAAACAGCGCGGCGCCGGCGTTGTAGATGCCCATAAATGGATAGGCTGCGGCAGTGAGGAGAAAATAGATCAGGGCGCTGGACATGACATCGGCCTCCACGCGCCCAAAGATAAGCGACAGGATATGCTGCCGGAAGAGCAGCGCCACGCCCATCAGCAGCAGAGAGGCGGTACACATGGCGTACAGCAGCTGTTTGGAGGCGGTACCGGCATTTTCTGTGTCCCGCCGGCCCAGATACTGGGATACCACCACCGCACCGCCGGTAGACAGGGCGGAAAAGACTTGGATGATCAGCGTATTGATGTTATCCACCAGCGAAACACCGGATACGGCGGCCTCACCCGCTGTGGTGACCATGACGGTGTCTGCCATGCCGACGGTCATCAGCAAAAATTGTTCAATGATCAGCGGCAGAATAAGCCGGAACAGCGCGTCACGGGAAAACAGTGGTTTGACTTGTGTGCAGGTTTCATCCGGCATCTGACTCAGCCCCTTTCCAAAAACGATGCTACCTATTCTACTACTCTGATGGAAAAAAGCAAACCGCCATTTTATACAAAAGTGGTATAAAACGAGCCGGGCTGATTCATACTAGACACGGTATCTCAACGTGAGGAGGCAGTAGATCCCATGATTCTGGATAAAATCGCCCTGGTACTGGCCATCATCGGTGGACTCAACTGGGGCAGCATCGGCATTTTCCGCTTTGATATCGTGGCCGCCCTCTTTGGCGGTCAGACCAGCGCGTTCAGCCGCGTGATTTATACACTGGTGGGTCTGGCGGCCCTGTGGTGTATCACGCTTCTCTTCCGGGACCTGCGTCCCAAGGAGTGACCGGTCAAGGCCCTCGTTTTCAGAGGGCCTTGACTTTTTTTATGATCTGACATATACTACACCCCAGGGGGGTGTTATGACGCGATGATGGCAGACGAGAAAAAGATCCTCCGCCTGCTTCGGACGGCCCGGGGACAGATCGACGGAATCCTGAAGATGGTAGAGGAGGACCGCTACTGCATTGACATTTCGCAGCAGCTGATGGCCACGGAGGCCATTCTTAACCGCGCCAACAAGGAGATCCTGGCGGCCCACCTGAAGCACTGCGTGCAGCAGGCGGCGACCGAGGAGGAGCGCGGGCAGAAGATCGATGAGTTTGTGACCACACTGGGGCGCATTTTGAAGTGACGTCCCGCGATTAGAAAGAAGAACCGTATGAAACAGAAGTTTGATGTGACCGGTATGACGTGTGCGGCCTGTTCGGCCCATGTGGAGAAGGCAGTGCGCGGCGTAGAGGGCGTGGAGGACGTCAGTGTCAATCTGCTGGGCGGCTCCATGCTGGTGGAATACGACGGGCAGACTGGTCCCCAGCAGATCATCCAGGCGGTGGAGAAAGCAGGGTATGGCGCGGCTTTACCGCAGCAGAAGACGGCAGCACCTCAAAAGAAAGAGACCGCCATGGAGGAGCAGGCCGAGGGAATGAAGCGCCGCTTTTTACTCTCTCTGGTCTTCCTGATTCCACTGTTTTACATTGCCATGGGGCATATGATGGGCTGGCCGCTGCCCGCTTTTTTCCATGACCCGGGCAACGGATTCGTGGTGGCGCTGATCCAGTTTTTGTTGACGCTGCCCATTTTGTACCTCAATGACGTCTATTACAAAAAGGGCTTTCGCTCCCTGTTCCACGGTGCGCCCAATATGGACTCCCTCATTGCCATAGGATCAGCCGCGGCCATGCTCTATGGTGTAGCCGCCCTGTTCCAGATCGCATGGGGGTTGGGCCATGGGGATATGGTGCGGGTGGAGCGCTGGTCCATGGACCTGTATTTTGAGTCCGCGGGCATGATCCTTACCCTGATCACCTTGGGCAAGTACCTGGAGACACGCTCCAAGGGCAAGACCGGCCAGGCCATCACACGGCTCATGGACCTGGCGCCCAAGACGGCCATGGTACTGCGGGACGGCCGCGAGGTCGAGATACCGGTGGAGGACGTGGTGGTCAATGACCAGGTGGTGGTGCGGCCCGGCGGACGTATCCCGGTGGACGGTGTGGTAGTGGAGGGCCGCTCGTCGGTGGACGAGTCGGCGCTGACCGGCGAGAGCCTGCCGGTGGAAAAGGGACCGGGGGACCGGGTGGCTGCGGCCTCCATCAATCAGTCCGGGTCGTTTACCTTCCGCGCCCTGCGGGTGGGCGAGGACACGACCCTGGCCCAGATGATCCGCCTGGTGGAAGAGGCGGCTGCATCCAAAGCACCCATTGCCAAGCTGGCCGACCGGGTGGCGGGGATTTTTGTTCCGGCGGTCATCGGTATTGCCGCCGTCACGGCGGTGGTATGGCTCCTGCTGACCGGGTCGGTGGAGCAGGCTCTCACCGCCGGAGTGTCCGTACTGGTCATCTCCTGCCCCTGTGCACTGGGGCTGGCCACTCCAGTGGCCATTATGGTGGGCACCGGCAAGGGAGCGGAATACGGCATCCTCATCAAGTCGGCCGAGGCGCTGGAGACACTGCACACCGTGCGTACGGTGGTGCTGGACAAAACGGGGACCCTCACCCGGGGCAAGCCTTCTGTGACCGACTGCCTGCCGGCCGACGGCGTGACGGAAGAAGAGCTGCTGTGTGTGGCCGCCTCACTGGAAAAGCCTTCGGAACACCCACTGGCCGACGCTGTGGTGAGCGAGGCGGAGGCGCGCAACATCCCGTTGGTCCCGGTGGAGCAGTTTCAGGCCACACCGGGGCGTGGGATCTGCGGGCAGCTCCACGGGGTGGAGGTGCTGGCAGGCAATCGGGCCATGCTGGAGGAGCGGGGCATTCCGCTGGACGGCTTTGCCGGTGCGGCGGAGGAACTGGCCCGGGAGGGCAAGACGCCGCTGTACTTTGCCGAAGATGGCAAGCTCCTGGGCATCGTAGCAGCGGCCGACACGCCCAAACCGACCAGTGCCGCCGCTGTGCAGGCCTTCAAAGAATTGGGCATCCGGGTGGTCATGCTCACCGGCGACAACCAGCGTACCGCCGAAGCGGTGGGGCGGACTGTGGGCGTGGACCAGGTGGTGGCCGAGGTGCTGCCGCAGGATAAGGAAAAGACGGTGGCAGCCCTTCAGGCCGGCGGCCAGCGGGTGGCGATGGTGGGGGATGGTATCAATGACGCCCCGGCATTGGCCCGGGCCGATGTGGGCATCGCCATTGGAGCCGGTACCGATGTGGCCATTGAGTCGGCCGACGTAGTCCTGATGAAGAGCGATCTGATGGATGCGGTGACAGCCATCAAACTTTCCAAAAAAGTGATCCGCAACATCAAGGAAAACCTATTCTGGGCCTTTATTTACAACGTCATCGGGATTCCCCTGGCGGCCGGTGTGTGGTATCCGCTGTTCCACATCCAGCTTTCCCCCATGTTTGCCGCGGCGGCTATGAGCCTGTCCTCGGTGTGTGTGGTAACCAATGCGCTGCGCCTGCGCCTGTTCCGGGCGGAGGGGCAGCCTGCACAAAATACAGAACCGACACAGAAAGGAAGCAATCCTATGAACAAGACCATGGTAATCAATGGTATGATGTGCGCACATTGCCAGGCGCATGTGGAAAAGGCTCTCAACGCCATCGACGGTGTGGAGGCCAAGGTGGACCTGGCGGCAAAGACCGCCACGCTGACCCTGAGCCGGGATGTGTCCGACGAGGTACTGCGCCAGGCGGTGACCGATGCAGGGTATGAAGTGGTGGAGATCCACTGAATTACCAGAATTTTTGATTTGAAAAATGAATAGTGTTTTAGTATGATAACAGCACTGCCCGTGCTGTAGGAAGAGGGGGCCGTCCGGCCCCCTTTTTTTATGCCGGGACATTCCCAAAAAGGAGTATCAATATGCGAAAAATTCCTGCCGCCTTGTTATCATTGGCCTTGACGGCCTCTATGACTGCTATGCCGGTTTCGGCGGCCGATTCCTCCGCCGGTTCTCTGCCGGAGCTGGACGGCCATTGGAGCCAGAGCGCCTTTGAGCGCTGGTACGCCTACGGCGTAGTTGAGGGAGATGACCGGGGAATGCGCCCCGACGCCGACATGACTGTGGGCGAATTTGCCGCTCTGCTCAGCCGCACCATGGGGTATCAGGAGACGGTAGCCAATCCCTATGCCGACCTGAAGGGAGACGAATGGTACGCCCCCTACATTCTCCAGCTCACTGCCGCCGGCATTCTGAAGGGCGACGGTGTCAACTGCAACGCCGAGGAGCCCATGAACCGGGAGCGGGGCACCGTGCTCTTTGCCCGTGCCCTGGGTATCCGCCCCACGGAGAATCCGGATCTGGATCAGTTTGTGGACGGTGACGCCGCGGCGGACTGGTCCGCCGGCTACATCGATGCCATGGCCAAGGCCGGCATCATCCAGGGCGTTGGCAATGGCCAGCTGGCGCTGGATGCCAGCATTACCCGCGGCTCTGTGGTGACCATTCTGAATAACTCCGTGGCCGAGTATGTGACGGAGGAAGGGACGATTGTCAGCGGGGATGTGGACGGCATCCTGCTGGTGGCCGCCGACAACGTGACCGTGGACGGCGCTGCCGTGTCCGGCAATCTGATCCTGGCGCCCAAGGCCGGCGAGGCCAACCTGGACGTAAAGGACAGTCAGCTGGAGGGGGATCTGCTGGTCTCTGCCAGCGGTTCCAGCCTGTCTGTGAGCGGTTCCGAGGTGGCCGGTGAGCTGGCTCTCACCGGTGAGAAGAACCGCCTGAACCTGGGGAAGGGTACTCGGGTGGCCCAGCTGACGGTGGACGGCGATGAGAATGCCGTGGCTGTGGCGTCCGGCGCTTCGGTGGACACCCTCACGGCCCGCGCTGCCGTGAAGGTGGACAACCAGGGCGTCATCACCACCGCTCAGGTCCAGGCGGACAACGTGATCCTGGACGGCAAGCAGCCCGTTCATGTGGAGGTGGCCGAGGATGCGGCGCCTCCCACCGACAGTGCGGGCAACCAGGTCTCTGGTACCGAGGACAGCGGCTCCGGCGAGACGGAGAAGCCCGGCAACGGCGGCAGCAACGGCGGTTCCGGCGGCTCTGACAATGAGGACTCCGACAACGGCGGCTCCGGCAGCGATGGTTCCGGTGACGGGGATTCCGACGGCGGTTCCGGCGATGTGGAGAAGGTGGACGGCGTGCTGGCCGTGCGCCCTGTGGACCAGGATGCCGAGGAGCTGGAGATGCCCAACGTGAGCCTGGAGGCCACCAAGCACAAGGACGAGGACTTTGTCCGTGTGGCGCTGACCACGGACGGCGTGGTACCCATCCATCAGAGCGAGGGCGCCGGCAAGGGCGCCTGGGTGGGCGTGGCGTTTGCCGCTCCCGAAGGCTATGAGGGCGGCACCTTCCACTACTACTTTGGTACCGAAGCCAACCCCTCTGCCTCTCAGAGCACGGCTGTGACGGAGGACCCTGCCATTGGTGAGGGCAAGTACGCGGTGTTCTTTATCAATGCCTCTTCCATTGCCCCCAAGACCCACATTACCCTGCAGTGGGACGGCCAGGAGGCGGTGCAGTATGTTGTGGACCTGTCCGGGGTGCAGACGCCTGTGGTGGAGCTGTCCGGCGTGACGGTATCCACCCATGAGCTGCCCGACGGCGTGAGCTCCACCGCTGAGGGCCTGAGCTTTGACGGCAGCACCGCTCTGGTTCAGAACGGCGGCAGCGGCAGCCTCAGCCAGGAGCAGGTCGCCGGCATGGGCGGCGGCGGTGAGTACACGGTGTACTACTCCGTACCCCAGACCCTGGGCGACGGCGTTCTGAGCTTTGACAAGATTGCCCGCAGCATCAACGGCGGCAAGCTGAATACCTGGGCCATCTCCAGCGAGACCGAGGCGGAGTCCGGCGGCGGCTGGTGGACCAAGGACGGCGAGAACTACTACTTCAAGTGGGGCGCCGTGTTTGCCGAGCAGGCTGAGGGGACCTATGTGATGAAGGACGGCGGTGTGTATGAGTACACCCTCTACTTCATTGACAACGACGGCACCCAGGACAATGTGGTGGCCACCTATACCTTCCAGATTGATCTGAGCGGTTATACCATTACGACCGACGACGGCCTGGAGCAGGAGAGCGACCTGAAATAATATGCGGCGAGCGCCGGGCAATTTGCCCGGCGCTCGTACTTTTTGTTTAACGGGAGAACAGACGGCCCAGAATGGTCCGGTGGAGTTCCACTGCTTTGTGGGGGCACAGCTCATGGCAGCAGTAGCAGTGGATGCAGGCCTTGGGATCGATGCGGGCCCGGGCTCCGGGAGCATCCATAGAGATGGCCTTGCCCGGACAGGAGCGCTGGCAGATACCGCAGCCTACGCAGCGCTGCGGATCTACACTGGGCGTCCGGGAGAAAAGCGCCTTGCACAGCCGCGCTGCGGGCCTGGACAGGGGCCCCAGAATGTCCAGCAGTTCTCGCCGTACGTTGGCAGGAAACCGGTAATCCGGGATACGCAGCTGCTCCAACGGCGGGCCGACGAGTTCCACATCCTCTATCCGGCTGGGGGACAGCCCCCGGCGCTGGGCGGCCAGCAGCAGCGGGTTGGAACTGCGGGGCAGGCCAATGATCTCAGCTGCGACCACGTCCAGCGCCAGCGGATTTTCCGATACCAGCAGCAGCCCCACCGGCCGTGGGGTTCCGGAGGCGCCGGGGCCTTCTCCCTCCATGGCCAGCACCGCATCCATCACGCAAAGCCGGGGAGCGACGTATCCGGCCAGATCCAGTAGTATATCGGCGAACTGCTGCTGATCGGGGTGGGTGGCGTGGAAGCCCACCTTAGTCAGGCCAGGAATGACGCCAAAGAGGTTTTTTACCGCTCCGGTCATACTCATGAACACATGAGTCTTGAGTTTACACAGGTCGAACACGACATCGGCGTCGGCCACGGGGGCGATGATCTCGGCCTGACGGAGCACATGACCGTCTGGCAGAGAGACCGCGCGGATGGTGGTGTCATAGCTCAGCTCCGCCCCGGAGCGGGCAGCGGCCTGCGTCATGCCGGTTTTCTCATAGAGATGCCGCAGGACGGATTCCTTCTGCAGCGCGCCGCCGGGACTGTCGGTGATGACCGCCGTACCGCCTGCCTCGCGGACCAATTTGGCTACCGCCTCCACCACCGCCGGATGGGTACACACCGCTGTCTCCGGTGGGGCCGGGCGGAGCAGGTTTGCTTTGAGCAGCACCCGCTGTCCGGGGTGCACGAAGTGCTCCATTCCGCCCATCCGGGCCACAACTTCCCGCAGACAGTCCTCTGCCTGGCTGTAATCCGGGCAGGGAATGGCATAGACCTGATTGCTTTGCATACTTGGGGCCTCCTGATTTTGCTGGGTTTTGGAACCGATGATGGACCCGCCATCAAACGGGTGGACTCAGTCCAGAGATTTGGGGCCGAAGCCGTGGGGCAGCAGCTGTGCGAGGGACAGCTTTACGAAACGGTGATCCCCCTGCGCTACCAGGACCGTCAGATCAGGGGCGAATTCATAGAGCATCTGGCGGCAGGCTCCGCAGGGCCAGCAGGGCGCGCTGGAATTGCCCACCACAGCCAGGCGCACAAAGTCGTCCCGATGTCCTTCGCTTATAGCCTTCACCAGGGCGGTGCGCTCGGCGCAGATGGTGGAGCCGTAGGCGGCATTTTCCACGTTGCAGCCGGTGAATACCGTGCCATCGGCACACTCCAGGGCGGCTCCCACGGGAAAATGGGAATAGGGGACATAGGAACGCTCCAGCATGGTAAAGGCCAGTTCCACTAACTCCTGATCGGTCATCATGGCCATCTCCTTTCATAAAAGTGGTACCATGGATCAAAAATTTATTATACCACACAGAAAATTTCCCCGCAACGGCGGGCAAAACTCCGATTGTTGTGGGATTTATTGTGCTGTGGCGTTTCCTTGAAACAGAAGACGGGTTTCTTATATAATAGCATTAAGTGGGTTCGAATATCTGAACATAAGGGGGAAAAGATCATGAAAGAATACAAAGTCATGGAGGTAAAAAAGAGAGACGCGGAAAAAGTGATGAATGATATGTCAGCTCAAGGCTGGGAAGTGGTAAGCATGACGTATTGGAACTATTGGAAAATCTGCCTGCTGATCGTTTTTTCCAGGGACGTGTAAAAGGTTTACGATCCCTGGTGCGGTGAAAGAGCTAAGGGAGCAAGCGCGTGTACAACAAAAGGTGCGCCCGGTCTGGGCGCACCTTTTGCTGTATGATGGCTAGTTGGAGCTGAAAGTAAGTTTGGCCAATTTCTGTTTAGAGGGGAATGAAGGAGGCAGAATGGCCAATCTCCAACACGGGCCCGGATGAAAGACGGAACGGTTTACCAGGTGGTACCCAGATTGGGGCGTACATCCAAGTCAATGATCTCCCGTGCATCGTAGAACTGCTTGTACCACTCCAGAGCTTTCCCATTGCGCAGAGTCGTTCCATCAGGGTGGAGCCGGTCACAGATGACCGCTGAAATATCCTTTTTGATATAAGAGAAGGAGTTGATTCCAACGCTGGCGAAGATGCGGAACCCCTGGCTCTGTAAGTACTGGAACACCGGGCCGGTGGTGTGCCAGTCGTCTCCGTCAGGCCGACCGCCGTGGGGATAAAAGAGGATGTTGGTGGGACCTACCAGACTGCCTACCTCTTCTGCCCAGCGGACGGTATCCCGCTGAATGGACTCTAGCGGCTTGCTGTCCAGCCGGATGTGTCCCCAGGTATGGGAGCCAAAAGTCCAGCCGGTTTCCTTCAGACGCTGGATAACGGGCTTGACCGCTTCGATTTCAGCCTGCCGTTTGGCGTCGAAAGCAGGGCGGGCGGGATCATCTGCGGCGATATCGATGTCGTTCTGGGTACGGTAACCCAGAATACCCTCATAGCCGGTGAGGGAGAAAATAGCCTTGGCTCCGTTGAGCGAAAAGTCGGGGTGTTGCAGCACAAACTGGTCCAGAATGGGGGTAGCGTCCAGGTCTTGGGTGAGAGAGACTTCACCGGTAAAGGGGTCCTTTGTCTCTGCCCAGATCTGTCCGTCCTCCCCCAGCACCAGCTTGGAGGTAAAACCTTCGGCCAACATGTATTCATAGTAATTCACATCGTCGAAGGAGATAATCAGAGGTTTTTTCCCTTCGGGCAGCATCAACGTGTTGCGCTGCATGCGGGTCACGCCGTTCTCGTCGGTGACCTCGCTCCATACGTCGCCCATGTTGACCAGAATATAACCGCGATCATAGACGCTCTGGAGAATTTTCTTGAATTCATCGGCCGTGACCATCCAGTCATCCAGGCCTTCCTGGCGGGTTTGGGAGATGGCGCTGGAAAAGGTGTATTCCGGATAGGCAATGACCGGGTGGAAAAACAGGTGTTCCACGACCTGATCCGGGCCCCAGGCCTGGGTCAGCTGGTCTTCGCTCCAATAGGTGCGCACCGCCTCATAAGGGTCTGGAGTAGGGGTAGGCTCCGGTGTGGGGGTAGTCACAGTGGGGGTATTGTTCGGTAAGGTCTCGGTGGTGCCTTCTTTGCCGCAGGCGGCCAGGGAAAGCGCCAATACCGCTGACAGGATCAGTGCAGCGGTACGTGTGAGTCTGGTTCTCATAGCATGCTTCCTCCCGCAGTTATTCTCTGTGGCTCTTATCTTACGACGTAAACATAAGAAAGGAAACAACAAAACAGTGACAAAATTCTTACGATTTTATGTCACCCACGACAGAAAGTCGGTGGACCAGCAAAATGGAGGCGCCGCCGGTGACGGCTCCGGTGATCAGTGAACACAGCAGCAGCGGAGGCAGATAGGCCAGCGGCGCCCTGGTTTCCAGTACGGCCATGGCGGCCAGTATCTGCCCGGTGTTATGGGCTGCGGCTCCGGCAATGGAGACCCCGAAAAGAGACAGCCAGGGTACGCGTACCAGCAGAGCCATGACGGCCAACGCCAATAGTCCACCGGTCAGAGAGAAGGCAAGCGCCATCAGATTTCCGCCCAGCAGAGCGCCCAGGAAGCACCGGGCAAGCAGAATCAGCAGGGCCTCGCGCCCGGACAGGCAGCACAGGGCGTATACCGTGACCAGATTGGCCAGGCCCAGCCGCAGCCCGGGCAGCGGAAACAGAATGGTCAGCGGAACCAGACCCTCCGCCACCGAGAGAGCCAAGGCCAGAGCAGTGAGGACCGCGCAGCGGGTAAGCCGCCGCAGAGGGGAAGACAAGGGACTGCGCCTCCTTTTTTGGAAAAATCATGGAACCATTAGCCGCTGATGGCGTCAAATTCCACAGGGTCGCTCCCTGTCAGGGAAATGATGAGCCGGTCAGGCAAACAGATGATTTGCTGTCCAGCCTGACTGATCCAGCCGGTGTGGACACAATCCTGACTGGGGCATTCGCTCTCCAGTACACAGATCCGCTCCGGCTCGATCTGAATGGTCAGCGGGTAGGGGGCCTGATCCAGGGGCAGTGTCACCGGCTCCGTCAATGTGGTCAGGTCGTATTCGGCAATGGTCTCCCCGTCCAGGACAATGTGAGCGGTGAGGTATTGGCTGGGCGCTGGACGCAGAGCAAACAGCAGAGCAACGGCTGCTGCGGCCACCAGCAGTGCCACCACCACATCTCCTATGCAGGGACGGCGACGCTCAGCGGCGGGCGATCTCATAGGTATAGCCATAGGTATCCTCCCGGGTCTGAAGGCCGTTTTCCAACCCTTCGGTTATCAGTACTGTGCCGTCTGCCTGGCAGAGGACCAGTTCAAAGTCGTCACGGGAGCGCCAGAAATCCAAGGCAGCGTCTGTACCCTCAATGAAGAGAGCAGTAGACAGTGCGTCGGCCAGGATCGGATCGGCCGAGACCACGGTGACGGACAAAAGGCCGCTGTCGGCAGGGTATCCGGTTTTGGGATCAATGATGTGGTGATAGCGCACCCCGTCCTCCTCAAAATAACGTTCATAGCCACCGGAGGTAGAGGCGGTCACGTCTTCCAGGGTCAGCACGCACAGGTACTCAGACGTGTTCTGCGGATCTTTTACCGCGACCCGCCAGGCGCTGCCATCCGGCTTGGAACCGATGACGGTCACGTTGCCGCCCAGATCCAGCATAGCCGACTCCGCGCCGGTGGAGCGGATGACCTGCTGGGCCTGACCGGCGGCAAAACCCTTGGCGATGGCGCCTAGGTCGATCTCCATGCCGCTGGCTTCCAGCCGGGCGGCAGAGGCGTCGGTATCCACAAGAAGCTGCTGGCTGTCCACCAGGTCCATGGCGGTATCCAGCATCTGCTGGGTGGGGACGTGCTGTTCTTCCTTGGTAAAGCCCCAGGCGTCCATGACGGGGGCGATGGTAATATCAAAACTGCCGGGCAGCAGTTCGGTAATCGACTGGGCCCGGGCCAGCAGTTCGGACAAGTCCGCGTCCACGGTGACCCAAGTGCCGTCGCCAGCGTGGAGATTGATCTGGGAGACCTGGCTGTCGGCATCGGTACGGGAGAGAAGACTCTCCAGACGCTGGATCTCACTCCGGGCATCCTGAATGGCCTGGGTGCCCATATCGCCGTACACAGTGATGGACATAACTGTGTCCATGGCAAAGAACGTGTCGGA
Source organism: Flavonifractor hominis (assembly GCF_040095835.1). Lineage (NCBI taxonomy): Bacteria > Bacillati > Bacillota > Clostridia > Eubacteriales > Oscillospiraceae > Flavonifractor > Flavonifractor hominis. Next base: position 212,314 of record NZ_JBBMFT010000003.1, read on the forward strand.
AGCGCTGGCAGGCTCCGTCTGGGCCGGAGCGCAGCTGCACAGCAGCAGAATAAGAGCGGCAGAGAGAACAGAAAGGCGGCGTTTCATGGCAGACTCCTCACCGAAAAGATAAGCGTATTTTATCATAATTTCCTGCCGCAGAAAAGAGGAAAGGGATTCTTATCTTGCAATATGGCGAAAATTCTGATAAACTATACAAGATTGATGATTGATTGACGCCTGGAGTTAAGGTGGCGTCCGAATACAGGAGATGGACACATGGACAAAAATCAACGGCAGGCTAGACAGGAGGAAGAAGCGCTCTATAAGGCGTTTGGCTGGATTGGCGGCGCGGTAATTTTGGAGATCCTGCTTCTTGCACTCAACCGGTTTTATGTGAACTATACCATAGATCAGATCGATTTGGCAGAGGCGCTTCGGGTGGTATTGGACCGATTGGCGGTGATCCTGCCGGTCTGTTTTGTGGTTTTGCTGGTTGTTACCCTGCTGCTTCACCGGGCAAAGCGGCGGATTCTTCTCCCTGTGGTGGCGACACTGGCGGCTTTTGTCCTGGCGTTGTGTGCCATTATCATTTCGATCTTTGATGCCAGCGGCATCCACTTCCTCTATGTGGCGGTGCCGGTGTTGGCAGTACTGGCGCTGATCTACTATCTGTATCAGCGGGAATTTTTCTTCGGCGCAGTACTGGGAGTGCTGGGACTGGTGGGAGTAAAAGTCATCCCACGTCGGCTGAGCACGGTATGGATGGGCTATGGTTACCTGGTGGCACTGGGGGCGATCCTTCTGGTAAGTGTGATCGTATTCCGGATGCTGCAAAGCGGAGACGGAACCCTGCGCATCGGCGGAAAGCAGAAGGAGATCCTTTCCCGGGGTGCCAATTATGCGCTGCTTTATGCCACCTGCGGTATCGTGGCAGCGGTGACAGTAGCAGTTCTGCTGGTGGGTGCTATGGCTGTGTTTTACGGTGTGCTGGTAGCCTGGCTGCTGATTTTGGCTGTCTATTACACGGTTCGAATGATGTAAAAAATAAAAAAAGGCCTGTCCCAGTTTGGGACAGGCCTTTTTTTATTTTACCTGTGTGGGCATCAGAGGAAGAACATATTTTTCCTGGTATTGCTGAAACAGTGCATCAAAATCCGGATCCATGCCGCCGTGGTGCAGGTTTCGCATGTATGCATGGGAATCGATACGGATGATATCATCCTTGGAGGCGCTCTGGCGTATGATCCGCAGGGCAATGTTCGAACAGTGGTCCGACATACGTTCCAGATTGATCAGCAGTTCCAGAAATTGAGCGCCCGATTCAATGGTGCATGCGCCTGCCTTCAGGCGCTCCACGTGACGGTTTTTCAATGTATTGGAGATCAGATCCACCACTTCTTCCAGCGGCTCCACCCGGGCGGCTTCCGCTCGGCGGCGGGTCTGATAACAAGCCAGGGTATGTTCCAGCGTTTCGTCCACTGCGCTGGTGAGCTGATCAAGCTCTTTCTGAGCATCCGGAGAGAAGGAAATGCCGCGTTCATGAAGAATCTGAGCGCTTTCCGAAATGTTGACGGCGTAGTCGCCGATCCGCTCGAAATCAGACAGGGTATGCAGCAGTTCGGATACCTTCGTGCTTTCTTCGGCAGACAGCGCGCGGTCGGTCAGCTTGACCAGGTAGTTGTCCAGCAGTCCTTCCATCTTGTCCAGAGCGGTTTCCGTCTCGTTGAGCCGCTCCAGCTTTTTAAGGTCGAACTTTTTGATCAGTTCAACGGCCAGGTGGAAATTCTCCTGAGCAAATTCTCCCATCTGCACCACGGCGTCATGGGCCTTTTCCAGTGCCAGAGAAGGGGAGGCGAGGAACCGTTCATCCAGGACAGAGAGATTGCGTTCATCGGCGTCTCCCGGCACGACCAGCTGTACCAGTTTGACCAGCAGCTGGTGGAACGGCAGCAGGAGCAGAGTGCAGGCAACGTTAAAAGCCAGATGAAGGTTGGCAATGGACCCCATATTCATGGTGTTTTCCCAGAACGGGAAATGGAACAAAAGGTTTCCCGCGTAAAGGACGATCAGGAAAAAAACAGAGCCAATCAAATTGAAGAACAGGTGGATCATAGCGGTGCGCTTTGCATTTTTAGAGGCGCCGATGGAGGAGATCAGCGCCGTGATGCAGGTGCCGATGTTTTGGCCCATGATCAACGGCATGGCAATATGAAATTTGACTACGCCGGTGGTGCTGATCGCCTGCAGAATGCCCATGGAGGCGGAAGAGGATTGCAGCAGGGCGGTGACCAGTGCTCCGGCTGCCACACCCAGGAAGGGGTTGGAGAAGGCGGTAAAGACTGACTGAAACTCCGGTATATCCTGCAAAGGAGCTACGGCGGCGGACATGGTATTCATTCCAATGAACAGCAGACCTAATCCCAGGATGATCTGCCCAACGGTTTTTTTGCGTCCGCGCTTGATAAACATATAAAAAATGATACCGACCACAGCAAGCATAGGACCGAGAAAAGAGGGCTGCAGCAATTGCAGGGCCAGCTGGTCGGAGTCTACATCGCCCAAACGCAGCAGTTGGGCGGTGACAGTGGTGCCGATGTTTGCACCCATGATAATGCCGACGGTTTGCTCCAGTTTCATAATACCGGCATTGACGAAACCGACACACATGACCGTGGTGGCAGCAGAACTCTGGATCAGACCGGTGACGACGGCGCCTAAAAGGACGCCTTTGAACACATTACTGGTCAGTCGTTCCAGAATTTGCTCCAGACGTCCACTGGAAAGCTTTTCGAGACCGTCTGTCATGGTGGACATTCCAAACAAAAACGTGGCGATGGCACCCAACATGGCCGCTATATTTACAAGATTCACAATTTTCCCCCCAAAAAATTCGACGGCTTCGCCGAGTTTTCGGATCAGGTCCCTATATTTCTAATGTAAATTATAGCGCTTACAGCGGCGTTCGTAAATGCTTATTTGTATGATTTGTTATTTCTATAAAAATAAAAGGGGGATCAATTGAGGCAAATGTCAGACGTGACAGATGGGAATAGAGACAGGCGCGGAGAGAATAGAGTGGACACATGGAGGTGTGGGCTATGCTGAGTGCCTGGATTTTGCTGATGCTGAACAGTCTCTTTTTTACCCTGCGTTTATCCAGCGGAGGGAGCGGGTCGTTTCCGAAACCCCTTAAAGCGGCAGAGGAACGGATGTATCTGGAACGGTTTGCCCAGGGAGATCTGGAGGCGCGAAATATTTTGATCGAGCACAACCTGCGCTTGGTTGCGCATATCATTAAAAAATACTATACGCCCAATGGCGACCAGGACGATCTGATCTCTATTGGGACGATTGGTTTGATTAAGGGAATCAGCACCTTCAAACTGGACAAGAACATTCGCCTGGCGACCTATGCCTCCCGATGTATAGAGAATGAGATTTTGATGTATTTCCGTGCACAGCGCAAAAATCAGGGAGAAGTATCCCTTTCCGACTCGATCGACAGCGACGATGGGAGCAGCCTCTCCTTGATGGATACCATTTGCGTGGATGACAATATGCTGGAGGAAATGGATGTCAGAGACTCCTGTGTAAAGGTGCGGAAGTGTGTAAAAAACTGCTTGGATAAACGGGAGGCCATGGTAGTGATTCTACGTTATGGACTCAGCGGAAGAAAGCCGTTGACCCAGCGAGAGATTGCAGAGCAGTGTGGAATTTCACGTTCCTATGTATCCCGCATTGAAAAAAAGGCGCTGAAAAAGCTGGAGACAGCCATGCAGCAGCCGGAGCGGGAAAGAAAGACCGACGTCCAGAAAAAGGCTTTACGAAAGGAAATGGAATAAGATATAATAAAAATGAAACGGATGCAATAAAAACGCTGGTCTGAACATTATACAAATGACGGGAGCGCGACACCATGTTAATTCTGCTTGAAATGATGGCGGAGGAGAGCCGCGCCTTAACTGCACCGGCTGTGCTGGAGCCGCTGATGGCAGCGCTGGCGAAGGGGGAGCAGGAGGCTTTGGCGGAGCTGTACCGCCGGGGGCGGACGGCGGTCTATGGTCTTGCGCTGTCCTATCTGAAAAACCAGCATGATGCCGAGGATGTGACACAGGACACCTTTATCCGGGTCTGGGAACATGCAGGGCAGTATCGTCCCAACGGGACGCCACTGGCATGGATCCTGACCATAGCCAGAAATCTTGCGCTGATGAAGCTGCGGGAACGGGGCAAGGCACAGGATATGACGCCGGAGGAGTGGGAGAAGGTGGCGGGAGAGAACCCGCTGCTGACGGCGGAAGACCGGCATGTGCTGAATATGGCCATGAATGAACTGGCTGACCAAGAGCGGCAGATTGTGATTCTCCACGCGGTGACGGGATTCAAGCATCGCGAGATCGCGGCTCTGTTGGAACTACCTCTGGCCACGGTGCTGTCCAAATACCGACGGGCGCTGCAGAAACTTAAGACAAAGCTGGAAGGAGGGGAGAGCAAGTGACGGACTACGACTTGGAAAAGCGTCTGCGTACGGCGTTAGACCATGCCGCTCCGAATGACCTGGATGGGCTGCTCTCCCAATGTACGCCCCAGAGGCAGAAGATCATACCGATGAGCACACCGGTGCGGACATCGCATCGCAAACGTTGGACCGGTCTGATAGCGGCCTGTCTGGCGCTGGTATTGGTGGGAACCGGAGCAGGGATCGGATTTTATCAGACGGCGGGAGCCGTAGCCTCTGTGGTGTCGCTGGACGTGAATCCGGGGGTCAAGCTGGAGGTGAATCGCCGGGAAAAAGTGCTCAGCGCCGTGGCGCTCAACGACGATGCCGACGACATCCTGGACGGGATGGAACTGAAGGGGACGGACCTGAATGTGGCGGTAAATGCTATTGTAGGTTCACTGCTCAAGCATGGCTATGTGGATGAACTGGCCAATTCCATCCTGATCTCGGTGGAAGACAGCGATGTTACCCGTGGGGAGGAACTGGAACAGCGGTTAGCCGCCGAGGTGGAGCAGGTGCTGGAGTCAGCTCAGATCAATGGTGCGATTTTGTCTCAGACGGTCAGCGCCAGCACAGACTTGCAGCAAAAAGCGGACGAATATGGTATTTCGTTGGGAAAGGCAAGCCTTATCCAGTCACTGGTGGACAGCAGCAGCACACTGGATTTTGAGTCCCTGGTGGGGCTGTCCATCAATGAACTGAATCTGCTGGCCAATTCCACTGCCGTCCAGGTGGATTCCACCGGGACGGGGGAGACGGCGGTAGAGAGCAACACGGCCATTCATTCCAGCGGTACGGCCAGTCAAAGCGCCTATATTGGTGCGGAAGCGGCCCAGCAGATCGCTCTGGAGCATGCCGGAGTGACGGCGGCGGATACACAGTATCTGAAGTCCGACTATGATTATGAGGACGGACGGATGGTTTATGAGGTGGAGTTTTTTGCCGGCGGTACGGAGTATGAGTATGACATTGATGCCGCTACGGGAGCGATCGTCCAGTACGAGCGGGAGCAAAAGCAGAACAGTTCCAGTGCATCTGGGACTACTGCAGCGGAGACGGCGGATATCGGGGAGTCTGCGGCCAAGGCGGCAGCATTTGGAAATGCCGGCGTGCAGGAGAATGAGGTCTCCGGACTTGAGGTCGAGCGCGACCGGGAGGATGGCCGCATCGTCTATAAAATAGAATTTTGGGTGGGAAGCATCGAATTTGAGTATGAGATCGATGGGACCAATGGTTCTATACGCAGCGGGCAAAAGGAGGAACATGCTCAGACTTCGGCCTCGAGCCAGCTGATCGGAGAACAGGAGGCGCTCAATGCCGCGCTGCGGCATGCGGGAGTAGCCTCAGATGCTCTCCGCGAATTGGAGATCGAGGACGAGCTGGACGACGACATCCCCCACTATAAGGTGGAATTCAAGGCTGGCGGCGGAGAGTATGAATATGAGATCGACGCCAGAGACGGGACGATCCTCGCGGCGGAACAAGACTGGGACTGAGTCTTAATTATATGTAAGAAAGCCCGGACACCAGTGGTGTCCGGGCTTTCTGTACGTTGAGAGAAGGTGGTTAAATCATGGTGTGGGGGGAGGGAGGGTATTCTCACGCGCGGTATTATTTTACGGTGACCACTTCGGCGTTTGCGATGGCCTCCTCGGTCAGTTCCTGGCCGATGCCGGGCAGGTCCGGAACTTCGAAATAACCGTCTTTTGCCACATAATCGTATTTGCACAGGCGGATGTTGTCTTCGATCAGGGCAGAAGCGTGCAGCTCGTGGATCACAAAGTTGGGGATGACCGCCTCCAGCTGCAGGGCCGCCGCAGCGGAGATGGGACCGCCACAGCAGTGGACCTGGACACCGATATCATAGACATGGGCCATATCACAGATCTTCTTACCCTCCGTCAGTCCGCCGGTGTTGCACAGGTCGGGCTGAATGATACCGATGGAGTGGTCTTCGAAGAACTGGCGGTATCCCCAGCGGGTGTATACCCGCTCGCCGGTGGCCAGGGGAATCTCTACCTTGCTGTTGATCTCCCGGAACAGGGCTGGGTTGAGGGGCTGAGTTGGCTCCTCGTAATAGAAACAGTTGAGCTTTTGCAGCTCGCGGCCCAGTTGGACAGAGGTAGTGGCGTCGGTCAGCGCGTGCAGCTCGATGATAATGTCTACGTCGGGGCCGACTTCCCGCATGGCCGCTACCCGGTCCACCGCCAGCTGGAGCTGGTCACGCTGGAGGATGCCGCGGCTGCTGCGGCCCATCCAGACACCGTTGGCATCAAAGCCCACGGGATCGACCTTGACACAGTCAAAACCGTCCGCCATGGCTTTGCGCATGGCCTCGGCGTATTCCTCAGGCTTGGCCAGGGAGTGACTGACCTTGCCCCAGTCAAACTGGAGCTGGCTGGCATAAGCGCGCAGCTTATGGTTGGTCTTGCCGCCCAACAGCTGATAGACTGGTGCGTTGAGCGCCTTGCCGCGGATGTCCCACAGAGCGATGTCGATGCCGGAGATACCGGCCATGATCACGCCGCCGTTGCCCATCCCCCAGAAGGTGAGTCGGTGCAGGCGGTTCCAGATCTCCTCATTGTTCATGGGGTTCAGGCCGATGATACACTTGGCAAAATCCACGCCCATACCGAAGCCGGCGCTCTGAGCGTTGCCGTAAGCCACACCGATCTCACCATATCCGCTGATTCCCTCATCGGTGTTGATGCGCACAAATACAGGATGCCAGGGTACATTGCCGACAGCCACTTCGGCGGCCACGGAAGGGGTTTTAAAGGCTTTGATGATATCAACACTGGTAATTTTCATAGCGATCCTCCGTTCTTTCCTTTCAATTGTTTATACATGGATCATTGGAGCAAGACATTTAGGATACAGATCACCACCATGGCGACTAAGCCCATGATGACCGAAGTAAGTGTGATCAGCCGGTAACTCTGGGTCAGCTTGAGACCGCCCAGTTTGGTAACGCACCAGAAATAAGAGGAGTTGGTATGGCAGAAGGAGAGAGAACCGGCAGCGGTGGCCAGCGTGGCAACCACGGGGTTCAGACCCAGCGAGGGGAGCATGGGGCCGAGGATACCGCCTACGGTGGTCAGAGCGACGGTAGCGGAACCCTGGGCCAGGTTGATCAGGGCGGCCATCAGATAGGGGACAAACACGGCGGGGAGGCCGGCGTCCAGGACCAGACCGGTCAGCGTGTCGCCGATGGTGGTGGCCTGCAGGACCTTGGCAAATCCACCGGCCGCAGCGGTGATGCACATGATTTCAGCGGCGTTTTCCAGAGACTTGGCTACCCAGCCGTTGGTGACCGTCTCATCCAGCTTGGTGGGGAGCAGGAAGCAGATAGCGGTACCGATGAGCAGAGCCACCCAGGGGGTGCCGACGAAGTTCAGGATCTGCTGAACGACATTGCCTTCAGCGTCGCCGAAAAAGGACTTAAGGATGATGATCAAAATGGGAAGAGCCACGGGAATGAAGGACATGGGAGTGGAAGGCGCGTGTGCTACGACCTTATGGAACTCTTCCTCCTGCTGAGCGTCCAGTTCACTCTCGGTGGCTACGTCGGGAAACGCGCCCTTGACAAAGCGGGAGTTGGCCCAGAGGGAGCAGACAATAACAACGGGGATGGAGACGATCAGTCCATAGAACATGACCTGACCAATCTCCGCACCATAGAGCGCGGCGGCCGCCACGGGGCCGGGCGTAGGCGGAATGAAGGAGTGGGTGCACAAAAGACCGGCCATCAGAGCCACCACCAGAGCGGCATAGGGAATTTTACCCCGGCGGGAGATGCCCTTGATGATGGGGTTGAGGATGACGAAACCAGAATCACAGAACACCGGGATGGAGACAAAGGCGCCGGTAATAGAGGTGGCGTAGGTAGCGCGCTTGATGCCGATTACTTTCAAAATGGCGTCGGCAATTTTCTGGGCACCACCGGTATACTCCAGGAATGTACCGATGACCACGCCGCAGACAATTACGATACCAATGCTGGTCATGGTGCTGCCAAATCCACCGGCGATGATATCGGGCAGTTCGGCCAGGGGGATACCGGCGCACAGACCAAAAAAGACGGAGACGAGCAGGAGACTGAGAAACGCATGGACCTTTAGCTTGGAGATCATGAGGATGAGCAAAACCACGGACAACACAAACCAGAACAACAGCATAAATTCCCCTCCTTGCAATGATAGGTGTGGTACGGGCCCATATGGATAATCAGGTCACCTGTTCGCCTGATTATCTGATTGACAAGCAAATTATTGCACAGGATGACGGCTGTGTCAAGCGAATTCTTGTGCACTCTGTCTAATTTGGGCAAAAAAGAGAGATAAAATGAAAATATTTGTATAATATAGATAAGCGTGTTATAATAAAACAAAAAAGCACGTTCCGAAGGGCGCATAGTTTAGCCGCAGGAGTGAAGAAAATGACGACGATCAAAAAAGTTGAGAAGATCACAGCCGGAGAGCAGGTTTATCAGAATTTACGTGAAAACATCGTTGCCCACCGTTGGAAGGAAAATGAAAAGCTGCCCTCGGAGCTTGAACTGGCCAACTTATACGGGGTCAACCGTTTGACGGTTCGTATGGCGCTGCAGCGGCTGAATGCTCTGGGACTGGTTGAGACCCGTGTGGGCGACGGAACTTATGTGAAAAAGTTTGAATTTTCCGACTATATCAGCGCGGCGGAGGATCTGTTCAGCGATCCAAAGCTGATGGAAGATGTATGTGATTTTCGAAAGCTGATTGAGAAGGAGTGTGCGCATTTGGCCGCATTGCGGGCGAGTGCGGCGGAATTCCGGGAGCTTCATGAGTTGTGCGATGATTACGATGCGTTCAAGCGGAATGTTGCCATTCCTGTGACGGAAGCGGATCTGAAGGAGATGGCCCGGCGGGACTGCGATTTCCACGCGAAGGTGTGTCTCATGTCTCACAACACGCTGTACAGCTACTGTTTTACTGTGGCGCGTTCCACCATTGAGAAGTACATTGCCCTTACCCTGCAAAAGCGGTTGGATACCTGGGAGAAAAAGGGGGTATCTCCGCTGGAAGGGGATTTTCGCCACCGGGCGATTTTGGAGGCAATGGAGAAAAAGGACTTTACATTGTGTGACAAGCTTTATGACGATATGATCGACTACAACATTGAGCTGTGAGGCGACAAAAAGGCGCCGCCCCTGTTTTACGACAGGGGCGGCGCTTTTTGCGTGATGGGAGAGCAGAAACTATTGCTGGGCCTTTTCCAGCCGGAACCGGGTGACCAGGAAACTGGCCAGCACCCGTGCCTGTGAGTCGTCGTGGATGGACCGGCGCGGATTGTCCACGCCGATGAACCCGATCACCTGGCTGTTGTCCAGCAGCGGGACCGCAATGAGACGCTGAATGCCTTGCTGGTGCAGAGTCTGCCACTCCAGGGGAGAGGTTTTTTGCAGCGGTTCCAGGTTGTAGATGAGAATGGAGCGCTGCTGCTCAAACAGGCGCATCCAGCGCTCAAGGGCGTTGGGCGGCACATTTTGCAGATGCTCCCGCTGCGGCAGTACCTGGTGGTCACACCATTCAAACGTATTGTCCCAGTGCCCAGGGTGCAGAGGGCTGGGCTCAAAGAGATAAGCCCGGTCTGCCCGGTAAAATTCTCCGACGGATTTCAGAACCTGGTCCACAGCGTGCCGGTAGTCGGTCTGCCTGGCCAGGGCCTCTACATAGCCTGCCACAGTCTGGGCAAATTCCAGACGCTCTCGGGTGGTCTGACTGATGTATTCCCGCTTGGTGATGTCCACCGCTACTTCCATGCGGAGTTTTTTGCCCTTGAGCAGGAGAAGCTTATCCTTTAGTAAAAAGTGACGGCCGCAGTAATCGTTATGGTCTTCCCAGACATAAAAAGAATCCTGCCGGAGATGCTCGTTGGGGCAAAACGCACATGGAGTGTCCATTCCACGGAATACCTTGTAACACTTTTGGCCCCGATAATCCCGCAGGCCGTAAAGCCGCTGTCCTGCTTGGTTGAGATAGTAGATCTCGTGAGTCTGCATGTCGCAGAGAGAGAGAATGTCCTCGGTTGCATCCAGCAACGCGCTTTCAAGCTCTGCTTTTTCCGGGGAAAAATAGGATGCATCTTCAAGCGTACCCTGACCGTACTGCGCGGCCTGCCCTGCGTTGGAGAGCCGCAAGAGATCTTGGCGGCTCCGATAATGGTGTGCAAACGAATCTGGAACGCTGGGTGTGGCAAACAGAGACCCCTGGTAAAGCGTTGGATGCAGGCGTTCCAGAGCAAGGAGCTCTTCCGGTGTTTCCACGCCTTCACAGCAGACACGAATGTGGCAGCTGTCAGCCAACTCGATCATATTCGAGATCAGGCGGAGGTTATAGGCGCTGTTTTGTACCCCACTGACAAAACACCGGTCGATCTTGATCTCGTCCACGGTCAGCTCCTTCAGCCAGCTCAGGCTGGAGTAACCGGTGCCGAAGTCGTCCACCGAGATGCCGATTCCCTCCTGCTTCCACGCGCTGAAGATGGTGTTCAGATGTTGATAATCCTGCAGCTGCATACTTTCGGTGACTTCAATGGTCAGCGCGTCGCCCGGCAGGCCGCTTGCCTTGAGGATCCGCAGCACATCCGTCTCGATTTCGGCGCGGTAAAGCTGCATGTAGGACATATTCACACTGATGTGGAACGAAGGAAACTGTGCCCGCCAGATGCGGCACTGTTCCAGAGCGCATTGGAGGACCCAAAGCCCAACCTGGTAGATGAGGCCGCTTTCCTCCAGAATGGGGATAAATTCTCCGGGCGGAACCGTGCCGCGGCGGGCAGATTCAAACCGAAGCAGAGCCTCGGCGCCAAACAGATCAAAAGATTCGGAACGGACCTGGGGCTGGTAGCAGAGGGAAAAGCCCGCAAAGCCGCGGCGAACGGCGGTTTCCAGATCCTCGCGCAGTTCGAGGGCGGTCAATTTTTTTTCATAGTCCTCCGGAGAAAAGAAGCACAGACGATTTTTCCCTGAGGCTTTGGCGGCTTCCAGAGAGCTTTCGGCATATTGAATGAGGACAGAGGATTCCGGTACCTGATAGTCCAACAGCGGCACACTGCCGCCAGATATGGTACATTGTCCCCGGAGCTTATCCTGAATGGAGCGAAAATAGCAAACCACATCGTCTGCCGCGGCACCGGGCAGTACCACAGCGAAACTGTCGCCGTTGATGTGGAAGATTTGTTCCACATTTCCAACGGTATCCACAATACCCTCAGCCAGGCTCCGCACCACAGCATCCCCAAACTCCCGGCCGTGTTTGAGGTTGATGCTCCTTAAATTGTCCACACCCATGATAAGCAGAAAACCTTCGCGTGCGGCGCGGCGCAGCTGCTCCAGTTCCTGTCTGAGGGCCGCGTGATGGTATGCGCCATCGGGACGGTCCGGGGAAGACTGAACGGAAAGGCGGCCCAGGACATAGTCCGGCCTGCCGGAAGCATCCAGAAAGCATTTGCCCCGGCTGTTGATCCAGACGGTCTGCCCCAGGCGGTTCCGGACACGGTAGTTTACCGTATAGCAGGTGCGGGAACCCCGGAGCAATTCTTCATAAAGCTTCTTCAATTTCGGCAGATCCACAGCGGTCACGATGCTGCGCCACTGTTCCAGGGTGCAGCGGCTTTCGCCCTGGGGAAAAAGATCAAAAACCTCTTTTGTGTTCTGAGAGAAATGGATTATGCCGCTCTGGCAGCGAAAGAGAAGATAGTAGTCCCCGGTGCTCTCGCTGAATTGATCGATGGAGAGCAAAAGATGGTCTTCTGATGTAGTGACTGTTCCCATACGGTACACTCTTTCTTGGTTTCAAAGCATGCGCCGTCCTTTTGTACAGAAGAGCAAAGGAAAGCACAGGCAAAAATTTGGGATGATTATGAAATATATATGATATCTTAGCCGTTCGCATTGTACCCGGAAACGGGAAAAATTGCAATATGAAAGGGAAAGAAACCTATAGATTGGTACTAAAAAGTATACCGAAGAGAAAAAGAGGAGGGGGTATACTGGCTCAGCAGGTCATATCGTGGTATGCAGAGCGGCGATCAGTGCGTCCAGGTCGGCTGTATCCGGGTGGGAGCAGGCGCGGTCAAAATTGTCCAGCATGGCCTGACGGCGGGGCGTATCCTCCATTGCTGCATAACGTTCCCGCACGGCTGCGGGCATCTTCCCCTGGCACATATAACTGCCGGTCAGCACAGCGCCGGCGGGAAGGTGGGCCTTGACGCGGGCAAGAATATCTGCGAAGTATGCGGGGGAACCGCCAAAACCGGCAGTCCCGAAAAGAAAGAGCTCCTGTGTGGTAAGCGTGGACAAAAAAGCGGCGGTTTCTTCGTCACAATTCCCCTTGTCGGTCCAGAACCCGACATAGATCCGCTCCGCGGACAGTGCCTGAGGGCTGGGCGGCCCAAAGTAGACGCATGCGTCAGCGGGAAGTGTATGGCGAATGGTCTCGGCCAGAAGCTTGGTGTTTCCGGTCCGGCTGCTGTAAACGATGGAATAACTCATAGGTCAGACTCCTTTTCATAAATACAGTGTACGCCCTGATGGGCCATCATACCGCCCAGGCACTTCCGGTTGCAGCGCACACAGCGGCGGATGGCGTCGCAGTTCCCGGAAAACACCTTGTTGGGCCAGTCAGGGTCGGCGATGAGCTGACGGCTCATGGCGGCGCAGTCGATGCGTCCGGCGCTAAGCTGTGCTTCGATAAACCCCGGGTCGGTCAGACCGCCTACACCGCAGACAGGAAGACGGGTCAGCCGGCGCACCTGGTCACACAGGTGCAAAAAGCACCCTTCTCCGCCAAAGCAGGGGTGTCCGGCCGGTGGGATGGTATCGCTCAGCGCGCTGTGGTTGGCCAGTGCTACATGAAAGCTGGTAACGCCTGCCTGCTCCAACAGCGGCACAAAGATCGGCAACTCGGATTCCAGCACGCCGGCATTGCCATAGCTCGGCGTCTGCTGGCGCACGGCCAGCTTATAGTCAATGGGCAGTTCGGGCAGGCGGCTGCGTACGGCACGGACCGCCTCCACGGCAAAGCGGGCACGGTGCTCCGCGCTGCCGCCATAGGCGTCCTGCCGGAGGTTATAGATAGCGGAACTGAAGCTGCCGCACATCCGGTCCCCATGGATCTGGACCATGTCGAACCCGGCCTTTTGAGCCAGAACCGCCGTCTCACCAAAGTGCTCGGTGATGGCATGGATACGGCGGACAGACAGACCGGTGATGTAGGGACCCACCTGTTCGTTGAGCAGGGGGCGCAGCTGCGCCTTGGAGATACGTCCGCTCAGAACTCCGGGTACATATTTTAGCATGGCCCCAAGATTGGAATCGGACTGGTGCAGCTGAGCACACAGGCGGCAGTCGTGGGCGTGGATCCTCTGGGCCAGCTGGGTGTAGAAGGCAAAACCGTCTGATGTATGCAGCGAGGGAGTAAATCCGTGCCGGGACACCGGTACATCGCCGATGATGATCATAGCGCAGCCGCCTGAGGCAATGGCCTCCAGGCGGGCGAGCCACTGCTCCCGGGGCAGGCCCATGGAAGTGGGGGCAAAGAGAATGCGGTTTTTCAGGGTAAGGCCGCCGTAATCAAAGGGGCTGTTTATGGTTTCGTACATGAAATCGCTCCTGACAGGGGAATGTGATACACTTTCTCCAACAGCGCCATCAGCTGAACTTGCTCTTCCGGGGTCAGTCCTGAGAGTGCCTCCGCATCCCAGTCAAAAAAGACCTGGTGGCTGACCTGAAAGGCGCGCAGTCCCTGCTCACTCAGGGAGAGATGGTAGGACCGTCCCCGCTTTTCCCGGAGCAAAAAGCCGTCTTCCACCAGCTTCAGAATGCTGCGCTGACCGTATCCCCAATCCAGGCCCAGCGCATGGGTCAGTTCAGCCTGGGTACATTGGGGATGTTTGCCGATGTAGATCAGCGGAAACAAGGCGCCATAGCTTAATCCCAACTGCTGGAGGCGGCGGGAGGTGTAGGCGGAGAAACTGCGGTAGAGCATAGTACAGTGATAGGAGAGGGTTTGAAACATAGGGCTCACTCCTTTATTACTTGACAAAGTCAAGTATAGACAAGAAGCTTGACTTTGTCAAGTAAAATAAGAAAGCTTGACAAGATGGGAAAAATGTGATATGAGTGAGGTACCAAACAAAGACAGGGGGTGCCGGTATGAACGAGAAAAGAACAACCAAACGTAGAAGCGGTATGCGCATGCTTCTGGTCATTCTGGCATTGTACGCAATGGCACTGGTCGGGCTGCTCTGGGCGGCGCTATCGGGGGAGCATGAGGGCGTACTGGTGGTGTGCATCGCCTGGCTGGCACTTGGCTGGGTCCCCTTGTGCCGCATAAAGGTGTTAGGGTCCCAGCAGGCTTTGGACCTCACGGTGTTTGGCAAACGCATTGGTACTCTGGAGGGAGAGAGCTCCTGCTCTGTGCCCTTCCTGGTTCAGTGCAGTTCCCGACGCAAATAACGATGCCGGGCGGTATGTCGACAGATGGATGCGCCGACGGAATTGGAGAACAAGTCATAAAAAAAGCCCGACCGGAATCCCGGTCGGGCTTTTCCCTTGTTTGCATTCAGGTTTCTTCCGCTGAGCCCAGACTGATCTCAGGCATGAGCTCCTTGCTGATGATAGAGAGCATTTCTTCCAGCTTGGCGCATTCCTCAGGAGTGAAACGCTGACGCATCCGCTCGGTGACCACGTGGACATAGTCGTTGCTGATGTTGTAATAATCCTTGTATTTCTGAGTGACCTGGAGATGGTACTCCCGCTTATCCTGCTCAGACTGGATCTTCTGCACATAGCCCTTGCGGATCAGACTGTTGATCTTGTAGGCCGCATTGGGAGGAGAGATGCGCATGAAGGAGGCAAATTCATTTACCGTCGGAGAGCCCAGGGCCTGGATGGTCTCCATGGCGAAGGTCTCCACCGTGGTCAGGCTGGCCTCCCGGTTTTGAAAGCGCTCAAAGATCTCCTGGTAAAAGTGAAGCTTAAATTTCGTATACACCGTTTCAAATCTCTGTTCCAGCATGCCGCAGCCTCCGCAGAATCTTTAGATGATCGATATTAAGATTATAACAAACGGCGGAGGAAAGGGCAATCAGGAATCCTTTCCCAGAGCAAAGGTGAGCTCCGCCGTGGCGGCCACCTGTCCGTTGACGGTGGCCTTGGCCTCGCCAATGCCCACCGGGCCCTTCTGCTTGATGAGGGTGCACTCCAGCTCCAGCACGTCGCCGGGGGTGACCTGGCGGCGGAACCGGGCGTTCTTGATCCCGCCGAAGAAGGCGATTTTGCCGCGGTTTTCCGGCATGGACAGCAGGGCCACCGCGCCTACCTGGGCCAGCGCCTCCAGAATGAGGACCCCGGGCATGACATGGTACTGGGGAAAGTGGCCCTGGAAAAAGGGCTCATTGACGCTGACGCACTTGATCCCCTTGGCCCATTTGCCCTCCTCGCCGTCCACAATGCGGTCCACCAGGGCAAAGGGGTAGCGGTGGGGGAGGATCTCGGCGATCTGGTTGGAGTTATACTGCATCATGGCTCAGCCCTCCCACTTCTTCAGCAGGACGCAGGCGTTGTGGCCGCCGAAGCCCAGAGAGTTGGAGAGCACATACTCCACCTGGACCGCGCGGCCCTCATTGGGCACGTAGTCCAGGTCGCAGGCCGGATCGGGCACCTGATAGTGGATGGTGGCGGGCAGATAGCCGTCGTGCAGGGTGAGGGCGGAGAAAATAGCTTCCACCGCGCCGGCGGCGCCCAGCATGTGGCCGGTCATGGACTTGGTGGAGCTGACGGCCAGCTTATAGGCGTGTTCGCCGAATACGGTCTTGATCGCGGCGGTCTCGCCGGAGTCGTTCAGGGGGGTGGAGGTGCCGTGGGCGTTGATATAGCCTACCTGCTCGGGGGCCACGCCGCCGTCGGCCAGCGCCTGGGCCATGGCACGGGCGCCGCCCTCCCCGTTGGGGGCGGGAGCAGTCATATGATAGGCGTCGCAGGTGGCGCCATAGCCCACCACCTCAGCGTATACTTTGGCGCCGCGGGCCTTGGCGTGCTCGTACTCCTCCAGCACCAGGATACCGGCGCCCTCGCCCATGACAAAGCCGGAGCGCTCGGCGTCGAAGGGAATGGAGGCCCGGTTGGGGTCGTCACCCACGTGGAGGGCCCGCATGGAGGTGAACCCGCCGATGGACAGGGGAGTGACGGCGGCCTCAGCGCCGCCGCACAGCATCACTTCGGCGTAGCCGTCCCGGATGTGGCGGAAGGCGTCGCCCACCGCGTTGGAGCCGCCGGCGCAGGCGGTCACCGGACAGGTACACATACCCTGAAAACCAAAGGCGATGGCGATGAGGCCGGCGCCCATGTTGGCGATGGTGGAGGGGATATAGAAAGGGGAGGCCCGGTCGAAGCCCTTTTCCGAGCAGCGCATCTGCTCGCTCTCCGTGATGCCGATGCCGCCCACGCCGCTGGAGACGATGACGCCGCAGCGGGTGCGGTCGATGGCCTCCAGATCCAGGCCGCTGTCGGCCACCGCCTCCTTGGCGGAGGCCATGGCCAGCTGAGAGTAGCGGGCCATGTGGCGCACTTCCTTCTTGTCCAGCACGGAGGTGGGGTCCCAGTCCTTCACCTCGGCGGCCAGATGGACCTTCTGCTTGGACGAATCATACTGGGTGATGGGGGCGATGCCGCACACACCGTTTTTCACGGCCTGCCAGGTCTCGGCCACGTTATGGCCCAGGGGATTGACGCTCCCCATGCCGGTAATGACGACTCTGCGTTTTTCCATATTCGTTCCTCCTTACATGCCCATTCCGCCATCGACGGAAAGGACCTGTCCGGTGATGTAGGCGGCCTCATCCGAGGCCAGGAAGGCCACCGCGGCGGCTACGTCCTCCGGCGTGCCGGCCCGGCCGGCGGGAATGGAGGCCAGCATGGCCTCCCGGGCGGCTTCGGGCAGGGCGGCAGTCATGTCGGTGCCGATATAGCCGGGGGCCACCGCGTTGACGGTGATGCCACGGCCGCCCAGCTCCCGGGCCAGAGACTTGGTCATGCCGATGACGCCCGCCTTGCTGGCGCAGTAGTTGATCTGGCCCGGATTGCCCCGGAGAGCCACCACTGAGGAGAGGTTGATGATGCGGCCGTACTTGGCTTTCATCATGGGCCGGGCGGCGGCCTTCATGCACAGAAAGGCCCCCTTCAGGTTGGTGGCGATGACGGCGTCAAAGTCCTCTTCCTTCAGCATCATGGCCAGATTGTCCCGGGTGATGCCGGCGTTGTTCACCAGAATGTGGAGTCCGCCCAGTTCCTTCACGGCGGTGTCCATGAGGGTTTTCACGGCGGCGGCGTCGGCCACGTCCCCCTGGACAGCACGGGCCTCCACGCCCAGCTCCTTCAGGGCGGCCAGGGTCTCCTCCGCGGCGGCGGTGTTGCCGGCGTAGGAGAATACCACGTTGGCGCCCCGGCGGGCCAGCTCCAGACAGATGGCCCGGCCGATGCCCCGGCTGCCGCCGGTGACCACGGCGGTCTTTCCAGTCATACTCATAGCGTTATCCTTTCAGAGCGGCAGAGAGCGCGTCAATGTCGGCGCAGGTCTCCACGGCGTAGGTCTTGATGGAGGGCGCGGTCTTTTTCACAAAGCCACTGAGGGCCTTGCCCGGCCCGATCTCCACGATGGTGTCCACTCCCAGCGCCTCCAGACGGCGGATGGTGTCCTCCATGTAAACGGAGGACTGCACCTGCTTTTCCAGCAGGGCGGGGATGGTATCCTCCGGGCCCATCTCGTGGCCCAGACAGTTGAAGAGCACCGGGAACTTGGGGGTGCCGAAGGGGATCTCCTTGAACTTCTCCCGCAGGGCGTCCCCGGCGGGGCGCAGCAGGGAGGTATGGAAGGGACCGCTGACCTTCAGGGGCAGGCAGCGCTTGGCCCCCAGCTCCTTGGCCAGGGCGGAGGCCTTGTCCACGGCATCCTTCTGCCCGGCGATGACCAGCTGGCCGGGGCAGTTGTAGTTGGCAATCTCCACCACGCCCAGGTCGGAGGCCTGATCGCAGGCCTGCTGCAGTTTCTCCCGGTCCAGACCCAGCACGGCGGTCATGCCGCAGGCCATGCCGGCACAGGCGGAAGCCATGGCCTTGCCCCGGAAAGCGGCCAGAGAGATGGCCTGCTGGGGGGTAAATACCCCGGCGGCCTGGAGGGCGGAGTACTCGCCCAGGCTGAGGCCGGCGGCGTAGTCAGGGGTAATGCCCAGTCCGGCCAGGATGGCGGTCATGCCCGCGGCGAAGGCCACCATGCAGGGCTGGGTGTACTGGGTCTGATTCAGCACCCCGTCGGGGTCGGTAAAGGACACCGCTTTCAGATCAAAATCCACGTCGGCGCTGTCCAGGATCTCCTTGAATACCGGATAGGCCTCATAGAGGTCAGCACCCATGCCGGGGTGCTGGCTGCCCTGTCCGGCGTACAGAAACGCGAGGCTCATACGTTCAGTCCTTTCACCACGGCCTCACAGCCGCGCATCAGATCTTCAAAAATGGCGCGCAGGGGGCGGATCTCGTGGATCATGCCCGCCACCTGACCGGCCATAAAGCTGCCGGTGTCCACATCGCCGTCGAATACCGCCCGGCGCAGGGAGCCCAGGGTGAGCTTCTCCATCTCCTCCAGAGGCAGGTTCTGCTTCTCCATGCGCAGGTATTCCCGGGCCATCTTGTTCTTCAGCACCCGGACGGGAGCCCCGCCGGTACGGCCGGTGACGGTGGTGTCGTTGGCGCCGGCCTTGAGGACGGCCTGCTTGTAATTGGCATGGATGGGGCACTCCTCACTGGCCAGCAGGCAGGTGCCCACCTGGACGCCACAGGCGCCCAGGGCGAAGGCCGCGGCCATCTGCCGGCCGTCGGCAATGCCGCCGGCGGCGATGACGGGCACGCTCACCGCGTCCACCACCTGGGGCACCAGGGCCATGGTGGTCATCTCGCCCACGTGGCCGCCGCTCTCGGTGCCCTCGGCGATGACGCCGTCAATGCCATAGCGCTCCAGGCGCTTGGCCAGGATGGGGGCGGCCACCACGGGGAAAACCTTGATGCCCGCGTCCTTCCAGGCCGGGACGTACTTGCCCGGATTGCCCGCGCCGGTGGTGACCACCTGGACGCCCTCTTCCACCACAACCTTGGCCAGAGCCTCGATATGGGGGTTCATCAGCATCAGGTTGACGCCGAAGGGCTTGTCGGTGGCGGCCCGGGCGGCGCGAATCTCAGCGCGCAGGGCTTCGGCGTCCATGCCGCCGGAGCCGATGAGGCCCAGGGCGCCGGCGTTGGAGACGGCGGCGGCAAAAGCGCCGGTGGCCACGTTGGCCATGCCGCCCTGGATAATGGGGAATTCGGTCCCCAGCAATTCATTCAGTTTCATAGCAAACTCCTTGTTGGACGTTCATGCCAGTTCCAGCAGCGCGCCGGCCCAGGTGAGCCCGCCGCCGAAGCCCACGCACAGGGCCTTCTGGCCCGAGCGGAGCTGACCGGCGCATACCAGTTCATCCAGCAGAATGGGGACGCTGGCGGCGGAGGTGTTGCCGGTGCGGGCGATGTTGCCGGTGCATTTGGCCGGGTCCACACCCAGCTTCTTCACGGCAAAGTCGATGATGCGCTGATTGGCCTGGTGAAAGACAAAGCGGTCCACCTGGTCGGCGGTCAGGCCGGCCTGCTCCAGCACCTGGCGGGTGCAGCGGGGCAGGGCCTCCACGGCAAAGCGGAACACCGCCTGGCCGTCCATGTGGATAAAGGAAGGGGAGGCGGTATTTACCCCGGGGACGTAAAGGGCCTCCTGGTTGCCCCGGCAGCCCAGTACGGCGTGGAGTGAAGGGTAGTCCTCCCGCCACTCCACCACGGCCGCTCCCGCGCCGTCGCCGAAGAGCACGCAGGTGCTGCGGTCGGTGAAGTCGGTGATGCGGCTGAGTACCTCTGCGCCGAGGACCAGCCCCAGCTTCCGGGGGGCGGCGGCGAGCAGGCACTGGGCGGTGTGCAGGGCGTAGACAAAGCCGGAACAGGCGGCGTTCAGATCAAAACACACGGTGTCCTCCGGAAAGCCCAGCTCCCGCTGCAGCACGCAGGCAGTGGCGGGGGTGAGGCTGTCGGCGGAGAGGGTGGCCACAATGCACACGCCGATCTGCTCGGGGGAAATGCCGGAGCGCTCCAGCGCCTGCCGGGCGGCGGCCAGACACAGGCCGGTGTGGGTTTCCTCACCGGTGCAGTGGTGGCGGCTGCGGATCCCGGTGCGGGAGACGATCCACTCGTCGGAGGTGTCCACCCGGCGGGCCATATCCTCGTTGGTCAGGCACTGCCGGGGCAGGGCAGAGCCGGTGCTCAAAAGCTTGATCCCGTTCATGCGCGCTCCTTTCTCAGGGCCTTGGCGCCCATCAGACGGAATTTCTTATAGCGCCCCGCGGCCAGGGCGGAGGGGCTGAGTTTGCTCAGGGCGTTCAGTTCCCGGGCCAGAGCATAGTCCAGGGCCTGATAGAGAACGTGGGGATTGGTATGGGCCCCGCCGTCGGGCTCAGGAATGACGCCGTCGATGACGCCCAGTTCCAACAGGTCGGCGGCGGTGAGCTTCATCACGTCGCAGGCCTCGTCGCTGCGGGAGGCGTCCTTCCACAGAATGGCGGCAAAGCCCTCGGGAGAGAGGACGGAGTAGACCGCGTTCTCCAGCATGAGCACCTTATTGCCCACGCCAAGGGCCAGTGCTCCGCCGCTGCCGCCCTCGCCGGTGACCACGGCCACCACCGGTACGGTGAGACCGGACAGAAGAGCCAGGGTGCGGGCGATGGCCTCGCCCTGACCGTGGGCCTCGGCCTCCAGACCGGGATAGGCGCCGGGCGTGTCGATAAAGGTGATGATGGGCCGGCGGAACTTCTCCGCCTGGAGCATGAGCCGCTGGGCCTTGCGGTAGCCCTCAGGGGAGGGCATGCCGAAGTGATAGGCCATGTGCTCCTCCAGGGTGCGGCCCTTCCGGTGGCCGATGACCGTGACCGGTTTGCCGTGGAAGAGGGCCACGCCGCCCAGAATGCTGCCGTCGTCGGCGCACAGGCGGTCGCCCCGCTGCTCAAAGAATTCGGTGAAGAGGGCGGCGATGAAATCCGCCGTGCCCGGGCGCTCCGGATGGCGGGCCAGGGCCACCCGCTGGGCGGGTGTCAGCTTATTTGCCACGGGTGTCCTCCCCCTTTCCATGCAGTTTCAGCAGCTGGAGCAGGGTGGCGCGCAGTTCAGTCCGGGGGACGATGGCGTCCAGAAAACCGTGCTCCAGCAGGTATTCGGCGCTCTGGAAGCCCTCGGGGAGCTTCTCGCCGATGGTCTGTTCGATGACCCGGGGACCGGCAAAGCCGATGAGGGCCCCGGGTTCAGCCAGCATGACGTCGCCCAGGCTGGCAAAGCTGGCGGTGACGCCGCCGGTGGTGGGGTGGGTGAGCACCGAGATATACAGTCCGCCCTTCTGGGAGAACTTCTCCAGGGCGGCGGCGGTCTTGGCCATCTGCATCAGGGAGAGGATGCCCTCCTGCATCCGGGCCCCGCCGCTGGCCGAGAAGAGAATGAGGGGCAGCTTATACTTTGCGGCGAACTCCACCAGCCGGGTGACCTTTTCTCCCAGGGCGGCGCTCATGCTGCCCATGAAGAAGCGGCTGTCCAGCGCACCGACCGCCACCTTCTGGCCGCCGATGCGGCCGGTGGCGGTGACTACCGCCTCGTTCATACCGGTACGGCGGCGGGCGGTATCCAGCTTGGCGGCATAGCCGGGGAAGGACAGCGGGTCATTGGAGGACAGCGGGGCGTCCAGTTCCCGAAATGAGCCCTTATCCAGTACCAGGCTCAGCCGGTAATAGGCCCCGATGGGGTAGTGATGGCCGCACAGAGGGCAGACGTACCGCCCGGCCACCAGATCCCGGCGGCTGACCGTGCCGCCGCAGGAGGGGCAGGTCTCCTCCGTGTGGGCCGGAGCGGGGGAGGAGCCCCGCAGAGCCTTCAGAGAGAGCAGCTTCTGCCGCCGCTGGGCAAATACGTTGCTCATGCTTCACGCGCCTCCCCGCTGTTGCTCCAGGCCAGGAGGGTCTGCATATTGGCCTCCAGGAACCCGGTGTTGTAATTGCCCCGGACGAAGTCGGGGTGATGCAGGATCTGATGGAGCAGGTCGGCGTTGGTGGCCGGCCCCTCGATGATGAGCTCCTCCAGCGCCCGGCGCATCCGGCGGATGGCCTCCAGACGGGTGGGCGCGTGGACGATGACCTTGGCCATGAGGGAGTCGTAATAGGGGGGCAGCTCATAGCCGTTATACAGACAGGTGTCCACCCGCACTCCGCAGCCGCCGGGCAGGTGGACGAACTCCACCTTGCCGGGACAGGGCTGGAAGTTCCGGGCCGGGTCCTCGGCGTTGATGCGGCACTCGATGGCGTGGCCGTGGAGCTGTACCTCCTCCTGCGTGCGGGAGAGAGGGAGCCCGGCGGCCACCCGGATCTGCTCGCGCACCAGGTCCATGCCGGTGACCAGCTCGGTGACCGGGTGTTCCACCTGGATACGGGTATTCATCTCGATGAAATAGAAATGGCCCTCCGGGTCCAGCACGAACTCGATGGTGCCGGCGTTCTCATAGTGGGCGGCCTTGGCCGCGGCCACCGCCGCCGCCCCCATCTGCTCCCGCAGCTCAGGGGTGAGGGCTTTGGAGGGGGATTCCTCCAGCAGCTTCTGGTTGCGCCGCTGGATGGAGCAGTCCCGGTCGCCCAGCTGGATGACGTTGCCGTGGCGATCGGCCATGATCTGAAATTCGATGTGCCGGGGGTTGAGGATGAGCTTTTCCAGGTACATCTCCCCGCTGCCGAAGCAGGCCTCCGACTCGCTCCGGGCCTCCTCGAAGAGGGGGATGAGCTGCTCGGGGTCAAACACCCGGCGCATACCCCGGCCGCCGCCGCCGGCGGAGGCCTTGATGAGGACCGGGTAGCCGATGGAGTCGGCCAGGGCCTTGGCCTGCTCAGCGGTGTCCACCGCCCCGTCGGAGCCGGGGACCACCGGTACCCCGGCCTGCTGCATCAGCTTGCGAGCGGCGGCCTTGTTGCCCATGGCGCGGATCACGTCCCCGGAGGGACCGATGAAGGTGATCCCCTCCTGGGCACAGGCGTCGGCAAAGGTATCGTTCTCCGAGAGAAACCCGTAGCCGGGGTGGATGGCGTCACACCCGGTGGCCTTGGCCACGGTGAGGATGGCGTCCAGATTCAGATAGCTGTCCGCCGACCGGGCCGGGCCGATGCAGAAGGCCTGCTCAGCCAGCTGCACGTGAAGGGCCTCCCGGTCCGCCTCGGAATAGACCACCACGGGCTCGATGTCCAGCTCCCGGCAGGCGCGGAAGATGCGTACGGCGATCTCGCCGCGGTTGGCAATCAGAACACGCTTGAACATGGACTCACCCTTCCCGATAGCGGATGAGCGGCTCCCCGAAGGACACCAGCGCGCCGTCCTGGGGCAGCACCGCCTCAATGACGCAGTCGCAGGGGGCCTGGACCTCGTTCATCATCTTCATGGCCTCCATGAGGCACACGGTCTGGCCCTTCTTCACGTGGTCGCCCGGCTGGACAAAGGGGGCGGCGTCGGGAGAGGAGGCGGCATAGAAGGTGCCCACCAGCGGGGCGGTGATGTACAGACCCGCCGGCTCGGCACTGGCAGCGGGTGCGGCGGCAGCCGCAGGGGCGGCCGCCGTGGGAGCAGCCGCAGGGGCAGACGCGACGGCGCCCTTGCCCAGCTCCAGAGAGAAATCCTTGGTGGAGAGCTTGAAAGTGGTGGCGGCGCTGGCATCGAAGCGGGCCATCAGCTCAAAAATCTCTTGATTGGTCATAACGGCTCCTTTCGGAAAAATGGCACCGGTCAGCACCGGTGCCATTTGTCTGCTTGCTTACTCCGCGTGGTCTTCCAGATACTTGATCAGATCGCCCACCGTCTTCATGTTGGGCAGGTCCTCGTCGGCGATGGTCACGCCGAACTCCTCCTCCAGAGCCATGGACAGCTCCACGGCAGCCAGGGAATCGGCCTCCAGATCCTCAGCCAGGCGCGCCTCGGGGGTCACCTTGTCGGCGTCGCAGCTCAGGGTCTCCACAATGATCTCTTTAACCTTCTCAAAATCCATGACAGATTCTCCTTGTTCAAATAGTTCAACTATTTTAC
This sequence comes from Flavonifractor hominis, assembly GCF_040095835.1. Lineage (NCBI taxonomy): Bacteria > Bacillati > Bacillota > Clostridia > Eubacteriales > Oscillospiraceae > Flavonifractor > Flavonifractor hominis. Next base: position 237,003 of record NZ_JBBMFT010000003.1, read on the forward strand.
TTAAAAATTTTTAAATAAAATAATTTAAGCACATTTTATCAGCAGATGGTGATTTGTCAAGAATTTTTTTTGTAAAACCATGGGTTTGAATTTGGAAAACCATTGAGCCGCAAGGGGTTGAAGGCTGGAAAAAATTTGGCACTGCAGCTTGCCAATTCCGCTGCAGCGCGGTATCATAGCAGAAAAGGAGGGGCAGTTATGAAGGTATTTATCAGCGCAGATATTGAGGGGACCGCCATTACCATGGCACGGGAGGCCTGCCGTCCGGAAGGCTTTGACTATGAACGCAGCCGGAAGGAGATGACCCAGGAGGTGGTGGCCGCTGCGGAAGGGGCCCATGCCGCCGGTGCCGAGCTGGTCGTGGTAAAAGACGCACACGGGCCGGGCGTCAACCTCTACCCCGAGTGCATGCCCGAGTATGTCCGCCTCATCCGCGGCTGGAGCAACGAGCCCCGGCTGATGATCGAGGGATTGGACGAGAGCTTTGACGCGGCTATGTTTGTGGGCTACCACAGCGCTGCGGGGCAGGAGGGCAATGTCCTCAGCCACACCATCAATGGCCGAATGGTGCAGAAAATCACGGTCAATGGCCAGCCGGCTTCGGAATTTCTGATCTACAGTTGGCTGGCGGCCTATTATGGCGTGCCCAGTGTCCTGCTGGCGGGGGACGGCGCGCTGTGTGAGGCAAGCCGGCCGCTCCACCCGGGCCTGGTGACGGTGCCTGTCAAGTGGGATGTGGGCGGCCGTTCGGAGGGGCTCAGCCCGGTCTTGGCCCAGCGGCGCATCCGGGAGGGGGCTCAGCGGGCCCTGCAGCAGGATCTGGCGGCGGCCCGGATCGCGCTGCCGTCCCATTTCCGCCTGGAACTGACCTATAAGGATCACGCCGACGCCTACACGAAGGGATTCTATCCCGGGGCGGAGCGGGTGGATGCCACGACGTTGGCCTTCGAGTCGGAGGATTGGTATGAAGTAAACCGGTTCCTGCTCTTTGCCATCTAACCAAAAAACAGCGGGGCGCCCGGATTCCGGGCGCCCCGCTTGGTTTGGGGGTATTGTGTTTTTAAGTAGCCGCCCCGGCCGGGGCGGCATGGGACTCAGCCGCGGCAGCAGCCGCAGCCGGAAGTGTCGTCATCGGTATCGGTCTCCCACAAAAAGGCGGGGACAGAGACGTAAACGGGCCAGCGGGTATTGCTTACCGTACCATTGCCGGGATAGACCGGCAGATCCGGGAAGGAGGGGAGCGTCGTGATCCCGCTGTTACCGGAGCCGGACCCGTTCCCACACCCGCAGCAGCACTGGCAGCGGCAGGACTGACGATTGCAACAACACATTGAAGGATACCCCCATTCCAATTTGTGGCGGGCAGCTGCCCTCCACACCAACAGTATACGCCGGGAAGGGAGGAGCGTGCCGAACAAAAAAAGAGCCGGTCCATTTGGACCGGCTCTTTGGATATGTGGGAACTCAGGCAGCCACAACGTTGACCGCACGCAGCTTGTCGGCGTTCTTGGGATCGGGCTCCACATCATAGGTGACCTTCTGGCCCTCCTGAAGAGTCTTGAAGCCGTCGCACACGATGGCGGAGAAATGCACGAACACGTCGTCGCCGCCCTCGTCGTTGGAAATGAAGCCGAAGCCCTTGGTCTCGTTGAACCACTTCACAGTACCGTGATACATAATGGTACCTCCTGAAAAAGATTTGGAGCTAAATGCCTAAAAAAAACCCACACCTTTTCCTCACCGTCCGCAGAGCCGACGGTGACTACAAAGATGTGAGTTCAGGTCGTACATTTAGACTACCTAACTATTATAGCATGACAGAAAGAGTTCCGTCAAGAGAAAATCAAAAACGCTCCCGGTCGGTGTTGGCCTGGATCATACGGGAGATCACATCTTCCGGGTAGGAGAGCAGCTGGCCGTATTCCCAGGCCACCCGGCTGCGGTTGCCGCCGAAATAGGCGCCCTCGGTGACCAGCGCGGCCTTGCGGGCCTTCAGGCGGAGATACTGCTCCAGAATGTGGTCCGCCCGGTAGAATAAAATGTGGAATTTCCCCTGGTTCTGAGAAAGGGGGAACAGGTCGGTGATGAGCGGCGCATCTTCCAGATACAGCTTATTGCCGTAGCTTCGGCAAAGCTGCATGGCATAGGGGACCAGGGCGTCCCGTTCTACGGCGCTGTCCATGGGATGGCTCAGAGCCAGGGATTTTATCCCCACACGTACCATCTCGTTGAAGCAGTCCATCACACCGCACTGATAGGAATAAGAGTCGATCGTCTGCATGGTAAAGGGCCTCCAGTCTTATGCGGCATCCGCCCGGCAGATGCAACAGCCCTATTGTACTCGCATTGCCGCTCGAGTGCAAGGGGAAATTAGGGCTGCGCCCAGCCACGGCAGCGCGCCACCGCCCGGTGCCACTGCCCGAGCAGGTGCTCCCGCTGAGGGGCGGGCATGGCAGGGGTGAAGCAGGCGCTGCACTGCCACAGGCGGCGCAGTTCCTCCCGGTCGCTCCAAAAGCCGGTGGCCAGTCCCGCCAGGTAGGCCGCGCCCAGCGCCGTAGTCTCCCGAATGGCGGGGCGCAGGACCTGACGGTCCAGTACGTCCGCCTGAAACTGCATGAGAAAGCCGTCCCGGCTGGCTCCGCCGTCGGCCCGCAGCTGCCGCAGGGGCAGACCGGTGTCGGCTTCCATGGCATGGACCAGATCAGCGACCTGGTAAGCGATGGATTCCTGCGCGGCCCGGGTGATGTGCTCCCGCTTGGTGCCGCGGGTGAGGCCCACCAGAATGCCACGGGCATACATGTCCCAGTACGGAGCGCCCAAACCGGTGAAGGCGGGTACCAGATAGACCCCGCCGTTGTCACTGGCCTTGCGGGCAAAGTATTCTGCGTCCCGGCTCTCGGGGAAAAAGCGCAGCTCGTCCCGCAGCCACTGGATCACCGCCCCGCCCACAAAGACCGAGCCCTCCAGGGCGTATTCCACCCGGCCGTCCAACCCGATGGCGATGGTGGTCAGCAGGCCGTTGCGGCTTACACAAGGGGTATCACCGGTGTTCATCAGCAGGAAACAACCGGTACCGTAGGTGTTTTTGGCGTCTCCGGGGGTAAAGCAGGTCTGGCCGAACAGGGCCGCCTGCTGGTCGCCCGCAATGCCGGCGATGGGTACCCGGGCACCCTGAATGTCGGTATAGCCGTAGATCTCGCTGGAGGAGCGCACCTGAGGCAGCATGGCCCTGGGAATGTCCAGGGCCTGAAGCAGCGTGTCGTCCCAGTCCAGTTTGTGAATGTCATAGAGCATGGTGCGGGAGGCGTTGGTGGGGTCGGTGGCATGGACCGCTCCGCCGGTCAGCTTCCACAAAAGCCAGGTGTCCACGGTGCCGAAGAGTACCTCGCCCCGTCGGGCCTTTTCCCGGGCACCGTCCACATGGTCCAGGATCCAGCTGATCTTGGTGGCGGAAAAATAGGCGTCCGGGATGAGCCCGGTGGTTTGCCGGATATGGCCCTCCAGCCCATTGGCCCGCAGACGGTCCACCAGCTCGGCTGTGCGCCGGCACTGCCAGACCACGGCGTTGTAAATGGGCCGCCCGGTGGCCCGGTCCCAGAGAATGGTGGTCTCCCGCTGGTTGGTGATGCCGATGGCGGCGATATCCGCCGGACGTATGCCGGACTGAGCGATGACCTCCATCATAACGCCGTACTGGGAGGACCAGATCTCCATGGCGTCATGCTCCACCCAGCCCTCCTGGGGATAGTACTGGGTAAATTCCTTTTGGGCCACACCGATGATGTTTTGCGCCCGGTCGAACAGAATGGCCCTGGAACTGGTGGTCCCCTGGTCCAGGGAAAGGATGTAATCGCCCATAATACGCGCCTCCTCGACTCGTTTCTCCCATCATAGCAAAAACCGCAGGGAAACACAAGGCGGCGGGGTTGAAAGTAAGGGGAAAGCTTGGTAAAATGAAGCAACGAAACAAGAAAAACGGAGGGTAAAATTATGACAGCTGAACAATCCATCGGTGTGCTGTTTCTGGTATTGGGCGGTATTTTTCTGCTGGTCCCACTGCCCACGCTGCAAAAGGTCTTTCATCGGATGCGGTCCAAATGGGGCACCAAGATCGGAGGGGGGGTCCTGGCGGTGGCCGGCGTGGCCATGCTGCTGTGGGTGAGATTCTAAGGAGAAGGAGGCGAGCGGTGCTGTGATCCGAGAGGAGAGCGAGGAGAAAAAATTCCTTTATAACCGGATGTCCCTGCGCAGCCCGGTTCTGGTGCTGGGGGCGGGATTCTCCAGGGGAGTGGAAAACGGAGGCGGAAAAGAACTGCCGGATGGCACGCATCTGGCGAATGAGTTGTTTTCCGCCGTTTTGGAGTCCCACAAAAAGCAGATCGAGCCGGAGGATATGGAACTCTACCGGGAGGACCGGGACGACCTGAAAAAGACCTGTGATAACATCCGCCTGGAAAAACTGGTGAAGGAGCGGGACGACTATCTGACCAGCCGCATGAGCGGCTGTCACTGCCGGCCGGACGACTACCACATGTGGCTGCGGGAATACCCGTGGCGGCATATCTTTACCCTGAACATCGACGATCTGGTGGAGTTTATCTATGCCGACCTGCCCAAGAGCCGACAGCCCCACGTGCATATCCGCCAGTCGTCCACCCTGAACAGCGGGGCTGCCACGGAGCTGTACAAACTCCACGGTTCGGTGAAGCGGCCGGACCTGGAATACGTATTTGACTCCACAGAGTATCGCCGGTATGCCGCCACGCCCAGCTGGACCCTGGAGTCCTTTGGCACGCTCTTTCTGACCAATGACGTGGTGTTTCTGGGAACCGAGTTTCAGGAAGAGGATCTGCTCATCATGCTGGAGCGGCTGATGGATCTGGTAAAGATCGACTGCCCCTATCACTACTTTTTCCTGACGCCCAGGCTGAACAACCGGCAGCTGCGCAGGCGAATCCGGGATGAGAGCAATCTGCACCTGCTGGAATGGGACAGCCGGAAGTTCCTGCACTTTATCAATCAGAACTTCACGGTCATGCGGGATATCCGCAGAAAGATGCGGGACTATGGCATGGTGTTTTACGACGAGAAGCAGCAGGAGGCCCAAGCGGAAGGCGTACGGTACATGAGCGAGCTGTACCTGGGAGCGCCGCCGCGCCCCATCGATTTCTTTAAAAATCTGGATATCGTCCGGCCGGAGCTGAAGGAGCGGGCAGGCCAGCTGGCCCAGCGCGGCGGACGGCAGCTGGTGGTGCTGTACGGTCAGGCCTATGTGGGCAAGACCTGCGCGGCCATCCGGCTGGGGGTGGACCTGATGGGGAAGGGGTATGAGTTCTGCCGCTTTGACATGAGCTATTCCATGAATGCCAGCAATTATCAGGACCTGGTGCTGGAGTATCTGGCTGCCCTTCCGGAAGGGACCAAGGTGGCCATCATGGCAGAGAATATGTCCTATTATTACAGCCATATCAAGCAGATCCTGGAGCGGTGCCCGGAGAATGTGGAGAGCCTGATTGTCCTGTGTACCGCCAACCGCCAGGACCACGTTTCCAAGCGGTATCTGCTGGATCAGTATGAGACGCTGGAGGAGATCCCGATCTCGGAACATACCAGCGACAGCCGCTTTGCAAACGAGATCTATAACCAGCTGGAGCAGACCAATCACCTCAACAAGCTGCGCACTTACGGCGACAACCGCAGAGAACGGGTGGCCTATATCCGGCAGCTGAACGACCTCATCGATGTGCTCTATGTGTCCCAGGAGGGCCGCCGCTTTGTCCGTCATTACGCCGACTGGCTGGACGAAAAGCCGGATGACGTCAATCGCCGGGCCTTCCTGATGCTGTGCGGCTTTGCCGCGCTGGGCGTGTCTCACCTGTCCATGAAGCCGTTTTTGGATATGACCACCCAGTGCGGAATGTCGGTGGATATGCAGTCGTTCCTGAAGGCATATGGCGATGCAGTCCAGCTGCAGGACAACCGGCTGCAGCTGCGCTGCTCCAGACTGCTGTGGGCGGCCATCCAGAAGTGGCTGAATGCGGATGAGCTGCTGGAGTGGATTCGTGCCACAGTCTGCTTCCTGGCCCGCAATCTGCGGGAAAAGGAGGAAAATCAGCGCAATGAGATGTTCCAGAAACTGATCAAGGTCAACACCCTCCACAAACAGCTGGGCATCCCGCTGGACAAGATCCTGGATCAGCTGCTGCTGGGTCTGGAGCCGCTGTGCAAGCACCTGAGCTATTATTGGGTGCAGCGCGGCATCTGCCATCGGGATCTGACCCATTTTGAAGAGGCCAACAGCGCGTTCTCCGAGGCTTCCGAGATCCGAAACAATACGTCGTTCCACATCCGGCACGCACAGGCGAAAAATTATATGGAATGGGGCGTGTGGGCGCTGGAACACGAAGAAGGCCGGGCCTATTACTACTTTGACATCGGTCGGGAGCGGCTGGAAACGTTGATCGAAAAGGCACCCTATCGTTACTTTGCCTATTCCGTGCACACCTATGTGGATATGATGGTGCGGTATTATCGGAAAAGTGGAGAGCGGATGTCGGAGGAAAAGCTCCAGACACTGGCCCTTCTGCTCCAGCGGCTGCTGGAACAAAACGACCGTCTGGGCCCCGGAATCACAAAGACGTTTCTGGACTATTGCCACGAAAACGGCTGCAAAATAGCAGAGGCAGTTGCGGAACTGGGCGAAAAATACAGGGCGCGGTATCCCAACTATTCGTTTGACCATGCAGAGGTCGTGTTTGACAGCGACGACATAGATGGCGATGACGAGCTGGAAAATGCCGGGTAAAATAAAAACAGGGGGAGCGTCTCAACGAGACGCTCCCCCTGTTTTGCATGGCAAAGGAAAAAGGACACGCACAAAGCGTGTCCTTTTTTGGTGCGCGAGGCGGGACTTGAACCCGCACGTGCGTAATGCACACTAGAACCTGAATCTAGCGAGTCTGCCAATTCCACCACTCGCGCATTTCGTTTGTGCGCTTGATTCAGCGCGAGTGTTATATTACCACGTAAGTTCGCCATTGTCAATGCTTTTTTTCAAAAATATTTGTTTTTTCTTTTCCCGGCAGACGGGAGATGGAAACTATGCTATAATCAAAGTAATCTGTTAACGGGTTCCAAAGGAGCGTGGAACGATGGGACAACAGGATCGGCTCCGCCAACTGGAAGAGGAGATCGAGCGGCGCATCGAGGTGCTGGAGGCTGACGGTCAGACGGGAAAGCGATTCTCCAAGCGGGATTATGTCCTGGTGACGCTTGTGGTACTGCTGTGTCTGGCGGCAGTTATCTGGGGGGCGTGGCTGTGAAACGGGGAAGCGCGGTGGAGGAGCGTGTGGCCCGGGAGGCGCTTTTTGGGACGGCTCCCGTTTTGCCGGGGGAGCGGCTGTACGGCTTTGTGGACGCGGTGCTGATCCTGTCCGGCTACTGCATCGCTACCTGGAGCTACACGCAGGGGGCCTATCTCACCACGCTGGTGGGCTTTCGGCAGCTGCTGATCGGGGCGTTCCTGGGGGCGCTGCTCATGCTGTGCATCTACCAGCTGCCGGTGATCCTGTCGGTGCGCTACGGCATCGACATCTGGGTCTGGCTGCGGGCGGTGTTCGGTACCCGGGGCGTGCTGGTGCTGATGCTGGCCGTCATTCTGGTCAACTACCCCTGGTATGCCGTGTGCGCCGACCTGTTTGCCTCCTCCATGACCAACCTGGCGGCCCTTTTTGGCTGGCAGGCTCCCCGGGGCATACATACCCTGCTGGCGCTGGGCTGTGTGCTGCTGGGCAGCGCACTGGCCTGGCGGGGACTGGGGGCTATTACCTGGACCACACGCATTCTGGTCCCGCTGCTGCTGGCGGTGGGGGCCGTGGTGGTGGCGGTGGGGTTCCGGGCCGTACCGGCCGAGGTGATCTGGAACTATATGCCGCCGGACCAGGGGCGGGGAGTTATCCCCTATATTCTCTCCATTGAGGCCAATTTTGCCTTTGTCATTACCCTGGTGGGCGGCATGGCCGAGGTGCCGCGGCTGACAGGTACAGAGCGGGCCGGCTACTGGGCCGGCGTGCTGGGACAGGGGGCGGCAGGCTCGTTCTTTGTGGTGGTGGGGGCGGTGATGGCCATCGCCATGCAGGCGGTCACCGGTACCCCGGCGGAGGATCCCACCCTGATGCTGGCCACCCTGGCCGCACCCGCGCTGGCCCTGTGCAGCCTGCTGCTGGTGGCCTTTGCCAATATAGGCACACAGGCGGTGGGAGCCTATATCTATGGCGTGATGCTGAAATCCGCCTTCCCGACGGCCCGGTACCGCACCATTGTGGCGGTGCTGGCGGCCTATGTGTGCGCGCTGTGCCTGTGGGGCGGCGTGGTGGAGTATTTCGGCAGCTTTCTCACCATCGGGGCGGGGATCTATGCGCCGCTGGCCGCCCTGCTGTTTGCCGACTTTTTCGTGGTCCGGAGGCAGAAGCTGGATTTGCGCTCGGCCTACGGGCTGCCCGGGCACACGGCCTACCGGTACTCCGGCGGCTTCAACTGGGTAGGACTGGGGTGCGCCGGGTTTGGAGTGGCCCTGTCCCTGGCGGTTTACGACCCGGTCAACGGCGTGGTGCATCTGCCCATGCTGTTCCATCTCACGCCCACGGGGTGTGCCTTTCTGGGTACCGGGGCGCTGTATATCCTGCTCAGCCGGGTGGGGCCCGTGCGGCGCTACCTGCTGCGGGACCAAGAGGAGGGGAGAACGTGAAGCGGCCCATTGATACGACCCCTTTTGACCGGGAGCGGATCCCGCCGCCGCAAAACCCGCTGATCATGCCCGCGCTGTGGGCGTTTTGCTGGCTGCAGACCCGGCCGGGGCGGCTCAGGATCCGGAAGGTGAATATGCAGGGGATACGCCCGCCCTTTCTGGTACTGGCCACCCACCACGCCTTTATGGATTTTTACGTCACCCCCCTGGCTCTGTTCCCCCACCGGGCCAATTATGTCTCCGAGCTGGAAGGGTTTGAGTATTACGGCGAGTGGGCCTACCGCCAGGTGGGCTGCCTGGGGACACGGAAGTTCGTCAATGATCTGGCCCTGGTGCGCAACATCCGCCGGGTCATGGAGCGGGGCGGCATTCTGGTGCTCTATCCCGAGGCGCGCTACGCCAACGTGGGGGTGAGCGCGCCGCTGCCGCCCTCCACCGGCAAGCTGGCCAAATATCTGAAGGTCCCGGTGGTCACGCTGAACATGAAAGGCAACTACCTTCAGTCCCCCATCTGGAACCTGAAGCGCCGGAAGGGCGTGCGTCTGGAGGCCACCCTGACGGGCCTCTACACGCCGCAGCAGCTGGAACAGGCCACGGCGGAGCAGGTGCAGGAGGGGATCCGAAAGGAGCTGGAGTACGACGAATACGCCTGGCAGGAGCAGACCGGTCAGCGCATCGCGGCGCCCTGGCGGGCCGAGGGGCTGGAGATGCCCCTCTACCAGTGTCCGGTGTGCGGAACGGAATTCCACATGCACAGCCAGGGCGCAGAGCTGTTCTGCGGCAATTGCTCCAGCCGCTGGCGGATGACGGAGCTGGGACAGCTGGAGGGACCCCGCTTTTCCCGCATCCCGGATTGGTACGCCTGGGAGCAGGAGCAGGTGGGCAAGGCTCTGGCGGCGGGATGCTACGGGCTGGACCTGGCGGTACATGTGGAATCGCTGCCCAACGCGGTGAACTTCATCGACCTGGGGACCGGACGCCTCCGGCACGGGCCGGAGGGGTTTGAACTGACGGTGACCGATTATGGCCAGACCGAGCCACGCACCCTGCGTTTCCCGGCCCGGGCCACCTTTTCGCTCCACACGGAATATGACTACCGGGGGAAGGGGCAGTGTATCACCCTCTCTACCCCGGATAACACCTACTTTATTTATCCGCTGGAGCCGGGCTTCAATGCCACCAAGCTCCAGTTTGCCACGGAACAGCTGTGGCAGAACTGTCAGAGTGAACGCCGCCGCAGGGCGGAGGCACTGAAATAGACCGAGTAGATGGAGGTATTTTGATGAAGCAGGATATGATCGTGATCCTGGATCTGGGCAGTGAGCAAAATGCGCAGATCGCCAGAGAGGTGCGCGCCCTGGGCGTGTACAGTGAGATCCATCCCCACGACATCACAGCGCAGGCGCTGAGCGCGCTGCCCAATGTGAAGGGGATCATCCTCAACGGAGGACCCAATCGAGTGGTGGACGGCGTGGAGATCGATGCCTCCCGCGCCGTCTATGACAGCGGACTGCCGCTGATGGCGGTGGATCACAAGGGAGAGCCGGACTGGCCGGCGGACGACGATGCGCGCCGCGCCATGCTCTCCGGGTTTGTGTTCGACCTGTGCAAGGCGCAGCCCAACTGGAACATGGAGAATTTTATCGCTGATCAGGTGGAGTTGATCCGCCGACAGATCGGGGAGAAGAAGGTGCTGCTGGCCCTGTCCGGCGGCGTGGACTCCTCCGTGGTGGCGGCCCTGCTCATTCGGGCGGTGGGAAAGCAGCTGACGTGTGTGCATGTCAACCACGGCCTGCTCCGTCAGGGCGAGCCGGAGCAGGTGGTGCAGGTCTTCCGTCACCAGATGGACGCCAATCTCATCTATGTGGATGCGGTGGATCGGTTCCTGGACAAGCTGGCCGGCGTGGCCGACCCCGAGCGCAAGCGCAAGATCATCGGCGCAGAGTTTATCCGAGTGTTTGAAGAGGAGGCCCGCAAGCTGGAGGGTATCGACTTCCTGGCTCAGGGCACCATCTATCCCGATATCATCGAATCTGGAACCAAGACGGCAAAGGCCGTCAAGGCCCACCATAATGTGGGCGGCCTGCCGGAGGACCTGAAGTTTGAGTTGGTGGAGCCGCTGAAAATGCTCTTTAAGGATGAGGTGCGTGCATGCGGCAAAGCCCTGGGCCTGCCGGACGCTATGGTCTACCGGCAGCCGTTCCCCGGCCCCGGACTGGGCGTACGGTGCCTGGGGGCGATCACCCGGGACCGGCTGGAGGCGGTCCGGGCTTCCGACGCCATTTTGCGGGAGGAATTCCACAACGCCGGACTGGAGGGCAAGGTGTGGCAGTATTTTACCGTCGTGCCGGATTTCAAGTCCGTAGGTGTGCGGGACAATAAGCGTACCTTTGACTGGCCGGTGATCCTCCGGGCGGTCAACACCGTGGACGCCATGACCGCTACCGTGGAGGACGTGCCCTTTGCCCTGCTGCAGAAGATCACCGCACGCATCACCGCCGAGGTGCCCGGGGTCAATCGGGTTCTCTATGATTTGACGCCGAAGCCTACCGGCACCATTGAATGGGAATAATTGGAATAAATTTTGGCGATACCACAAGCCAACAGCCCTCAAAATCTGATTTGGATGGAAGGTGAGTCGAGTGGGAGGTTTATACAATGCCCTTGTACAGACGTTTGGTCCTGCGCTGCAGGCGGCGTGTTTCCTGTTTCTCCTGCTTCTAGCCATATGGTGTATTGGGTTTGCCGCATTCTGGAGTGAGAGACGACTCATACGGATTCCCTATCCCGTTTTGTGGACGCTTCCGTTCCCAATCCTCGCAGCCGGTCTGCTGTATGGCGGTTTGCGTTTCTCGGGCTGGCTGCTCTATCCCACAGATGGGTGGGACCCAGGGGGGAGTTGGAACTACACGCATCAAAATGGCGGTGCATGCGTCCTTTTCGTCTGCGGGTGCCTGCTGGCTGGTGCGATTGTGGCCGTGTACAAAGAAAAAAGCTCCAGGAAGAAGGAACACGGCGTTTCACTGGGCTGAAAAGCTGCGCGACCGGAAAGGACGGTCCGTGGAGAAAGCGACAGCGCTTGTGACCCGTACATAAAAGAAAATTGCAGCGCTGCGGGATTCCGATGGATGGAATCCCGCAGCGCTTTTGTATCTGGACCGTATCGCTGCCTTGCCGTCAGGTGCTGTGATGCTCCAGACTCATACGGCTGACCGTATCCCCGTCAAAATAGAACAGGATGGCGGCGCCATAGCCGTCGGCGCGGCGGCAGTACCAGAGGTAATCCCCTGTCTCATCCCAGTAGGGAGTGTCGTAGAGCGCGTCCCCGTAGGCCTCCTCCACCTCGGCCCGGGTGGAGCCGATGCCGATGCCCCGTGTGGTGACGATGTCGGCGCGGGTGGTGGTGATGGAGTCGATGGAGTAGAAATCCACGTCGTCCAGAGAGTGAAAGTCGGTCTTACTCACGCTGCACACGGCGGTAAGGTCGTTCCACTCCAGGCGGTACCAGGCATACCCGTCGCTGGTGGGGGCACGGTCCTCCAGGAGAAGGATACTGTGGGGCGGATCGCCCATAAACTGGATGCCGCTGTTTCCAGGCCCGGCGGGGATGGGGTGTCCCAGGCGCCAGAAGGCCACATCGCCGTCCATCAGCTGATAGCTCTGCTCCAGGATGGCGCTGGTGGTGTGTTCCGTGGGGGAGCCCTCCCCCAGGACCGCGGAGAAGGTCTCATCCATTTGCAGGCGCAGCACCACCTGGGTGGGCTCCAGAGCGGTCCATGCGCCGTTTTCATAGCGGCTTTTTTCCACGATGTACGCCACGCCCTGGGATTCATAGAGAAAATAGAGCCCGGTGAATTCCGTCCGGTCGATCCGCGTTGCCCCATCCTGCACCGACAGGGGCGGAGTGTCGGCAAAGAACACCGGCGCCCCCTGGTTATGTGCGCCCTGCTGGTCGTAGTAGAAGGTTAGAAGGGACATGAGGGCGGACTGAGGCATGGGGGTATCTTGCAGCATGGCGGCGGTATCGGGCTGTTCGGTGATGGCGCCCGCATCCAGCAGGACGTTTCGTACCTTCCAATTGTAGGGCCCCACAGCGGCCAGACGGGTGGGCTCCACCGCGCAGAAATCCCCGGAAGCGAAGACGCCCAGATAGGAATAGTCCGTCCCCCGCCGGAGAAAGACCAGATCCACGGCAGAGGTGGTGTCCAGCTGTGTGTAGATGAGCTGATAGCTCTCCACGGCGTCACAGCCGGCCCAGCCCTCGGCCCAGGACAGTCCGCTCAGGTCGGTAAAGGCGGTGTGGAGCAGCAGGCGGTCCGGCGGACCGTCGCAGCCCTGCTGGGCCAGATAGGTCTGAGCCTGCTGCTGCACCGGCTCCGGGATGTCCGTCAGGGCAAAACCGCCCTCCGGCTCGCTACCGGAGGGGCCCCACTCGTACCAGAGGGGGGTGTCCAGGGCGGTCAGCTCCTCCGCGGGGACCAGAAGTGCGTCCGGGTCCACCGGACCGGCGTGGCAGTTGTAATGGCGATAGGTCCTGTCGCGGTACACCAGCAGGTGCAGCCAGCCGTCGTACCAGTCTTCTGCCGGGTCGGCGTCGTCCACCAGACAGGTGAGATAGAAGTCCGCACCGCCGTCTGCCCGCAGGCGGAAGCCGGTCACCGAGGCGTCCCGGGCGGCCAGGCCGGATTCCTTATCCAGGGAGGAGGCCAGGTAGACCTCCGCGCCTCTGCACAGCTCGGTTTCGGAGACTCCGGCCAGAGTCAGTGCCTCATCCAGCTCCACCAGCCGGTCCTCCTGCCGGTCGTAGGTTAGGGTGTATACGTCGCCGTCGTTTCCGGAGCTGGAGCCGTCCAGATAAAAGACCAGGCTGTCATAGCGCTCTGTGACGGTGGGATAGAGTATGCAGTGGTTTCCACCTACCTGGTTGTAGGGGGCGGCCAGGATGGACTGATACTGGCTGTTCAAGAGAGCCAGGGACTCGTTGGCGGCCCGGGCCCCGGCGGGGAGGTCGCCGCTGGAGAGGGTGAAGGCGGGGATCTCCACATAGTTGTCCATGGCATCGTAATACTGGGTGGCCATGGTGAGGCTCACCGCGGGGGGCGTGCTTCGGCAGGAGACCAGCGTGCCACACATCCCGATGAGGCCAGCCGCGGCCAGCAGCAGCACCAGGGCAGGGCGGCGGTGGACGGTGAACAGGGCCCGGATGCGCCGCTCGGTCTCCTTGGCCGAGCCGGACATGCGGGTGGAGAAGGGGGTTTTGGGCGGTGTCATATCAAGGCTCCTTTCCGGCCGCGGCGGCCTGCAGAATGGCCCGGCCATAGGCGGCCCGCTCGCTTTGGGAGAGCCACTTCAGGGCTCCCTCGTCGCAGGCCAGTTCCGTATCCTGCTCCACCGACCGGGTCATGAGCCAGACGGCGGGGTTGAACCAGTGCAGAGCGCGCACCCACACCATCAGGGTCTTGAGCCAGATGTCCCGGCGGCGGTAATGGGTCAGCTCATGGAGCAGGGAATAGCACCGGGCTTCGCCAGGCGGGAAATCCTCCGGCAGCAGGAGGACGGGGCGGAGGATGCCGGCCAGCATGGGGACCGCCAGCCCCGCGCAGGTGCGCAGCCGGGGGCGGCGGCCCAGGCCCAGGCGGTCTGCCAGCCAGTGGAACTCCCGAAGGAGAAGCGGGTCCTCCGCCGGAGCGCTCCACCGGCGCAGATAGCGGCAAAAGCGCAGGTGCGCCCCTCCGTTCCAGACCAGCACCCCGGCGGCCCCCACCAGCCAGAGCCCGGTCAGCAGCTGCTCCAGCGTGAGGGAAACGGCGGGGGCCTCGGCCGTCTCCGCTGCGGCCGCAGGGCGCTGCGAAGGTACGGCCGGCTGGCCGGACGAAGGCGAGACGCCCTGGGTGGCAGGGGGCGGCGTGGGGACGGGGAGCGTAGCCTGGGCCGGGGCAGAGGGGCCGGAGCGGTACAGCACCACATGCTCCGGCGCGGAGAGGACGATGGGGGAGACCGTGGGGGCGCTCTGGGGCAGCAGGGAGAAGGGGAGAGCCAGCCGCAGCCCCAGCAGCACCCAGGCCCAGCACCGCCACTGGGCGGCGTAGCGTCCGCCGGTGAGGCGGGCGAGAAGGAGCAGCAGCAAAATCACCCCGCCGCCTCCCAGACTGACCCCGGCCAGTTGCAGCAGCAGGTCCATCAGTTCCGGCCTCCGTTCAGCTCGTCCAGCAGGGCCTGGAGGTCGTCCAGCTCCTCCTGCTTCAGGCCGTTCCGGGCCAGAGCGGCCACAAAGTTCCGGGGGGAGCTGCCGTAGAGCCTGGACAGCACCGCCTGGCTGTCGAAAGCCAGGTACTCTTCCCGGCTCACCAGGGGCGTGTAGCGGTTGCTCTTCCCCTCCCGGCGGACCGAGACGAACCCCTTTTCCTCCAGACGCTTGAGGTAGGTATTCACCGTGTTGGGGGCCCAGCCGAAGGGGACCAGGGCCTCCTCCAGCTGGGCGCGGGCGGTATCCGGGCCCAGGGTCCACAGGGCTTTGAGTACTTCCAGTTCGGTATCGGGCAGCCGTTTCATCGTATCACCTATTTCAAATGTAGTAGATATTGATATACTACATTTGAAGTAGAAAAATGTCCAGTTACAATTTGGAAACAGAGCGCGGGGAACAGAAAGCGGGACTGCCTCCGCTGGAGGCAGTCCCGGTGAGTCATTCGTTTTTGATGGCCTCCAGGGCGGGGATCTGGACCGCCTTGTTGGCCGGATAATACCCCGAGCCAAGGCCGATGAAGATGGAGAACACGATGGCAAACAGCAGCAGCCACGGGGGGATGATGGAGACCCGGCTGACATCCTCGCCGCCCAAAATGGCAGCGGGAAGGTTGTCCGGAGACAGACCGAGCGAGACCAGATTGATGATGACTGAGGCGATGAAACTGATCACACAGCCGATGACGCCGCCGATGAGACCGATGGCGCCCGCCTCGGAGAGAAACATGATCCGGATGTCCCGGACATAGCAGCCCAGGGACTTCATGATGCCGATCTCCCGGGTGCGCTCGGAGATGGACATGATCATGGTGTTGGTGATGCCCAGGGCTGCCACGAAAAGGGAGATGGCCCCCAGACCGCCCAGCATCATCTGCTTCTGGCGGGCCTCTTTTTCCAGAGGCTTGCGGATGCTCTCCATGGATTCGGTGGAATAGCCCATGGCTTTGATCTGGCTTTCCACGTCGGCCACGTTGCGGATATCAGCCACCTTGACCAGAATGGAGTCATAGGGGACGGACTTTTTCTGCTTTCCCTGGATCTTGTCCAGCAGCTTGCGCAGGTCGCCCAGATCCATGATGATCCCCTCGGAGGTCTCCATTCCCTTGGAATAGTCCTCCTTGGTGACGCAGACCGGCGTGATGGGGATCGAGATCTTTCCGCTCTGGGTCTCGATCTCCATGGTGAGGCGCTGCTTCAGCAGGTCCAGATAGGGGGGCGGCACGTCGGTCAGGTTGCCGTTTTCATCCCAGGTGCCGCTCCAGCGGTCCACCATGTTGCGCCCCTCCGGGCGCAGGGTGTCTTTGAAGCTGTAGGCCAGATACTGCCCGACGATGACCTCGCCGCTGTGCTTGATGTTGGACCCCTCGATCAGGCGGTATCCGATCTGCTCGATCTGGCTGGCATCCAGTCCCACCACCGAGGTCCAGTCGGCCACGTAGCGGTTGCCCGTCCCGGTGACCAGGCGGATGTTGTCCACGTCCAGCCTTTGCTTGGGGGTGACGGCCACCACGCCGGTAAGGCCCCGCAGGCGCCTGAGCAGCGGCTCGTCCAGCTTTACCTTTCCGCGGCCGTTCTGAGGGGCGTTGACCGTGATGATGGTCAGGTCCCCCATCTCCGCCAGTACCTTTTCCTGGGATTCCTTCATCCCGATGCCCAGGGAGATCATGATGACGATGGAGCAGCAGCCGATGAGGACCCCCAATACCGTCAGAAACGTGCGGGATTTCCGGCGCATCAGGTTTTGCAGGCAGATGCGCAGCAGGTCGTTGTGTCTCAAGCGTTACCGCCTCCTTCGGGCTTGTCGTCCTCCCAGTCGTCCCAGGCGCCGGTGTCGCTCT
Organism: Flavonifractor hominis; assembly: GCF_040095835.1. Taxonomy (NCBI): domain Bacteria; kingdom Bacillati; phylum Bacillota; class Clostridia; order Eubacteriales; family Oscillospiraceae; genus Flavonifractor; species Flavonifractor hominis. The sequence continues at coordinate 253,833 of NZ_JBBMFT010000003.1, forward strand.
CCGCGCGGCGGGCCCGCCATCTGCGCATCAGAAGGAATCCGCCCACGGCCAGCACCAGCGCGCCCGCGCCGCCGGCCAGCAGGAGCCAGGGCGGGGAGGCCGCGTCGCTCTGGGCGTCCATATCGTCAAAGTCCACCGGGGGAGGCGGCTCCACGGCGTGGAGCGTGACGGGAAATTCCCGGGTCTGCACCTGCTGGTCGGCGTCTTCATAGCTGATCTTCAGGACAAGCTCAATGTCGCCTTCGCTCACAGGGGAGAGGGCAAAGCCAATGTTGCCGTTGGTACCGGCGGTGATGTTGCCCAGGTACTGGGTGCGGGCCGGGGTGTCCACCCCGTCGCCCACCACGGTGGCCTCCAGATTCGCCAGATCGTCCTTGCCCTTGTTGACGTAGGGGAGGAGCAGCTCGGCCTCTTCTCCCACATTGACCGACTCGGGCACGGTGGGAGCGGTGATCTGGAAGCGGTCCGGCTGATAGATGGGCACGGAGATCTTGATGTCGGATGTGGCCTGAGTGCGCTTTTCTCCGTCCATGTACTCATACTTAAAGGAGACGCTGATGCTCTGGGCGCCGCTTTTGGCCGCCGGGACGGAGCGCATGGGCACTTCTTGGGTCTGGGCGCCCCCGGCAGGCAGGGCTTTGTAGTAAAACGTGTTGGTGCTGCCGTCCATGGTGAAGTTCTCGCCGCCGTCCACCGTGACCACGATGTTCTCGATGCCGATGGTGCCGGTGTTTTCAAAGGCAAAGCTCAGCGGGAACTTGCTGCCCGCCGCCACCGAGCTCTCCCCGTAGGTGTATTTGCGGATGACGATGTTGGGAGAGGGGGTGTCCCCCTTGGCGGTGAGGTTGGCGGAGATGTTCACCTTGTCGGAGGAAGTGGCCTGGGTCATGGTCTCGCCGTTGTCGTAGCTGTACTTGAGCTCGGTGCTGAGGGACTGGGTGGCCGAGGAGAGGTCCTTGGCGGCCTTGATCTGAAGGGCTACCGAGGCGGTGTCGCCCGGGGCGATGTCCCCCAGCAGGAAGGTGGAGGTGGGGTTGAGCAGGACCAGAGAGTCAGACGGGGAGACCGTGACGGAGGGGGCGACCAGCTTGGTGCTCCCGGCGTTTTGGAAGAAGAGGGTGACGTCCATGGACTCCCCCGGGGAGATGGGGCGGTTCAACTCCGAGCGGGTGAGCAGCACCACCGGCTGGGGGACGGCCTGCTTGGCCACAGCGGGGATGAGCAGCCGGTCGGAGGCGGTGGCCTGGGTCAGCACGCCGCCGTTGTCATAGCTGTACTTGAGCTCGGTGCTGAGGGACTGGGTGTTGGAGGAGACGGCGCCCACGGCCTTGATCCGGACGGTGACCGCGGCGTCCCTGCCGGGGTCGATATCCCCCAGCAGGAAAGTGGCCGTGTCGTTGAGCAGCATCAGCGAGTCGGACGGGGTGACCGAGACCACGGGGTTGACCAGCTTGGTGGTGCTGGTGTTCTGAAAGCGGATGGTGACCTCGGCGCTCTCCCCCGAGGCGATGGGCTGGGCCAGCGGGGTGCGGGTGACCAGCACCACCGGCTGGGGAACGCTCTCACGGGCCAGGGCGGGGACGGGGATCTTTTCGGTGGCGCTGCCCTGGGTCTGGGCGATGTTGTTGAAGTAGTTGAACTTCAGCTCCACCCCCAGAGACTGGGCGGGAGAGGAGATGACACTGGCGGCCTTGACCTTCACCTTGACGGTGCCGGTCTTTTGCCCGCCGATGTCGTCCAGGGAGAAGGAGGAGGCGCCCCCGACGATGGACAGCCCGTCTGTGGGAGTAAAGGTGGCGATGGGGGACTTGAGCCTCAGATTGCTCAGGTTCTGGAAGGTGACGGTGAGGGTGGCCTCCTGGCCGGCCTCCAGCGGCTTGTTCAGCTCGCTGTAGCGGATCAGGACCATGGGGGCGGGGGCGGCCTCGGCGGGAGAATCCGGGAGGATCTGGGGCTTTTCATACACCACGGCCTCGGTGATGGTCACCTCCAGGGTCTGGTAGGAGTCGGGCGCGCCCGCCGTGCCTACCTGGAGCTTCAGGCTCTGCCCCACGCCCTTGTATTGCAGGCCGGAGAGCTTGACGGCATAGGTCAGGGGACGGCCGTCCTCCGAGGTCTTCTGCACGCTGGCGGTGCCGCCGGTGAAGCTGTCCTCCAGCTTGGTGACGTCCAGAGTGCTAAGGTCCCCCGAGCTGCTGCCGGTATCCTTGAGGGAGACGGTGATGTCCACGGTGGAGCCGCGGCTGATGCTGGAGACCGAAGAGCCGGAGCTGTTGGTGACGGTATAGCCGGTGACGAACAGGGTGCCCTCCGCAGCGACGGCGGCGGGCAGCAGGGCGGCCAGCATGGCCAGCAGCACCAGCAGGACAAGGCCTTGTTTGGGTCGGTTACGCTTCATGGTGCGTTCTCTCCTTTTTGTTGATTTCGTTGCGGACGATCTCCCCGTCGATGAGGGTGACGATCCGGTCGGCGTAGGCGGCCATCTCCGGATCGTGGGTGACCAGGATAATGGTCTGGTGATAGTCCCGGGCAAAGGAACAGATCATGGACATGATCTCCACCGTGGTTTTGGAGTCCAGGTTGCCCGTGGGCTCGTCGGCAAAGACCACGTCGGGCCGGGCGATGAAGGCCCGGGCGATACCGGCCCGCTGCTGCTGGCCGCCGGACATCTGCCGGGGAAAGTGGTCCAGGCGGTGGCCCAGCCCCACCCGGGTCAGGAGCTTGCGGGCGGCCGCCTCCCGCTGGGCCTTGGGGATGCCGCGGAAGAGCAGCGGCATGGCCACGTTTTCCGTGGCGGTGAGGTTGGGCAGCAGGTTATAGGACTGGAACACGAAGCCCAGGTGTTTCTGCCGGAAGGACGCCAGCTGATTTTCATTCAGGCGGGAGATGGGAACGCCGCCAATGCGCACCTCGCCCCGGGTGGGCTTCTCCATCCCGGCCAGCTGGTTGAGCAGGGTGCTTTTTCCGGAACCGGAGGTGCCGAAGATGCAGCAGATCTCTCCCCGCATGACCGTCAGATTGATGCGCTTGAGGGCCACCACTGTCTCGTCGCCGATGGGATACTCCTTGCGGATGTCCTTGACTTCAATGATGGGGCGGCTGCGCAGGTCAGGTCCGTTCATGGGTGTTGCCCCCTTTCTGAAACAGAGCATACAGGAACAGACTTCATTTCCCGTGTGGCTTTCATTAAGATTCCTAAAGAAAACAGAACGAGGCCCGGAGCGTTCAAACGCTCCGGGCCTCGGCCCGCGGGGGTTATCTGGATGAGTCCAGGGGAAGCTTCAGAATAAATTCGGTGCTCCACCCCGGTGTGGGGCGGGCGGCGAGGGAGATGGAGCCGCCGTGCTTTTCCATGATGCGGCGGGTGATGGACAGCCCCAGGCCGCTGCCCTTGCCGGAGCGGGCGTCGCTGCCCACGGTGAAGGGTTCAAAGATATGCCGGGCCCGGTCGGGCGGGATGCCCGTGCCGTTGTCGGCCACCCGGAGCACCGCCGCTGTGTCGGTGCAGGAGAGGGCAAAGCACAGCCGGGTCCCCAGACGGTTGTGGCGCAGGGCGTTGGAGAGCAGGTTGTCCAGCACCCGGCGGAACTGGGGCTGATCCAGAGCGCAGAACAGGGGCTGCTCAGGGATGGAGATCTCCAGCGTGAAGCCGGCCAGGTCGATCTCGCTGTACTTGCCGGCAAGATAGGCCCGCAGGAACTCGCACACATCGGAGCGCTCGGGGTGCAGAACGAACTCCGGATGCTCCACCTTGCTGTATTCATGGAAGGTGTTGACCAGCTCGGTCAGCGCTTCCGCCCGGTTCTGAATGGCCCGGAGATAGCGCTCCTGCTCCGGGGGCGGGACCTTTCCGTCGCAGATGGCGTCGATGTAGCCGGCGATGACGGTGATGGGGGTCTTGAGGTCGTGGGAGATGTCGGCAATCAGCTTCTGCCGGCCCTGGTCCAGGCGCTGGCGCTCGGCCTCGCTCTCGGCCAGACGGTCGGAAAAGCGGTCAAAGCTCTCCCCGATGCTTCGGATCTCCCGGGTGCCGCCGCAGTCCCCCACCCGGACGGTGCGGCCCTCGGCCTGAGCGTTCACCGCGTCGTTCAGACGCCGCAGCGGCCGGCCGATCTTGCAGCCCATCCACCAGATGAACAGCCCCGCGCTGAGCAGATACAGGGGGATGGAGAGCAGCCAGATCCGCCAGGAGCTGCGGTAGAGCTGGTCGGCGGAGGGGTCGGAGAGGGAACGCTCCAGCAGCAGCAGGGTCCGGGCGCCGCCGTCCGTTGCGTAAAAGGTGTCCCGGAACAGGCTCCCCCCCGGAAAGCGGCGGCCGGTGAGGTACTGGTATTCCCCGGGGGTGTAGGTATCCTTGCCGGGCTCCAGACCGCCGTAGAGCACCTGATAGTCCTGGTCCAGTACCATGACGTCCATGGTCTGGCCGTCCTGCTGATAGGTATAACGCACCACCAGACGGCGGATGGAGCCGTCCTCCCCGGTCTGCTCAAACGCGTCCACCCCCGTGTTGGAGCTCCAGAGGGGGACGCAGGCCAGCTCCTCCGGAGTGCAGGCCGCGTCAAAGCCGTCAGCGGAGGCGTAGAGCAGCGTGCCGGCCCCGTCGTATATGGCAAAGGCGTCCCCCTTGCCGCTCAGATAGGGGCGCAGGCTGTCGTAGTCCTCCGCGTACAGGGCGGGGTCGCCCATCAGCGCGTCCCAGTCGGTGAAGCGGTACAGCCGGGATACCGAGGCGTTCCAGAGGCAAAATACGCCCCCCGCGATGGCCAGCAGGGTGAGGGTGAACAGCAGGTAGTTGCGTACCAGCAGGCCAAACAGACTGCCGGGCAGACGTTTATTTTTCAATTTTATACCCCAGTCCTCTCACGGTGATGATGTAGCGGGGATTTTTGGGGTCGTCCTCAATCTTTTCCCGCAGGTTGGAGATGTGGACCATCATGGTGTTGTCGTCCCCCTCGAAGTAGGCGCCGATGACCCCCTCATAGAGCTGGATCTTGGTGAAGATCCGGCCGGGGGAGCGCATGAGCAGGGCCAGGATCTTGTACTCCATGGGGGTGAGGAGGATGGGCTGGCCGTTTTTGGTCAGCTGGAAGGCGGAGGTGTCCAGGCAGAGGTCCCGGACGGTGAGCACGTCCCGCCCCGCTCGCTTGCTCCGGCGGAGCTGGGCCCGCACCCGGGCCACGATCTCCACGGGGTTGAAAGGCTTGGCGATGTAGTCGTCCGCCCCCAGATTGAGCCCCAGGATCTTGTCGTTGTCCTCGCTCTTGGCCGAGAGAATGAGAATGGGCAGGTCGCTGTACTTGCGCAGGGCACGGGTCAGCTCAAAGCCGTTGAGCCCCGGCATCATGATGTCCAGCACGGCCATGTCCGGGGTGTGCTCCCGGGCCAGCTCCAGGGCCTGGGCGCCGTCGGATGCCTCCAGTACCCGCATGCCCTCGCTTTCCAGGTACAGGCGCAGCAGGGCGCGGATGTCCGGATCATCCTCGGCAATAAGGATCAGAGATTCCAAAGAGATGCCCTCCTTTCCGTTGGTGTGCTCATTGTATCAGACTTGGCCCTCCGGGAAAAGAGGCAAAAAAGCGCGGGACCCCGAAAACAGGGTCCCGCGCGTATGCAACGGCCTTCAGGACAGGCCCGCGGCCGCCCGGATGCCGAAGAAGAGCAGTACCAGCACGCCCAGCACGATGCGGTACCAGCCGAAGGGTTTGAAGTCGTGCTTTTTCACAAAGTCCATCAGGAAGCGGATGCACAGCATGGACACCACAAAGGAGACCACGAAGCCCACCGCCAGGATGGCGGCCTCCTCCCCGGTGAAGAGAGCCTGACCGGCGGCGAGCTTCTCGGCGAAAAATTTCCCCAGCTTCAGAACGCTCACCCCCACCATGGTGGGAATGGCCAGGAAGAAGGAAAACTCCGCCGCCACCGGCCGGGCACAGCCCAGGATGATGGCGCCCAGAATGGTGGCGCCCGAGCGGGAGGTGCCGGGGATGATGGACAGGGTCTGGAACAGACCGATGAACAGAGCGGTCTGCCAGGTGAGCTCCTCCGTGCGCCGGAGGGTGGGGGCCTGGCGGCGGTTTTCGATGAGCAGGAAGCCCACGCCGTATACGATGAGCGCGGCGGCCACCACCCAGGGGTTCATCAGGTGTTCATCCATCCAGTCGTTGAGGGGCAGGCCCACCACGGCCGACGGGATACAGGCCAGCACCACCTTGCCCCACAGGGACCAGGTGCGGTTTTTCTGGAGCGCGCTTTTCCGGGAGGAGAAGGGGTTGAGCTTGTGGAAAAACAGCACCAGCACCGCCAGAATGGCGCCCAGCTGGATGACATAGCGGTACATGTCCATAAACTCAGTGGAGACGTTGAGCTTGATAAATTCGTCCACCAGGATCAGGTGTCCGGTGGAGCTGATGGGCAGCCACTCGGTGATGCCCTCCACCACGCCCAGGAAAAAGGACTTGAGCAGTTCAAGGATCAGCATGGAAAAACTCCTTTCTGACGTCTGTACCTGCCCCCGGTCCGCCGGGCGCAGCATCAATCGTTTGCCAAGTATAGCACCAAAGCGGGAAAGAAACAAGGCTGAATTCGTCTGAACGGGGGCGCTTGACTTTTTCAGGCATTTATATTACGCTCATGGAACAAGCGCGAAACGGGGCGAAAAGCGCGCACATTCCTCCCGGCGCAGGGCGTGGCTGCGCAGAACGGTGCGTCCGGGACATGCGAAGTGGAAAGGCAGGGGAAACGTGGCGGAGCGATCACAGCGGTGGGCGGAGGACTATGTTCGGGTGCAGGCCGCGCTGAGAGGAGAGCAGACGGCCTGGGACACACTGTACCGGGACGCCTATCCCCCGGCGCTGTACATGGCCCGGCGCGTCGGCGCCCTTGGGCCGCTGGGAGAGGAGGAGATCCAGGATGTAGTGGCGGAGGCCTTCCGGCGCTGCCTGGTGCGGCTGGACTGTTTCCGGCCGGTCAGCCGGTTTTCCACCTGGGTGTGCGGATTTGTCCGCTATGTGGCCCTGGAGAGTGTCCGCGGGGCCTACAGCCGCCGGGAACGGCTGCGGCAATGGAGCGGGGCGGAGGCGCCGGCGGATGGAACAGACCCGGAGCAGTGGCTGCTGCGGCGGGAGCGGGACGGGTTCCTACGGCTAGCCTTCCGCTCCCTGTCGCCCCGGCATCAGGTGCTCATCGGATGCTTTGTTTTGGGCTGGAGCACCCGCAGGCAGGTCCGGGCTCAGACGGGGCTGCGCCAGCCGGAGGAGATGCAGCAGGCGCTGGAGGAGGCGCTGCACACCCTGCGGCGGCGCTTTTTGGAACTATATTGACATAGAGAGGAGCAGGCAGTGATGCAGGCAGAACGGAGCGAAACACTGGAACAGGAGCTGGAGGAATTTTATCAGGCCCATCCGGACCGGTATCACCCCTTCCTCTGGCGGGAGCGGGAGCAGCTGCTGGCGGACGGGACCGATCTGGAGCGCCTGGATGAGACCACCTTTGCGCTGTTTTCCGAGATCCTCAGCGTAAGGATGGGCTTTGACCGCAACGACGTGCCCCAGCGCCGCTACTATGAGTATGTCTGCCAGCAGGTCTACTGCTTTTTCCGGAGCGACGCCTACCACGGCGAGCGGCTCACCGCCGAGGCGCTCAAGCAGATGCTCATCACCGGCGCGGCCCTGCAGATCATCCAGTGGACGGGGTGGAGCGCGGCGCTGGTGACGGCTGCGGTGAGCCTGGTGGCCAGCACGGCCATCAAGATCGGGGTGGAGGCGTGGTGCCGGTACTACGAGCAGCAGCACCCGGAGGTACTGGATGAACACCGGTAACTACGACTACGACAATTTTGTCCGGGTGGACTGCGGCCTGCCGCCCGAGGCGTTCCGGAACAGCGCGGTACACGAGATCGCCCACTTTACCCTCATCAAGCAGACCAGCTATGGACTGCTCTGCTTTTTCCTGCGGCAGGACGCGCGGGACCCAAACAGCCCCTACGAGGACAGCCTGCGGGTGCTGGAGCAGGGGTTTGAGCGGGTCAACGAGTGCTATGCCCGCACCCGGGAACTGCTGGCGGGCTTCCGGCTGGCCGAAATGGGGCGGCAGGCGCGGCGGGCCCGGCTGGACCAGGAGCGGGAGCAGCCCTACTACGCCCGCTACCGCATGGGCCGGCTGGAGCCGCTGCTGGACCGGGAGGAGCCCTGCCTGCCGGATTTCCTGTTTCTGCTGGCGGCGGACGTGGAGCTGGAGCCGCTGCTCCGGCTGGAGCTGACCGACGCCGGGGCGGTGCAGAGAGCCCTGCTGGAGCATCCGGAGCAGCTCTACCCGGACGGCCGGCTGGACCGGCTGGTCCAGACCTGCCTGGCGCTGGCCGAGCGCTTCCCGCCGGACCGGATTACCCCGGAGCGGCTGATGGCGGCCAGCGGGCTGGCGTTTGCCTCGTGGTCGCCGGCGGCCCAGCGGGCGCGCTTTCAGGCCATGGCCGCCGCCTTTGCCCGGCGGCCGGCGCTGGCGGCGCTGGTGGAGAACAACCTGCGCCGCATGGAGAGATTGGGCTATATGGAGCGGACACAGGAGAGCCTGGACGACTCGGTGCAGATGTCCATGGACGACTGCGTCATCCCCGCCGCGCTGAGCGGCCGGTTTTCCGGCCGGGAGAGCGAGCGGCCCGTCTTCCGGCCGGAGAAAAACGTGCTGGGCATTTTCCTGGAGCCGGCCGGCGTGCTGCGGGCCGATCTGGTGGAGCAGAACCAACTGCCGCTGGGGCCCCGCTCGGCCATGCTGCGCTTTACGGATACCGCGGCGGGCGTCCACTACAGCGACACCTTTGCCTCAGACCTGGAGCAGTTCCGGCCGCTGCTGGAGCTGTACCAGGGAAGCGTGTATCTGTTTTTGGACGATTATCCGGCCTGGCGGAAGCATGGGGGCTTCCGCTCCGCCCCGGTGTTTTTCCGGGTCGACGTGCCCTGGGGGGAGATGGGCGCCCAGCTGGCCCTGGCCGGCGTACAGCTGCGGTACTTTTTCCTGCAGGCCTATTCCGAGAGCGCGTTCTTTTTCTTCGGCATGCTGCCGGGGGGCGATGTGCTGTGCTCCATGCTGGCCTACTGGGAGATGGAGAAGATCGGCCGCCTGGTGCAGGAGGGACGTCTGCTCCGGTGCCCCGACGCGCCGGAGGCCTGCTACGGGCGCATGGGATGGAGGGCGTTCCGGGACCTGATGGCGGCCATGACCGAGGATCAGGCCTATGGCCGGCTGGAGAAGTCGGAGTTCCTCCGAAGGCGCATCCTGTAAAAAACCAAAACGCCGCAGGCGGTCCGGCCTGCGGCGTTTGCTGTATTTACTCCGGCTTTGAAGCGCCGGCGCGGTACTTCAGCTTGCAGATGCCCTGGGTCATGGTGCCCATGGGGCAGAAGGCGCACCAGGTCCGGGGCTTGTAGAGCAGCATGACGATGAGCCCCAGCAGCAGCGAGGTGAGCATCATGCTGTAAAACCCGAAGCTGAACTGCCCCACCCAGTCGGGCACAAGACCGGCGGTGTAGGTCCAGCCCCAGGGGAGGCGGAAGGTCCAGAACAGCTGGATGGCCTCCCGCAGCGAGGCGGCGCCGGCTGCCACCAGCCAGGTCTGGAACACCATGTTGCCGAACATGGCCAGGAAAAAGATCAGAAAGCCGTAGCGAAACCAGCGGGAGGACATCCACCGGGGGGCGGAGCGGTACTGGGAACGCCCCAGAGCGCCGCCCAGCCGGGCAAAGAGCTGGCCCCGGCCGCACAGGTGGTTGCAGAAAAACTTGTTGCCCCCGAAGGCCGCCAGGATCAGAGGAAGCAGAAAGTCGATCATGCCCAGCCAGGCGAACAGGATGTTGAAAAAGCCCAGGGCAAAATAGACGATGGACCAGATCCAGAGATAGTCGTACCAGCGTGTGCGCTTCATGCCGTCACCTCCCGCTCCCGCAGCGCGATGCAGTCGGCAGGGCAGGCCCTGGCGCACAGGCCGCAGCCCACGCAGCGGGCGGCGTCCACCCGGGCAAAGCAGCCGTGGAACAGTTCCGCCGCCGCTTTGGGACAGACGTTGATGCAGGTCCCGCAGGCCACGCAGCGCTCCGGTTCCACACAGGCGTATCGTTTTGACAACATAGCAGATATCCTCCCGGTCCATGTGATCTCCAGGGGGAGCGCAAAACGCCCCCACACTCTGGCGAAAGTATACCAGAGCGCGGGGGCGGCTGTCTGTGACCGGGTCACATTAGAGCCGGGCGCGGAGCTTTTCCCGGTCCAGCAGGGTGAGCTTGCCCCGGCCCAGCGCCACGATGCCCTCCTCAGCGAAATAGTGGAGCACCTTGGTCACCACCTCCCGGGCGCTGCCGATGTAGCGGGCGATGGCCTCATGGGTGAGGGGGAGCACGTCCCCGCAGCGCAGAAACTCATCCCACAGGAAAATGGCCACCCGCCGGTCCACCCCCAGAAACAGGATCTGCTGCATGGTCCACATGATCTCGGAAAAGCGCTCGCTGGCGGTCTTGTAGAGAAACAGCTCCGCCCTGGGGTGGGCGGCCAGCACCCGGGAGAGGGCGGCCGAGGGGAGGGTGAGAGCGCGGAGGTCCTCCACCGCCTCCATCAGCACATCAAAGACGATGGCGTCCATCAGACAGGTGGCCGACATGACGCATACCTCGCCGGCGTGCACCCGGTAGAGGGTCACCTCCCGCCCCTCCTCGGAGGCGATGTACACCCGCATCTGGCCAGAGAGAAGCAGCAACAGGCCGCGGCACCCCTGCTCCTGCCGGTGCACCACGCTCCCCTTGGCCAGGGTGAGGGGGGAGCAGGCCCGGAGCAGCTGGTCCTGCTCCTCCGGGGAGAGCTCCCCCCAGAAGGGCAGCGCGGCGGAAAAGAGGGCGTTGGGCTCAGACATAGGATGCGTCCTTTCAGCCGTCGGGGGTGACGGCGATTTTGATGACCCCGTCCTTCCGCCCCTCGAACAGGTCATAGGCCGCGGCGATGTCCCGCAGGGGGAAGGTGTGGGTGATGAGGGCGGTGGTGTCCAGCTTGCCGGAGGCGATGAGGGACAGGATATCGGCGCACCGGCAGCCGTCCACCCCGCCGGTCTTGAAGGTGAGGTTCTTGCCGTACATCTCGGGCAGGGGCAGGACCTGGGGGGCGTCGTACAGGGCCACCACGGTCACCACCGCGTTGGGGCGGGCGCACTGCCAGGCCAGGGAGAAGCTGTCCCGGCTCCCCGCCACCTCCAGCACCACGTCCGCGCCGCCGTGGGCGCTGTTGGCCCGCACAAAGGCGGGGGCCTGCCCGGGCTCCACGCACAGCACCTGGGGATAGTGTTCCGCCACGAAGCGGCGGCGCAGGGGGTCCGGCTCGCAGACGATGACCCGGCCGGGCTGCTGCAGAAGCACGCACTGCAGCGTGCACAGCCCCGTGGGGCCCGCACCCAGCAGGAGCACCGTGTCCCCCGGCCGGATCTCGGAGATCTGAGCGGCCCAGTAGCCGGTGGCCAGCAGGTCGCCCACCAGCAGGGCCTGCCGGTCGGAGACGCCGGCGGGGATGGGGGTGAGCCCCTGATCGGCATAGGGGACGCGGACATACTCGGCCTGGCCGCCGTCGATGCGGCAGCCCAGCGCCCAGCCGCCGTTGGGGTCGGTGCAGTTGTTCACCCAGCCGTTGCGGCAGAAAAAGCACTCCCCGCAGAAAGTCTCCACATTGACGGCCACCCGGTCCCCCGGGCGGAGGGTGGTCACGGCGGAGCCCACCGCCTCCACCACGCCCACCATCTCATGGCCCACGGTGACGCCGGGCACCGCCCGGGGCACCGAGCCGTGCTTGATGTGCAGATCGCTGGTGCAGATGCTGGCCAGGGTCACCCGGACGATGGCGTCCCGGTCGTGGAGCAGGGTGGGACGGGGCTTTTCCAGCAGGGCAAACTGCCCCGGCTTCACATAGGTATATGCCAGCATGCTCATTCCTCCTCCAAAAGGTCCAGGACCTCGTCCACCAGGTCCTCCAGCTCCTCGTGCTGGTCGCCCCAGCGCTCGTAGACCTCGCTCTCCGGGTCCTCCGGCTCACACTGGTCCAGCTGGTCCAGCTGCGCCCGCAGGCGCTCCAGCAGCGCCAGCAGGGCCGGCCGGTCCAGCCCTTCCAGCTCCTCCGGCTGGGGAAATGCGGGGAACGAAAGGATATCAGCCATGAAAACGCCCTCTTTCTCGTTTGGTGCTCTTATTGTACCAGATTCCGGCCTCGGTGCAAAGACTGCGGGAACTTTAATAGAAACGTAAGATATTCGGCAGGAAGGTATGCTATGATAGCGGCATGAGGCAACCCACAGGAAAGGAGCGGTTTGTATGATCATTACCACGACCCAGTCCGTAGAGGGAAGGACTATCCGGGAGTACAGAGGCATCGTGTTCGGCGAAGTGGTGGCCGGCGTGGACATGTTCCGGGACATCGGGGCGGGGCTGCGCAACATCTTCGGCGGGCGCAGCGCCGGCTACGAGGAGGAGCTGCAGCACGCCCGGGAGGAGGCCCTGGCCGAGCTGGGCCGCCGGGCCGAGGCCCTGGGGGCCGACGCCGTGGTGGGCGTGGATGTGGACTATGAGGTGCTGGGCAGCAACAACGGCATGCTCATGGTCAGCGTATCGGGCACCGCGGTGGTGCTGAACTGAGACGAAAAGGGCCCGGGACACTGTCCCGGGCCCTTTTCGTCATGCCTGTGTGCCGGACGGCGGCAGCAGTTCCCTGGCCGCCTTTCCGCTCAGATGCTCCACCCGGAGCTCCAGCAGGCACAGATGCGCGCCGAACCGCTCCAGCTCCCGCTCCAGCCCCGCACGGTCGCCCGGAGCGTACTTGTCCGACAGCAGCGTGAGGGCCGCCCGGGCCTCCGCCGGGTCCTCCAGAACGCGGATGCGGCCAAAGGCGATGGCGCTGCGGAAGTAGGTGGTGAATTCCGCCGGTACCACCTGGTCCTGGCCGATGACGCAGAAGGAGGCCTTCTCACAGCGCCGGATGGCGTCCAGCTTGTGGCCGGCGTCGGCGCAGTGGAAGTAGAGCCGGTCCTGGTCGTAGACATAGCTCATGGGCACGGCGTAGGGGTAGCCGTCGTCGCCGCTCAGGGCCAGCACGCCGGAGGTGCCGGCGCGCAGGATGGCCTCGGTCTCGGAGCGGGAGAGGGTCTGGCGGACACGTCGGAGCGGACGGAACATAATATGACCTCCTTGATCGGATGGATGGGGGTTCAGCGCTTTTCCTCGGCAAAACGCCAGGCGGCTTCCAGCCAGCCCAGCAGCTCTTCGTCGATCTCCTCCGGCCGGGCCACCACCACGTGGTGGGTCCAGCGCCGGGGATAGGGCTCGGTGGACAGGGCGATGCGGGGGGAATCCAGCCGGAAACCCAGACCGAAGCTCACCAGCAGGCACTGCCTGGGCCAGTCCTTTTTCCGGCGCAGGGGGAGGGAGGCGGCGGCAAACAGGTGGCGGCCGTAAAAGCTGATCTGGCTTTTCTGCACCTTCACCCGAAGCCCCGGCAGGGCGGCGGCCAAGGCCGCCGCCAGGCGCTCGTACAGCGACAGCTCCAGCGGCCTGTCCTGAAAGAAAAACAGCAGATCGGCGCTATAATGTTCCGGCAGCTCCATGGAGCGCCCCCCTTTCCGGGGCGCTCAGGCCCCGCTTTTGAGAAAGACGTAGTGGTCCGGTCGGGAGTATTCCGGAGCGTAGCGGTATCCCAGCTGGGAAAAGGCCCGCAGCTGCTCCGGCCGGTCCACCCCCTGGCCGGCCATCCAGCGCACCATCTGCCCCCGGGCCATTTTGCACAGCGTGCCCTTTTCCACCACACGCCCCTGCTCCAGCACGCCGAAGGTGCAGCGCACCAGGCGGACCCCGCCGGGCAGGTGGGGGATCACCGCGCGGCTGTACTCCCGGGAGGCCAGGTCCACCACCAGGTCGGTCTCGGCCGCCAGCAGGGCGGCCAGCCGGTCCCCCCAGAAGGCGTACAGATCCCGGCAGCCATCCACGTGCAGCCGGGCCTGCATCTCCAGCCGGTAGGGAGTTACCCCGTCAAAGGGCCGCAGCACGCCGTAAAAACCGGACAGGATCCGCAGGTGGGTCCGCAGATAGTCCAGCTCGCCCCGCTCCAGCACACCGGGGGCCAGATAGCGGTACTGGATGCCCTCGTAGGCCAGCAGGGCCGGGGTCTGGGCCCGCTCCAGCTCCATGGTGCGCAGGCGCTCCACATTGAGCCGGGCAATGGCCGGATTGCACTTCCAGAGGGCCTGCAGCGCCTCCTCCGGCAGGGCACGCATGGCCGCCAGCAGGCGCCGGGTCTGGGGCAGCAGGGCGGGCAGCTGCTCGGGCGCAAAGGTGTCGGTGTCTTCCACCATTTTTTTCGCGGGGGAGAGGAGAATGCGCATGGCAATGCAGTTCCTTTCTGGTACGGCAGGGTAGAGTGGGCGCCGGTTTGCCCCAGTATAGCACGTTTTGTGTCTCTTTGCCATGTGAAAAATAAGCGCCAAAAAGCAAAAAGAAGAACACATGATAGGTGTCCTTCTTTTTTGGAGCAGGCAAGGAGAATCAATCATCGTGTTTAGTACGAGAATCTGAAAACCTTCAGCTGCTGTCCATTACAGTTCTAGTATTGCGATTAGATTACCTTTTCATTTCCACCAGCTTTTCCGCTGGGGCCATCCAGCAGGCAAGGTAGTGGGGCGACATGATATGGATCTCTTTGTGTTCAAAGGCCACATTTGCCCAATTGAGCGCCGTCGCCGTACCCAGGCGCATCCCGGTATACAGCAGGGCAAGGATATACAGGTCCGCTGGGCCTTCAGCAGGACCTTGCGCTCCTCGTCTGTGAGGCTACGGTGAGTGCCATCCTTGGCCTCTGGAAGCTCCAGGTTCTCAGAAGGATCATAGGTGATCAGCTGTGATTTCCTGGCCCGAGGAAAGATTTCCCGCAACACCTGACAGATCTTCTCCACATGGGATCTGGACTTGCCAGCTCCTGCATTTAGGATGCACTGCTTGGCTGCCGCCAGCTTTTCTGACAGCTTAGTCATGGCCTCCGATTCTGTCTTTCCGGTGGCTTCATACTTTTTCCCATTGTACCGAGCTGTTTTCGGATATATTGTATTTTATACGTCATCTGATAAAATAAAGGGGCAGATGGCCCATCAAAACCTCTGCCCCTTTGCCCCGTTCGGTGCGCCAACACCAAACGGGGGAATGAATTGCAATATACTGTTGCGCATCGCCTTTATCGCCGGGCGATAATAATTACTCTAGTCCTATCTGAGCTTTTGCGCTTACCATCCCGTTGGTAAACGTGATGCTTGCATTGGATCCAGCAGTTCCATTACCGTACCAAGTATACATATCAATTTGATAATTCCCAGATCCAGAAGATGCGGTGGACTCTCCGGGGCCTCCAATAATTTCAACTACTTGGTCATAAGTCATCCCGCTTTGAATCTGGTTGTACTCTTCCATTGTTATGTACTGGGATTCGTCGGTTACACCAGATACATTTTTTTGAAGTAAGTCATTGGACATATTGAAAAAAAGTCCGAACCCGCCCAGTACGATAATAACGGCCAGAATGGAAATTAGACACCCATGACGCTGCTTCAACACATGTTTACACACCGGGCAAACCGTTGCCTTTGCGTCAATATCTGATTGACAGTATTTGCACTTTTTTGTTTTCCTTTCCTCTGCTTTCATTGTATCTCCCTCTTTTTATTTACTCCGCCCTCCAGCGGTGGGACACTTTGCATAGCTCAAACTGTCTTTTGCGGTTTTTCGTTCATCTGGTACATGTCCTCAGCCATCTTATAGCCCGTGGGTGTAGAGGTAACACCTTCCTGCTCCCTCTATAATTTTTGGAAATTACTGTATTTTTTAGCGGTAAAATCATCCCTCTATTTTTTTATCACACTTTCTGTCCGTTTTCAGGACACATACAGTTTTGGCATATAGAAAAAACTACTAAATTGGTGTACAGAAACGTGCAACTTAAAATTTTGCTTGCTATTATCTGGCAGGGCGTGCGCTGTTAAACAACGGCTTTGCCGATTTGCCCCTACCACGCGGGAGGAGGGCGCTATATGTCTCCGAAAGGAAACAACATACATACCAACAAATATGCAGAACCGCCCACTGAGGATGCTGCGGGCCATCGTGTCACTCGCTGAACCACTGCCGGATGGCGGCGATCATTGCCTCCAGAAAACGTAAATCCTCATCGGATAAAGCCTTCCCCTTGGGGACTATCCCGACCTGTACAAACGCCTCTACAACTTTATCCATCCTCAACGCCTCCGTATCGTTTTCGGACGATGTGGAAGTGTTTTCGTTTTTGTATAAGTCCTCAAGCGTGTATCCCAGATAATATACAAGTTTTTGCATTGTTGGAAGCTTTGGGTCTTTTGTTGCTCCCGCAAAAAGCTTTTCAAGCGTCGGCTCTGGAATCCCAGATCCAACCGCAATCTCGGACGTGGTTTTTCCAGATGCAGCTTTCATTCGCTTGAGCGAATCAAGCCACATTTCAAACACCTTCTTTTTTAAAAGTACGATATCACACTTAATGGAAAGAATCAAGAAAAAATTTCCTTTAACGGCGGAAAGTGCTTATGAATTCCACCGCTAAAGATAGCATAATGCAGATATAGACCACCATGTACGGTGGAAAGTGGGCGCGATATGATGTTTGAGAATTTGCAGGCCGAAATGGTGCGCCGCAACGTTACGCCGATTGCTGTTTTTCTAAGGCGATCAATAGGACGGAGAAAAGCACCAGAGTAAAGCTTTTTGGTCAGCACTCATTTTACTTTTCTCTAGACAAAGATTGTGCGGGACACCTTTTTCGCTGGGATGGACCTGGATTTTTTGTTTCAGGCCGACAACGCACAGCGAGGGGGTGGTAAACAGTGTTTCACAGGCTGAAGATTACGACTGACAAGGACGGCATGACCAAGCTTTTGCTTGACAGCGTTCCGATGTCAAAGGGCGGCCTGCGGTTCAGCCCGGAGCAGAACAAAAAAATACCGCCCACAACGGGGCGGTACAGCGGAATATAGGTCACAGATCTTCCAGATCGGCTGCGGGAAGGTCGTTTTCTACGTTGTCCCGGGCCAGATCGGTGTCCAGCACCGGGTAGACCCTTGAGGAGATGGGTTTTTCATGCCAGACCTTCATATGGGGGCCGGAAGTGCCTGCAATGATGGGATTTGCCTTTTCCTTCCCATGCTTGGCCTTGCCCTGAATCTCGGGCACGGGAGGCTCTGCGTTTCGGGGCTCGGTGTGGGTCCATTCGGGACGGGCCATGCCTTGTTTCGCCATATTATCACCTCAACGATTGTTCAAAATACCTGTTTGGACTCGTTGGCCATGCGTTTGAGATCCTCCAGAGAGGCGGGCTGGTGTTCACGGGCCCGGATCTGTGCCTGGATATAGCCGGGAAGCTGTGAAAAGTAGGTTTCCATAGCCGGATCCTTTTTCAAATGGGTGTACAAATCGCTGTACGTGGGTTCCATGCGATCACCTCCGATGATAGCTTGCCCACAGGCGGCGGCTTATAGCAACAGAAGGGAGGTGGCAATATTGACCACGAACGGTCTGCCAGCGGGACCGCCTCTATTGGGGGATCAGGTGACCCTCACTGCCCCGCCAGAGGTTACAGTCAACGTATCAGCCAGACTCACGCTGTCGCCGGGGTATGACCTGGAGAACGTGCAGCCTATTCTTGAGTTTTCCATGAAAGCGTACATGCTGTTCATCCGGCAGGCGTGGGGGCTCAGTTAGGGGCGTTGTGGCAATGACCGCGTCAAAGGGGCTGTCCTTATTTCAGCTCTCGATAGGCAGATCACCGGATCCAGTCTGGGAATAATCTACACTGCCTCTCAAGAGCAAGCGGCGTAGATTACTCAGGTGGAGCTCCTAGATGCGGAAACAACTTCCTGACATCTTCCACAGTGCCCAAATCCACTATCTCCGTCGCGGAAGGAGTGAAAAA
Organism: Flavonifractor hominis; assembly: GCF_040095835.1. Taxonomy (NCBI): domain Bacteria; kingdom Bacillati; phylum Bacillota; class Clostridia; order Eubacteriales; family Oscillospiraceae; genus Flavonifractor; species Flavonifractor hominis. The sequence goes on from NZ_JBBMFT010000003.1 coordinate 271,824, forward strand.
CAATGGCTAATGACCCTATCACGGTCCAGCTTCCACGGAATCTATCCACCAACTGGTTCTATGGGCAGACGATCGTGCCAAATGAGACAGATGTAGGCCTTACTCAGCAGCATGGATACAATTTTACCTCATGAAGCAGGCCAACGCCACCCAGCAGGCAGTAGAGGAGCTGGGGAAAGCTTTTGGAGATGTACTCACTGCCGGCGAATATGAGTTTCCAACGGAAGACGCGCCGCAAAAGCAGCATAGCTAACGTGGATACTGTAGCTATTACAGACAGTGCCGGGGGAAAATTCCACTTACCAGTGGTGTCCTTTCTGTACCGTGTGGCAGAATGGGAAAAGCAAGTTTTACTGCAAATAGGTTAATGTATGCCAGCTTCTTCGACTACGTTAGCGTCTGTATCCGGCCCTTCCCAACAACTCTATCTTGACATGTAGACCCAATAGTGTACCCTCTTGGGCCAGCCTGCAGCTTATAGCAAGCGTGTTGGACTTAGCAAACGTCATATACGGGAAGTGGGCAGGGCGGGGAGAGTTCCCCAACTTCTATGGAGTTTGAATCTTCTCTAAAGGCCATCTTTATTTCGAAAGCCTTTGAGTTATCCGATCCCAGTTCGTCTTACGAGGGAGACAGTGCGATCATTATCAGGGCCGACGCGCAGACCGGCGCGGTGGGCATGCTCTGGTCCGGTTTGCCCGCGGCATGCCGCAAAAGACAACGAAAAGCGCCGCCGCAGTCCTCCTGTACAAGGACTGCGGCGGCGCTTTGTCTGGAGCAGGTAAAGGGAATCGAACCCTCATATTCAGCTTGGGAAGCTGACGTTCTACCACTGAACTATACCTGCATGATTTTGCTGACTCGATTAGTATAGCACAGCCGGAGGTATTTGGCAAGAGTTTTTTCCCGTCGGAATGGGGCGCATTGCCGCGTCAGGGCCGGAAACGGGCGAAAAAGGGCCCGGGAGACGAGATTACGGGCAAAATAGGGTTGATAAGAAAGGAAAATCATGATATCATTTCCTAAACCGTTGGTATAATAATATGGAAAGGGCGGGACAAACCATGAGCAAAAAACAGGCGCTGACCGAGTTTCACCGGGGCTCGATCCTGGCCGCTGCCGAGCGGCTGTTCGCGGAAAAGGGGACGGAGCGGACCACCATGGACGACATCGCCCGGGAGGCGGAGTACAGCAAGGCGACGCTGTATGTCTATTTCCAGAGCAAGGAAGAGATCATCACCGCCATCCTGCTCAGCGGCATGGTCCTGCTGAAGAAAAAGGTGCATGAGGCCATTGAGAGCCAAAGCGATTGGCACCAGGCCTACGACGCGGTGTGCCGGACCATTGTGCGCTTTTATGAGGAGAATCCCACGGCCTACGACGCGGCCACCGGGATGCTGCCGCTGGTGCAGAAGCTGGGCGACGCGCAGAAGGGAATGGCGGACATCCTGCGGGTGAGCGGGGAGATCGACGAAGAGCTGGCGGCCTTTCTGGCGCGCGGGGCGCAGGAGGGGGCGGTGCGCACCCGGCTTGCGCCGCTGGAGGCGGTCATGCTCTTCTGGTCGTCGCTGGCCGGGATGGTGCACACCGCCGAGCTGCGGGAGCGGTATATTCAGGACACGCTGAAGCTCTCCCGGGAGGAGTTTCTGCACCACGGCGCCCGGCTGCTGCTGGCGGCCTTCACCCAGGAGGAGATCTGAGGGGCGCTATGGCTGAGATCCGAGAGATCACCGACCTGTCCGCCCCGGAGCTGCAGGTCTACACCGGGCTGACCCACGCGCAGCTGCGCAGCCGCCGCCAGCCCGGGCAGGGGCTCTTTATCGCGGAGAGTGAGAAGGTCATCGCCTGCGCGCTGGCGGCGGGGTGCCGTCCGGTCTCCTTCCTCATGGAGCGGCGGCAGGCCGAGGGGCTTTCGCCGCAGGTGCTGGAAGGGTGGGGGGACGTGCCCGTCTATACCGCCGAGCGGGATGTGCTGGCGGGGCTCACCGGCTATGCGCTCACCCGGGGCTATCTGTGCGCCATGCACCGGCCCGTCCTGCCCGCGGCGGCGGACCTGTGCCGGGCCAGCCGCCGGGTGGCCGTGCTGGAGCACATCACCGACGCCAGCAATGTGGGCGCCATCTTCCGTTCCGCCGCCGCGCTGGGGATGGACGCGGTGCTGGTGACGCCCTCCTGCTGCGACCCGCTCTACCGCCGGGCGGTCCGGGTCAGCATGGGCACGGTGTTCCAGATCCCGTGGGCCTGGCTGGAGGGGGAGTTTGCCCCCTGGCCCGGGTCGGGCGTGGCCCGTCTGCGGGAGCTGGGGTTCAAAACCGTGGCCATGGCCCTGGACGACCGGGCGGTCAGCATCGACGACCCGGTCCTGGCCGGTGAGGAGAAGCTGGCCGTTGTGCTGGGCTCGGAGGGGGACGGGCTGTCGGCGGAGACCATCGCGGCCTGCGACTATACCGCGCGCATTCCCATGTTCCACGGGGTGGATTCCCTCAACGTGGCCGCCGCCGGAGCGGTCATATTCTGGCAGCTCCGGAGCGGGGCGCAGGAAAAGTAACCTATAGACAAACGCGGCCCCCGTCCTGTGGCGGGGGCCGCGTTGTTGTATGCTTATGCGTCGTTGTTGATGGCGCGGTTGATGGCCGAGAGGATGCCCTTGAGGGGCGCCAGGTTGATGTTGTGGCTCATCCCCACGCCGAACCAGTCCCGGCCGGCCTGATCCTGCAGGTGGATGTAGGCCACGGCCTGGGAGTCGGAGCCCTGCTTGATGGCGTGCTCCTTATAGTCCACAAAGGTGAAGCGGTCCATCTTCTGGCCGTGGACGGCGTTGAAGAAGGCGTCGATGGGGCCGTTGCCCGAGCCCTGGACCTGGAAGAGGGTGTCCGTATGGCGGATGGTGCCGGCGAAGGTGACGTGGGAGTGCCCCTGCTCGTCGGTGAATTCGGCAAAGGAGTGCTGCACCAGCTGATAGGGCAGGGTGGCGTCGATGTAGTGGGTCTTGAACAGCGCGTAGATGGCGTCGGGCTTGAGCTCGGTGCCCACCCGGTCGGTCTCGGCCTGGACGATGCGGCCGAACTCCGGGTGCATGGCCTTGGGCAGGTCGAAGCCGAAGGAGTGCTGCATGACGAAGGCGGCGCCGCCCTTGCCGGACTGGGAGTTGATGCGGATGATAGGCTCATACTGCCGACCCACGTCGGCCGGGTCGATGGGCAGGTAGGGGACCTCCCAGTATTCGGTGCCGCTCTCCTCCATGTAGTGGGTGCCCTTGTTGATGGCGTCCTGATGAGAACCGGAGAAGGCGGTAAAGACCAGCTCGCCCACGTAGGGCTGCCGCTCGCCGATCTTCATCTTGGTGACCTTCTCGTACACGTCCCGGATGTGGTTGATGTCGGAGAAGTCCAGCTTGGGGTCCACGCCCTGGGTGTACAGGTTGAGGGCCAGGGTGACCATATCCACGTTGCCGGTGCGCTCGCCGTTGCCGAAGAGGGTTGCCTCCACCCGCTCGGCCCCGGCCAGCAGGCCCATCTCGGCGGTGGCCACACCCTCGCCCCGGTCGTTGTGGGGGTGCAGAGAGATGATGGCGCACTCCCGGCTGGGCAGCTTGGAGATGAAGTACTCGATCTCATCGGCAAAGTAGTTGGGCATGCAGTTTTCCACCGTGGTGGGGAGATTGAGGATGACCTTGCGCTCCGGCGTGGCGTGGAGGGCCTCCAGCACCGCCTGGCAGATCTCCACCGCCGCGTCCATCTCGGTGCCCATGAAGGACTCCGGAGAGTACTGATACCGCAGGTCCATGCCGGCCTCGATGGCGGGCTGGGACAGCTGGCGGATGAGCTCGGCGGCATCCACGGCGATCTTGGTCACGCCGGCCACGTCGGTGTGGAACACCACCTTGCGCTGCAGGGTGGAGGTGGAGTTATAAAAGTGGAAGATGACGTGCTTGGCCCCCTCGATGGCCTGGAAGGTCTTGCGGATCAGGTGCTCCCGGGCCTGGACCAGCACCTGGATGGTCACGTCGTCGGGGATGTGCCCGCCCTCGATCAGGGTACGGATGAACTCATACTCGGTCTCCGAAGCGGAGGGGAACCCCACTTCGATCTCCTTGACGCCGATGTCCACCAGCGTGTGGAACAGCTCCAGCTTTTCCTCCACGTTCATGGGGTCGATGAGGGCCTGGTTGCCGTCCCGCAGGTCCACCGAGCACCAGACGGGGGGCGCTTTGAGCTGCTTGTCGGGCCAGGCGCGGTGCTCCATGCGGATGGGGACAAAGGGAATGTACTTTTCGTGTGCGGGCTTCATGGCAGATTCCTCCTGTTTTGCTGGGCCGGGGTATGAAAAAACGCCCCTGACCCGAATCGGTCAGGGGCGTATCAAAACGCGGTACCACCCTGGTTCCGCCCGTCGTCTCCGACGGACGCTCATGGCCTCAAACAAGGCCGCGGCCGGTAACGTGGCCGTGACGGCCCGCCCTACGCGCAGAGGTTCAGGCGGGCGGCTCCGGGACCAGTATGCGCCCGTCCGTCCGCACCGGTTCGCACCGACCACCGGTTCTCTGAGCGGGACAAAAGCGGGCCTTCTTCCCATCATAGCCTGTTTTGGATGTGATTGAAACCAATTTTAGCCGACACAGGCAGATTTGTCAAGATAGGATTTCCGCGCGAAAAGGGCGCCTGCCGGGGAAAGCCGGCAGGCGCCCTCTGGGCTGCACAGTGCGGTTTACTTGGTGCCGAAGATCCGGTCGCCGGCGTCGCCCAGACCGGGGACGATGTAGCCGTGCTCATTGAGCTTCTCGTCCAGAGCGGCGCAGTAGATATCCACGTCAGGATGATCGTGATGTACCCGCTCAATGCCCTCGGGGGCGGCGATGATGTTCATCAGCTTGATGTGCTTGACCTCATAGTTCTTGATGAACTGGATGGCCGCGGAGGCGGAGCCGCCGGTGGCCAGCATGGGGTCGAGGATGATGACCTCGCGCTCGGCGATGTCGGTGGGCATCTTGCAGTAATACTCCACCGGCTCCAGCGTGTCGGGATCGCGGTACAGGCCGATGTGGCCCACCTTGGCGGAGGGGATCAGGGTAAGGATGCCGTCCACCATGCCCAGACCGGCCCGGAGCACGGGAACGATGGCCAGCTTCTTGCCGGCGATGGTCTTGAACGTGGCGGTGGTGATGGGAGTCTTGATCTCCACGTCCTCCAGGGGCAGGTCGCGGGTGGCCTCATAGCACATCAGGGTGGCGATCTCGGAGACGACCTCACGGAAATCCTTGACGCCGGTGGTCTCATCCCGCAGGATGGAAACCTTGTGTTGGAGCAGAGGGTGGTCCAGAATGTGTACTTTTTCCATTTCCATGGCGCTATTCCCCTTTATTTCGTTCTTTTTCCAGCCGCTCCCGTTCCGCCTGGGAGAGCCGGTGGTAATTGGGCGCAAGGCCGGCCGCGCTGGTCAGCTGTTGCGCTCTGGCCAGATCCAGAGCACAGCGGGCCACGCCCCAGGCGCTCTGATACCGCAGGTGGGGCGGAGCAAGGCGCACGTCCAGCCCCTGTTCCTTGAGGGTAGTATAGCATAAATTCGCGCCGTCTCCAACCAGTATTTGCGGATTTCCGCTCTTTTTTAACTCGGCGGCCAGATCGGCCAGGGCGATGGCCCGGTCGGGGCAGAGCCGGGTCAGCCCGTCGCCGGTGCCCAGGAAGCGGGCGTTGTACACCTGGTTGCGCCGGGCGTCCATGACGGCGCAGATCTCCATGCCGGTGTGGGCCAGGTTCCAGGCCATGGACTCCAGGGTGGAGCAGGCCGCGCAGGGCTTGTCCTCGGTCCAGGCCAGGCCCTTGGCGGCCGCCACCCCGATGCGCAGGCCGGTGAAGGAGCCGGGGCCCGCCGCCACGGCGATGAGATCCACCTCATGCAGCGTGGTGCCGCAGGTCTCCAACAGGGAGGATACCATGGGCAGCAGCGTGCGGGAATGGGTCAGGCCGTTGTTTTGAAAGGATTGGGCAATGAGGGTTTCGTCCTCACACAGCGCCGTCGAGCAGGCGGTGGCGGAGGATTCCATAGCGAGTAGTTTCATCCCTGCGTTCCTCCCGTGATGGTGATGATGCGCTGCTCGTCGTGGGCGCCCCGGCGGATGTCCACCCGGATGGTATCCGATTCCAGCGCGTCGGCGATGATCTCGCTCCACTCCACGGCGCACACGCCGCCCCGGGCCAGATAGTCCTCCCAGCCGATGTCGAACAGCTCCTCGGAAGAACTCAGCCGGTACATGTCGAAGTGGAACAGGGGCAGCCGCCCGCCCTCATATTCGTTGACGATGGTAAAGGTGGGGCTGGTGATGGGTTCATCAATGCCCAGCCCCCGGGCCAGGCCGCGGGTGAACGCAGTCTTGCCCGCGCCCAGGTCGCCGGTAAAGGCCACCACGCTCCCGGGCTCCAGCCGGGCTGCCAGGGCCGCGCCGGCGGCCTCGGTCTCCGCAGGTGAGTTGGATATAAGTTCCATAGAGCACCTCAAATGTGAAAATTAACTTAATTATTATAACACAGCCGTTTACCAAACGCAAAAAAGATGGTAAACTAGATTGATTTCTCGCGAAGGAGGTATACCGTTGTCCTGGTTCAGCGATTCCATACGGGAGTTTTTCCGGCGGGGCGACCGGCTGCTGCTGACCCTCTGCCTGCTGGCCAGCGCCTTTGGCCTGGTACTCATATACAGCGCCACCCGTTGGATGGACCCGTCGGAAGGCCTGCGCTGCATGCTGGTCCAGACGGCTGCCATCCTGCTGGGCGTGCTGGTCTATATCCTCATGTCCTCGGTGGACATTGAGCTGTTCACCGAAAAATCCTGGAAGTGGCTGCTGGCCTTTAACGTGGTGATCAACGTGCTGCTGCGTACGCCGCTGGGCGTGGAGGCGGGCGGCAACCGCAGCTGGCTGCACATTCCGGGCTTCCCGGTGAACCTCCAGCCGGCCGAGATCGCCAAGCTGACCTTTGTTCTTCTGCTGGCCTGGCAGATGTGTCGGCTGCGGGAGCGGGACATCAGCCGGCCGGCGTCGGTGTTCCAGCTGGCGGGGCACACTCTGTTCATGTTCGGCATCATCGCGGTGACCTCGGGCGACTTCGGGATGGGGCTGACCTATCTGTTCATTTTTGTGATCATGGCCTGGGCCGGCGGCGTCAAGAAGCGCTGGTTTTTGCTGGCCGTGGTGGTGGCAGTGGTGGGCGTGGTGCTCATCTGGCCCCATGTCAGCGACAAGTATTTCATGAAGCGCTTTACCGTGGTCATCGACCACCTGATGGGCAATACGGAGACCCTCTACGATCAGACCCAGGGGACCGGCTGGCAGCAGACCCGCAGCATCCTGGCCATCGGCAGCGGCGGACTCACCGGTATGGGGTATCTCAACGGCATCCAGACCCAGAGCGGGTATGAGCAGTCCCTGCCCGCCCGCTACACCGATGAGATCTTTGCCGTCTGCGGGGAGGAGTTCGGCCTGGTGGGCTGCATGCTGCTGCTGCTGCTGCTCTCCTGCATCATCCTGCGCTGTGTCTGGGTGGCCCGGCGGGCCTGTTCGCCCCAGAGCGCCTTCATCGCCATGGGCTATGCCGGCATGCTCATCGCCCAGGTGGGGGTCAACGTGGGGATGTGTCTGTATGTGTTCCCGGTGGTGGGGCTGACGCTGCCCTTCATCAGCTACGGCGGCTCCTCTATCGTGACCATGTTCGCGGCCATGGGCATCGTCTCCAGCATTAAAATGCGCTCGCTGCCCAGCTGGCTGCGGGACCGGAGCCGGATCTAGACAAAAGAGCAACGACCGTGCGGTCGTTGCTCTTTTTGCTTGGGGCAGGCCGTTGCAATCCGGCTTCAGGCTGGTATAATAAAATAGCATTGTTGTGCGACAGAAACGAGCAGGAGGTATCGGTATGCAGGACATCAACATCGGCGCAAAGGTCCAGGAGTTTCGCCTGCAGAGAAAGCTGAGCCTGCGCCAGCTGGGAGCCAAGGTCCATCTGACCCCTTCCATGCTGAGCCAGATCGAAAATAACGTGGTCAATCCGTCCATCAATACCCTCAAAGAGATCGCATGGGCCCTGGATGTGCCCATGTTCAAATTTTTTCAGGACACGACCCTTCCGGAACGGATGATCGTGCGCAAGGGACAGAACAAGCAGATCGGCAACCCGGGCGCAGAGGTGTTTTATCAGCTGCTGACGCCAGACACCAGCGGAAACATCGAATTTTGTCTCATGGAGATCCCGCCCCACTCCGCCTCGTCCGACGTCCCCCACGAGCACAACGGGGAAGAGGTGGCCTATGTGCTGGAGGGCACGGTGGAGATTTACATCGGGACCCGCAAGGAGCGCATGGAGGCCGGGGACAGCATTCGGATCCCAGCGTTAACTGCACATAAATGGTCCAATGGGGAGCAGACCCCCGCACGGGTGGTGTTTGCCGTGACGCCGCCAGGATTTTAACTAAAAATAGGTGAATGGATAAAGGCAATACCCACAAAAATAACCAATCGTTTTATGTATAATAAACAAACGTTTAATATTATTTAACAAATGGATTGACATTCCTTCGACGTGATGTTTAAATACACTTAACAGCTGCAAGGCTGAGAAGAGGCCCTGGAGCGCAGTGGCGCCGGCGGTCCTGGGGCGGAGAGAACACACAACGGGAGGAATGAACTATGGCAACCGAGAAAAAACTGGAGTTCATAGGCGGCAACGGCACATCCCTATTGCCATTCATCGTGTTCATCGTCATCACCATCGGGCTTTCCTTTGTGAATGCGGCGGATCTGAACATGATGATCGCCTCCGGCGTGATCGGATTGATCGTCGGAATGCTGTTTTGTAAGAACAAGACGATGTATTGGGACTTTATTCTGGATGGACTGGGCGACAAAATGGCTATGACAGCCGTATTGATCTGGCTGATCGTGGGCATTTACGGCACGATCCTCCGGCAGGGGCAGCTGGTGGAGGGGCTGGTGTGGCTCTCCGTGAAGCTGAACCTCTCCGGTGCGGCGTTCTGTGTGGCGGCCTTCCTGTTTTCCGCGGCCTTCGCGCTGGCCACCGGCGCGGCCTTCGGAACGGTGGCGGCCATGACCCCCATCCTGTATCCGGTCGGCATCATCATGGGCTGTGATGCGGCGGTCCTGGGCGGCGCCATCATCTCCGGCGCCATCTTCGGCGACAACATCGCCCCTGTTTCGGATACCACCATCGTTTCCACCACCGGGCAGCTCTACCGCAACAAGCCCGGCTGCGCGGAGATCGGCGGCGCGGTGAAAGACCGCTCCAAGTATGTGCTGCCGGCATTTGTCGTCTCCGCGGTGCTGTTTTTCCTCTTTGGCGGCGCCAAGGGCGGCGCTGGGCTGGACGCCTCCGTGGCCGAGGGCCTGGTGGCTTCCCACCAGAACCCCGCCGGCCTGCTGATGCTCATCCCCACTGCGGTCGTCATCATCATGGCCGTTACCGGCAAGAATCTGTTTGTGACCCTGCCGGTGGGCATCATCGTGGCGGTAGTCGTGGGCCTGGGCGCCGGGCTGTTCGGCGTGAGCGATCTGTTCCATCTGGAGAACGGCGTGGCCGCCGGCGCGCTGCCCACCGGTGTGGCGGGCATGCTCAACGTGTGCATCCTGCTGATGGTCGTGGTCTCCATGGGCAACCTGCTGATCAAGAGCGGCTTTATGGAGCAGCTGGTGGAGCGGCTGTCCCGGAACATCAAGACCACCCGCGGCGCCGAGCTGCTGATCTTCCTCTTCTCCACGGCCTTCTCCGTGCTCATCAGCGCCATCAACACCATTCCCAACATCTGTGCCTCGCCTCTGGTCAATGCGCTGGGGCAGAAGGCCAAGCTGCATCCCATCCGCAGAGCCAATTTCCTGGCGGTGGCCTGCGACTCCTTTAACGCCTGCATGCCCTTCGGCGGCTCGGTGCTGCTGCTGCTGGGCTGCATCAAGACGCTGGCGGCCGATGCCAGCTACATCACGGTCCCCTCGCCCAATGCGTTCCTGACGACCTGCTTCTATCCCTGCGTGCTGTGGGTGGTCATGCTCATCGCGGTGCTGACCGGCTGGGGCCGAATCTATGAGGGCAAAAACGGCGAGCCTGTGAAGGAACTGCCCAAGGACTGACGGGTAAGGAGACGAACGGGATATGATGGAAGCGACGATTCTCAACAGCCGGGGCAAGGACATGCTCTGTCTGATCGAGTATAAAGATCCCTCCGTGCGGGGGAAGCGGGTCGTGCTCTACAAGCACGGCTTCTGCGGCAACAAGATCGCCCCTCACCGGATGATGGCCAATCTGGGCCACCAGCTGGCGGAGGAGGGCTACACGGTCATCCGCTTTGACTGCGTGGGCGCCGGCGACAGCGAGGGCGACTGGTCGGATATGACCATCTCCGGTGAGATCCAGGACCTCAAGCTGGTGCTGCACTGGATCCGCCGGGAGCTGTGCCCGGAGAAGCTGATGGTGATCGGCTACAGCATGGGCGGTCTGGAGACCGCGGTGTGCTGCCGGGAGGTGCCGCTGGACGGCATCCTGTTCTGGAGCCCGGTGAGCCAGGCGGTGGACTGCTTCCGCCACCTTTTGGGGGAGGAGCGTTTTGCCGCCGGAATGGGCGGACAGAACGTGGATTTCTGCGGCGACCGGGTAGGCAAGGAGTTCTTCCAGGACTTGGAGAGCCCGGCGCTGGACGGCCTTGCGGCCATCCGGGGCTTTGAGAGGCCGGTGTTTCTCATCCACGGCAGCGCGGATACCGATGTGCTCCCCGAAAATTCCCGGCGGTATATGGACGTACTGCCCGGCGCGGAGCGCCATCTGGTGGAGGGCGCGGGCCACGGCTACGATGGCTGGGCGCTGCAGGACGAGCTGTGGAAGTGGTCGAAGGAGTACATACACCGGATCATGAACAGGTAGGTCAGACCGCAGGCGGCAAAAACATAGGACAGCGAGGTAATTGGAAAAAATGAATATAGAGCAGTTGGAACAGGCCCATCCGATCCTCCGGGAGATGGCCCGGGGCCAGGAGGTCACGTGGATCAATCCCGATCTGGCGGATGTGGAAACGGCCATGCGGGGCGTCACCCTTTCCGCGGACGATGTGGAGCAGGCCGAGCAGCGCCTGCAGCGGTTTGCGCCCTTTATCCGGGCCAGCTTTCCCGAAACTGCGGCCACCGGCGGGCTGATCGAATCGCCCCTGCGGGCGATCCCCGCCATGCAGGCGGCCCTGAACCGGGAGGGGTGCGGGCTCCGCGGCCGGCTGATGCTGAAGATGGACAGCCATCTGGCGGTGGCCGGCTCGGTGAAGGCCCGGGGCGGAATCTACGAGATTCTGAAGTACGCGGAGGATCTGGCCCTGTCCCATGGGAAAATTACGCCGGGGGAGAGCTATGAGCGCTTTGCCGCGCCGGACATGAAGCGCTTTTTCTCGGACTACTCCGTCCATGTGGGCTCCACCGGGAACCTCGGGCTGTCCATCGGCATCATCAGCGCCGCGCTGGGTTTCCGTGTGAACGTACACATGTCGGCCGACGCCAAGCAGTGGAAAAAGGACCTGCTGCGGGCCAGGGGCGTCAACGTGATCGAGTACACCGGCGACTACGGCAGAGCGGTGCAGGAGGGCCGGGCTCTGGCCCAGCGGGATCCGGAGAGCTACTTTGTGGACGATGAAAACTCCCAGAATCTGTTTTTGGGATACGCCGTGGCCGCCGGCCGGCTGCGCCGCCAGATGGAGGAGCAGAACATCGCCGTGGACCGGGACCACCCGCTGTTTGTGTACATCCCCTGCGGCGTGGGCGGCGCTCCGGGCGGCATTACTTTCGGACTCAAGCAGATCTACGGCGACCATGTCCATGTGTTTTTCGAAGAGCCCACCCAGGCCTGCTGTATGGCGCTGGGCATGATCACCGGACTGCACAACGACATCTGCGTTCAGGATATAGGGCTGACCGGGCGGACCGAGGCCGACGGGCTGGCGGTGGGCCGCCCCTCCCGGTTCGTGGGCAAGACCATCCGTCAGATGCTGGCAGGGGAGTTCACGGTGCGCGATGAGAAGCTCTATCACTATATGAAAGAGCTGATGGACACCGAGGACATCTTCATCGAGCCCAGCTCCTGTGCGGCGTTTGAAGGGCCCGCCCGTCTGTGCAGGGATGCGGCCAGCCGGGCCTTCCTGGATCGGATGGAGCTGACCGGACGGCTGGATGCCGGTACCCACATCGTCTGGGCGACCGGCGGGAGCCTGGTGCCGGAGGCGGTCCGGCAGGAATACCGGCAGAAAGCGCAGCAGGCGTAACCATACCGTTTGAACAAACGATCCCCCCAGCAGGGCCTTATCGGACCCTGCCGGGGGGATCGTTTTGGATTCAGCGCCGGCTGCCCAGGCGCAGCGCGCGCATGGCGTTGAGAATGGCAATCACCGATACGCCCACGTCGGCAAATACAGCCTGCCACATGCTGGCCTTCCCCACGGCGCTGAGGATCAGCACCAGCAGCTTGACCGCCAAGGCAAAGGTGATGTTCTGGCGCACGATGGTCAGGGTGCCCCGGGCGATGGCGATGGCGTCGGCCAGCTTGGAGGGCTTGTCGTCCATGAGCACCACGTCGGCGGCCTCAATGGCGGCGTCCGAGCCCAGCGCGCCCATGGCGATGCCCACGTCGGCCCGGGAGAGGACGGGGGCGTCGTTGATGCCGTCGCCCACGAAGGCCAGCGCCCCCCGGGGGGAAAGCTGCTCCAGCAGCGCCTCCACCTGGCGCACCTTGCCGTCGGGGAGCAGCTGGGCGTGGACCTCATCCACCCCCACCTCCCGGGCGATGGCCTCGCCCACTGGGGCGGCGTCGCCGGTGAGCATAACGGTGCGGCGCACGCCGCAGGCCTTCAGAGCGGCCACTGCCTGGGCAGCGTCCGGCTTGACGGCGTCAGAGATGACGATGTGCCCCAGGTAGGCCCCCTCGCAGGCCACGTGGACGGTGGTCCCCACCCGGTGGCAGGGGTGCCAGGACACGCCCAGCTCCTCCATCAGCTTGTCATTGCCCACCCAGACCGGGCGCCCGTCCACGATGGCGTGTACGCCCCGCCCGGAGCGCTCCTCCACGCCGGAGACGCGGGAGGGGTCCAGCTCCATACCCCAGGCCTCCCGCAGGGAGCGGGAGATGGGGTGGTCGGAGTAGCATTCGGCCAGGGCGGCCAGCTCCAGCAGGCGGTGCTCGTCACAGTGGTCGGGGTGGATGGCGGTGACGTTGAACACCCCCTGGGTCAGGGTGCCCGTCTTGTCAAAGACCACCAGTTCCGTCCTGGCCAGCACCTCCAGATAGTTGCCGCCCTTGACCAGAATACCGTCCCGGGAGGCCGCGCCGATGCCGCCGAAGAAGGACAGGGGCACGGAGATGACCAGGGCGCAGGGGCAGGAGACCACCAGGAAGTTGAGGGCCCGGTGGATGGAGTCCACCCACGGGATGGCGCTCACCAGCGGCGGCAGAACGGCCAGCACCACGGCGGCCAGCACCACGATGGGGGTATAGTAGCGGGCAAAGCGGGTGATGAACTGCTCCGAGCGGGCCTTTTTGGCGCTGGAGTTCTCCACCAGATCCAGGATACGGGAGACGGTGGACTGCTCGAAGGCGCGGGTCACACGCACCCGCAGAAGGCCTGAGAGGTTGACGCAGCCGGAGATCACGTCGTCCCCCGGCTGGACCGGGCGGGGGAGGGACTCCCCGGTGAGGGCGGCGGTGTCCACGCTGGAGGAGCCCTCCAGCACCACGCCGTCCAGCGGGATGCGCTCCCCGGCCTTGATGACGATGACCGCCCCCACGGCCACGTCCTCCGGGTCGGCCTGACGCAGCTGTCCGTTCTCCTCCACGTTGGCGTAGTCGGGGCGTAGGTCCATCAACGAGGCGATGGAGGCCCGGGAACGGCCCACCGCGTAGCTCTGGAAGAGCTCGCCCACCTGGTAGAACACCATGACGAACACGGCCTCGGGGTATTCCCCGGTGGCCAGAGCGCCCACCGTGGCCAGGGCCATGAGGAAGTTCTCGTCAAAGACCTGGCCGTGGGCAATGTTGCGCACGGCCCGCCAGAGCACATCCCAGCCGACCACGGCATAGGGGATCAGGAAAGCGGCCAGCCGCAGCGGACCGGAAAGGGGCAGCGCCAGAAACAGGACAAACAGGGCCGCGCTGATGAGGATGCGCGCCAGCATCCGGGTTTGCTTTTTACTCATGGGGCATCGCTCCTTTGAACGAAAGGTTCGGTTACAGGAGGATTTTGCAGTCCGGCTCCACCTTCCTGCACAGCTTGACGGCCTGGGCCAGAATGGCGTCAAAGCGCTCGTCGTCGGCGTCCAGGGTGAGCTTTTGGCTCAGAAAGCTGACGCTGACGGCGTTTACCCCATCCAGCTTGGCGATGGCGGCCTCCATCTTGGCCGCACAGTTGGCGCAGTCCAGATCCTGCAGTTTAAAGTGCTTTTTCATGCAACGGTCTCCTTTTCACAAATATTATTCCGCCACGTGCTCCATACCCTGGTCCAGGATGGTGCGCACATGTCCGTCGGCCAGGGAGTAAAACACGGTCTTGCCTTCCCGGCGGTATTTGATCAGCTTGCTCTGCTTCAGTGCCCGGAGCTGGTGGGAGATGGCCGACTGCGTCATGCCCAGCAGCTGGGCGATGTCGCACACGCACATCTCCGATTCAAACAGGACATACAAAATCTTGATGCGGGTGGAATCGCCGAACAGCTTGAACAGCTCGGCCAGATCGTACAGGATCTCTTCGTCCGGCATATTCTGGTTGACCTGCTCCACGATATCCTCGTGGACGTGGATGTAGTCGCAGTGTTCCGCCTCTTTGGGAGCGGTCATGGTGTCACGCCCTTTCTAATCTAACATATGAACAAATGCTCATATATGATTATACGCAGAAGTTAGGGCGTGTCAAGGAAAAAATAAAAAAAGCAAAAAAACAGTTGACATATTCAAATATTTGAATATAATAATATTAGAAAAAACGAATGAGAGGTGAGACGCATGCAGGACGAAGCGGCAGTCTATACCGAGAAGGCGGAGTTGCTCAAGGTGCTGGCCCATCCCGTGCGGCTGCGGATCGTCCGCGGGCTGCTGGTGTGCGGGTGCCGCAACGTGGGATGTATGGAGGCCAACACGGGTCAGTCCCAGTCCTGTATCTCCCAACATCTGATGCGCCTGAAGGCCGCGGGAGTGGTCAAGGCGGCCCGGTCGGGCAACGAGGTCTATTATGAGATCGCAGATCCCCAGGTGGCGGGCGTGATCGCCGCGGTATTTGGGGACCGGGAGGAGGATTACCAATGTACGATATAGCCGTGGTCGGCGGTGGTCCGGCGGGATTGTCCGCCGCGGTCCAGGCCCGGGCGCGCAACAAGTCGGTGCTGCTGGTCAGCGGCGACGTGCGGGACAATCCGCTCTACCGGACCGAGCGGGTGGACAATTACCTGGGGTTTTATAACCGCAGCGGCCGGGAGCTGCTGGAAGCCTTCCGCAGCCACGCCGATGCCATGGGGGTACAGCTCCGGGAAGGCCGGGTGCTGAATATCCTGCCTGTGGGCGACACATTCTACCTGAGTATCGGCAGTGAGGTGGAGCAGGCCCGCGCGGTGGTGCTGGCCACCGGAGTGGCCCGAGGGCGCAAGTTCCCCGGGGAAGCGGAGTATCTGGGCCGCGGCGTGAGCTACTGCGCCACCTGCGACGGGATGCTCTACCGCAACCGGGAGGTTGTGGTGGTGGGCCGGGCGGCCGACGCCCCTCACGAGGCCAACTACCTTCGGGAGCTGGGGTGCAAGGTGACCTACGTCAGCGCTCAGCCGCCGGAGGGGCTGCGCCCGGACATTCCCTTTGTGAAGGGGAACCGGGTGGAGATCCAGGGCGGTCGGAACGTGGAGGCCGTCCGGGTAGATCGGGCGACCATCCCCTGCGAAGGCGTATTTATCCTGCGCTCCTCCATGGCCCCGGATGATCTGATGACCGGCCTGGAGCTGGAAAACGGATATATCCGCACCGGGCGGGACGGGGCCACCGCCATCCCCGGGGTCTTTGCCGCCGGGGACTGTACCGGCGTTCCCCTGCAGGTTTCCAAGGCCGTTGGGGAAGGCCAGGTGGCCGGACATCGGGCCGCAGAATATTGCGATGCACAGCAAAGAGAAGAAAAAACAGAAGATAAAGAAAGGATGTAACGAATATGGCTACCATTCATCTGACCAATGACGCATTTGACAAGGCGGTTTCCAACGGACTGGCCATGGTGGACTTTTGGGCTTCCTGGTGCGGTCCTTGCAAGATGCTCTCCCCGGTGATCGAGCGCCTGGCGGAGCAGTATGAGGGCAAGGCCCTGGTGGGTAAGGTCAATGTGGACGATGAGCCCAACCTGGCCATGCGCTTCGGCGTGATGAGCATTCCCACGGTGGTGTTCCTCAAGGACGGCAAGGAGATCGACCGCAAGGTGGGCGTCATGCCGGAAGCCAGCTACACCGCGGTGCTGGATCAGAACCTGTAACAAGCGCGGAAAGGCGCCTCCCCTCTGCGGGGAGGCGCCTTTGTTTTGCCATAAGAGAAAGAAATGATTTTATAAGAAATCATCATTTTACTTTATGGTTCTTTCCGCGTATAATGAAGGCACAACAAACAGGACAGGCTTTGAAAAAAGGAGAGGATCCAATATGTACGATATCATCATCATCGGCGCCGGCCCTGCCGGGATCAGCGCGGGGATCTACGCGGTCAGCCGTGGCCGTCATACTCTGGTTCTGGAGCAGAATGAGGTGGGCGGCGTCATCGGAAAGGTCTCCACCGTGACCCACTATTCGGGCATCCTGCCTCAGGAGACGGGGGCGACCTTCGCCGCGCGGCTGCGGCAGCAGGCGCTGGATGCCGGGGTAGAGCTGCGGTATGAGCGGGTGACGGCGGTCTGCCTGACCGGAGAGGTCAAGCGTGTCACCACCGAGCAGGGCGAGTATGAGGCCCGCCGCATCATCCTGGCCAACGGCACCACCCCCCGGAAGCTGGGGATTCCCGGGGAGGAGACGCTTCGAGGCAAGGGCATGGCGCTCAACGCGGCCAAGGACGGCCCGGCCTACCGCGGCAAGCACGTCTATGTGGTGGGCGGCGCCGACGGCGCGGTGAAGGAGGCCCTCTATCTGGCCGGGATCGCCAGCCGGGTGACCATCGTGCATTTTGAGGATACGCTGGGCTGCATCGCTGAGTTCCGTAGGAAAGTGGAGCAGAGCTCCAATATCGAGGTGCGCACCGGTACCCGTCTGGGCGGGGTGTACGGCCAGGACCAGGTGGAGGAGTTGGATCTGGTCTCGGTGCGGGACGGCAGCGTGGAGCGGGTGTCGGACCCCGGTTGCGGCATCTTCGTCTATGCGGGCGCCGAGCCCAACACCCAGCTGTACCATGAGCTGGAGCTGAAGGACGGCTATATCCCGGTCAGCGAGACCATGGAGACCGCCATTGCCGGTGTGTATGCCGCCGGCGATATCCGGGTCAAGCAGGTCCGGCAGGCGGCCACCGCCGTGGCCGACGGCGCCATTGCCGGCATCAACGCCGCGGCGCAGTAATACAGGCAGATAGAAAAGGACCCCCGATGTGTGACATCGGGGGTCCTTTTTTCATGGCTCAGTTGGAGGCCAGCATCATGCGGGTCCACTCGGAGTCGTAAAGCGCCAGGGTCTCCTGGGGCAGGTTCTTGAAGCTCTCGCACTGGGCGAGGATGTCCGCGTCGGGGTAGGCGTAGGGGTCGCCGGAGACCTCCGGGTCCAGCTCCTCCCGGACGGAGAGCAGGGGGGAGGAGTACCAGATCTCCTCGCAGTTCTTCAGGCCCACCTCGGTGGAGCACATGAAGTTGATGAAGGCCTCGGCGTTCTCCTTGTTTTCCGCGCTCTTGGGGATGCACATGGCGTCCACGTAGAGGTTGGTGCCCTCCTTGGGCAGGCAGAAGGCCAGATCGGGGTTGACCTCGGCCATGGTCAGGTAGTCGCCGTAGTAGTAGGCGCCGATGGCGGCGGAGCCGCCCTGCATCTTCTCAAAGATCTCGTCCATGACATAGCTCTGGACCAGGGGCTTCTGCTGGATGAGAAGGTCCACGGCCTCCTTGATCTGGGCCTCGTCGGTGGTGTTGTAGGAGTAGCCCAGGTACTTCAGGGCCACGCCGATGGCGTCCCGGGAGTTGTTGAACATGAGGATCTGACCGGCATAGTCCTCGTCGAACATGATGCTCCAGCTGTCAGGCACCTCATCCACCATGGTGGTGTTGTAGATGATGCCCAGCAGACCCCACATATAGGGCACGCTGTACAGGTTCTCCGGGTCGTAGTCGGGATTCTTCAGGGCCGGATCAATGTCCTCAAAGTTCGGGATATTGGCAAAGTCAAGCGGCTCCAGCATATCCTCTTCGATCATACGGGAGATCATATAGTCGGAAGGAATGACCACGTCGTAGCTGGCGCCCTCGTTTTTGAGCACGCCGTACATGGACTCGTTGCTCTCAAAGGTGTTGTAGTTGACCTTGATGCCGGTCTGGGCGGTGAATTCGTCCAGCACCGACTCGTCGATATACACACCCCAGTTATAGACGTTGACGACGCCGTTGCTGGCGGAGCCGGAATCACTGGTGGTGGAGCCGCAGCCGGACAGTACCAGGCTGAGGGAGAGCGCGGAGGCGGTCAGGAGTGCGAGAGACTTTTTCAATTTCTTTCTTTATCCCCTTTCGAACGGATGATTATAACAGACCGGGGGGACCCGGTGTGTTACGGGAGGGTCAAATGCCCGGATTGAGCTTGGCCTTGCGGCGGGCGTTGGCGGTCTCCTGCCGGGCCTGCCGGATGTTGACGATGGACAGCAGCACAAACACGCACACGAACATCAGGGTGGACAGGGCGTTGATCTCGGGAGTCACCGGCTTTTTGACCATGGTGTAGATCTCCACGGCCAGGGTGGTGACGCCGGAGCCTTTGGTGAAGTAGCTGATGACGAAGTCGTCGATGCTCATGGTGAAGGCGATGATGAGCCCGTTGAGCACCCCGGGCATGATCTCGGGCAGGATGACCTTGCGGAAGGCCAGGAAGCCGGAGGCGCCCAGATCTTGAGCCGCCTCATAGATATTGGGGTCCAGCTGCCGCAGCTTGGGCATGACCGAGAGGATGACGTACGGGGCGTTGAAGGTGATGTGGGCAATGAGCAGCGTACCGAAGCCGGTGCGCCAGCGCACGCCCAACAGCTCGCTCAGCGCGCTGCTGTTGAACAGGCCGATGGCAAACACGAACAGAAGCATCATGGATACGCCGGTGATGATGTCGGCGTTGGTCAGCGGGATGTTGTTCACCGCCAGACAGACCGAGCGGGGGCGGCGGCGCATGCTGTAAAAGCCGATGGCGGCCGCGGTGCCCAAGATGGTGGCAATCACGGCGGCCAGCACCGAGAGGATGATGGTGGTGCGCAGGGCGCCCAGCAGGCGGCTGTCGTGGAGCAGCTCCACATACCACTGCAGGGAGAAGCCCTCCCATACCCGGTTGCTCCGCCCGGCGTTGAAGGAAAAGGCGATGAGCAGCACGATGGGGGCGTACAGGAACAGATAGACCAGGATGCTGAACACACGAGAGGGGATACGATGGTGTCTCACAGCATAGCCACCCCCTCTTCACCCTCGCCGAAGCGGTTCATGATGGCCATCATCACCAGCACGATCACCATCATCACCAGGGCGATGGCCGAGCCCAGGTGGGGGTTGTAGGCGTTGCCGAGGAACTGCATCTCAATGAGATCACCCAGCAGCAGCGTTTTGCCGCCGCCCAGCAGGCGGGAGAGGGCAAAGGTGGACACCGACGGGATGAACACCATGGTCACGCCCGAGAGGACCCCGGGCAGGGACAGGGGAAAGATCACCTTGCGGAAGACCATGGCGTTGCTGGCGCCCAGGTCCTGGGCCGCCTCGATCACCTTGGGGTCGATCTTGTCGATGACCGAAAAGATGGGCAGCACCATAAAGGGCAGGAAGTTATACACCATGCCCAGCACGATGGCGCCCTGGGTGTTGATCATGTGGAAGGAGGTCAGCCGGGTGCCGAAGAGGTTGTTGATGAGGTCAAACAGCCCGATGTTGGAGAGAAACTGATTGATCAGGCCGTTGTCGTCCAGCAGGAACATCCAGGCATAGGTCCGCAGCAGAAAGTTCATCCACATGGGCAGCATGATGAGCATCATGGCCACCTTGCGCACCATCAGCGATTCCCGGGAGAGGAAATAGGACAGGGGATAGCCGATGAGGATGCAGATCAGCGTTGCGGCGATGGCCAGCACAAAGGAGTGCTGAAAGGCGGGGATATAGGTGGCCATACCGCTGAAGTTGTCCAGCGTCAGGTTATTGGCGTTGTCCGTGAAGGCGAAGACCACCACCAGGATCAGCGGCGCCACCACAAAGATGGCCATCCATACCACGTAGGGGATGGCAAGCCACTTATTCTTCATCTCCGTCTTCCTCCTCCAGCCGGTCCTCGTTGAGTTCGTCGTACTCGGAGGAGTAGGAACTGTAGTCGCCGAAGGTGCCGGAGTACTGGCTCTTCTTCATGATATGGAAGCCGTCGGGGTCGATCTTGACGCCGATTTTGGCCCCCACGGGGGAGTAGTCGGTGGTCTGGATCAGCCACTTGAAGCCCCGGAAATCCACGATGATATCATAGTGGATGCCCTTAAAGGTGACCTCGGTGACGGTGCCGGTGAGCTGGCCCTCGGACTCGGGCACGATATCGATGTCCT
The DNA here is from genome assembly GCF_040095835.1 of Flavonifractor hominis. NCBI lineage: Bacteria > Bacillati > Bacillota > Clostridia > Eubacteriales > Oscillospiraceae > Flavonifractor > Flavonifractor hominis. The sequence goes on from NZ_JBBMFT010000003.1 coordinate 292,595, forward strand.
CCGGGCGGATGACCACGTCCACCGGCTCGTTGGGGGCAAAGCCTCCGTCCAGGCAGGGGAACTTCTTGCCGTACATGCCCACCACTTTGTCCTCGTGCATGATGCCGTCGATGATGTTGCTCTCACCGATGAAGTCGGCCACGAAGGCGTTCTTGGGCTCGTTGTAGATGTCCTCGGGGGTGCCGATCTGCTGGATCTTGCCCTCGTTCATGACCACGATGGTGTCGCTCATGGTCAGGGCCTCTTCCTGGTCGTGGGTCACGTAAATAAAGGTGATGCCCACCTGCTGCTGAATGCGCTTGAGTTCGATCTGCATGTCCTTGCGCAGCTTCAGGTCCAGCGCGCCCAGAGGCTCGTCCAGCAGCAGGACCTGGGGACGGTTGACGATGGCCCGGGCAATGGCCACCCGCTGCTGCTGGCCGCCGGAGAGGGAGTTTACCGAGCGCTTGCCGTAGCCGGCCAGGTTCACCAGGGCCAGGGCCTCCTCCACCCGCTGCTTGATCTCGGACTCGGGGACCTTGATCATGCGCTTGGGGTCCTTGGGGTCGGGCACCTTGTTGACCCGCAGGCCGAAGGCCACGTTCTCGAAGATGTTCATATGGGTGAACAGGGCATATTTCTGAAAGACGGTGTTGACCTTCCGTTTATGAGGGGGAACGTCATTGATCCTCACGCCGTCAAAAAACACGTCGCCTGAGGTGGGCTTCTGAAAGCCGCCGATGATGCGCAGGGTCGTGGTTTTGCCGCACCCGGAAGGACCGAGCAGCGTGAGGAACTCCTTGTCGTTGATATACAGATTGAGGTGGTCCAGGATCACATCGTCATCGAATTTCATCACACAATCCGACAGGCGGATCAGCTCTTTGGCCATTTATCCTCCCCCATTTCTGAAAAGGTAGTAAAAGGCGCACCCAAACCGGCGGTTGGGTACGCCCTTATGACGAAACAAATCATATATGTTCTTGCGAAAAATGTCAATAAGAAAACCGGGAATTTTTCAGGGATTTTACGGCTGGAAATCCTGTGCAGCGGGGGAAGAACGGGACGGAAGCAGCTCGTAGATCCGCTCCGACTGAGGCGGAGCGCCGCCGGCGGCCTGCCAGCCGGCGGAAAAGGCGATGCGCACCATGGCGAACAGGGCGTTTTCCGCCTCGTCATACTCATGTCGGTCCAGGAAGTTTGAAAAGGCAAGTTCAAACTCGTTGTTGTACATATCCATCACCTCAATGGATATAATACCATAGAGAGTGACAAAATACAACATATTATGGTGTATAAGGGATAAAATGAGTTGCCTACAAAAAGGAAAGCTCTCGCTACACTTTAAAAAAAGGAGCGAGAGCCATGGATACAAAGCATTACAAGATGTTTGTCCAAATCGGGCTGAATATCATGTATTACCGAAAAGAGCGGGGCTGGACACAAATGGATCTGGCTGAAGCGGTAGATCTGAGCAGAAATCATATGCAGCGGATTGAGGCGGCTACCGCCGCACCCAGCCTGTCCACACTGCTGGACATTGCCGACGCTCTGGAGGTGCCGGTACAGAAGCTGTTTGACGCACGGTGAGTCACCCGGGGAAATATTCCCCCACGAAGTCCACGTTTTCCACGGTGAATACCCTGCCCCGCAGGTACTCCAGGATGCCGGCGTCGGTGGGGAAGGTGAACTCCAGTTTATAGGAGTACAGGGCCTGGAAGGAGCGGCCGTACTGCTTGTTGTCCCGTTCCCGGCCGTACTTGCCGTCGCCCAGCAGGGGGTGGCCGGCGGCGGCGAACTGGGCCCGGATCTGGTGGGTGCGCCCGGTGAGCAGCTCGCACTCCACCAGGGACAGCCCGCGGTTGACCTTCAGGGTCTTATATAAAGTAGCGGCGCTCTTGCCGCCGGGCACCGGCTTGTGGAACACCTTCACCTGGGCCTTGTCCTCGTCCTTGAGCAGAAATCCCTCCAGCTTGCCCTGGGGCGGGGTCATTTTCCCGTGGAGGATGGCCAGGTAGTATTTGGCGATCTCCCGGTCCCGGATCTTCTGGTTGAGGATGCGCAGGGTCTCGGCGTTTTTGGCCGCCATGACGATGCCGCCGGTGTTGCGGTCGATGCGGTTGCACAGGGCGGGGGTAAAGGAGTGCTCATCCCTGGGGTTCCACTCCTTCTTTTGGTAGAGATAGGCCTGGATGTGGGTGATGAGGGTGTTGACCTTCTCGTGCTCGTCGGCGTGGCACAAAAGCCCCGGACGCTTGTTGAGGAGCATCAGGTTCTCATCCTCATACACGATGTCCAGCTTGGGCTTGAACACCGCCAGAAAGGCGTTGTCCTCCCGGGGCGTGTCGAAGAACTCGTCGTTGATGTACAGCTGTAACACGTCTCCCACCTGGAGGCGTACATCCCGCTGGGAGCCCTTTCCGTTGACCTTGACCCGCTTGAGGCGGATGTATTTCTGAGCCAGAGGGGCGGGAAGCAGGGGGAGCGTCTTGCCCAACCAGCGGTCCAGCCGCTGCCCGGCGTCGTTTTTTCCGATGGTGAACTCTTTCATAAAACCTCCACCGTGTTTTGATCGGTTTTCCAGTATACCATAAAATAAGCCCGGAGAAAAGCACGGTTTCCACGAAAGGCTTGCATCAGACGGGGAATTTGTGTTATCCTGTACAAGAAAACCGGCCGTAAAGTAGTACAGCCTGCCGGACTTTGAAAAAATGCCGTTTTTTTGCGAAAAAGTATTTGACATTGCCCGCAGGTTTCGTTATAATGTCTGCTGTGCCATTGTGTGAGGTGTGATATGCGACTGAATCTCCGCGAAATACTCCATACGCCCGGTGCCAGTTTGCCGTTTGCGTTCCAGATGGATCTGTCCGAGCTGGATTTCTATGGGGAGCGCCCGGTGCGCGAACCGGTACAGGTGTCCGGCACGGTGCGCAACATGGCCGACGCGCTGGTGTTGGAAGGCGCGGCGGAGACCACGCTGGATCTGGTCTGCGACCGGTGTCTCAAGCCCTTCCGGCAGGCGATGCGTGTCCCGGTGGAGACCCTTCTGGCTGAGACGCTGGAAGACGAGGAGAACGACGAGATCCTCCTGCTGGACAATGGCGAAGTGGACCTGGACGAGGTGTTTACCACCGCACTGGTCCTAGCCATGGATTCCAAGCACGTGTGCTCCGAGGATTGCAAGGGGCTGTGCGCCACTTGCGGCGCGGACCTGAATGAAGGGCCCTGCGGCTGCAAGCCTGAGATTGATCCACGTTTTGCTGCCCTCGCGCAGCTGTTGGATAAAGAGAATGAGTAAGTTTTGCCCGGCCAGGGCATGAACCTAAGGAGGTGTCATAGATGGCAGTCCCTAAGAGTAAAGTGTCCAAGCAGCGCCGGAACAAGCGCCGCAGCTCCGTGTGGAAGCTGGAGACTCCCGGCGTTACCACCTGCCCCAAGTGCGGTGCGTTCCGTCTGCCCCACCGGATGTGCAAGAGCTGCATGAGCTACAAAGGCCATGAGTTCGGCAAGGTGGAGGCTACTACCGCCGAGGCGAAGTAAATAGCCCAAAAAGAACGAGGGGGGAGATACCCCTCTTTCTTTTTGCCCGAAAGTAGGATACAATAAGATTCAGACCAAGCCGATGCCGGAGAAGGAGAACGTCCATGAGCCTGACCAAGATCCGGTCCGTCGATCCCCACAGTCCGGCCCGGCGGGCCGGCGTCCGGGCAGGGGAGACGCTGACCCATGTAAACGGCCGTCCCATTGTGGATGTGCTGGATTATAAATTCTACACCTACGATCCCCGACTGGAGCTTACCCTGACGGAAGAGGGCGGAGCGGTGCGTACCGTCCGCGTGCACAAGGCGGAGGGGGAAGATCTGGGCCTCAATTTTGAGACCTATCTGATGGATAAAGCCCGCTCCTGCGCCAACCGGTGCATCTTCTGCTTTGTGGACCAGATGCCTCCGGGGATGCGGGAGACGCTGTATTTTAAGGACGATGACGCACGGCTGTCCTTCCTGATGGGCAATTATATCACCCTGACCAATCTGTCCGAGCGGGAGATCCAGCGCATCGCGGAGCTGCGCATCAGCCCCATCAATATCTCGGTCCACGCCACCGACCCGGATCTGCGGGAGGCCATGCTCAAGCACCGCCGGGCGGGCGAGTGCCTGTCCATCATGTGCCGCTTTGCTCAGGCCGGCATCACGATGAACTGCCAGGTGGTGGCCTGCCCCGGCATCAATGACGGCCCTGCCCTGGAGCGCACGCTGCGGGACCTGGGGGAGCTGTATCCCGCGGTGAACAGTGTGGCCGTGGTGCCTGTGGGGGTGACCCGCTTCCGGGAGGGACTGTGTCGGATCGAGCCCTATACGGCCGGCCAGGCCGCCGCGCTCATTGACCAGGTAGAGGCCTTTGCCGCCCGCTTTTTGGACGGGCACGGCACCAGCCTGGCCTGGTGTTCGGATGAGTTCTATCTCATTGCCGGGCGGGAGCTGCCGGAGAAGAGCTATTATGAGGATATGGCCCAGCTGGAAAACGGGGTTGGAATGCTGCGCCTGCTGACCGGGCAGGCGGCCCTGGCCCTGGAGGATGTGCCGGAGGACGCCAGCCCCACCCCCTTCTCCATTGCCACGGGTGTCTCCGCCGCGCCCTTTTTGCGGAAAATCGTTGACATGGCCCGGGAAAAATGTGGTAATATAAATGGGACCGTCTACCCGGTGCGCAACCGTTTCTTTGGGGAGACCATTACCGTCTCCGGTCTTATCACCGGCCGCGACCTGATGGAGCAGCTGGCCGGCCAGGCCCTGGGGGAGCGGCTGCTCATCCCGGCCAACATGCTGCGCACGGGGGAGCGGGTGTTTCTGGACGACGTGACGGTGGAGCAGGTGGAGCAGACCCTGGGCGTGCCGGTGACGGCGGTGGAGGCCGAGAGCGGCTTCGACCTGGTGGACGCCATACTGGGCCTGCCGGTGGAGACGCCGGCGTATGCCCTGCCGCCGGAAGATGAATACTATCGTTACAATCCGTGACAGACAGAAAGAATTGAGAGTGATAACATGAAGCCCTTAGTCGCCATCGTGGGCCGGCCCAACGTGGGCAAGTCCATGCTCTTTAATAAGCTGGTGGGCCAGCGGCTTTCCATCGTGGAGGACACCCCCGGCGTGACCCGGGACCGGCTGTATGCCGAGGCCGAGTGGCTGGGCCGGAAGTTCGACCTGGTGGATACCGGCGGCATCGAGCCCTCTGCCGACAGCGAGATCCTGGCCTTTATGCGCCAGCAGGCGGAGATTGCCATTGACAATGCCACGGTCATCATTTTCCTGTGCGACATCAAGACCGGCCTCACCGCCTCTGACCAGGAAGTGGCCAACATGCTCCTGCGTTCGGGCAAGCCGGTGGTGCTGGCAGTCAACAAGATGGACCAGGTGGGCCACACCAACCCGGATATCTATGAGTTTTACAACCTGGGCCTGGGAGATCCCATCGCGGTCTCCGCGGTCCACGGCCACGGCACCGGCGACCTGCTGGACGAGTGCATGAAATATTTCCCCCCCGAGGAAGAGGAAGAGGTAGAAGAGGACGTCATCAAGGTCGCCCTCATCGGCAAGCCCAACGTGGGCAAGTCCTCTCTGGTCAACCGCATCCTGGGGGAGCAGCGGGTCATCGTCAGCAACGTGGCGGGCACTACCCGGGACGCGGTGGACAGCTACTTTGAGAACAAAAAGGGCAAGTATCTGTTCATCGATACCGCCGGCATGCGCAAGAAGTCCAAGGTGGACGACCGCATTGAGAAGTTCTCCGTCCTGCGGGCCACCATGGCCATCGAGCGGGCCGATGTGTGCCTTATCATGATCGACGCCAACGAGGGCGTCACCGAGCAGGACACCAAGGTGGCCGGCATGGCGCATGAGGCGGGCAAGGCCTGCATCATCGTGGTCAACAAGTGGGACGCCGTGGAGAAGGACGACAAAACCATGGACAAGATGCGGGCCGATGTGCGCCGGGACCTGTCCTATATGACCTACGCCCCCATCGTGTTCATCTCCGCCCTCACCGGCCAGCGGGTGGACCGGCTCTTTGACCTCATCAACTACGTCAACGACCAGGCCTCCATGCGCATCACCACCGGTATGCTCAATACCGTCCTGGCCGACGCCACCGCCCGGGTGCAGCCCCCCACGGACAAGGGCCGGCGGCTGAAGATCTATTATATGACCCAGATCTCGGTCAAGCCCCCCCACTTCGTCTGCTTCTGCAACGATGCCAAGCTGTTCCACTTCTCCTACCAGCGGTATCTGGAGAACCAGATCCGCTCCACCTTCGGACTGGAGGGGACGCCCATACGTCTCACCATCCGGCAGAAGAGCGATAAGGAGGGGTAAGGATGCCGCTGGGCATAGATTCGATTCTGCCGCTGGCTGTCGTGGCGGTATTCGCCTATTTTTGCGGCTGCTTCAACGGCGCGGTCATCGTCTCCAAGTATATCCTGCGGGATGATGTGCGCACCCATGGCAGCGGCAATGCGGGGCTGACCAACTTTTACCGCACCTTTGGCGGGCCGCTGACCCTGGTGGTCATCCTTACCGACGTGCTCAAGGCCATCGTGGCCGTATGGGCAGGGATCCTGGCAGCCCGGTATTTTCTGGGCGGCGATGTTCTGACCATCGCCCTGGGCAAATACTGGGCCGGGGCGTTCTGCCTGCTGGGGCACATGTTCCCCTGTATGTTCGGCTTCAAAGGCGGCAAGGGGATCCTGTCGGGCGGGACCATCGCCATTATGATCGACTGGCGGGTCGCGCTTGTGGTTTGGGGCGGCTTTCTGATCCTGGCGGTGCTTACCAGATGGGTGTCTCTGGGTTCCATCTGGGCGGGGGTTTCCTTCCCGTTTGTCACCTGGTTTGTCTACCACAGCTGGGTGCTGCTGGTGCTGGCGATCTTCCTGGGCGGGATGATCGTCTGGAAGCATCGGGGCAATCTCAAGCGCATCCTCAGTGGTACTGAGTCCAAATTCAGCCTGCATCATAAAGCGGATGGAGGAGCGGTAAAATGAAGATTTCCGTCCTGGGCAGCGGCGGCTGGGGCACGGCCCTGGCCCTGGTACTGTTGGAAAATGGCCATGATGTGACCCTGTGGTCCTATACCCAGCAGGAGTCTGACGTGCTGCGTCAGCAGCGGGAGAACCCCATGCTCAAGGGAGTGGCTCTGCCCGAGGAGCTCAAGCTCACTGCCGACCCCGGTTGTGTGAAAGGCTGCGGAGCGGTGGTGCTGGCCACCCCGTCCTTTGCCGTACGCACCACTGCCCGGACCATTGCCCCGCTGCTGGACCCCGGTGCAGTGCTGGTATCGGTGTCCAAGGGCATCGAAAAGGATACCTCTCTCACCCTCACGGAGGCCATCGCCCAGGAGGTGGGGGAGGGGCACCCCATCGTGGCTCTGTCCGGCCCGTCCCACGCCGAGGAGGTAGGGCGCCGGGTACCGACCGTGGTGGTGTCCGCTTCCCGGGACAAGGCCGCTGCCGAGCTGGTGCAGGATCTGTTTATGAATAAGCGCTTTCGGGTGTACGCCTCCGACGATGTGGTTGGGGTGGAGCTGGGGGCTGCTTTGAAGAACGTCATTGCCCTGTGTGCCGGCATCTGTGACGGCATGGGCTTCGGCGACAACACCAAGGCCGCCCTGATGACCCGGGGCCTGACCGAGATCGCCCGGCTGGGTGTGGCGCTGGGCGGCCGGCGGGAGACCTTTGCAGGGCTGTCCGGAGTGGGCGATCTGATCGTCACTTGTACCTCTATGCACTCGCGCAACCGCCGCTGCGGCATCCTCATCGGCCAGGGTATGCCCACGGAGCAGGCGGTGCAGGAGATCGGAGCGGTGGTGGAGGGCTATTATGCCGCGGCGACCGCCCGGGCGCTGGCCCAGAAAGCCGGGGTGGAGATGCCCATTACCGAGGCGGCCTATCAGGTGCTCTATAATGGACGGGACCCCCGCGCTGTGATCGTGGAGCTCATGACCCGGGAGCGGAAGCATGAGCTGGAGGACAGCTGGGTCTGAAAAAAGAAAAAGAAGAAAAATGAAAAAAACACTTGCATTCTGAAAAAGAGTGTGGTAATATAATCAAGCCGTCTGAGAGCGGACGGCGATTTCCGGGTGTGGCGAAGTTTGGTATCGCGCTTGAATGGGGTTCAAGAGGCCGCTGGTTCGAATCCAGTCACTCGGACCAAAAAGTCCTGAAACTGAAAAAGTTTCAGGACTTTTTTCTGCTTTCCTTTTGAGAGAAAAAACAGTGCGGATGGTGCGCCCGGCAGGAGCGGGCGGGTCAGGAGGAATTGCCTTGTACACAATCAAAAGCTATCTCTTTCCGGAACATTTGGAGGAGGCCTATGAGCTGCTCTGCCGGGACCCGAAAAACAGCGCGGTCCTGGGCGGCTGCTGCTGGCTGAAGATGGGGCGCCGGCGGATCCGTACCGCCATCGACCTGACCCGGCTTGGGCTGGACCAGGTGGAGCTGCGGGACGGGTATGTAGACATCGGCGCCTGCGTTACCCTGCGCCAGCTGGAGACCGATCCGCTGCTGACCGGCCGCTTCGGCGGTATATTGGGGCGCAGCGTGGAACAGATCGTGGGCATCCAGTTCCGCAACTCGGCCACAGTGGGTGGCTCGGTCTACTCCCGGTTTGGATTTTCCGATCTGACGGCTGCGCTGCTGGCGCTGGATACGCGGGTGGTGCTCTATCAGGCCGGGGAACTGCCGCTGGAGGAGTTTTTGTCCCAGCCGTTGAAATTTGACGACATTCTGGTAAAGGTGCGCATTCGGGACGACGGGCGCACGGCGGCCTATGAGAGCGTGCGCCGCACCAGTACCGATTTTCCGGTGCTGGCCGTAGCGGTGAGCCGCCTGGGGGATGACTGGCGGGTCAGCGTGGGCGCCCGTCCCGCCCGTGCCGCCCGTGCCCGGGCGGCGGAGGCTTGTCTGGCCCGGGGCGAGGGAGCCCAGGCCGCGGGCGCCGCGGCTGCCGGAGAGCTGAGCTTCGGCTCCAACCTGCGCGCCGGCGGGGCGTACCGCCGGAAATTGGCCCAGACTCTGGTGAGCCGGGGCGCCAAAGCCTGTATGGAAGGAGGAGACGGGCAGTGAAGGTCAAGATCACACTCAACGGAAAACTCTATCACAAGCATATTCCCAACGACATGATGCTGCTGGATTTCGTGCGCAAGTACGGCTGCCTGAGCGTCAAGCGCGGCTGCGACACCAGCAACTGCGGGCTGTGCACCGTCTGGGTGGAGGGCAAACCCGTCCTCTCCTGCTCCTATCCGGCCGCCCGGGCCGACGGCAAGGCGGTCACCACCCTGGAAGGGGTGCAGGAGGAGGCCGCGGACTTTGCCCGCTGCATGACTGAGCAGGGAGCCGAGCAGTGCGGCTATTGCAGCCCCGGCTTTATCATGACGGTGCTGGCCATGCGCCGGGAGCTAAAGGACCCCACGGAGGAGGAGATCGCCCGCTATCTCTCCGGCAACCTCTGCCGGTGCACGGGCTATGCCAGCCAGATGCGGGCCATCCGCGCCTGGCTGGCGCAGGACGCGGGGAAGGAGGATGGGGAATGAAACTGGTCCATGAAGCCATACCCAAGCTGGACGGCGCGGCCCTGACCGGAGGCAAGGCGGTCTATACCGACGATATCGCCCCCCAGGGGTGCCTGGTCGTAAAGGTCCTGCGCAGCCCCCACGCCTTTGCCCGCATCAAATCCATCCGCAAGGACGCGGCCAGCCGGGTAGTTGGCATTGAGTGCATCCTCACCTGGGAGGACGCCCCCAGGATCCGCCATACCCTGGCCGGACAGTCCTATCCCGAGCCCAGTCCCTACGACCGCTATATCCTGGAGCAGACGGTGCGCTATGTGGGTGATCCGGTGGCCATCATCGCCGGCCGGGACGAGCAGTGCGTCAACAAGGCCATGCGCATGATTCAGGTCAAATATGAGTTGCTCCAGCCTGTCATTGACTTTGAGCAGGCGCTGGACAACCCCTCGGTCATCCATCCGGAGAGCGACTATTTCCACCACTTTGACATCGGGGGCGACCCCAAGCGCAACCTGGTGGCCAGCGGCTGTGAGTCGGACGGCGACGTGGACGCGGCCATGGCCGGGTGCGACGTGGTGGTGGACCGGACCTATTACACCAAGGCCAACGCCCAGGCCATGATGGAGACCTTCCGGACCTATACCTACCTGGATCAGAACGGGCGGCTCAACGTGGTCAGCTCCACCCAGGTGCCCTTCCACTGCCGCCGGACCATCGCCCGGGCGTTGGGGCTGTCCCCCAGCGCGGTGCGGGTCATCAAGCCCCGCATCGGCGGCGGCTTCGGCGCCAAGCAGACTCTGGTCAGCGAGCTGTTTCCCGCCCTGGTGACCATGCGCACCGGCAAGCCCGCCAAGATCGTCTATACCCGTCAGGAGTCCTTCCAGGCCTCCAACAGCCGCCATCAGATGCGGGTGCGGGTAAAGGTGGGCGCCATGCGGGACGGTACGGTACGGGCGGTGGATATGCAGGTGCTCTCCAATGCCGGTGCCTATGGCGAGCACGCCTCCACCACGGTGGGACTGGTGGGCCACAAGAGCATCCCGCTCTACGCCCGCGAGGCCGCCTTCCGTTTTTCCTATCAGGTGGTGTATACCAACACCATGGCGGCCGGTGCGTTCCGGGGCTACGGCGCTACCCAGGGCTGCTTTGCCATGGAGTCGGCCATCAACGAACTGGCCGGGCTTCTGCACATGGACCCGGCCCAGCTGCGCCTGCATAATCTACCCAGAGAAGGGGAGCGGATGCCCGCCTACTACAACGAGCCGCTGAGCAGTTCCCGTCTGCCCGAGTGCATTCGCCGGGGCATGGAGCTGATTGGCTGGGAGGAGAAGTATCCCAGCGTCCGGGTGGACGAGCATCGGGTGCGGGGCGTAGGCATGGCGATCACCATGCAGGGCTCCGGCATCTCGGCCGTGGATACCGCCTCGGTCACCATCAAGCTCAACGACGACGGCTACTATACCCTCATGATCGGCGCCACCGATATGGGCACGGGCTGTGACACCATCCTGGCCCAGATGGCCGCTGAGGTGCTGGACTGTCCGCTGGAGCAGATCACCGTGGACGGAGTGGACACCGATCACTCCCCCTTTGATACCGGCTCCTATGCCTCCAGTACCACCTATGTCACCGGTTCTGCTGTGGTGAAGGCCTGCACCGAGCTGCGCCAGAAGATCACGGACGAGGGGGCCCGCCGCCTGGGCATCCACCCCGAGCGGGCGGAGTTTGACGGCCATCAGGTCTATGACCGTACCCGGCCCGAGACCGCCATCACCCTGAGCCAGCTGGCCCAGGCCGTGGTGGTAGGTGAGGGCACCTGCTGGCTCACCGCCACGGCCAGCCACTGCAGCCCCACCTCGCCTCCGCCGCTGATGGCGGGCTTTGCCGAGGTGGAGGTGGACCTGGAGACCGGCGAGACCCGCGTGGTGGACTACGTGGGCGTAGTGGACTGCGGCACGGTTATCAACCGGAACCTGGCCCGGGTCCAGGCCGAGGGCGGCATCGCCCAGGGCATCGGCATGGCCCTTTACGAGGACGTCAACTATGACGCCCGGGGCCGGATGATCAACAACTCCTTCCTGCAGTATAAAATCCCCTGCCGCACCGATCTGCCGGAGATCCGGGTGGACTTTGAGGAGAGCTACGAGCCCAGCGGGCCCTTTGGCGCCAAGTCCATCGGTGAGGTGGTCATCAACACCCCGGCGCCCGCGGTGGCGCAGGCGGTGTACAACGCCACAGGCGTACACATCCGCAGCTTGCCCATCACACCGGAGAAGATCCTGATGGGTATGGAGCAGCCGGAGGAATAAAATACAAAAAAGGACCTGTCTCCCCCTGGGGGAGACAGGTCCCTTTTTATTTTCTCAATCGTCGCAGTGGAAGCGGGCGCGGTAGGCCTCTTCCAGCATGGGACGGAAATCCGGGTGGGCGATATCGATGAGGGCGCGGGCCCTCTGGCGGAGGGTGCGGCCCTTGAGGGCGGCCACGCCATACTCGGTGACCACATAGTCGGCGTCGTTGCGGCTGGTGGTCACCGCCGCCCCCTCGTCCAGCAGCGGGACGATCTTGGAGGTCTTGCCCTTGACGGTGGAGGGCATGGCGATGATGGAGCGGCCGTCCCGGCTGCGGGCGGCCCCGCGGATGAAGTCCACCTGGCCGCCGGTGCCGGAGATCTGGAGGTAGCCGATGCTCTCCGAGGCGATCTGACCCATAAGGTCCACCTGCACGCAGGAGTTGATGGACACCATCTGGTCGTTCTGGGCGATGACAAAGGGGTCGTTGACGTAGTCCACGGGGGCCATGTAGACGTCGGGGTTGTTATCCACAAAGTCATACAGCCGCTGGGAGCCCATCAGGAAGGTGGCCACATATTTGCCGGGATGGAGGCTCTTGCGGGCGTTGGTGATCACCCCTGCCTGGGCCAGCTCCACCACGCCGTCGGAGAACATCTCCGAGTGGATGCCCAGGTCCTTCTTGTCCTTGAGGAAGAGGAGCACCGCGTCGGGGATGGCGCCGATGCCCAGCTGCAGGGTGTCACCGTCCCGCACCAGGGAGGCCACGTTGCGCCCAATGGCCTCCTCCACGGGTCCGATCTTGGGGGGCGCCAGCTGGATGATGGGCTCTTCGTGGAGCACAAAGCTGTCGATCTCGCTCACATCCACCAGGCTGTCTCCACCGGTGCGGGGCATGCGGGCGTTGACCTGGGCGATGACGGTCCGGGCTGCCTTCAGAGCGGGGAGGGTGTAGTCCACCGACACACCCAGGGAGCACTTGCCCTGCTCATCGGGCGGCGTTACCTGGACCAGGGCCACATCCACCGGCAGGGTGGTGTGGAAAAAGGCGGGCACCTCGCTGAAGAAGCAGGGGGTGAAATCCCCGCGCCCCTCGGCCACGGCGGCCCGGGTGGTGCCCCCTACAAAGAGGGCGTTGTGACGGAAATGCGGGGCCATCTCGGGGGCGCAGTAGCCCGCCCGCCCCATGGCCACCATGTGGACGATCTCCACATTTTCATAGGCGGCGGCGTTGTCCACCATGGCCTCCAGCAGGTAGGAGGGCTCGCCGCAGGCGTGGCCCACCACCACCCGGTCGCCGGAGCGGATGCGATTCACCGCGGCGGCGGCCGTCTCTGTGTGGGCCTCATAATAACTCTTCCAATCCATTTCGATTCACTCCTTGCCAATTGAAGCGCCCAGGCGCTGGACGGCCCCGGGCAGATCCCCGGGGCCGCATACCATCACCTGCAAAGGCGCGTCCAGACCGGTGAGGTCGGCGCAGCGGGCGGTGCATCCGCACAGCACCAGCAGTGCCTGAGCCGGTTGGCCTGGTCGAGCGGGTCGGAAGCACAGACCGGGCAGGGCAGCCTGCAGCGTCTCCAGGGCGGCCCGGCGGTCGTAGCGGGGGTTGCAGCCGCCGCAGAATTTGACGGCCACCGTCATAGCGCTTTGTGGGCCAGAATGGCCTTGGCCTGGGCCACCAGGTCTTCATCCACCCGTTCCACCAGCACCACGTCCCGCACGCCGGGGACCTGCTGGGTGAGGGCGGTGCGGATCAGCTCCTCGGTGGTGATGGAGGCGGCGGGACAGCCGGAGCACTGGCCCAGCAGTTCAAAGCGCACCACGCCGTTTTCCACGCTGAGGATGCGGATGTCTCCGCCATGGAGGGTCAGCTGGGGACGGATCTCCTCCCGCAGGACCTGTTCGATCTGAGCTTGCACGTGTATCACACCTCACTGGTCGTAGTCCGCCGGGGGCGTGAGCCCCCGGCGGCAGTGGAGTTTTTACTCCTTGATATGGGCCAGAGCCTTGGCCAGCTCCTTCTTGTGCTGGAGGTTGCCCTGGCGGGCGATCATGATGCGCTGGGCCTGGGGGGAGCCGGCGCCATGCATGGACTCCGTGCGGTAGCCCACGGCGGCGGTGCCCAGGGACAGGTTCTCGATCAGGCGCAGGATGCGCAGGCGGTTCTCGGTGGATACGCCCGCCACGCCCTTGAGGTACTTGTCGATGACGGGGCCCAGCTTGGGGTCGCGGAAGTCGGCCTCGGAGGGGGCGGTGACCATCAGGCCGCCGGCGATGTCTTCGGCCAGGCGGACGATCTCGTAGGGGAAACGGGTGACGTTCTGCTTGCACACGTTGGCCAGCAGCAGGTCGATGATGTAGTTGCCGCTCTCGGTGGGGTGGCCCTCGGCGGAGCAGGCGATGCCGCAGCAGTAGAGGGTCTCGTTGAGGTGGGTCATCTCGATGAGCTTGTCCTTGATGTGGCTGGCCTTGGCGCAGCCGTTGTAGTCGGCGGCCACGGCGGCGGCGCCGATGAGCACGTCGCCCACGCCCACCTTGCACCCGCCGTAGCTCTGGCGGTGGTAACCGGCGAAGCGCTCCACCATCATGCCGGCGAACTCGGTCTCGCCGTTGAGGAAGATCCGCTCATTGGGCACGAATACGTCGTCAAAGACGGTGAGGGCCTCCACGCCGCCGAACTCGGCGTTGCCCACGTCCATCTCGCTGCCCTCCCGCTTGCGGGTGTCGCAGCTCTGCCGGCCGATGATCATGTAGATGCCCTTGGTATCCACAGGCACGGCGAAGGAGACGGCGTAGTCCTTGTCGTCGGGGCCCATGGAGATGGTGGGCATGACGATGACCTCGTGGGAGTTGAGGATGCCGGTCTGATGAGCCTTGGCGCCCCGGACCACGATGCCGTCTTCGCGGTGCTCCACCACGTGCAGGAAGAGGTCGGGGTCCTCCTGGGCGTGGGGGGCCTTGGAGCGGTCGCCCTTCACGTCGGTCATGGCGCCGTCCACCGTCAGGTCGTTCTCCTGGACGTAGGTCATGAACTTGCGGAAGTTCTCGTGGTAATGGGTGCCGCACTTCTGGTCGGTCTCATAGGTGGTGGAGAACACGGCGTTGAAGGCGTCCATACCCACGCAGCGCTGGAAGCAGGCGGCGGTCTTCTGCCCCAGCAGGCGCTGCATCTTGACCTTTTTGATCAGATCGCCGGTGGACTGGTGGATGTGGGTGAAGCGGTTGACCCGCTGGCCGGTGTAGGGGGAGATGGCGGTCATCAGGTCCTCATATTCCGGCATCTGGGCCAGATCGTAGGTCATGCGCACGCTGTTGAGGGAGGGGCGCAGGATGGGGTCGTCCACCGGGGACTCCACCTTCTTGCCGAACATATAGACCTGCATATTCAGCTTGCGGATGCTTTCGATGTACTGTTCGCCGGTCATAAGTGCCATGATTCAAAACTTCCTTTCTGATGGTTGAGATGGGGAGGGGCGGCGGGGCGGACCCGCCGCCGGAGTGGGAACGGATCAAACGTTGATGACCATTTCAGAGATGGTAAACGCCAGCACTACGAAGGCGGTCAAAAATCCGCCCAGCCAGGCCGAGCCGCTCTTTTTGAAGAGCACCCGGTTGGCCACCGCGGCCAGCGGCAGGATAAAGAGCAGGGAGAAGAGCATGATGCCCGCCAGAGCGGTGGGGAAGGTCATACCGATGGTGGACAGCCACTCTGCGGAGGTGGTGCCGGGGATGTACTCGATGCCCCGCACGCCGGTGGCAAAGAGCTTGCCGTAGTCGTAGGCGAACATCACCGCCAGCCCGCCGCAGGAGGCCACCGCGATGAGCACGTAGTTGAGCCAGGCGGGGGCGTTGTTGATGCGGGTAAAGCTGTTGAAGAGTACGCTGACCAGCAGGAAGAAGAACAGCCATACCGGCAGGTAGGTGAAGAAGGCCTTCCAGTGGGCGGCGTCCATGGGCATGAGATGGAACTTGAAGAAGGAGAACTCGGTGCCCGACAGGCCGGAGCAGGCGTACACCACGGCATAGATGAGACCGAAGGAGACCACGGCCAGCAACAGCGCCTTGAGTACCTGGACCACGGGCAGCTTCAGACCGGTGTTTTCCCAGCCACAGCCCGCCTTCCGGGCGATGAGGAGGAACACCACGGCGTACACGGCCAGCAGGATCACGCCTATTACCACATTGAACAGCAGCAGGGAGTTCATCGGCGCCATGTTGAAGACCTCGTTGGGCCAGAACTTGGTGAGGAACTTGAACCACTGGGGCTGCATGTAGTAGGGGTAGCCCACCAGCCAGTAGTAGAGCAGCGGGGCGGGCAGCAGGCAGATGAGGTAGATGACCGCGTAACGCAGACCGTGGGCGGGGGTGTCGCAGGTGGTGATGGAGCGGGGCTCCGGCCGCACCAGCGTGGCGAAGAAGGGGACCTTCAGCAGGGTGAGGGCCAGGGCCACGAAGGCCACCAATGCGGAAACGAGGCCAATAAGGCCACAGGCGGCCCGACCGTGCCACACCTGGTCGGCGGGGTCGATGGTAGCCTGTCCGCCGCGCAGGGTGATGTCAAAGAAGTCGATGCCGTAGGAGATAGCGGTTTCGTCATAGTAGGTGTCCGAGTGGGTGCCTTCAAAGCTGTAGGCTGCCCGGATGGGTACCATGGTCGACGCGGCAGAGGCCGCCGCCTCCACCGCCTCCTCCCGGCTCAGGGGCGTGGCTGAGGTATCGCCGTACAAGAAATAGGTGCCGGAGGGCACGTCGGTGGCACCGCCGGTGCCGTAGGCGAATTTGAAGCTGGTGGTGTATTCGCTGGCGTCCTTCACGCCCCAGAGCAGCTCGCAGAACTCATCATAGGTACCCTCGATGGTACACATGTTGATGGGGGCGGCATACAGGGGGAAGACGCCGTTTTCCGCGGTGACGCCGTTGTAGGTCAGGTCATTGATGTTGCGCACGTTGTAGTTGTAGCCGGTGAGCACCATGGAGGAGGGCAGCACGATGCCGGACTCCATAGCCGCCTGATAGGCGGTGCCGGCGGCGGCAGTCTCATCCTGACCGGCGGCAGTGGCCTCCTCCAGGGCGGCGTTGTAGGCAGCGGTCCACTTGGTGTAGGCCAGATAAGCGCCCTCCTGGATGGCCGCGGTGCCCATGGAATGGCCCAGCATGCCGATCCGGCTCAGGTCCACAAAGTCATACTTGGCAAATTCCTGCAAAGCGGAATAGGTGCCCAGGTCGGGAGCGTAGTCCTCCACGCCGCCCATTTCCGCCTGGCTGTAGCCGGGGGCGGGCAGCTCGCTTTCCCCGTGGCCGTACAGATCCAGACACATGACCACATACCCCCGGCGGGAGAGCTCGATGGCGTTGGGCTCCATGGCGTCCAGAGAGGCAGTGTAGCCGTGGCAGAGCAGCACGGCGGGGGCGGGGGTTTCAGCGGTGGCCGTCTCAGGGATGTAGAGCTTGGCATGGCTGACGGCGCCCACGTCGGTGGTGAAGGTGATCTCCTTGGTCCGGACCGTGCCGCTGCTGGTCTGGATGCCGTGTCCCACGGCGGCGGTAACGATCATCAGCAGCAGGGCCACTGCCAGGACCAGAGGGGCCCATTTGACCTTGCGTGTCATTATTGCACACTTCCTTTGGACCCGAAGGGCCGTGATTTTGGGTTACAGACGGGAGAGAAAATCCCGCACCTTGTGATCGAAGAGGTGCGTCTGGAGAATGCCGGCCATGTGGCCCAGATCGCTGTCGATGGGGAAGCACTCGGCCTGACCGCCCAGCCAGACGATCCGGTCGGTGACCCACTGAACGAACTGCCAGGGGTGGAGCACATCCAGCCGGGAGGGAATGGCCAGCACCTTGGCTTTGATGCGGCCCAGGGCCGCGTCCAGATCCCCGCCGTAGGGGCGGGAGGTGTCGTAATTGAGGCACATGCGGCAGGTATACAGCCAGTGGTTCAGATCCACAAAGGGCACCGACAGCTCCACTACCGCGTCCAGCTTGTCCTCAAAGGTGGCCTGTCCCAGCACGCTCTCGTAGCAGGCGCGGTCATTGGCCACATCCCGCTTGTAGGTGCGCTCGTAATACCCGGCCTGGAAGGCGGCCACGTTCATCATCTCCAGGCACAGCCGCAGGGTGTCGGTGGGCGGATCGGGCTGGTCGTAGTAGTCGCCCCCATGGAATTTGGGGTCGATCTTGGCCACCTTGATGGCGTACTGCAGGGGGTTGAAGCCGCCCCAGACCGGCAGCTTGGGTGTGCCGATGACGGGGATGATGGCGTCCATCCAGTCCGGATAGGCCACCGCCCACTGCCAGGAGGTCATGGCGCCGAAGGAGGGGCCCATGACGGCCTTCAGGTGGGTGATGCCCAGGGACTCCAGCAGGGCCTTCTGGGTGTTGACCACGTCCAGCACCTCGGGCACGGGGAAACGCAGGCCGTAGGGCTTGCCGGTCTCCGGATCGATGGTCATGGGGCCGGTGGTCACCACATTGGGGTTTTTCGCGCCACAGTTGCAGAGGTTGTCGGCACAGATGACGAAATACCGGTCGGTGTCCACCGCCTTTCCCGGACCGATGAGCCCGTCCCAGAAGCCGGGCAGCGGGTCACTCTCCTGATACTTTCCAGCGCAGTGGCTGCTGGCCGAGAAATAGTGGACCACCAGGATGACGTTGTCCTTCTCCGGGGAGAGAGTGCCGAAGGTCTCGTAACCCAGGCGCACCGGAAGGGTCCGGCCGCACTGGAAGGTAAAGGCGGGCAGTTCAAAGACTTGTTTTTGGGCCAGCAGAGACATGGCCGCGCACTTCCTTTCCGTTGCAGTGAGATCAGATGATGCCGACGCTGATCAGGCAGATGCACAGGATGGTCAGCAGGATGGGCATGACAACCGTCATGGGGAACACGTGCTTGTAGGAGCCCTTCACGGTGACGCCGCAGACTGAGCACATGGTGATGAAGGTGGCGCAGTGGGGCAGAGTGTCCAGACCGCAGCAGGCGATGGTCAGCAGGCGGTGGAAGGCCTCGGGGTTGATGCCGAGGTTGATGTAGTTGGGCAGCAGGGTGTCGGCGAAGATCTGCAGGCCGCCCAGAGCGGTACCGGTGATGCCGGCCACCACGTTGACCGCCACAGAGGCGGAGATGTAGGGGTTAAAGGTGGTGGACAGGCTGTTGGCGAAATCCACGAAGTACTGGAAACCGGGGGCCGCCTGAACCACACCGGCAAAGCCCATGACGCCGGCGGTGAGGAAGAGAGCGGTGAAAGAGGACCAGAAGCCGTTGGTGAAGGTTTTGACCACGCTGGAGACCTTCTGAGAGCCGAAGAACACCTTGGGATTGAACAGCACCACCAGGATCATGGCCACGCACAGAGAGGTGTTGATGCAGTCCACGGTGCCCATGATGCCCTTCAGGCAGAACATCATAACGATAACGACGACCAGGGGCAGAATGGAGGACCAGAAGGGGGGCAGGTTCTTATCGGCCTCCTCCAGGGAATCGGTGCCGGAGACCACGTAACCGTTGCCGCGGGCGGTCTGGCGCTTGGCCTGCCAGGTGATGTAAACACCGGCCAGCACCACGCCCACAATGCAGGCGATGATGCCCATCACAGGGGCGGAGTAGGCGTTGACCCCCAGACCGTACTGCTCACGGGTGAGCAGGGCGTTGGTGCTGGTGGGGTTGCCGGGCAGGCAGAGGCACAGGGTGACCGAGGCGCACAGGAAGATGCCAGGCATCAGTTCCTTGGTGATGTTGGCCTTGCGGAACAGGGGGGCGGCAACGGGATAGACGGCAAAGACGATGACGAAGGCGCTGATACCGCCCATGGCCATCAGCAGGGTGACCAGCAGGCAGGCCAGGGGGGCCCAGCGTACGCCGAAGAGCTTGAACAGGGTGGCAGCCACGCTCTCGGCCGAACCGGATACCTTCATAAACTCACCGTAGGCGGCGGCCAGGCCGAAGAGCAGGAAATAACTTCCTACAAAGCTCATCATGCTGCTGGCGTAACTGCCGGTGAAGGGTGCCCAGAAGCTCTCGCCGCTGGGGAGCATATTGGTCACGATAACGATGATCGAAGCGATCATCGAAGCCACAAAGGCGTTGATTCCCTTGTAGCTGAGGACGATCAGGCATGCGATGGCAAGCAGCAGCCCGATAACTCCGATTGCACTGCTCAAAATGATTCCTCCCAACTTCTTCTAACATGGATTGCGCAGAGCGCCAGGGGCGCCCGGCGGCGGGGTACAGTTGGCCGACTGCATCTGCCCAATAGAAAAGCAAGTGCCGTGCCAAATTGTATCGAGAAGCCCTGTCTGCTTACGGCTCCAAGGATTTGCCGGTTTTGGTCGAAAAAGGGCCGGGGCATCCGAGCGTTTCAAAAATAAAACAGTTGGATGCCCCGGCCAGTAAGAGATGGCCCGCGGCGCCTTTGGCTGCGTCGCTTTGGCACAGTGATTCAGTAATGAAACGTGTTTCAAAATTGAATCATGGATCGGTTTCATACTTTTTCTTCTTGCGCAGGAAGGTGGCCGGGTCCATGGACAGGCTGGCGGCAGCCTTTCGGATGCTGCCGTGGGTCTCATAGGCGGCGCGGATGAAGCGGGCCTCAAACTGTTCGGTAAGGGCCTTCAGATCCACCGTCTCTCCCGGCTCAGGCGCAAACAGCCCGGGACTCCATGCCGGGCAGAAGGGCAGATCCTCTGGGCGGATGACCTGACCGCCGCTGAGAATAACGGCACGTTCCACCACGTTTTTCAACTCCCGCACATTGCCCGGCCACTCGTAGGCCAGCATGGCCCGGACGGCGTCCCGTGCAAATTCTTTGTGGGTGTCGTATTTTTGGTTAAAGTGGGCCAGGAAGTGCTCCACAAAGGCCGGGATGTCAGCCTGACGTTCCCGCAGGGGCGGGATACGGATGGGGACCACGTTGAGCCGGTAGAACAGATCTTCCCGGAAGGTTTTTTCCCGTACCATGGCCTCCAGGTCCCGGTTGGTGGCGGCGATCACCCGTACGCTGATGGGAATGTCCCGGGTACCGCCCACCCGCTGCACGGTCTGCTCCTGGAGGACCCGCAGCAGGCGCACCTGCATCTCCAGGGGCAGCTCGCCGATCTCGTCCAGAAAGACCGTCCCCTTGTCGGCCACCTCGAACAGGCCCATTTTTCCCTCCCGATTGGCGCCGGTAAAGGCGCCGCGCTCATAGCCGAACAGCTCACTCTCAATGAGAGTGGGGGAGATGGCGCCGCAATTGATGGTGAGGAAACGCTCGTCTTTGCGGGCGCTGTTTTTATAGATGTATTTGGCAATTTTCTCCTTGCCCACACCGGTTTCGCCCAACAGCAGGACCGTGGCATCCAGTGCAGCCACCCGTTTGACCTGCTCCAGCAGAGCAAGCATCCGGGTGTCGGCGACAATGAGGTCAGCCGAGGCCAGTACCTGCTTGCGGACATACTCCGCCTCGGACTGGTATCGCTCGGTGAGGGCGGCGGTCTGGCGGTATTTCTCCTGCAGTTCCCGCAGCTCGGTCATATCCCGTACGTTGGTGACCACCAGCACAATCTCCCCCTGGTCGTTAAAGGCGGGAGTAGAGGAGATGAGGGCGTGCCGGCCGGTGCGAAAGACCTGTTCCAGTGTTACCGGTGCCCGCTGGGCCAGGGCCAGCAATGTCCCGGATTTGCTGATGATCTCATCTCGCTCCAGATCCCACATGGAGCGGCCCACCACTTCGTCCGCCCGCAGGCCGGTGATCTCCTCATAGGCGCGGTTTACCCAGAGGGTGACTGCCCGGCCATCGGTGATGTAGATGCCGTCATAGGAACTGTCCACAATGGCCCGCAGCCGATCGTAGGCCTCCTGCAAACTGCCGAACATACGCCCGGCCCAGTTGCCGTCGCCGGGTCGCTCTTGTTTTTGCGCCATGCGCGTTTCCCTCCTTTTGTCTCCTGGGGTCAGAACAGCCAGTAGAGGATCTCGTCCGAGACCGACATGCCCACCTTTTGCTGCAGAGCCAGGGAGGGGGCGTTGTCGATGAACACCTGCCCGAAGGCGTATTGTCCGCGCTCCAGGGCCAGCCGGACCACGCCCCGGAGCAGGACCTCGCCCAGGCCCCGGCGGCGGTAAGCGGGCAGCACCTCCAGCATGCCGATGGTTCCCTCGCTGTGAAAGCCCACGAAGCCCGCCAGCGTCTGCCCCACAAAAGCCCCCAGCATGCCCCGGCGGATGGCTCCCTCCATATACGCCACTCCGCCGAAGGCGTGGCTGTAGTGCTGGTAGACATAGGGGGCCCACTCCGGGGTGAGCAGTTGCAGGGAGCCGTCAAAGGGGACTGCCTGCGGCGGCTGCGGGGCGGTCCAGCCCGCCTGACGGCAGATCTGCTCGGTCTTCAGGCCGAAGCGGGCCGCCAGTTCGTCCTTGCACCACAGCTCATGACCCACCAGAATGTCGCAGACCGGCATCCGTTCCAGCATCTTCTCCAGGGCCGCATGATCCCGGGCGGTCAGCATATGGACCTCGCCCAGCCGGTCATAGAGAAGCACGCCATCGTCGGCGGCGTAGAGCAGCTGGGCGCTCCCCCGGCGCAAAGGCTCCAGCATGTCCATGTAAAACAGTTCCTTCCGCCTGAGATAGGTCAGCGCCAGTTCTTCGGATGCCATCCTTCCGGTCCTCCTGTCGGTAAGATACATGAATGGACATTATTATACCAGCATTCAGGTAAAATGTCACTGTGGATGTCAGACGGCCCTTTTTCTGGAAAAGACTTGACAACGACGCAAAAAGCGTGTACTATTACGCTAATACTTTAGCGAATTAGCGAACGAATGGAGATGCCGTTATGTCGGACTACCTGAGCGGGAGCCTGCGGAGGCTGCGACCCTATACGCCGGGGGAGCAGCCCCAGGACCGGACTTATATTAAACTCAACACCAACGAGTCCCCCTATCCGCCCTCTCCCGGCGTGCTGGACGCATTGAACCGGCAGGAGGCGGCCGACCTGCGGCTGTATTCCGACCCGGAGGCGGGAGAACTTAAGGCGGCTCTGGCGGCCCGGTACGGGGTGGGGCTGGAGAACGTATTTGTCTCCAACGGTTCGGACGAGGCACTGAATTTTGCATTCCTGGCCTATGCCACCGACGGCCGGGGGGTGGCCTTTGCCGATATCACCTATGGCTTTTACCCGGTCTTTGCCGGACTGTACGATATTCCGGTACATACGGTGCCTCTGCGGGAGGACTTCCGCCTGGCGGTGGAGGACTACCTGGGGCTGCACCAGACGGTGGTCATTGCCAACCCCAACGCCCCCACGGGCCTGGCGCTCACCCGTGCGGAGGTGGAGCAGGTGGTGCAAGGCAATCCGGACGCCGTGGTGGTCATTGACGAGGCCTATGTGGACTTTGGCGGGGAGAGTGCGGTGGAGCTGACGGGGCGCTACCCCAATCTGCTGGTGGTGCAGACCTTTTCCAAGTCCCGCTCCCTGGCGGGGGCCCGGCTGGGGTACGCCATCGGCCCGGCGGAGCTCATCGCCGATCTGGAGCGGATCAAGTATGCCACCAATCCATACAACGTCAACCGTCTGACCCTGCGGGCGGGGACCCAGGCCCTGGCAGACCGGGCGTATTTTGAAGAAAACTGCCGCCAAATCATGCAGACCCGGGCCTACACCGCTCGGCGGCTGGAGGAGCTGGGCTTCTCCTGCACCGACTCCAGGGCCAACTTCCTTTTTGCCCGCCATCCGCACCTGAGCGGGCAGGCCGTCTATCAGGGCCTGAAGGAGCGGGGCGTGCTGGTACGGCACTTTGACGGGGCGCGCATCGTGGACTACAACCGCATCACGGTGGGCACCCGGGACCAGATGGAGATACTTCTGCAACGACTGGAGGAACTGCTATGAGAACGGCGCAGGTGGCGCGCAGGACCAATGAGACCGATATTAACCTCACCCTCAACCTGGACGGGCGGGGGGAGAGCTCCATAGACAGCGGCGTGGGCTTTCTGGACCACATGCTGACCCTGCTGGCCCGCCACGGGCGGATGGACCTGCAGCTGGTCTGCCGCGGGGATACCAATGTGGACGACCACCACAGTGTGGAGGACATCGGCATCGCCCTGGGCACGGCGGTGGCGCAGGCCCTTGGGGAGAAGCGGGGAGTACGCCGCTACGCCTCCCTCTGCCTGCCCATGGACGAGGCGCTGATCCTGTGCGCGGTGGACCTGTCCGGGCGGGGAGGCTGTTACGGGGAGTTGGAGATCCCCACCCAGAAGATCGGCAGCTTTGACACCGAGCTGGTGTGGGAATTCATGACGGCCTTTGCCGTCCACGCGGGGGTGACCCTCCACCTGCGCAGGCTCAGCGGACGCAATTCCCACCACATCGTGGAGGGTGCCTTTAAGGCTCTGGGCCGCGTTCTGCGGGAGGCGGCCGGGATAGAGCCGCAGTTCCGGGATGAGATCCCGTCCACCAAGGGGGTGCTTTGAGATGCTGGAGGCAAGACTCAACCAGCTGTATGAACAGTACGGATACCGGAAATTCCGCATGTCCAAGTTTGAGGAATACGACCTGTATGCCCAGAACAAGGATTTCCTGAAGCGGGGGCATATCATCACCTTCACCGACGCCGACGGTTCCCTCAAGGCTCTGCGGCCGGACGTCACCCTGTCCATCATCAAGAACAACAGCGGAGACGGGGAGAAGGTCTACTACAACGAGAACGTCTACCGTGAGGTGGGCGGCACCTTCCGGGAGATCCTCCAGGTAGGGGTGGAGTCGGTGGGGCAGATCGATCCCTATGCCCAGGCGGAGGTCATTGCCCTGGCGGCCCGGTCGCTGGCCTGCTTTTCTCCCACCTATGTGCTGGCCCTGTCGGATGTAAGCTTTGTGGCCTGCCTGCTGGACCAGCTGGAGCTGTCCGGTGCCGTGCGGGAGCAGGTGTTGGCCCTCATCGCCCAGAAGAATGCCCCCGGCATCCAGGCCATGGCCCAGGCGGGGGTGCTCTCCCAGCGGGCGGCGGAGGAGCTTTTGGAGCTGATGGACCTCTATGCCCCCCTGAAGGAGGGCATTGCCCGGGCCGGGCGGCTGGCGGGAGCCAGCGCCGGCTGGGACACCCTGCGGCAGCTCTCTCTGACCGCTGCCATCTTGGACCGCTTCGGGCTGGCCGGACAGGTGCGGCTGGATTTCTCCCTGGTCAACAGCATGGATTACTACAACGGCGTGATTTTCCAGGGCTTTCTGCCTGATGTCCCCGCGTCGGTGCTCTCCGGCGGGCGGTATGACAACCTGCCCCGGAAGATGGGCCGGCAGGTCGGGGCCATCGGGTTTGCCCTGTCCATGGGCCTGCTGGAGCAGCACATGGGGGGCGAGCGGCGGTATGACGCGGACCTGCTGCTTACCTACGGGCCGGACGCCGACCTGGCCGAGCTGGCCGCCTTTGCCGAGGCCATCCGGGCGGGCGGGCGCACCGTCCGCTGTGAGCGGGAGGGAAGCGGCTCTCAGCTCCGCTGCCGGACCCAAGCCCGGTATGGAAACGGAATGACGCTGGAGGAGGTGCCGGTATGATCAACGTAGCGCTGCCCAAAGGGCGGCTGGGAGAGAAGGCCTATGAGACGCTGGCCGCCGCCGGTTACGATTGTCCCGCCATTTTGGAAAAGAACCGGAAGCTGACCTTTGAAAACGCCGCCAATGGGGTGCGCTATTTCTGGGTAAAGCCCTCGGATGTGAGCATCTATGTGGAGCGGGGGGCGGCCGACGTGGGCATCGCGGGCAAGGACATCCTGCTGGAGTACAGCCCCGATGTGTATGAGCTGCTGGACCTGAAGATCGGCGCCTGCCGCATGTGCGTGGCCGGGCCGGAGGATTTTTATGACGAGACAGACCGTACGCTGCGGGTGGCCACCAAGTTCCCGCATATCGCTGCGGGGTACTATGAGTCCAAATCCCGGGACATCGATATCATCCACCTCAACGGTTCCATTGAGCTGGCCCCCATTCTGGGGCTGTCGGACGTCATCGTGGACATCGTGGAGACGGGCAAAACCCTGGCGGAGAACCATCTGGCTCCGCTGGAGACCATCGTGGACATCAGTGCCCGGCTGATCAGCAATAAGGTAAGTTATCAATTCAAGTACCAGGAGATCCTGCGTATGCGCCAGGCCCTGGAGCGGAATCTGTGAGGCGTTTTATGATCAAGATCTATGAGATGAGTCAGATCCAGGACCAGGAGATCTTCCTGCGCAGCGACGCGGTGCAGGATGTGTCCCGGCCGGTGTCTGAGATCCTTCAGGCGGTCCGGGCGGAGGGAGACCGGGCCCTGCTGGAGTATACCAAGCGCTTTGACAAGGCGGAGCTCACCTCCCTGGCCGTGAGCGGGGCGGAGCTGGAGCGGGCCATGGAGCAGGTGGAGCCGGCCTTCCTGGCCGTGCTGCGGGAGGCGGCGGAGAACATCCGGGCCTACCACGCCAAGCAGAAGCGAGAGAGCTTCTGGATGGAGGAGAAACAGGGGGTCATCCTGGGCCAGAAGGTCCTGCCCCTGGCCCGGGTGGGCATTTATGTCCCCGGCGGCACGGCCGCCTACCCCTCCACAGTGCTGATGAACGCCATTCCCGCCCAGATCGCTGGGGTGGAGGAGATCATTATGGTGACCCCGCCCTCCGCCAACGGGGAAGTGAACCCCCACATCCTGGCCGCGGCGGGGATCGCCGGAGTGACCCGGATTTTCAAGGTGGGGGGCGCCCAGGCCATCGGCGCGCTTGCCTACGGCACTGAGAGCATCCCCCGGGTGGATAAGATCGTGGGACCGGGCAACGCCTACGTAGCGGAGGCCAAGCGTCAGGTCTTCGGCCAGGTGAACATCGACATGATCGCCGGGCCGTCCGAGGTGCTGGTGCTGGCCGACGGCAAGTCCAACCCGGCCTGGGTGGCGGCCGATCTGCTCAGCCAGGCGGAGCACGACCGGATGGCCTCCGCCGTGCTGGTCACCGACTCGAGGGAGCTGGCCGGTCAGGTGGCCGAGGAGCTGGAGCGGCAGCTGGCCACCCTCAGCCGGGCGGAGATTGCCCGCGCGTCCATTGAGCACAACGGCAAGATCATCGTGGCCCGGGATCTGGAGGAGGGCATCGCGGTGGCCAACCGCATCGCCCCGGAGCACCTGGAGCTGTGTGTGGACAATCCCTTTGACTACCTGGGCCAGATCCACAACGCCGGCTCCATCTTCCTGGGGCGGTACAATCCGGAGCCCATGGGGGACTACTTTGCCGGGCCCAACCACACCCTGCCCACGTCGGGCACCGCGCGGTTCTACAGCCCCCTGTCGGTGGACGACTTTATCAAGAAGTCCCAGTTCAGCTACTATACCCGCCCGGCGCTGGAGCGGGATTACCGGAAGGTGAGCCTGTTTGCCCGCAAGGAGGGGCTCACCGCCCACGCCCGGGCGGTGGACATCCGGTTTGAGGAGGGGCAGGCATGATCGCCATCATTGACTACGGCGTGGGCAACCTCTTTTCCCTGAAAAGCTCCCTGAAGGCCCTGGGGGAGACGGCGGAGGTCACCCGGGACCGGGCGGTCATCGCCGGGGCCAGCCACATTATATTACCCGGCGTGGGCGCCTTCGGCGACGCGGCGGCCCGCCTGCGGGACACCGGCATGGCGGAGGTAATGCTGGAGCAGGCCGCCGCGGGGAAGCCCATTCTGGGCATCTGTCTGGGGATGCAGCTTTTGTTCCAGTGCTCCTTCGAGTATGGGGAGCACGCCGGGCTGGGCCTCATCCAGGGGGAGGTGCGGGCCATCCGTCCGGTGATCCCGGAGGGATTGGATGTTCCCCATATGGGGTGGAACGCCCTGCATTTTCCCGCCGGACAGCCCCGCAGCCCCATTTTCTCCGGCATCGACGAAGGGGCCCACGTCTACTTTGTCCACTCCTACGCGGGCTTTGACTGCGCCGGGCAGCGCACCGCCTGGGCGGAGTACGGCGCGGAGCTGACGGCGGCGGTACAGAACGAAAACGTATATGGCACCCAGTTCCACCCGGAGAAAAGCGGGGAAACGGGCCTGGCCATTTTGAAGGCATTTTGCGCATTGGAGTGAGAGAAGATGATTTTATTACCGGCCATTGACCTGTACGGTGGAAAGGTGGTCCGCCTGACCCGGGGCGACTATGAACAGATGACGGTTTACCGGGACGACCCGGTGGCCCAGGCCCGAGCGTTTGAGGACGCCGGCGCCCGGTGGCTGCACACCGTGGATCTGGAAGGAGCCCGGGACGGAACTACCCCGAACTTCGGCGCGGTGGCCGCCTTCTGCCGGGACACGGGCCTGCAGGTGGAGGTAGGCGGCGGCATCCGCAGTCTGGATACCATTGGCCGCTATCTGGACGCGGGGGTGGCCCGGGTCATCCTGGGCACCCGGGCGGTGACCGATCTGGAGTTTCTCCGGGCGGCGCTGGAGCGCTATGGCCGGCAGGTGGCGGTGGGGGTGGACCTGAAGGACGGAGCCATCGCCATCCACGGCTGGCAGGAGACCACCGGACAGAGCGTACAGGCGTTTTTCCAGAGCCTGTGCGAGTTGGGTGTAAAGACGGTCATCTGTACCGATGTCTCCCGGGACGGGATGCTGGGCGGGACCAACGTGGAGCTCTACCGCGCGCTGAGCGACCAGTTCCCGCTGGAACTCATCGCCTCGGGCGGCGTGTCCGGCCTGGAGGATCTGCGCCAGCTGAAGGCGCTGGGGTTGTACGGCGCTATACTAGGTAAAGCCCTCTATACCGGCGCGCTGGATCTGTCGGCCGCGCTGGAGGAGGTGGGCTGATATGGTGACAAAGCGTATCATCCCCTGCCTGGACATCAAGGATGGCCGGGTGGTGAAGGGGGTCAATTTCCTGGATCTGCAGGACGTGTCCGACCCAGTGAGACTGGCTGAATATTACTCTCGTTCCGGCGCGGACGAGCTGGTCTTTTACGATATCACCGCCTCGTTTGAAGGGCGCCGGCTTTTTACCGATATCCTGACGGCGGTGGCCGCCACCATTTTTATTCCCCTGACCGTGGGGGGCGGTATCCGGGGCCTGGAGGACTTTGAGCGGGTGCTCGCCTGCGGAGCGGATAAGGTCTCGGTTAACTCCGGGGCCATCCGGCGTCCGGAGCTCATCGGCGAGGCGGCCAAGCGCTACGGCGATCAGTGTGTGGTCCTGTCGGTGGACGCCAAGCGGGTAGACGGGCGCTATCACGTCTTTTTGGACGGCGGCCGTGTGGACACGGGGCTGGACGCGTTGGAGTGGATCCGCCGGGGAGTGGACCAGGGTGCCGGCGAGGTGGTGGTCAACTCCATCGACACCGACGGGGTGAAAAACGGCTTTGATCTGGAGATGCTGCAGGCCGTGAGCCAGGTGGTCCGGGTGCCGGTGGTGGCCTCGGGCGGCGCGGGAGGCATCCAGGACTTTGTGGATCTGTTCCAAGCGCTGCCGGAGTTGTCCGCCGGACTGGCGGCCAGCATCTTCCACTTCGGGACGGTGACCATCCCGGAACTGAAGCAAGAACTGGCACGGAATGGAGTGTGTGTGCGGCTGTGATCGATCTGGAGAGCTTGAAATTTGACGAGCGGGGGCTTATCCCTGCCATTGTACAGGATGCCCGGACGGGGAAGGTGCTCACCCTGGCCTATATGAACCGGCAGTCTCTGGCCATCTCCCTGGAGCGGAAGCTGACCTGCTTCTGGTCCCGCTCCCGGCAGGAGCTGTGGCTGAAGGGGGACACCAGCGGCAATTATCAGCACATTGTGGAGCTGCGGGCCGACTGTGACCGGGATGCTCTGTTGGTGCGGGTGCTCAAGGACGGGCCCGCCTGTCACCTGGGTAGCGATTCCTGTTTTGACGGAAATCCGATCTATGAAAGGGAGGAGAACGGAGATGGAAGCACAATTCAGCTATGAGGGGCTCTATCAGCTGCTGGAGGAGCGCAACCGCCAGCGGCCGGCGGGCTCGTACACCACCTACCTCTTTGAGAAGGGACTGGACAAGATCCTCAAAAAGGTAGGCGAGGAGTCCACCGAGGTCATCATCGCGGCCAAGGACCAGGACCGGAAGGAGACCATTTATGAGATCGCGGATCTGGCCTACCACGTGTTGGTGCTCATGGTGGATATGGGCATCACGCTGGAGGATGTGAAGGCCGAGCTGGCCAGCCGCCATGTCATCGACCACAAGGTCAAGCAGGAGAAGATGGCCTCCGACCACGACCAGTAATGAAAAATCCCCGTACAGGCATTGCCCGTACGGGGATTTTTAGATTCAGAGGGTGTGTTCTTCCTCCATGGCTGGGAAATGGAGCCTGCGCAGGCACAGCAGGAACAGCAGGGAGCTGATGCTCCACGTGATGGGGTAGGCCCAGTAAACCACGTGGATATCGGGAATGAGGCGGACGGTGATGGTGATGTAGGTGATGCGCAGCACACACCAGACCGAGAGCATAATGGTCATGGGGACGATAGGCCGCCCCATGCCCCGCAGGATGCCGGCGCAGCAGTGGGAGAAGGCCAGCAGGCAGTAAAACAGCGCCACGGTCCGGGCGTCGGCTACGCCGAAGGCGAGCACCTCCGGCTCACTGTTGAAGGCGGAGATCAGCACCGGGGCCAGGGCAAAGATGATGAGCCCGATGCCCTCGGCCAGAAGGGGACTGCACAGAAGGCCGAACCGCATGCCCTCCCGTACCCGGTCATAGCGCTTGGCACCGATGTTCTGGCTGACAAAGGTGGACAGAGCCAGGGCAAAGCAGGTGACAGGGAGAAAGGCAAAGCCCTCCACCTTGCTGTAGGCCCCGCACCCGGCCATGGCCGAGGAGCCGAAGGCGTTGATGTTGGCCTGCACAATGACGTTGGCCAGGGAGATCACCGAACTCTGAACCCCGGAGGGAACGCCCAGGGTGATCACCTGGCGGAACATATCCCCATCAAAGCGTACCCGCCGCCAGCAGACCCGATAGCTGTGCCGGGTCAAAGTGAGCTTGCGGAAGGCCAGGAAGGCACTGACGGCCTGGCTGATGATGGTGGCCAGGGCTGCACTGGCGATTCCCCAGTGGAAAACCGCCACGAACAGCAGGTCCAGCACCACGTTGACCACGGAGGAGAAGATCAGGTACTTCATGGGGCTGCGGCTGTCTCCCACGGACTGGAGGATGCTGGCTCCCATGTTGTAGAGCACCACCGCACTGGAGCCCAGGAAATAGACCCGGAAGTAGAGGATGGAGTTTTCGATCACGTCGGCGGGGGTGCCGATCCAGCGCAGGATCTGAGGGGTGAGCAGCACGCCCACCACCGTCAGTACCACGCCGGAGACCAGACCCAGGGCCACGGTGGTGTGGACCGCCCGTTCCAGATTTTTCTCGTCCCCCGCGCCGAAGAACCGGGCAATGAGTACTCCAGCGCCCAGAGAGACGCCGTTGATAAAGCCGATGAGCAGTAGGATCAGGCTGCCCGAGGAGCCTACGGCGGCCAGGGCGGAGCTGCCGATAAAATTGCCGACGATCAGGGAGTCTACGGCGTTATAGAGCTGTTGGAACAGGTTGCTCAGAAAGATGGGCAGGGCGAAGAGGAGCATTTTCCGCGGGACGCTGCCCTCCGTCAGGCGGTTTTGGTCGGACCGGTCCATGGGAGATCACTACACTTTCTGAATAGGTATCCGGGACCGTTTCCGGCCCCGGATACCTCTTTTTTCCTTATGATAGCACGAAATGCCCCGGGGCACAAGCCCGGGGCATTTTTTCAGGGCAGGAGGATTCGCTCCAGGCGGGGGCCCAGTCTTGAGAGCAGTTCGTTGGCGATGGTGCCGGCGTCCCGGGCAGCTTGGGCTGCGGTGAGCTCCGCATCGCCGTCCCGTCCGATGAGGGTGGCGATGTCCCCTGGGCGGACGTCGGGCACCTCGGTCACGTCGACCAGCATCTGATCCATACAGATGAGCCCGGCCACGGGAAACGGTTTTCCGTGCAGCAGGACCTGGCCCACACCATGGGACAGGCAGCGGGGCCAGCCGTCGGCGTAGCCGATGGCCAGTACGGCCACACGGCAGGGGCGGACAGCAGTAAAATCCCCGTCATAGCCCGCTGTCTCTCCGGGACACAGCGCACGTACCTGTACCACCCGGGCCCGCAGAGCGAGCACCGGGTGCAGGGGAAGAGACAGACGGGGGTGGTCACCGGGAGCGCTGAGGCAGCCATACAGGGCGATGCCCAGGCGCACATAGGCACAGGTCACCTCCGGGTAGTTGAGCAGCCCATAGCTGCTCTGTACGTGAAGCGCACCCGGGTCGAATCCGGCGCAGCGCAGCCGTTCGGTGGCCGTCCGGAAACAGGCAAGCTGTTTTTCGGTGGCATGTTCTCCCTCCAGGGTCCGCTGCCCGGCCCGGGCCAGGTGGGTGAAGGTTCCGGTCACCTTCAGATTTTGACAGGCATAAATACTTGCCAGTGATGCTGCGTCGTCCCAGGGAATGCCCAGCCGGTGCATACCGGTGTCCAGCTTGAGGTGGACCTGCAGGCGGCGGCCGCAGCCGTCCAGCAGCCGGGCATGTTCGGCGCTGACCACGGTCTGGGTCAGGCGGCAGCGGGCCAGCAGAGGGACCAGCTCCGGGCCGGAATAGCCCAGTACCAGAATGGTGCCGCGGATGCCGGCCCGCCGCAGCTGTGCGCCCTCCTGGGCAGTGGCCACGGCAAAGGCATCCACACCCTCCGCCGCGCACAGCCGGGCGATCTCCACTGCGCCGTGGCCATAGGCATTGGCCTTCACCACAGCCATCAGGGTGCAGCCAGCAGGCAGCCGGTCCCGCAGGACGGCCAGATTGTGCTGCAAGGCTCCGGCGTCCAACTCGATCCAGGCCCGGCTGCGGGCTGAGGTAGAAGGCCTTCGTCGCAGCAGGACAAAGGGGAGCGCCAGCAGGGCGGACAGCCCCACTACAGCCGCGTAGTGAACCAGACTCTGGTCCACCAACAGCGCGGTTTGTCCGGACATTTTGGCAAAGCCACGCACCAGCAGGATGCACATGGGGTGGAGGATGTATATCGCGCCGCTCCAGGCGCGCAGACCGGGTCGGGGCGGCAGCTCCAGCGTACGCAGGCCCTGAAGCAGGGCGTACAGACAGGGGGGCAGTGCCAGATAAAAAGCGTCAAAACGCGCAAGGTTAAAATACTTTACAGTAAGTCCCTCCACGATCAGTGCGGTCAGTCCAAGCCCAAAGCCGATCCAGCAGCGCTGCCGACCGTGCCTTGGCGGGTTTTGTCCGGCCCGGTCCCCCAGTAGGAGGAAGAGCGGTGCGAAGAAGAGCCCGTTGCGGGTGTAGTCAAAGCACTGGAACAGGGCTTCATACAGCCGGTGCAGGGGCGGTATGGCCTGGGTGAGGCCGTAATAGCTGTCCCCCAGCAGGCCGAAGAGATAGAGAGCGGCGCACAGAACGGCGGTGCCCCGCCGTCCCAGATACCGGAGCGACAGGCAGACCAGAAGCGTGCCCAGCAGCAGAGCGGGGAAGTACCACAGGTGGTAGAAGGGGCCGTCAAAGATCAGCTCCCGGGGCAGACTGGTCCAGGAGAAGGTGTGGTTATAAATTTTTACCGGATAGTACAGACAAGCGGAAATACTGTACAGGATCAGGATTTTTTTCAGGAAGGGCAGCAGCGCGGCCATACCCTGCTGTTGAACTCTGGGCAGAAGGAACCAGCCGCTGACGGCAAAGAAGAAGGGCACGGCCAGTCGGGCCAGAATGTCGGTGAGCAGATAGTTGGCCGCGGGACTGATGCTGAGCAGAGGCCCGGTGTGGATGGCGATGACCAGCAGCGCTGCCGGTACCCGGAAATCGTCCAGGCCGCCCAGACGGGTAGAAGTCATCCTGCATCCCTCCACAGAGTAAGCACCCTTCCGCCGTCATTGGTGTCGGAACACTGGCAGAGAGACATACCGGGATGAGGCTGCTCGGTCTGCGGAGTGACGCTGGGAGGGAGGTAGCAGACCTCGAAGGCGCGTCCCAGACCGCGGTAGTGCAGATGGGGGCCGTCCAACGGAAATGTGCGCAGCCACTGCAGGTATTCCTCCAGGACCATCCCGTGTTCCTCCATAATGCGGGCGTGGGGCCAGCCCACATAGCGGAAGTGCCATGGCTCGTAGCCGATGCCGGTGATGGTCTCCTTGCCCTTTGGATAACGAAGTATAAAGCCAAAATCTGCGGCACGCCGCCGGAACGCGCCGCAGGGTCCGTCCGTCGGGAAGGAGGGGCAGATGGGGTCCAGCTCAGGTATGTTTTCCCCCAGGTCGATGGCCAGACCTGTCTGGTGCTCGCTGCACCCGGGCCGGGCCACATAGGTCCGGGTAAAAACTGCGCCGTGCTCAGCCATGGATTGCTCCCAGAGCTGCTGCTGCTCGGCACGGGGGCGATAGCCGCTGACCGGACGGATGACGGAGGTGGCGCCGACATGGTGCAGCAGCTGTTCCAGCATGACTTTGGCTCGGACGTGCAGACGGATCTCCGGCCAGCGGGAGTCGGCGGGGACCAGAAGGTCCTCAGCCGGTTCCCAGTCTAGCGGGTGGTGCTCGTTGACCAGAAACAGCGTGCCGTTCATACGTCCACCACCGATCCGATGAGCTTGTCCAACAAGGGGGTAAAATCCAGACCGATGCCCTTCATCATGTTGGGATAGCGGCTGTGGCCGGTGAAGCCGGGGATAGTGTTGACCTCGTTGAACACCACCCGGCCATCCGGGGTCAGAAACAGATCGACCCGGGCAAAACCGGAACATTCCAGCGCCCGATAGACCTTGACGGCGGTCTGCTGGATGCGCCGGGCCGTTTCCGGGGAAATGCGGGCCGGCATGTGGATGCGGGAGGTGATGAGATTGTACTTTTCCGTATAGTCGAAAAAGCCCTGGGTCAGTTCGATCTCATCTACCTGACCTACGGTGACTTCACGCTCTCCCAGAACGGCACAGCCTACCTCAAAGCCGGGGATCGCCTGTTCCACGATCACCTTGCTGTCGTGTTCCAGCGCGGCAGCCACTGCGGCCGGTACAGCCTCGGCGGATTCTACCCGGCTGACGCCAAAGGAGGAGCCGGCACGGGCGGGTTTTACAAAGCAGGGAAAGGTCAGTTTGCGGATCCGTTCGGGCAGCAGGCCCAGGTCCTCGCCCGCCCGGAAGAGGACAGAGGGGGGGACCTCCACTCCCGCTTCCGCAGCCAGGCGGTGGGCCACGTCTTTATCCATGCAGACGGCGGAGGCCAGCACGCCGCAGCCCACCACCGGGATGCCCGCCAGTTCCAGCAGCCCCTGAAGGGTGCCGTCCTCCCCGTTTTTACCATGGAGCACGGGAAAGGCGGCGTCCAGCCGCAGGGTGGAGGGACCAGCCGGAGCGATGAGGAGCAGCCCGTGGACGCCGCGATCCGGCGAGATAAGAGCCGGTACCGTGTGCTTGGCATCCTGGTGCCAGGTATCATCCAGCAGAGCATCCACCGGGCCGGTGTAAAGAAGCCAGCGCCCCTGTTGTGTGATGCCAAGCAGAACAATATCGTATTTGTCCCGGTCCAGGTGCGTAATGACCGCATAGGCAGACTGAAGTGATACAGAATATTCGCTGGAGCAGCCGCCGAAAAGGACAGCCAGAGTGGGTTTATTCATGTACATATGCCTCCCGTTTTTTCTTTGATGTTATTATAACGAGAGGATAGCATACGTTTTTGACATCCAACGGTCCAAACCCTTACGATATTCTAAATCACTTCTTACAAAAAGAGGATAAAAATGCGGCGCGGGACTATTCCGCGCCGCATTTTTCCGTTATTGGACCGCCTGTTTGACACCGTTGCCGATGTCCCGGGCGGCGTCTTTGGCTCCGTCCACTGCATCCCGGGCCGCATCACCGACGCCGTCGGCGATGTCCCGAGCCGCGTCACCCGCGTCCTGCATCGCATTGCCTGCCGATCCGGTCATGGATGAAGTAGAGGTAGGCGTGGGGGTGTGGGTGGCGTCGGGTCCCACATTAGGGGTACATCCAGCCAGCGCAATGGTAAGCGCAGCAGCAGAGAGAGCAAGTAAAAGGGTCCGTTTCATGTCTGATCCTCCCTAAAATCTCAAGTAGTTCCCCGTGAGTAGTATGCACGCTCAAGAAAAATTTACGACAGGAAAAAAAGGGTTGCATAAAGGAAAAAGAGATGCTATAATAACGATAACAGTAATGGTTACTGATTTTATTTAGAAAAGAGGTGCCCTATGAATGGCAAACGCTACTCCCGGCAGCGGGAACTGATCTATGAAGCGCTGAAAGGGAGTCGGGAGCATCCCACTGCGGAGATGATCTATCAATGGCTCAAACCTTCCAATCCGAATTTGAGTTTGGGCACCGTATATCGGAATTTAAAGCTGCTGGCGGATGAGGGAGTGATTGTCCGCATGGCATTTCCGGTGGAACGGTATGATGCCAATACGATGCCGCACTCCCATTTCCGGTGCGAGGAGTGCGGTGCGGTCTACGATCTGGAGATACCTTATGATATGACCGTGGATGAGGCGGCCGCTCAAGTCAGCGGGCACAAGATCGCTGGGCATGAGACCATTTTTCACGGCAGTTGCAGGAAATGCCGGGCGGCGGGCTGAGCCCTGCCCGGGAAAATGAAATTAGAAAGGAAGTCATCGGAATGGAATTCAAGTTGTATCGTTGTGCCCATTGTGGAAACATTGTATTCAAAGTGGTGGACAAGGGAGTCCCGGTGATGTGCTGTGGCCAGAAGATGGAAGAGCTGACGGCCAACACCACCGACGGTGCGCTGGAGAAGCACGTTCCCGTGGTGGAGCGTACCCCCCACGGAAGCGGCGCGTCTATCACCGTAAAGGTAGGCAGCGTGGAACATCCCATGCTTCCTGAGCACTATATTCCCCTGATCGCCGCGGTACACGGCGACACCGTTGTGATGAAATTCCCCAAGCCCGGCGATAAGCCGGAGCTCAAGACTTTCTGCTATGGCGATGAGCCGGTAGAGGCCTATGAGCTGTGCAATCTGCATGGCTTTTGGAAGGGAAACGAATAAGACAGTATTTTAATTTAGAAAGGAAGGAAATGACGCATGGAACTGAAAGGCAGCAAGACGGAGGCCAATCTTTGGAAGGCATTTGCAGGCGAGAGCATGGCTCGCAACAAGTATACCTATTTTGCCAGCAAGGCCAAGAAGGAAGGCTATGAGCAGATCGCGGCCATTTTTGAGGAGACGGCCGGCAACGAGAAGGAGCACGCCAAGCTGTGGTTCAAGGAGCTGGGCGGCATCGGCGATACCATGGCCAATTTGAAGTCTGCCGCGGCCGGTGAAAACGAAGAGTGGACCCAGATGTACAAGGAGATGGCCGAGACCGCCCGTGAAGAGGGTTTTGAGAAACTGGCCTTCCTTTTTGAAGGCGTGGGCAAGATTGAGAAAGAGCATGAGGAGCGTTACCTGACCCTTCTGAAGAACCTGGAGGAGGGCGTGGTGTTCAAGCGCGGAGACGAGTACATGTGGAAGTGCCGCAACTGTGGCCACATCCACTTTGGCAAGGAAGCGCCCCAGGTGTGCCCTGTGTGCGCCCATCCGCAGGCCTATTTTGAGCTGCGCAGCATCAATTATTGAGTTTATGAAAACAAGGGGACCGGCATATGCCGGTCCCCTTGTTTTTATTTTATAGGTAGCAGGACAGTGAAGGTGGTTCCCGTCTCCGCTGTGCTGGTCACAGAGATTTTTCCACGGTGGCCGTCTACGATGCTCTTGGCGATGGCAAGTCCCAGCCCATATCCACCGCGGGTACGATCCCGGGCGGCGTCCGCCCGATAGAACCGTTCAAACAGATGGGGCAGATGCTCTGGAGGAATGGGGTCACCGGTGTTGTGTACGCTCAGGCGCAGGCGTTCCTGATGGTTCTCCAGTTCCAGACGGACAGCACCGCCCGGGCCGGCATATTTGACCGCGTTGTCCAGCAAAATCATCACCAGGCGGCGCAGCTGACCCTCATCCCCACGCAGGGTAAGGTCGGGGGCGATTTCACTTTCCAGTGTGATGCCGGACTCGAAGGCGACTGATTCAAAGAGAAGCAGACAACCCAGTACCAGCTCGCTCATGGAGAGTGGACAAGGGACGATGGTGCGGTTGGTGTGGTCGGATTTGGCCAGAAATAGCAGATCGTCCACCAGCCCCTTCATCTGTACGGCCTCCTCATGGGTATATTCCAGCCATTTGAGTTGAGAGGCCACGGTATCCTCCTTGTGGGAGAGGACGATGCCGGTGTTGGCCAGGATCACCGTGAGAGGGGTCTTGAGCTCGTGGGAAGCGTCGGCCACGAACTGCCGCTGCTGCTGCCATGCGCGCTCTGTTGGACGCAGAGCCAGTGAAGAGAGAAACAGGCTGAGGAAGAAGAACAATACCATGGCAAGGCTCCATACGCCCAGAGAGGTGATCGCCAGTGTGCGCAGCGAATTGGTCTCCCAACTGCGATCGGCAAAGGCGATGCGTACCGTGCCGTCGGGCAGCAGCTGTTTGAGAAAACGCAGGCTGGGACTTGAGAGGGTCCCGCTGTCCGTTCCCAGGTCGAGCACGTCCTGGGCGGCCTGCGCGGCGGTCTCATCGGATACATCCACCTGGCCGCCGTCGTTGATGTGGGTGACCACCCCGTCTTCCACGGTAACCACGAAAACCGGGACCATGGAGAAGAACTGCTCTCGGTGGCCCGGGTTCCGCCGCTCCGGCGGCGGATCATCAATGGCAAAGCGGGGGGGATCCTCGTTGTCCGGCCGGGCCAGCGCCATGCGCATGGAGGCGTCGCTCTCACCCGCCAGACGTCTGGCATTGGCCGCCAGCAGCAGCCCGAACACGATCAGCAGGACCAGTCCCACCAGCAGCAGATTGATGAGGATGAATTTGCGCCGCAGCGTCCGAATCATGAGTTGGGTACCTCCAGATGGTAGCCAACCTTTCGGACGGTCTGAATGGTGACAGAGGAGTCCAGAAACACCAGTTTTTTGCGCAGGAAGGAGATGTATACCTCTACATTATTGTCCTCTGCATCGGACTCCAGTCCCCAGACCCGGGCGATAATGTCTTCTTTTGGGATCACGGCGCGGGGAGAAGCCATGAGCAGGCGCAGGACATCGAACTCCTTAAATCCCAGACGTACCGAGCGCCCCTGACAGCGCAGGGTGTGAGAGGAAAGTTCCAGCGTCAGGTCTCCGGCGGTAAGTTCTTCGCTGATGACCTCTCCCTGACGGCGGGTCAGGGCCCGTACCCGGGCCAGCAGCTCGCCCATGTCGAAAGGTTTTGTCATATAGTCGTCGGCACCGTGGTCCAGACCGGCGATTTTGTCCGGGACCTCATCCCGGGCGGTGAGCATCAGGATCGGAGTGGAGACGTGAGCGCAGCGCAGCCTCCGGGCTACTTCAAAACCGTCTACCTTAGGCAGCATTACATCCAGCAGAATCACATCATATTGGCCGGTCAGGCCATAATCCAAACCGTCAGCCCCGTCAAAAACCAGGTCGGCCTGATAACGCTGTTCCTT
This sequence comes from Flavonifractor hominis, assembly GCF_040095835.1. Classification (NCBI taxonomy): domain Bacteria; kingdom Bacillati; phylum Bacillota; class Clostridia; order Eubacteriales; family Oscillospiraceae; genus Flavonifractor; species Flavonifractor hominis. The sequence continues at coordinate 331,924 of NZ_JBBMFT010000003.1, forward strand.
CATGATCTGCCCCAGCGCTTCGGCCAGACGGCACTCGTCCTCCACGATCAGTACGCGCATGGAGTCATCACCTCTTTTTGGTTAGGATACAAAATGATCCTGAAATCAGTCTGAAAAAAGTATAGAGGAATGCCGTAGGTGTGTCAATGCACGGCTGTTTACAATTCGTTTGAAACCTTTTCAGATTGATTTCAGGTTAAAGCGCTATACTGTCCCCCGATATGGAAATGGAACGGGAGGATGCGTATGCAGCTCACACTGGGAAAAAGAAAGCAGGCTCAGCCTCAGCCGGAGAAGGAACCGGCGCAATTTCGCCCCAAGAAAAAGTTCCCCGTCCGGCGGGTAGTGGCCATAGTGGTGGTGGCAGCGCTGGCAGTGGGGGCCGGTTTTGGCGTGCGGGTGCTGTTTTTCAGCGAGGAGGAGCAGGTAGCCCTGACCGAACAGACGACATATGGGACCCTGTCTACCACCATTGAGGGCACCGGCACCACCATGCCCGCCGACAGTGTGACATACACCACGGCCTCCGACGCGGAGATCACCGAGGTATATGTCTCTGCCGGTGACACGGTGGAAGTGGGAGATCTGCTCTATACACAGGATGACTCGGAACTGGATGAGCAGATCGAGACTTATCAGGATGAGATCACGGAGCTGACCAATCAGCTCTCCGACTACCAGGACCAGCTCTCCGAGCTGAATGAAAGCCTGGCCCAGTTGAGTGTAACAGCGCCGTTTTCCGGACGCATCACCGAGATTGCGGTGGATGTGGGGGACAACGTGGCGGCGGGCAGTAAGCTGGCTCGCCTGGTGGATGACAGCAAGATGACCTTGACGGAATATTTCAGCTATGCCTATGAAGATCAGGTTTATGTGGGTATGCAGGCCGGTGTGTCCATTGCCAGCCTGATGAAGACGTTTGAGGGCACGGTCGTTGACATCCAGAAAGTGGACCGGGTCACCACGGAGGGGACCCGCTGTTTTGCCGTGACCATGGAACTGGAGAATCCGGGCGCCCTGTCTGAGGGAATGAGCGGCGCCGGATATCTGGTGGCCGACTCGGGCGAGAAGATTTATCCGGCGGTGGAGGGTACCCTGGAGTGCTACGCCAGCCAGGACCTGACGGCGGAAGTGAGCGGTGAACTCACCGCTGTACACGCGGTGGATTATGAGCAGGTGAGTGCGGGAGCGGTCCTGTTTACCGTGGATGGGTCGGACTATCAAAAGCAGGTGGAAACGGTGAACCGCCAGATCACCCAAACCCAGGAAAAAATTACCCAAACCCAGGAGAAGATCACAGAGACGGAGGAAAAACGCTCGGACTACACGGTCACGGCTGAGATCTCCGGCAAGATCATCATGGTAGGGGTGAAGGCGGGGGAGACGCCCCGGGATGCCGGACAGACGGCGGTGACGCTGTATAACCTGGATTCCATGACCATTACAGCCAACATCGACGAGTTGGATATCGACAGCATTCAGATGGGGATGGAAGTGGACATCATTCAGTCGGGGGCGGAAGAGGACACCCACTACACCGGAACCGTCACCGAGATCAGCTATGAAGCGACCAACTCCAACGGCGTAGCCTATTTCCCCATCACCATCACCATTCCCAGCGGCGGAGCGCTGTCCGCCGGTGTCAATGTGTCTTACGCCATTACGGTGGGCGATGCTTCGGAGGGGGTGCTGGCCCCTATCAGCGCGCTGAAGAGTACCAGCGAGGGCACCTGCCTGTTTGTGAAGTCGGATACCCGGCCGGAGAACGCTGTAGATCTGGAGGACGGGACCGTGCCGGAGGGCTTCTACGCCGTGCCGGTAGAGGTGGGCGAATCCAATAGCCGGTATGTACGCATTCTCTCCGGCGTGGACGAGGGGGCAGAGGTCTTTACCCGTTATCAGCAGGCCGCGCCAAGCGGCGGGGACACGACCAGCCAGGGAGAAGAGGGTGATACCTCCGGTTTCCCGGGCGGCGGTATGCCGGACTTTGGCAGCGGTGAGCGGCCCAGCTTCGGCGGCGGAAGCGGCGGCGGTATGCCGGGTGGCGGCATGGGCGGCATGGGCGGCGGCCCCATGGGCTAAAGGAGGAACACGCATGAGCTTGATCCAATTAAAAGATGTCTACAAGATTTACGCTGAGGGGCAGGAGAATCAGGTCAATGCCCTGGACGGTGTGTCTCTGGAGATTAACAAAGGGGAGTTCGTGGCGATCATCGGCACCTCCGGCTCGGGTAAATCCACCATGATGAACATCCTGGGCTGTCTGGACGTACCGACTCGGGGAGACTATTTTCTGGATGGAATCTCCATCCGGGAGCGCACCCAGCGGGAGTTGTCTGAAATCCGTTCCCGCCAGATTGCCTTTATCTTTCAGGGGTATAACCTGATTCCGTCGCTGAATGTCTGGCAGAACGTGGCCCTGCCCATGCTCTATCAGAAGGTACCTCTGGCCCAGCGGAAGGCACGGGCCATGGAGGCACTGGAGAAGGTGGATATTGCATCCAAAGCGGAAAATCGCCCCACACAGCTCTCCGGTGGCCAGCAGCAGCGGGTGGCCATAGCCCGGGCCATGGCCGCACGTTCCCCCATCCTGATGGCGGATGAACCCACCGGAGCGTTGGACTCCAAGACCGGCGCCCAAGTGCTGGAACTGATGCGCCAACTCAATGCGGAAGGAACCACCGTCATCCTCATTACTCACGATAACGGCATTGCAGCCCAGGCGGACCGCCGGGTACAGGTCAAGGATGGCCACATCGTCCACGATACCCTGTGGGACGGTGTGTGTGTGGACTGGAGCGCCCGGACGGCGCGGGTGGCGCAATGAATGCGCTTATCATGGCACTGGATTCCATTTGGGAGAAAAAAGGACGTTCCTTTTTGACGATGCTGGGTATCATCATCGGCGTAACGGCGGTTCTGGTGTTGGTGGCGCTGGTCTCAGGCTATAACGCGGACATAACGGCCTATTATGAAAAGCTGGGCGTCAATAAGGTCAATGTCACGGTAAGCTGGTATGATACCAGCCGGGCCGTAGACGTGATGGAGGAACTCTACACCTATGGCAATGAGGAGCTGGGGGAGCAGGTGGAGGGGGTCAGTCCGGACCTGTCCACCAGCCTGCCTGTGAAATACCGTACCACGACTCTGGACAGCAGCACGCTTTATCTGGGCAGCGACCAGTTTGCCGTGTGCAACAATTATACACTGGAGGACGGAAGAGATATCACGGCCTTTGATATTGAGCAGCGCAACCGTGTATGTGTGCTGGGCTCCTATGTGGCCGACAGCCTTTTTCAGTACTCTGACCCCATTGGTGAGACCGTGTATTTCGGCGGCGAACCGTTTACCGTGGTGGGGACCTATTACCAGAAGGACGGCGGTGAGGAGGGTTCCATGGACGACATGGCGGTGGTGCCCTACAGCATGGACCGGACCCTTCTTACGACCAATTATCTGACCTCCTTTACCGTCAAAGTTGGAACATCCAACGATATGGACGCTGTAATGACGCAGCTGGACGCGTTTCTTGCAGAGCTTATTGATTCCAGTGTGGGAGACTATGAACTGGAAAACGGCAATGCATCCATGACGGAGAGTACGGAAGAAATGACCTCCATGAGCGTGGTGCTGGGTGGTATCGCGGGCATCGCCCTGCTGGTAGGCGGCATCGGCATCATGAATATCATGCTGGTCACAGTGACCGAGCGTACCCGGGAGATCGGCATCAAAAAGTCCATCGGTGCCCCGCGGCGGGAGATCGTGGGACAATTCCTGGTGGAGGCGGCCATCCTCAGCGCACTGGGGGGCGTGATCGGCATTCTGCTGGGCTTCCTGCTCTCCCTGATCCTGGGAAAGGCCATGTACGACCTGATCCTGTTCCCCAATGCGATCGTTACGGTAGGGGCGTTTGCCTTCTCTGTTTTGATCGGCATCATATTTGGAATTTATCCGGCTGCCAAGGCATCCGGCCTGCAGCCGGTGGACGCCCTGAGAGCGGACTGAGCAAGGAGGAAGTGAAATGAAGCATCGCATTTTGATGTCAGCCCTGGCGGTCGGATTATGCCTGGGGCTGACGGGGCTGTCCACCCCCGGGGCGCTGGCCTTTTCCGACGTGGCAGACAGCACGGTGTCCGAGGCCGTGGAGGTACTGGCCGGGCTGGATGTGGTATCGGGCTATTCCGACGGTGGTTATCACCCCAATGACGCGCTGACCCGGGCGCAGTTCTGCAAGCTGGCCATTTTGATGGAGGGGCACGGCAGTCAAGTGACGAACAGTGCCTACCGTACCCTGTTCTCCGACGTGCCCGGTTCCAACTGGGCCGCGCCTTACATCAACCTGGCCTATGAAGAGGGACTGGTGGCCGGCTACGGAGACGGCACCTTCGGTCCGGACGACGCCGTCACCACCGGCCAGGCGGTCACCATCGCTTTGCATCTGTTGGGTTATACCAATGAGGAGATCGGCCCCTTCTGGCCGGAGGACTATATGGAAAAAGGTGCGGCGCTTGGCCTTCTGGACGGCATCTCCAAGACTGCTGACCAGACGCTGAACCGGGGAGAAGCGGCGCTGTTGCTCTATCACATGCTGGACCAGACCACCAGCACGGGGCAGGAGTATCTGGACCAGCTGTGCGCTTCCAAGCTGGAGGGCGTGGTGGTGCTGGACAATGCCGCCGAGGCGGAGGACGGGACTCTCAACACCCTGGAGGTCTATACGGCCCAAGGCTTGAGCTATTATGAACAAAGCAATGTGGTCCCGGAAGCGCTGGTGGGACGGAAGGGTACGGTTCTGCTGGATCAGGCGGGCAAAGTGACCGGCTTTGTCCCCGACGAGACCGTCTCCCGACAGATCCAGCTCTCTGAGGTGGAGGCGGATGGCATTACGGATGCATCTGGGTACACCTATAGCGTTTCCAGTGGGAGCGCGGTGCTGCTGGACGGAAATGTGAGCACCTACGGCACATGCTGGTATGAGCTGGAGGGCCGCACCAGCGTGACGCTGTACTACAGCGCTTCCGGCAGTGTGGAACTGATAGTGGCAACGGATGCGGTGGCGTATGAAGGCGTGACGCTGACGGGATACTATGAGAATGCTTCGCCCAACACGACCTCTCCCCAGAGCATTACATTGCTGGGCATCGATCTGGATGTGGCCGAAGATACCCAGACAGGACTGAGCTCCCTTGCCGTAGGGGATCGGATCACCGTGACACTCAACGGCGCGGGAGAGGTGATCTCTGCCTGCCCTGCCTCTCAGAAACAGGTGGAGCAGTACGGCGTACTGGAGAACGGCAGTGTCCGGCTGACCTGTGGACTGACCGCACAAGGAGAGATATCCAGCGGCAGCGCCAAGGTGGGAGATCTGGTCAAGGTCTCCTCCAGCGGGATCGGAGAACTGTCGGTCTCCGCCGTGTCGGGGGGCAGCAGCTATCAGCTCAAAGTGCCGCAGAGGACGTTGGGTACCATCCCGCTGTCGGACGATTTGGTCCTCTATGAGCGGGTGGGAGCCAGCCCGGTAACTGAGATCGAATGGGACGATCTGCTGGTGGATACTGTTCCGGCAGCCTCCATTGATTTCTATGCCACCAATGACAGCGGAGAGGTCTGTCTGCTGCTGCTGGACGATGTAACGGGGAATGCCTATACGTATGGGGTTCTGACATCGGGTGAAGTAAACAGCGGCGAAAGCGGCATGAGCTATAGCAATCTGACCGTCTCTGTGGAGAACGGGGACGGCACCAGCCAGGCTTATATTACCGGTACCTCCGTCAAAGACGATACGGTGGGCGGCGTAGCGGCCACATCGGAAGGCAAGACGGCTGGAATCGTTGTTCTGGAGTCGGCGGAGGGGATCGCCCGCTCGGCATTTGACGGGACCGAGGCGGTGGTGGTGGATGGCATCCGGGTACCGGTCAGCGATGAAGTGCAGGTCTATAATGCCAATACCCAGCGCTGGACGACGCTCTCGGAAGCCAAAGCCTATGCAGATACCTTCACGGTCTACTACAGCGGAACTCTGGGGGAGGACGCGGTGGTACGCGTGGTTGTTACGCAGTCCTGAACGGGAAAAAGCCCGCATGCTTTGCATGCGGGCTTTTTGATCGATCTGAGGACAGGGAAAAAGCCAGTCCCAAAGGACTGGCTTTTCATGTTATTACACAGCGCGGGTGACCTTACCCGAACGGAGGCATCTGGTGCACACATAAACGTGCTTGGGCGTGCCGTTGACAATCGCCTTGACGCGCTTCACATTGGGCTTCCAAGGACGATTGGAGCGGCGGTGAGAGTGGGAAACCTGGATGCCGAACACAACGCCCTTGTCGCAAAATTCACATTTGGCCATTCGCTTATACCTCCTCGCTCGTCAGGATACGCTTCGTAAAGCATCGAATGATATGATAGCAGATTCTCGCAGAAAATGCAAGTATTTTTTTAAAAATATGGTTTCACAATCTTTGTTGCAAAAAGGAAGGGAGAAATGGTATACTGTGACAAAAAGGAGGCGTCGCCTATGGAGAGCCTGTACAGCGTCAAACTGGGAGCGCTGATCAAGGAATTTAAACTGGAGGTGCTGCGGGGTGGGGGCGGCTATGAGGACCGCGCCATCCGGACGGAGGACGTAAACCGTCCAGGTCTTCAGCTCACCGGTTTTTTTGACTATTTTGATCCCAAGCGGCTGCAGGTCATCGGCCGGGTAGAGACCACCTATCTCTCCGGCCTGACGCCGGACCAGCGCCGGGAGAGCTTTGAGCAGCTGCTCTCTCAGGATATTCCCGCTCTCATTATTTCCCGGGGCATCGACCCGTACCCGGAGTGTATGGAGATGGCGGAAAAGTACGACCGTACCATTCTGCGCAGCCAGGATACGACCAGTGTGCTGATGAGTACCATCATCGCCGCACTCAAGTCCTATCTGGCTCCCCGGATTACCCGCCACGGTGTGCTGGTGGAGGTCTACGGCGAGGGCGTGCTGCTGCTGGGCGAATCCGGTGTTGGTAAGAGCGAGACGGCCATCGAGCTGGTCAAGCGCGGCCATCGGCTCATCGCTGATGATGCAGTGGAGATCAAGCGCAACGTTACCGACCGCCTGGTGGGCACGGCGCCCGAGCTGATCCGCCACTACATTGAGCTGCGGGGGATCGGCGTCATCGATGTCTGCCGGCTGTTTGGTATGAGCGCAGTCAAAGATGAGGCCGAGATCGACATGGTCATCAATCTGGAGCAGTGGAAGGATGGAGCCATGTACGACCGTTTGGGGCTGGAGAACCTGTATACCACCATCCTGGATGTGCAGGTCCCGTCTCTGACGGTGCCGGTGCGGCCGGGCCGGAACCTGGCGGTCATCATTGAAGTGGCGGCTATGAACAACCGCCACAAGAAGATGGGATATAATGCGGCGGTGGAATTCACCAAGCAGATCAACCAACATTTTGACCAGGCCATGAGCGCCCAGGCCCAGGAGAACTGAGGCACAGTCCGGAGCCCGCCGGAGCAATTCTGCTCCGGCGGGCCCTTTCCAAGAAAGGGGGAGGACGTTGACCTTCCTGTCGCTGTCTTTTTTTTGTTTTTTCCCCATCACGGCGGTGGTCTACTTCTGCCTGCCCCGCCGCATGCAGAACCCGTGGCTGCTGTTGGCCAGCTGGTTTTTTTACCTATGCGCAAAGCCGGTCTATCTCACGCTGCTGCTGTTCGTCGTGGTCTCTTCGTACCTGGCAGGGCTGGCGCTGGCCCGCAGGCGCAGCCGGTGGGTGCTGGCGCTGTGTCTGACGGCCGATGTGGTGCTGCTGTTTCTATTTAAATACGTCAATTTTGCGCTCTCCCTGGCGGGTCGGCTGCTGAACGCGGCGGGGGTAGATTTTTCTGCCCCAGTGCTGGAGTTGGTATTGCCTGTGGGCATCTCCTTCTATCTCTTTCAGGCCATGGGGTATGTCATTGACGTTTACCGGGGTAAAGCGGAGGTGGAGCGGGACTTTGTGGTGTACGCGCTCTTTCTGTCCTTTTTTCCCCAGGTAGTCTCCGGCCCCATCGGCCGGGCCGGGCAGCTGATCCCTCAGTTCCGCCGGGCCCACACCTTCGAGTGGACGCAGTTCCGGGCCGGACTGGTCCGGTTTTTGTGGGGGGCCTTTAAGAAAATGGTGCTGGCCGACCGGCTGGCCGTGCTGGTCAACACCGTGTTCGGTGCCCCCCAGCAGTTTGGCGCCCTCCAGCTGGCGGGAGCGGCGGTGGCCTTTTCCTTTCAGATCTACTGCGATTTCTCCGCCTATTCCGATATGGCGCTGGGCGTGGCCCGGAGCATGGGCTTTTCCCTGCTGGAGAATTTCCGCACGCCCTATTTCTCACGCTCCATCGCCGAGTTCTGGCGGCGGTGGCATATTTCTCTCTCCTCCTGGTTCCGGGACTATCTGTACATCCCCCTGGGCGGTTCCCGCCGGGGAACGCTCCGGAAATACCTCAATGTGCTCATCGTCTTTACAGTCAGCGGCCTTTGGCACGGAGCGGCCATGACCTTTGTGGTGTGGGGGGCGCTCAACGGCCTGTATCAGGTGGCCGGTGCGGTGACTGCACCGCTGCGGACGCGGGTTTGGAGCTGTCTGCACCAGGACGAGGACAGCGTTGTGCGGCATCTGACGTCCATCACGGTGACCTTCCTGCTCTCCACGGTGGCCTGGGTCTTTTTCAAGGCCGGCAGTCTTACCAACGCGCTGGCGGTGTTGAGCGGCATGCTCCATGGGCCGCTGTGGGTGTTCCAGAGCATGGGTCTGGACCGGCAGGAGCTGCTGGTGGCAGCGGTGGGACTGTTGGTGCTGTTTTTGGTCGATCTGCGCTGGACAGGACACGATCCGGTGGAAGATTATCTGGCGGCCCCCCGGCTGGTGCGTTGGGTGATCCTGTGGACGCTGCTGCTGGCCTGCCTGGTGTTCGGCAGCTACGGTACCGGCTATGATGCCCAGGCGTTTTTGTACGGGTTCAGCTTTTAAGAAAGGAGATGGTCGTCTTGCGTAGATCTGCCCGGCGGAAGGAAGCGTGCCTTGCCCTGGTATTCCTGCTGCTGACGGGACTGATGATCCATTTTATCTCCGATGTGCTGCGCCCGCCCCAGGTGAGCTTCGGTTCCACCTGGAGTGCCTTTTTGGCTGAGCCAGAGGACAGCCTGGATGTGATCTATCTGGGCAGCTCCTATACCTACTGCGATGTGAATCCGGCGGTAATCTACGATAAGAGCGGCCTGACGGGGTACGTGATGGCCGGTTCAGAACAGACGCTGTCCATCTCCTACTGGTATCTGCGGGAAATTTTCCGCACCCAGTCGCCATCGGCGGTGGTGGTGGAGGTCACTTCTCTGTTTTTCGAGCCCTATCAGAACTATACCCAGCTCAATGTGGATCTGATGCCCTTTTCCTTCAATAAGCTGGGGGCTATCTTTACCGCCTCTGAGCCGGAGCTGCGCACGGGCCTGCTCTTTGACCTCTACTTTTATCACAGCCGCTGGAAAGAGGTGGAGCGGGAGGATGTGGAGCGGGCTCTGCACCCGGTGGAGTGGAACGAGCGCAAGGGATTTACCCCCATGGCCGGTACACAGGAGGGAGTAGGGCAGACCCCCTATGTGGCCGATCGCATCATCTCTGATGAGCACTATGCCGACAATCTGAAATGGCTGGGGCGGATCCTGGCGTTGTGCAGGGAGCATGGTGCTCAGGCTATCCTTACCATTCACCCCAGCTATACCCGCTGTACGCCGGAGCGGTATGCACAGATCGGCAGGGAAGTGACGCAGATGGATGACCAGGCGCTGTTTTATGACTGGAGTGACAGCTTTGAGGAGATGGGGCTGACGCCCAGCCGCCACCTGTACGACGGCGGCCACCTCAATCGGGAGGGTGCCGGTATCTTTTCCGCCTGGCTGGGGGATTTCCTGGTAGAGGAGGTAGGTCTGACGCCACGGCCCCAAAGTGAGGAAAACGCCGCTGCCTGGCGCGCTTCAGTGGCCTGGTGGGAGAACGAGGCGGCAGAACAATAGCATCAGATAAAAAAGGACTCTCGCTGGAGCGAGAGTCCTTTTTTGCTTATATCAGGTCGTCACTGGAGGTATACTGCTGTATCTCATCCAACAACAGCTGAAGGGATGGGTTGTGGTTGCTTTTACGCCAGATGGCGTCGGTGCCTACGCTGGCGAGGTGGTCGGTCATCGAGAGGTCGATGGCGCGGATATTGGCACTGGTATTGATCCGATAGCTGCGTCCCATGATGCATACCCCAAGACCGGATTCCAGGTAGAGGATCATGGTCTCCATGTCCGGCACCTCTACTACGTGCTGGAACTGAAGTCCGGAGCAGGCGGCCACATCGCTGTAATAGATGGAAGTGGCTGAGTCAGAGGAATGCTCCCGCAGGCGTAACAAGGGTTTGTCCACAAAGTCCTGGAGGGAGAGAGGGCCGCTCTCCTGGAGCATGAGCACCTGGGAATAGTACAGAAAGGTGTGGCTGCGAGAGACCACCATGCGGGTCTGATCCCCTTTTTTGGGGGGTTCCAGGCTGTAAGTGAAAATCACGTCCAGTTCTCCGCCCTCCAGCTTCTGCTGCAGAACGGAAAAGGGGTGGCTGGTGATCTTCAGGCGGATCTCGGGATAGACTTGGGAAAAAGCACGCAGAAAGCCCGGCATGATGTAATTGATATCCATCATGCTGCCAATGCCGATGCGGATCTGCCCCCGTACATCGGCTGTGGTGCTGGCCGCCTTCTGTACGGCCGTGTCAATCAGGGAAAGAGCCTCGCGGAAGTCGGGATAGAGCATCTGACCGATGTAGGTCAGACGGACGCTGTGGTTGTCCCGAATAAACAGCTTGACGCCCAATTCCCGTTCCAGCAGGGCGATCTGTTTGCTGATCGTGGGCTGGGAGACATAAAGCTCCTCCGAGGCCCGGGTGAAGCTGAGGTTGTCTGCAACGCTGAGAAAATAGCGGATCTGAGCCAGGTCCAATGGTATCATCTCCCCCTGCAAACTGGGATAACCTGTCTCTATTATAACGGTTGTTATTCCATTCTGGAATGGTGATATAGTCTAAAACGATTGTACAAAAACTGCGAATATTAGTATACTGTGCACATAAGGTAAAAAAGGGGGGAAAGGGGAAGATAGGTGTCGAAAAAAGTAAAATAAATAGCTATATTTACAGTGAGGAGGAGCAATTGTATGAAAAAGACTATCGCGGTAATCCTTGCGGCATCCATGGCGCTGACGCTGGGCGCCTGCGGCACGAACGGAGGAGAAGCCAGCAGTGGTCCGGTGGAAAACACCGGCGAGACCTACACCTGGAAGCTGGGCACGATTTACAACGATCCTTCCGCCAAGCCGGATTTCAACTCCTTCGGTATTGCGACACAGAAATTCTGCGATCTGGTGGCGGAGCGCACCAACGGCCAGCTCATCATTGAGCCCTATTACAGCAGCGTGCTGGGTGCTTCAGAGGAACTGTGGGGTTCTCTGCGGGACAATGAAGTGCAGGTATTCTACGGTCAGCCCATGTCCACCTCCGACCCCCGGTTCGGCGCGTGGAATATCCCATATATGTTCAGCGACTATGACCAGGTGGAAGAACTCATTGCCAGCCCCGACGCGCCTCTGTTCCAACTGGCACAGGAGTGGATGGAAGAGGACGGCGTACACCTGGTGGCCGTAGGCGGCGGTGTGTTCCGCGGTTTCTTCAATATCAAACATGAGGTGGGTGCCATTGAGGATATCCGGGATCTGAAGTGCCGGATTTATGAAGATAAGGTGGTACAGACCTACTGGGGCGATGTGTGCAATGCAACCTCCATGGCGTTCTCCGAGGTATATACCGGCATGCAGACCAGCGCCATCGACGGCTTGGAGTTTGCCGCCACCAGCGTGCTGTCCAGCCAGTATTACGACATCGCCAATCCCTCTTACTACAGTGATATCGACTGGCAATGGACCAGCGGAAACAACCTGGTGGTCAGCCGGGATGCGTGGAATGAGCTGCCTGACGACCTCAAGGAGATCGTGACCGAGTGTGCCTGGGAGGCACAGGACGTGTTCCTGGAGGAAGAGAAGGCCAATGGTGAGGCGGCTCTGGCGGAGCTGGAGTCCCACGGTACCGTGATCCATGAACTGACCGACGAGGAACGCCAGACCTGGATCGATCATGCACGCAGCCTGGACGACAAGATGAAGGAAGAGATTGGCGAGGAGACCTGGAACGAGGTCTGGGATGTCATCAATTCCTATAACGGGTGAGCGATCCGCTGGGAGAAGATGTAAGGGGGGCAAACCATGAAATTCCTAAAGCGTCTGGATGATATCCTCTTCAAGGCCGTGCAGGTCTGTCTGGGGATTTTCATGATTGCGCTGACTGCCATCGTGGTGCTTCAGGTGCTGGTCCGCTATGTATTCCATGTCTCCATTGGCGGTGTGGAGGAACTGCCTGTGTATCTGATGCTGCTCAGCGTGTGGATTGCAGCCATTTTTGTGGCCCGGGATGACGGGCATGTGAAGATCGAGCTGCTGGATATGTTCGTAAAAAACAAACGCATCGTAGGCCTGATCAACATTGTCCTGTGCGGCCTCAGCGGCGTGGCTCTGGGCTGGTTTGGCTGGCTGTGCCTGCAGTACATGTTTAAGCTGCAGGGATACGGCGACGTGACGGCCGGTCTGCAGATCCCCGTCTGGACACTGGAGCTGTTCATGGTGATCAGCTGTATTATGATGGCCATGTACTATGCCATCAATTTTGTCAAAAAGATTCTGCGCTGGAAGGAGGGTGAGAACGTATGAGCGGTATTGTCATTGCCGTAGTGGTGATCCTGGTACTCATCCTCCTGGGTATGAGCGTGCCCTGGTGTTTCCTCTGGGGTTCCCTGGCCTATGTGCTGGTCACCGGGGCCAGCACCGGCAGCTTCGTTTCTACTGCGTTCTACTCGCTGGATTCCACTTCCACACTGGCTATTCCTCTGTTCATGGCGGCGGGTGTGTTGCTGGAAAAGAGCGGGATAGCGCGCACATTGATCGATCTGGCTGAGAAACTCATGCGTCGTTTCAAAGGCGGCATGGGCGCCACTATCCCCGTGGTGGCCTGCTTCTTCGGCGCCCTCTCCGGCTCGGGCACCGCTACCGTTACCACTCTGAGTTCCATGATGGCCCCCCGCCTGCGGGAGATGGGCTGGGACAAGCGGTATCTGGCGGCTTTTATCGCGGCCTGCGGCCCGCTGGGGTATATGATCCCGCCCAATATGAATGCCATTATCTATGCCAATGTATCCAGCGCATCGGTCTCCGGCCTGTTCCTGGCCACGGTGATCCCGGGTATTCTGTGGGCGGTGCTCTATCTGGTCATCAACCGTGTGACCTATCGCCACTGGCATGATCCCGCCAAGGCCGGGCGCCTGGATCCGGCCACGGATACCATCGTACCTATGACGGAGGCCGAGCGGGAGGCGCTGCATAAGAGCCAGCGCTGGTCCAAGGTACTCAAGAGCGCCATTCCCGCATTCCTGATGCCTGTGATCATTATGGGCGGCATTTACAGCGGTACCTTTACCGCCACCGAGGCCGGCGGCATCGGCTGCCTCTACGCGGTGATCGTGGGCGTACTGGTCTACCGTACCCTCAACGGCAAGAGCATTTTCGGCGCGTTTGTCGGCACCGGTTCTTCTCTTGGTTCCTTCCTCATCATGTTCCCCATGACCCTCATTTTCTCCCGGATCCTGGTGACCAATGGTGTACCTGATATGATCACTCAGCTGATCACTGGTGTGTCGGACAACCGTCTGGTGATCCTGCTGATCCTGGATGTGGTACTTATCATCGCCGGGTGTTTCCTGGATGCCGGCGTACTGCTGCTGGTACTGACTCCTCTGCTGCTGCCCACCGCCACAGCCATTGGCCTGACGCAGATCCAGCTGGGTGTCATCATGTTCGTCGCTGTTGGCGTGGGCACCATTACACCGCCCATGGCTATGAACATCTTCATTACGGGTAAGGCATGCAATGTCTCCGTACGCGAAATGATGAGCCCCCTGTGGCCCTTCCTGGTCTTTGGTGCGCTGCCCATCCTCATTTTGGTCACTTATGTTCCGGAAGTGAGCCTGTGGCTGCCCCGGCTGGTTATGGGGACGGTCTCATAAATGGATTGGAGGTGGATCCTATGACCGGGATCGAAGAAAAGGGAAGGATGCTGCGGGTGCTGTTTGACTGCGACGTGCTGGTCTGCGGCGGCGGGATCGCCGGTATTGCCGCCGCGGTGGCTGCGGCCCGAAACGGGGCGCGGGTCACCCTGCTGGAGCGGGAATACGCTCTGGGCGGTTTGGCTACGCTGGGACTCATCACTATCTATCTGCCCATGTGCGACGGCCTGGGACATCAGGCAGAGTACGGGTTGGTGGAGGAGTTGCTCCGACTGTCCATTAAGCACGGTGCGGAAAAGGACTATACAGAGCTCTTCTTTCAGCCCCATACGGTAGAAGAGCGGCGGGCAGGGCCCCGGCTCACTGCCCAGTTTAATCCGGAGTTTTTCGCACTGGAAGCGGAAAAGCTGCTGCTGGAACTAGGAGTCAACATCCAGTACGGCACCCTGGTATGCGGTGTGGCTATGAAGGATGGCAACAAAGTGGACGCAGTTATCGTGGAGAACAAGTCCGAGCGCTGTGCCATCCGCTGCAAGAGCGTGGTGGATGCTACGGGAGATTCTTATGTAGTCAAGTATGCCGATGCCGGCCATGTGCTTTACGGCGGGGACAATGGCTTGGCCAGCTGGTACTATTATTATGCCGGCCAGGAGATCAACCTGCGCATGTATGGACTGAGCGACGTGGTGCCGGGAGAGAACCAGTCCAGCAACTCCTGGGACAACGATGTGGATACGGTGATCGCGGGCAGCCGGCGCTACCGGGGACTGGACGGGGTGGAGCTGAGCGAAATGGTGGCCGACGGACACCAGCACATGCTGGCGGACATGCTGCTGCATAAGGCGCAGTCGCCCGACTTTGCGCCGACTACCATGTCCACCATTCCGCTGCTGCGCATGACCCGCCGCCTTGCGGGGGCGTACGAGATGGATGCGGACGAAATCGAAGTGTACATGCCGGACAGCGTGGGCACTTTCTGTGACTGGCGCAAGCGCGGGCCGCTGTATGAGCTGCCCTTCCGCACCCTGTACAGCTCCACGGTGCCCAATCTGCTGGTGGCTGGGCGCAATATTTCGGTAAGCGACGACATGTGGGACATCACACGGGTGATCCCGGTGTGCGCGGTCAGCGGCGAGGCGGCCGGTACTGCGGCTGCTCTGAGCGACAATTTCCCGGAATTGGATGTGACCGAGCTTCAGCGGCATCTGCAGGCGCAGGGGGTCAGACTCCACTGCGCGGATATCCGGGAGAAGAGCGAAAGTGAAAGGAAGGGAAACGGTTCATGATCCTGACAGACGAAGAAAAAGCCATGCTGGACGGGCAGGAGGGCCTGGCTGTACAGAAAGCCATGGAGATCCTGGTCCACTATGGTGAGGCGCTGGGCGCGGAGCGGCTGGTGGATACCCGGAACGTGGGAGGCTACCTCATTGCCCGGAAGGACCAGATGAAGCAGGCCAATACCGACAGCTTTGATACTCTGTTCTCCCAGTTGAACATCGACAGCGACGAGCCATTTGAGTTTGGTCGGGTGAAGGTACCCAGCTGCCAGTTTGAAACGGACATGGAGCCGGACTATTACCGCCTGTCTGACCGAACGGAAGAGGACAAAATTCTCTATGAGCGGAATATGGACTGGCTGCGCAAGATCGGAGTAAAGCCCATGTGCACCTGCACGCCCTACCAGGTGGGGAACGTGCCCGTCCGTGGGGAGCACTGTGCCTGGATGGAGTCCAGCGCGGTGGTCTACATCAACAGCGTGCTGGGTGCACGCACCAACTGCGAGGGGACGGAGAGCACCACGGCGGCCATGCTGACCGGCAAGATCCCCTACTGGGGCTACCACTGTGACGAACACCGCCGGGGTACCCACCTCATCCGGGTGGAGACACCTGTGCTGACCCAGAAAGACTGGGGCCTTCTGGGCTACTGGGTGGGCAAGATTGTACAGGATAAAGTGCCTGTGCTCACCGGCATCGACCGGCTCCCTGTGCGGGACATGCTCAAGCACTTCGGCGCGGCGGCCGCCTCTGCCGGCGGGATCGAGATGTACCACATCCCCGGGATCACGGCGGACGCTCACACGGTGGAAGAGGCCCTGGGTGGCAATCACCCGGTGGAACTGAAGTTCGGCCCGGAGGAAAAGCGCTGGGCCTATGAGCTGCTCAACAGCTGTGGAACCAATACCGACGTGGACTTTGTCATGCTGGGCTGCCCCCACTACTCCATCGACCAGGTGGAGGAAGTGGCCCGACTGGTAGAGGGCCGGCATATCAAGGACGGCGTAGCGTTCTGGGTGTTCGTGCCCCAGTCTATCCGGGATCTGGCGGTGCGCTGCGGCTATGTGGATATCATTGAGAAAGCGGGCGGCCTGGTCATGCGGGACTGCTGTCCGGCTTTGGGACAGTTCAAGCCGAAGGGAGCCCATGTCATGGCCACCGATTCCGGCAAGCAGGCCCACTATCTGCCCAACTTTACCGGCATTGAGTCCTGGTACGGCTCGGTGGAGGAATGTGTGGAGGCTGCGGTCACCGGTCACTGGGGAGGTGAGCTGTAATGGAAAAGATCGTCCTGCACGGGCGCAAGGTCGTGGGCGGTGTCGTGGAAGGCGAGGCCCTGGTTACCCGTGAGACCATCTCCGGCTGGGGCGGGATCGACGTCCGGACCGGCAAGATCATCGATGTGCGTCACGAGCTGGCCGGGGCCTGCTTTGCGGGCAAGGTGCTGGTCTACCACGGCGCCAAGGGGTCCTCCGGCTGGTCCAGCCAGTTCCATCAGGCCCGACTCAACGGTGTGGCGCCGCTGGCCATGGTGTTCAAGGAGACCACTACAAAAATCGCCCTGGGCTGTGTGGTTACCCACTGTCCGGGGGTGACGGACCTGGATCAGGACCCCACGGAGGTCATCCATACCGGAGACTATGTCCGCGTGGATGGTGACCACGGTACCGTGGAGATCCTGCGGCGCAGGGAAGAAATGTAACGCGGAAAAACAGGAGGCAGAGACCCATACAGTGGGCTCTGCCTCCTGTTTTTTGCTTGCCAAATGGGCACGGATTCTTTATACTGAACTGTACACGATCCGATCTGCACCGTAAGAGGAGGGAAAACGGAGATGACCGTGTACCTGTGTCTGGATGAGAAAAACGGGATGCTCTTCCACAACCGTCGGCAGAGTAGGGACCGGGCGGTGCGGGCGGATATCCTGCGGGAGTGCGCAGAAAGCACCCTGTGGATGGATGCTTATTCCGCAAGCCAGTTTGAACCTGTCCCTGCTGCCATCGTGGTGGCGAAGGACTGCCTGGCCCGGGCTGGGATAGCGGATAGCTGCTTTGTAGAGCGGCAGGTCCTGGCCCCCTGGGTGGAAAAAATCGGCCGATTGGTGATCTATCGCTGGAACCGTGCCTATCCATCGGACACCTGCCTGGACGTGTCACTGGAGAACTGGAAGTTGTTCAGCCGGGAAGAATTTTCAGGCTATTCCCACGAAACCATTACGAAAGAGGTCTACCGCAAATGAAACGAATCCGTACCATGCTCCTGCCGCTGGCGCTGCTGTGCGCCCTATTGCTGAGTTCCTGTCAGGACGGCGCTTTTGTCAGCACCAGTTCCGGTGCCGCCACGCTGGATCAGATCCCGGCTTATTCCGGGGAGCCCTATGTCACGGTCAACGACAATGAGCCCTTTTTCACCGAGGAGGAGTTTACCACCGAGTCCTTTGAAACGTACAGCGAGTTGGACGATTTGGGGCGCTGCGGTACGGCCTATGCCAATGTGGGGCAGGACCTGATGCCCACCCAGGAGCGGGAGAGCATCAGCTCGGTCACCCCGAGCGGCTGGGAGAACGTGGAGTACGACGGGCAGTATCTCTACAACCGTTGCCACCTCATCGGCTTCCAACTTACCGGAGAGAATGCCAATGAGCGCAACCTGATTACCGGTACCCGCTATATGAATGTGGACGGGATGCTGCCCTTTGAGAACATGGTGGCCGACTATGTAAAAGAGACCGGCAACCACGTCCTCTATCGGGTGACCCCTGTGTTTGAGGGAGAAAATCTGGTGGCCGGCGGCGTGCTCATGGAGGCGGAGAGCGTGGAGGACAGCGGAGACGGAGTATGTTTCTGCGTCTATGTCTACAATGTCCAGCCGGGGATCACCATCGACTATGCCAATGGTTACAGTGCCCGGGACGGCGAGGACCTTCCGGAGGAATCCGCAGCGCCGGACACGCCGGCGGAGACGACCTACATCCTGAACACCAGCAGTCATAAGTTCCACCTGCCCACCTGTTCCAGCGTGGCGGACATGAAAGAGTCCAACAAGCAGACCTATACCGGCAGCCGGGAGGCGCTGCTGGAGGAGGGATATACCCCCTGCGGCGTATGTAAACCATAATATCATAGAAAACGGAGGACCCGGTATCTGCCGGGTCCTCCGTTTTAATCTGTGGCAGTGGGGCAGGCTGACGACCAGCGCTGCGCGGCCTCCATACACATCTGTTCCAGCCTGTCATGCCGGAGCAGAGCGGAGACCCAGCTGGTTGGAATGGCGTCAAAGCCGTACCGGATTCCGGCAAGCCCGCCCACCACGGCAGTCACCGTGTCCGTGTCCCCGCCCAGATTAACGGCCTGCAGGACGCATCCGGAATAGTCCTCCGTGGTCAGCAGGCACCAGAGCGCAGCTTCCAGGGTATCCACCACATAGCCGCTGCTGTGGATGTCCTCCGGGTCCATCCGGGCAAAATCAGGGGAGAACAGCCGGGAAAAGGCGTCGTGCTCCGGATAGCCCCGGTAGAAGGCGTCCGCCTGCTCCAGTCCCCGGAGGATAGCGGAAGGACCGTTTTGCTCCAACAGGGCTTCCATGACGAAACTGTAGATACCGCAGGCCATCATGGCCCGGGGGTGGGCGTGAGTCAGGGCGGACACGGTATGGACGGAACGAATCCGCTGCTCCGCCGTGCTGCCAGTCCCGGTGATGTGCTGATAGAGGGGGATGGGCAGTATGCGCATCAGCGAACCGTTGCCGCAGTCCCGTTCTGTTTTGCAGCCGTAGTGCCTGCCGTGCAGATAATCGGCGATGGCTTTGCACGTGGTGCGGCCCATACCGAAGGCACGGCCCTGGGGGGTAAAGAAGCCCTTTGTTGCCCACTGGGAGAAGCGCAGCATGATGTCCTCCGGAACAATGCCGCCACGCTCGGTCAGGCTGGCCATGGTGCACAGGACCATGGAAGTGTCGTCCGACCAGACGCCTTTTGGTAATTCCCGGGCAACAGGCTCCATCAGGTCCGTGACGGGGTGCTGGAGCAGATGATTTCGTGGGCTGAATTCCACAGGTACGCCCAGCGCATCCCCTACCGCGTGGCCGAATATGCCGGCTCTGAGTATCTCATACGCATTCTGCGCAGTCCTGCTGTTGTCCATCCGCGTCACCGACCTTTCGCATAAAACCATACTACCTGGCTCACAGCCTGTCAAGGATAGCGCTTGACAGCCCGAGTATGTCAGAGTACGATAAAACTAACCCGCCTGGGCGGGAAAAGCGGAATTGGATCGAGGGTGATACCATGAGAGATACGCCTGTGAACGGGCACATGCTGATCAGTGGCTGTGCCGACCGGGAAAACTACGACACACAGCTGCTTTACTTTACTTGTTCGTCCCTGAGCCGGGACGACCGCTGGATCTTTCTGCTCACCGACCGTACGGGCAGCCCCAATATTCTGGCCCGTGACCTGTTTACTGGGGAGGAGCGCATCCTGACGGACAACCGGAAGGGACTGCTCAAGAGCTACGTCTACTTTGACGGTACGCCGGGGCAGGGGCTGGGCAAGGCCAGCGTATGTCTGGATGCTACCGGACGTGTGCTTTATTACATTCAGGATGACGCCATTTGCAAGGTGGATCTGGAAGGAAATGTACAGGTGCTTAACCGGGTGCCGGATGGACGGATGACGGCCTTTACCCATGTCAGTGCGGATGGCCGGCTGCTGTGCGTGCCCATGACAGACGGACGGTGTTTGGATTACGATCCGGAGACCGAGGGCAGCGGTCTAGACCGGCGGCCGGTATATGATATCGATGGACGGGTGCAGGCCGAGGACCTGAGCAGCTATCTGTGTGTCTATGACACGGCAAGCGGAGCGCTGCTGTACGAAAAACGGGTGCCTCGGTGCTGGATTACACATGTGCAGTTTAATCCCTGCAATTCGGAGCAGATCATGTTCAATCACGAGTGGCCCAGTTTTGACTGCGGGATTCGGCGCATCTGGCTGTATGATCACGCTGGGGATACGCTGATCCGGGTGCGTACCGAAGGGACGGATACCTTGGGTGATTCCAGGGGCTACCCCCGCAGTGCCGGAGACTGGGTGTGTCATGAGATGTGGAGTGATGACGGGGAAAGCATCATCTATCACGGCGGCTACGCCGACGGACCGGCTATGGTGGGACGGTATGAACTGGCGTCTGACCGTTACTGGGAGATTGCACTTCCTGATGACTACGACGCCTACGGTCACTTTACCATGGATCACCAAGGCAATCTGGTCTGCGACGGGTACTTCAAGTATCCGTGGGAGATAAAAAAAGTACGGGAAAACAGCACCGATCATGGTCCGGATCCCCACAAAAAAGATGCCGAGTATATCTGCAAGGTGCTCCCGGACTGGGAAGCGGGCCGGCTGACCTGGATTCCTCTGTGCCGGCATGAAAGTGATTGGCTGGGGCAGGATGCGCACCCTCATCCTATTTACAGCCACGCCGGTGACCGGGTATTTTTTAACAGCCGCAGCGGAAAGACCGTTAACGTTTACTGTGTTTCGGCGCAGCCGCCTCAGTGCTAAAAATGCAAAAGAAGTGCCAAAGCAGGATTGTTTTGGCACTTCTTTTTTTGCAAAAAGTAAACGTTGACTTTATGGTCGATAAGAAAAAATAAGAGAATAGAAGATAATTTATAAAAAAGAAAGAAATTTTTCTGTAACTGAAGAAAGAAAAATGCATTGACAAAGCAATAGTTCTATAATACAATTAAGAAAACGATTACGTAAATGGTGTGTGTAGAAAGGGGAAATGGATCATGCCAATGACCGAGAAGGGGCAGCGCTGGGTGCCCTACGAAGAAACGCTGGCCCAGCCCACAGATCCGGGCGTGGTACGCCGGATACTGGCATACAGCGAGGATCTGATGTGCGTGGAGAACCGGTTTGAGACGGGAGCGGAGGGAAAGCTGCACAGCCACCCCCATACCCAGATCACCTATGTGCTGGAGGGGGAGTTTGCCTTTACCATCGATGGGGAGACCCGGCTGGTACGCAAGGGTGATACCCTGCTCAAGGAGGATGGTGTGGTCCACGGCTGCGTCTGCCTGAAGGCAGGGGCTCTGCTGGACATCTTCACCCCCATGCGCAAGGATTTTGTCTAAACAAAAAAGGAGACGATTGATATGAATATCCGTTATTCCGCCAACCAGCGGGACGTAAAGCGCTACACCACGGAGGAGCTGCGCCGGGAGTTTCTGATCGAGGACCTCTACCGGCCGGACGAGGTGGTGGCGGTGTACAGCCATGTGGACCGTATGGTCACCATGGGGTGCATGCC
>NZ_JBBMFT010000004.1:0-334987 GCF_040095835.1 Flavonifractor hominis
GACTGAGCGCCCTCCACGCTCCAGGTTACGGTCTGGTCGGGCTCGTTCTCGCCCTCCACCACGGCGTTGAACTGCTGCTCCTTACCCACCTGCACGCTGGCGGTGGCGGGGGAGACGGTCACGCCGGTGACCACGGGCTCATCGGCAAAGTCGATGGTGATCAACTTCTCACCGGTGACCCCGGAGCCGTCGTTGGCGGTGGCTACCACCTTGACCACGCCCTCCGCCTCGCCGGCGGTCAGCAGGCCGCTGCCGTCGATGCTGGCCAGCGCGGTGTCGCTGCCGTCCTCGGCGGTCACGGACCAGGTCACGTTCTTGTCCGTGGCGTCCTCCGGCAGTACGGCGGCGCTCATCTGCAGGGTGCCGCCGGCCTCGGTAATGACGTCGGCCGGTGCGCTGACGGTGATGGACGCCACCTTCACGTCGGTCACGTCCTGCTCGAACACGGCGGTGACGGTGACGTTCTTGGCGGGCATCTGGAAGGTACCTTCCTCGGACACCGTCACATCCTCGCTGGTCCACTTTACAAAGTGCCAGCCCTCAGCGGCCTGGGCGGTCAGGGTCACAGTGTCCCCCTCGGCGGCCGCGGTGGGCGCGGCGGATGCGTCGCCCTCGCCCTGGGTCTTTACGGTGACGGTGTACTGCTCGGGAGGCACCGGCTCAGTGTTAACCACATCCACACAAATATCGTCGTACCAGACCGTATTGGCACTACTATTGGGCATACCCAAGGTTACCCGGCCAATGTTCTGAACACCAGAAGTTCCCAAGGGAATATCCTGGGCTACCAGAGTTCCGTCCACCGACACGTCCATATTCCCCGCAGCAAAATCGACATATACGTCAAAGGTATACCAGCGCCCTGTCTCATAAGAGGGCAGCAGCAGGGGCGTGTCGGTCTGGTTCAGCTCCACCTGGCCGGAGGTACGGAAGTCGATCTGGGCCACCTTGCTGCCTGCGGCACTGTAGGCGATAAAGTAGGCACCGGTGCTGGCATCTACTTTTATCCGGCCGGAGAAGTGGACCAGGCCCTCGGCGGGAGTCGCCAGCGTGCGGGTGGGCAAGACAGAACCGCCCGAGACGCTGGATGCCTGCACCAGCTTGGCAGCCATCCCATCCCCGCTGGATTCCGCGGTAAGGGTAATGGCGTCGGGGTTGCGGTTGGGCACATAGGTATCTTTCAGGTCCGTGCCGGCGGAGAGGTCCTCAAAGGTATCGGCCAGGTAACTCTCCAGCCGGTAGGCAGGCACGGTCACACTGAGGGTAACGCGGCCCACAGTATCGCTGGTCTGCTTTTTCACCAGCAGGGTGATATCCACCGACTCCTCCCGACCGGTGGGGGAGATACGGCCGTCTTGGGCAATGATGCTGCCGCCGTCCTCGATCTCCACGCTAAAGCCAGTCGGCATCTCGGGCAGGGTCAGGAAGAGATCGCCCACGGAAATGTCGTCCAGAACAAGCTCATCCGCAGCGTCCTGGGCAGAATAGCCCGGCACGGTCACATTCAGAGCCGTAGTGACCGCCGTGCCCTCCTCGGCAAAGCGTTTCTCCACCTGGAAGACCAGGGTAACCTCTGTGTCCGCGTCAGGAATCTGAATGGTTCCGTCCAGCGCGATCACTTCGGGCAGGGAGCTGGAGGTAATGCTGATACGGAATCCTTCCGGTACCTGGGGCAATGTTAGCTCCGTGGCACCCCGGGCGGGAGCGTCCACCTGGGTGATGCTGTCGGCCACATCCTGAGCGGAATAGCCGGCGGGTACCGTGACAGTCAAAGGTGCAGTACGAGCAGTCGTGCCATCGGAAAGACGTTCCACCTGGAAAGTAAGGGTCACGCTCTGGTCTTCCTTTGTGCGGGTGATGGTGCCGTCCAGGGCGATGACGTCGGGATTGGAGCTCTCAGCAATGGTGACTGCATAAAGCGCACCCACCTGAGGCAGGGACAGGGTCAAATCGGTATCGCCGATGGGATCCACAGCGGTAATGGTATCGGCCACCTCCTGAGCGGTAGGCTCCTCAGGAGCAACCGTGCCGTGGATGCTCAGGTTGTCCAGAGTCAGGGTCTGGCCGGAGGCGCGGGTACCGGCCCGGAGAGCGGTGACCGCGTCGCCCTGGTTGCGGAAGTCCAGGGTGATGGGAGCATTGTCGTCCACCTGGACGGTATACTGCTGGGTGATGGTGTCCAGCGTCAGGGTAATGTGGTAGGTGCGGCCTGCTTCATAGTTTTCCAGCACGGTGATCATGTTGTTGTTGCCCTGGTCCATGGCCAGGATACCCGTGTCGCGGAAGTCCAGTTGACAGAGGATGGCACTGCCGTCCTGCACGATGAAGAAGCAGCGTTGGTTGGCCGCAGCCAGGGTCAGGTCGGCCTCCAGGATCATCTGGCCGGCGGTGACGGGCTCCGACAGGGTATGGGTGGAGTCGCCGTTGCTTCCCGAGACGGAGAGATTCTGCGCTTCTTCGTTCCAGGTGGCGCCGCTCCAGCCGGAGGAGACGTCGGTGGAGAAGTCCTCGCTCCACAGCAGTTCCGTCTGAGAGCTGCTCTCGGCCACTTTTACGATGGTAGCGGCGGAGAGCACCTTGTCGGCAGTCTCCACAAGGATGCGGGTGGTGCCGGCGGATACGCCGGTGACCGTGCCATTCTCATCTACGGTGGCGATAGCTTCGTCAGCACTGCGGTAGGTGAGTTCCGAGACGTCATAGGGGCTGACGGCGCAGCTGATGGTACCGGTCTCACCCACGCCGATCTGGAGCAGGTCGGTGGCAGTGATGCTGTAGCGCATGTCCTTCATGGCGTCGTCCAGCGGAGAGCAGTAGACCAGGCCGTTGGAGAGGGAGTCCCGGGTCTTGGCATAGAGGGTGGGGCAGCCCTTATCCTTGTTGTCCTCATAGAACTGCTGCCACTCCGCCCACAGCCGCTCATACTCGTCCACCGCCTGCTTCATCTCCGGAGGATAAGCGGTACCGGTCTCGTCAGCCACCTTCTTGGCGGCGGCGGCGATGTGCATCTGCTCAAAAATACTGAAGAGATAGCGGCCGTACTGGGTGGTCATGATGATGTAGTCCTTCACCGAGGTATCCGAATCGATGAGCTTTTGCTCATACAGGCTGTCGTCCAAATTCTCGGCGATCTCCACCATCTCGTTCCACAGCTGGACGCACTCGGCCTTTTCGGCCAGCATCTCATCGATGGCGTCGTTTTTATAGGCAGAGTTGATGTTGTTCCAGAACGTGGTGGGGTTGATGCCGTCGTCCCGGGTCCACCACACGTCCACATTGTAGGCGCTGGTATCCCGGGCACGGCCCAGCAGCACCGCACGGGCGGACTTGAGGCACAGAGTGTAGAAACTTTCCGCGTCCTTATCGCCCATGCCAAGCACGTCCTTGGCGTACTGGAGCACCAGTTCCTTGTCGGTCTTGGAGGTGTCTTTGGCCCACTGGGTGACGACGTAGGCGTTCAGGTCATCCCACATCTCGCTGCCATTGGGCACGGCGATGGACTTGTCGGTGCGGTCATGGTAGGGGTCGTCCTCGTTGTCGTTGGGGTAGCCGGGACCGTTGATATAGGGACCGGCCCAGCCGCCGCCCCGGGACCAGGTCCACACGCCCTTGATGAGGCTGCCTTCCACGTTGACCACGTCCCGCAGGGACTGGTTCTGGTCAGGGCTCATGGACCACTCGTATTCCTCGTAACCGTTGATGACGCCGTCGCCGATGTAGTTGGGATAGGCGCCCTTACCCTCATATTCCCGGGCTGCCTGTACTTCTACAATCTGCTGATGCTTGCCGATGTTCAGGCACTGGTTGAAGGCAATGGTGCGGTGAAAATCGCCTGCTGTATGTTTGACCGCAAAGTAAAAATTCTCATGCGGCTCCAGCTGATTACTGATGGCCAGGTAGGTAGCAGGGTTGTTCTGAAATGCGCCGAACCCCCAGGTGCGGTAGATGATTTCCTTGTCCAGCTTCTCGCAGATCTCATCCCGCAGGTACTTCATCAGAATCAGGTGCGTGGACGCTTCATCCCCCATGATGGGGTTGTTGCCGCTGTGATAGGGGATGCCCCAGCCGGCGCCGGTATAGGTCTCGCCATAGCGGACGTAGATGCCGTCCACCAGGGAGTTGCCCTCCGCGTCCACCAGTTCCGTGAACATCTCCTCATACATGTAATCCATGACTGTCTGGGTCTCGGCCTTGCGGATGTCGATCTTACCGTCAGTCAGGATATCAGGGCGGTCGGTCTTGAGCTTATTGGGCAGCACAATGATGTCCTGCATGAAGTAGACCTTCTGGCCGCCTTCCTTGGCCGCCGTATACAGGCGGATCAGGTCGGCCCGCTTCTGCTCCACCCAGGCACGGGACTCGCTGCCAAAGGGGAAGACCTTTTTTTCATTCTGGGCCTGTACCTCCGGATCATCCGGGGCAGCCTCATATTCCTCCTGAGTAAGCGTGATGCCGTTAACTTCTTTGTCGTACGTATCCCACAACAGGCCGTACTGGGCGGCCTCAAACAGCGAGAAGGTCATGCCGTCGTAACCACGGGCGGTCATGAACGCCGGATCGTTGTACATGGACTGATAACCCACCTCGCCCGGATTATCGGTCACCATGTCATGGGTAAACAGATCGGTACGGGTAATCTCGTCCGCTGCTTCTGCCGGAGCGGCCCCCGCTGCGGGGAGCACCAGGGAAAGCTGCAACGCCAGTGCAAGCAGAATTGCCAGGGTACGCCGGATGGGATGCTTCATTGAGAATCCTCCTTCAAACCACATTTTGCCGGGGCGTATTATGCAGGTATTTCCATTTGCGGGACAACAAAAGTTTCGCGGTTCATCACACTCCTGTTTTATATAATTGTCAAATTTTTGCCCATAGACTATTTGGTTTTCTGTGCACTCTCTACTGGAATTCTACCATTCCTATCAAAACACGTCAATAGTTTCTTTCTATTTTTGTTTAAATCGCAAAATAAAACAGCGGACCGCCCCAAAGGGGGCGGTCCGCTGTTAACACCTGTTCTGCCGTGTGTTACGTTCCGTCCTGGCCGTTTCCCTTGTCTGCGGCGGTCTTCTGCACCTGGGTGCCAAAATAGAACGCGATAATTACAGTAAACACTGTAAGAAACTGGTCCACCTGGACCCGTCCCGCCACAGCCAAATAGGAGAAGACGGCAGTGAGGACGATGGTCACGATGCTCTTTACATCTATCAGCCGTGCCAATCGTGCCTTCATACCGTACCTTCCTTTTCTTCCAGCAGCCCCAGGCGGTCCAGCCACACGATGGCCTGGAGGTTAACATCATAGACGCTGACCGCTCCAGTTTCCGGGTCAGCCTGGATCAAACCCTTATGATACGCCTTTTCGGCGCTGGGCCGGGCCCAGTCAGGCATATCCTTAAACCAGTGATAAATCTGCACTTCCTCTTCCTCCTCGCTGTGAAGTTGATACAGCGGCATATCCGGCGGATAGTTCCCTGCGCGGATCATGGCGCTGGTATATTTGCCGCCCTGGCTCCACTGGAGATGAGGCCGGTCAGGGAAACTCTTCCAACGGCCGCCCCACTCAAATCCCACCAATTCTCCCAGCTCTCCGGCCTTTTGGAAAAAGGTCAGATCGGAATACTCCTTTCCTTTGACATTCTGGCAGAAGTCAAAGGCCAGCCCCGCTTTCTCACCATGAAAGCTGGGAATCGGGGTGGCGGCGGTACCCTGCTCGTAGCAGTACCTCTGGTACTCCTCGTCTCGCACTGTGCCTGTCACCAGCACGGCCAGTCCGGCAGCTTTGCACAGCTCCAACCAGGCACGGCAGTTGGCCGCCACATCGCTCCGCAGGGCATCAATATCCCGGCTGTTTCGCATATTGGATCGCCTCCTTTGCAGACCGGGCCCCGGCTTACGCCGTCAAAAGCCCGGTCAATTCAGTATATTCCTCCCGTGTGAGTTTGTCGGCAGCAAAGAAGATGTCCAGCTTTTCCTCCATCCCCTCGGTGTTGCCCCGCTCGATCATCCGCTTGAGTGTCCGATACAGCATGTCAATTTACCCCCAATTCCAGTAGTGTCAGACGGTATTCGTGGTCCACCAGCATAGCGTCCACATCATCCTGCAGCGTATGCTCGGGTTGGACGGGCTGGGGTGATTGGCCAGGTGTAAAACCGGTCAGTACGCCATCCAGTATCTCTGGCGTACCATACCCACCGCAGGCCCATATGGTTTCCTCCAGGTCCGGCGGGACCGCAACCCAGCCTTCCAACCAGCACTCCGTCCGATGACTTTGCGCCTGGAGTCGGTGCCCGCCATCCGGCTGGGCTGCTATTTCCATAATGCTCAACATATGCCTCCTCCTTTCCGGCGCGCTACAACTGCGCCACTGTACCTTTCTGGGAAATGGGGGCCATGTTGCATGTTTTCGTGCATAAAAACGCCGAAAGACGGGGATGCCGGTCCAGCATCCCCGTCTTTCGGTGTGTGAACAGAGAGAAGAGAGAAATGAAAAAGGTTTGTCGTGTATTGGTCTTCCTGACGATGTTTATTCTACTCGCATCTCTGTGTCCAATGGTGAACGGATTGTGAACAAGAAATAAAAGTATTATAAAGAAATTCAACATTTTTGGAAAAGATGCTTCCTTTTCGTTTCTTACATGTGGCATCTGGTCTGTATTCCTGCTTCATTCGCAAACGAACGGCCGCCGGAAGTTCCGGCGGCCGTTCTGAAGAAAAGGAAAGGAAGAACGCAAAATCAATTATTCCTGGTTCTGGGTAAAGCGCATGAGCATCATGGCTACCTCAGCGCGGCTAGCAGTGCCCTGGGGATCCAGAACAGAGCCGTTCTTGCCGGTGAGGATGCCCTCAGCCACCGCCCACTCCATGCCCTCCTGTGCCCAGGCGGACACGGAAGCGGCATCGGCAAAGCCGGTCAGACTGCCCTCAGTGGCGGGGGAGCCGGCGTAGCGGTAGAGCATGACAGCCAGCTGCTCCCGGGTGATGGTGGCCTCGGGGTTGGTGCCGTCGGTGATGCCCTCGGCTACCGCCCAGGCCATGGCCTTCTCATACCAGGTGGCCCCGCCGGTGGTATCCACGCCATCCAGGCGGGCCAGAACGGTGAAGAACATGGCGCGGGTCATCGGCATTTCAGGGGAGAAGGTAGTATCAGAGGTGCCGTTGAACAGGCCCTCGCTCACCACATACTCCACAGCCTCGCTGGCCCAGTGGGTGGCAGGCACGTCGGAGAAGGTCGGGTTCTCAGGCTCCGTGGGCTCACCGGGATCGGTGGGCTCGGTGGGAGGCGTGGTGTTCTCGTCCTCGGCATCGCTGCCATCGTTGTAGGAACCAACCTGCACCAGGCACTCGGCGGTGTAGCCGCCGTCGTTGGTGGTCACGGTGACGGTGGTCATGCCCTCGCCCACTACGGTGATGTAGCCCATGTCGTTGACGGTGACCACATTCTCATCGGCACTCGTCCAGGTGACGCCCTTATCGGTGGCATCGCCGGGCTCTACGGTGGCGATGAGCTGCTCGCCCCGGGGCCCGAAGTTGGAGTAGAGGTACACACTCTCCACATTCAGCTTCACGCCGGAGACCTTCACCGGTGCAGCGGTCACGGCAACCTGGGCCGCGCCGGAGACAGTGGGATCTTCTGCCGAGGTGGCAATGACGGTAAGGGTCTCGGCGGTCTCATCCTCAGCCACGGTCAGCAGACCGGTGTCGGAGATGGAAGTGGTCTCAGACTGAGCGCCCTCCACGCTCCAGGTCACGGTCTGGTCGGGCTCGTTCTCACCCTCCACCACGGCGGTGAACTGCTGGGTGGTACCCACCTGCACGCTGGCAGTAGCGGGGGAGACGGTCACGCCGGTGACCACAGGGGGCTTTTCCAAACCGGCAAAGGTAATGATGCGGGACTGGCCGCGGCTGCCGGTCACATCTACCGTCAATACGGTGGACGTCTCGGTCTGCTCCACGCGGATGGTATCATCGCCCGTCAGCACTTCGCCTGTCGGGAAGTCCAGCGTGATGGTGATGGCTCCTTCCGCCTTGTTGGTCACGTCGGTCACCGACACCACCAGATTGCCGTCGTCATCCGGCCCAAACATCACGCTGGCCGGACGATCGGCGGAAACCTGCGCCTCCGGGCAGGACCCGGCTGCAAAGAAGTTGGCCGCAGTGATGTCCAGAGTCGTCTCCCGCACGGCATGGATCGTCTCCGTGTTGGCGAGGATCTCCACATCGGGGGACGCGCTGTAGGCTGCCGTCTCTTCCTCGCTCTTGCCGGGCAGGATCACGTACTGATAGGACGCCCCCTCGGGATTGGTTCCGTGCTCCAGGTAAATGGTGATAAAGCTGTTGGTCACGTCCTCATCGTAGTAGAACTTCTCGTAGGTGTTCATGAGGGTCCACTTCTGGGTACGGGTCTCCCGCAGGCCGGTCACATCCGCCCCACCGGGGAACACGTAGCCCACATCGGCCCCTTCCACGTTGCCCTGCATGTGGATGTAATTTACATCCTCATGCACGCCGGTAAACTCATCCTCCCGGGCAGGGGTCTCAGGCTGCACGGTCAGCACAGCGTATTCCAGCTTACCGGCGGTATCGTTGCCGCCGCGGGTCCAGCCATCGGGAGCCTCGCCGCTCACACCGCTGTCAAAGTCCTCGCTCAGCAGCACCTGCTCGCCGGCAGTAAGGACCAGGTTGTCATAGTAACCGGTACCGGTGCCGCCGTTGGGCGTACCCAGCAGAATTCCATCGATCTTGGCGTCCGCCATCAGCAAAGCTGCGTTGGTCAGATCCACCGGCTCACCAGTGATATGGTTGGTGGCATTGGTGATCTGCTTGCCGTCCAGGTAATAGTGAGCCTGCTGGGCGTCCAGATCCACCACCAGCTTCACATGGTGCCACTGGCCCGCCGTCAGCGCTGCCTGATTGGACACGCCATCCTGGCCGCTGCCGCTGGTAGAGACCCGGTAGGCCAGCGTGTTATCCCGCACGATCAGCTGGGTGACCAGCTGATCTCCCGAGACGAGGGAGACCGACAGGAAGTTTGCATTATCAGGGAAGTACGCGTCGTACTCCAGGGTCAGAGTGCCGCTGCTCTGCTCAGCAAAGCTCCGGGTGGCGGAGGTATTTTTCCCCGCCGTATTGGATGCAATCATCAGAGTCTTGTACTCCACCGGGTCAGGCTGCTCAGGGGCCTCGCCCAGCTGTTGTACCTTTCCGTCCACGGTGACGGTGTTGCTCAGGTCCAGATTTGCTTTGTAGTTTTCCACAATAGTTTCCACCGGATTGCCGCTGGTGGAGGAGATATCGGAGCCCAGAAGCACCGCTTCATCGTCAAAGAAGAAGTAGGACTTCTTGGAGTGGGCACCGTTGCTGATCTCAAAGGCGGTGGCACCGTACAGGTCAAACAGGTCGGTGCCGCCTACAATGTCCGAGCCGTTGGTGGCGCCGCTGCGGAAGTTGGAGGACTTGTTGTACCGGTCCACCGTGGTGCCCGGCAGGCGCTGGTGGTCCACCGTGCCCCAGAAGTTGTCGGCGTATTTTTCCTCGTCGGTGTTGTAGAGGTAGAGCATGCCGTCAGCGGTATGCCACATGTTCTTGCCCTCTTCGTTGACCACCTCATAAGTCCGGGCGTTCCAGCCGCACATGGCCAGGCCGAACGCATAGTTCTCCGTGTGCTGCACTACCCGGTCCATGCTGGGGAACTTGTAGTAGCCCACCAGCGGACCACGGGGCTGAATGCTGTTGTCAGCCAGGATCTCCTTGCCCATCAGGATATGGGGCAGAGCCACATAGTACTCCAGGAAGAACCCGGTGTCATCCTTAAAGATGTATCCCCGATCATCCTGCTCCAGGAAATACTTCACCATGGACAGCGCCCGTGCCTTCTGCTCGCCTTCCATCGCGTCGGTCAGGGTAATAATGGCACGAATGACCTGCCGGCCGGCAATGTGATCCTGACCGCCGGCCCGGGAGATTTCACGGTTGCGCACCATGTCCATCATGCCGGTGTTGTAGAGGAAGGGCTCATAGGAGTCGAAGACGGCGTTAAAGAACATCTTTTCCGCTCCGTCCTCATACTGGATGGCATAATCGGTACCGGCCAGCACCGCCACCATGGGAGCCATGGTGACGATAAACGCCTTGCCGTAGCCGCCGGTATAGGGGTAGTAGGTATGCTGGATGTAGGAGCCGTCCTCATAGAAGCCGTCGCTGGAGGTGACATACCCCAGTTCCTTCTTCACTGCGGGAGCCACGCTGGCCAGTTTCTCGGCATCCTTGCGCAGGATGGAGTTTTCAGCCACCACGCTGCACTTCCAGATGCGGTTGGCGCCGGTCATATCGTCCGCCTTGGGGGAATAGTGGTCCACCGAGGCCGTAAAGTTCTCGATCTGCTCTGCGTCCAGTTCGTCATACATCAGCACCAGCAGATCCAGATACCGCAAGGGGGTACCGATTTCCCAATCGTACCAGTTGCCCACGCTTCCGCTGGTGGTGCTGTACTTATTGTCATCATACATGAAGTCCATGGCCGCCACGATAAGATCCCGGGTCTGCTGGTCCTCAAAGCGCTCGCACCCCTTGGTGCGATAGGCCAGCGCCAGGCTCTTGAGCCGGTCATAGGTCAGCGTGCGCTGGCTGGAGCCGGTCTTGTTCTGGGCTGTCATGGGGTAGTCGGTAAAGACCATGTGGGCCGTCATAAAGGCGTTGTAATAGTCCTCATAGCTGGTCCCGCTCACCGGTACCAGCTTTTCCATAATATCGTTGGCATTGGTATCCAGAGTGTCAATGTAAGCGGCGATGTCGGGGTCCGTCTCATCGAAGTCATTATTGCCGGCAATCTGGTAATACCACTTGCCCCGCAGCATATCAAACTCATCCATGCCGACCCAGACATGGATTTCGGCCCGCAGCTGCTGGGTGTTCGTCACCGACGCTCCCAGCACCAGATCGCCGTAAAATACGTACTCTCCCGCCTCATTGGGATCGTAAGTTTCACAGTTCCACTGCTCCACGC
This sequence comes from Flavonifractor hominis, assembly GCF_040095835.1. Lineage (NCBI taxonomy): Bacteria > Bacillati > Bacillota > Clostridia > Eubacteriales > Oscillospiraceae > Flavonifractor > Flavonifractor hominis. Next base: position 11,000 of record NZ_JBBMFT010000004.1, read on the forward strand.
TCAGATTGCGGGTCACATCTCCGGTCAGGGTTACCTCTACCTGAGCAGGCAGAGACAACTGGTCCGCCGTGGTGCCAAGCTCTACCTGAACGTCCTCCGGTTCCGTTACGGACAGCACGTCGCGCACCACCGCATCGGCCTGTACCGTGACCTGCACCGAGGCGGTAAGCGCCTGGTCGTTCAAATAAGCTCCGCCGGTACGCAGCGTACCGGTCACAGTCTGCTCGCCTTCCTGACCGGAGAGGTAGCTCTCCGAGGACCAGTCCACTGCCAGTTCAGCGCTCTGCCCATCCTCCAGGGTGACCTGAACCGTCTCCGGCAGACCCAGCTCTTCAAACGCAGTACCATAAGGCACTTCCATGGGGGCCGGTTGGGTCACACCGGTGATTTTCCGGGCCGCACCCGGCTCGATGGCCAGATCATCCACACAGATCGTGCCGTTGTAGCCGCTGGGCGCCGCCACACGGATGCTGCCAATGGCCTCACTGCCGCTGTTGCGGAATGTAGCATCTGTGACCAGTTCCTCACCATCCAGCCACAGGGAATAGGTCTGCGCGGCAGTATCCACCCGGATCTCCAGCTCATACCAACGGCCAAGCTCCAGTTTTGCCAGGCCAATGGTGCTGCCGGAAGAGGTGCCGGGCCGGTGGCCCAGCTCGCTGGAGGTGTTCATGATGCTCACAGAAGGCGTGGTAGTTGTGCCCTTATAAAGATGCACGCCCGCAGAATTGGGCAGTCCATCCGGATTGAGAGCCGCATCATCCGGGAACTGTACCCGCAGGCTCACCAACGCCTCTCCTTCAATGCTCTGCGGCAAAGTCAGAGTAGCATGGGCATCCTTCTTGTATTCCGTGGCCGAGACCGCCAGGAAGTGATTCCCATCCTCTTCCTCCATCACTTTTACCCAGGATGTCTCCGGATCGGTACCGGTACCGCCCGCTGTCCATCCGGCCGGCACCTCGCCCACGGCATCCTGTTCAAAGTCCAGGCTGGGCTCCTCTGATGCCTGTACCGACACCTCCGGTTCATCGGAAACTACGGTCACAGCCGGTTTTTCCTCCGGATCCTCCGCTGCCAGCCCGCAGGGAGCTGCCAGAGGCAGGACCAGCAGCAGGCACAGCACTGCCGCCAGCATTCGTTTCATCTGTTTCACGTTCATTTCTCCTCCTTTTCCGGTCGCGGCCACGCCATAAACTAGGGCGTCGTCTTGGTTTTCCTTCTTCCTGTTTTCCGTTAACGTTTACTTAATTATATAGACCCATTCCTTTTCTGTCAACCCAATTTATGATAATGCCGGTTTATTATCTTTTATTATTTTGACATATTTTTGTCTTTGTATCATTGTTGTAGCCGTAAACGTTTTCGCATTTTTCGTAAAATCCATTGACATTTTTCTTTTCTTATTTTATCATAGAAACAACCGCAAGAAAAAGGAGGATTTCCATGTCCAAACAGCGGCCTACGCTTAAGGATATTGCCCAGTCACTGGGCGTCAGCGCCACCACGGTGCACCGGGCGCTCCAGGGAAAGGAAGGGGTCAGCGCCCTGATGAGTGAGGAGATCCGGCGGCGTGCCATGGAAATGGGTTACCGAACCAATTACATGGCCTCCTCCCTCAAACGTAAAGCACAAAAGCTGGCCATCGCCTTCCCGGAACCTACCCTGGACAACCGCTATTACTATATGAGTCTGTGGCGAGGAGTACGAAAATTTTTTCGTGAGGTTTCCGAGTTTCATGTGGAACCCATGGAATTTTATTACCCACTGGCGCCAGGGAGCAATGGCGCCATTCTACGGGAAATCTATGAGCACTATGCCGGTGAGATCGCCGGGCTCATTACCATTGCCACCGACCATCCTCAGTCCTCGTATTTTCTAGAGAAACTAGCAGCAAAAGGGATCCCTATTACGCTGGTAGGCGCCGATCTCTACTCCGAACAGCGCCTGTGCTGCGTCAAGGCCTACGATGAAATGGCAGGCAGTCTGGCTGCTGAACTGCTCACCGCGTTCCAGCCCAAAGACCTCTCCGCCCGGGTACTGGTAACCGGCAACCCCGTTGGCTCCTTTGCCATGCTGGATCAGTATTACAACATGACGGGGTTTGAGAGTTACCTGCGCGCCCATGCGCCGGGTGTGACCCTTCAGACGACCTACCATTCCGATGTGCATGTCTCCGAGCAGCAGCTGCGCACCCTGCTGACCCAGGACCCGGAAGTTCTCGCCATTTATTCCACCAGCGCCCGGCACACTGTGATGATGAGCCTTCTGGTGGAGGAGTTGGGTCTTCAGGGCAAGGTTCGCCTCATTGGCAGCGATCTCTTCCCGGAAAGTCTGGAGGCACTGGAGAGCGGTACTCTGACCGCGATTGTGGATAAAAAAGTCCCTCTCCAGAGCTATCGGGCGGCCCAATATCTGTTTGACCATGTCATCAAAGGGGCCTATCCACCCAGCGGGACCATTTTCATTCCCCCTTCTGTGCTGCTGCACAGCAACGGCTCGGCCGATGCCTCTCAGGCATTTCTCCGCTGAGTCCCACACCGGGCAAAAACGGCCGCATGCCCGCCCGTTTTCCCCCTGTGATCTCCAGCACTTCTCTGGGAGAAGGCGTCCCATTCACTGTCTTTTCCTTCCGAAAACAGATTGTCAAAAAATTAAGGTACTGCCCGGAGAACATCCGGGCAGTACCTTTTTCTTTTCCCCATCCTTGCGGAAGCAGCGTACCTGCCGCCGCGTTTACAGCTCTCCCGGGTCGTCCGGGTGACCGCCGAAGGCTTCCACCGCACGGGCGTCGGCCTCCCGCTTCTCCTCGATAGCCTCCTTAAGGAGCATATCCTTCACCTTCATCAGACGGATGGTGTTGGAACGCTCGTTTTCGTCCAGCTTCATGGAGATATACTTGATCGCCTCCTCCATCTGAGGGATCTTGACATACTCCAGGGCATTGACCCGGCGGCGGGTTTTTTCGATCTCCTCAGCCAGCAGCTGGGAGGTTTTTTCGATCTCGGCCAGCTTCAGCATATCCTGAAAGACTCCGGACAGGGCCTCCACCGCACCATCCAGCTCGCCGGAGGTCGCAGCAAAGCCATAGGGGTAGATCTCTCCAGGCTCCTCGCTGCGGGTCTTGAAGTGGTACTGGGGCACATTGACGCTCATGATATTCTGGAAGGTCATATCCAGTTCCACGCTCTGCTTGGGATACATGAGGGACTGCTCCAGCATCTCGGTGGACATGAGCGCAGAGGCCACGGTGAAGGAACCATGCGCGCGAGCCAGGCCCTCCTCCACCTTTTTCCGCAGTGCCCGGTTCTCCCGCACCACATCCATGAACTGTTTCATCAGCTCATCCCGTTTATCCTTGAGCAGCTTGTGGCCCCGGATGGAAGTACGCAGCCGTCCCTTCAGCCTCGTCAGCTCCTGCCGGGTGGGATTCACGTTAATCGCGGGCATGGATCATCCCTCCTTTTTGGGGAGGTATTTCTCGATATATTCCGGCTTGATCCGCTTCAGTTCCGCCTTGGGCAGCAGGCTCAGCAGCTCCCAGCCCAGATCCAGCGTCTCCTCGATGGAGCGGTTTTCATCGTTGCCTTGGGAGACATAGCGCTTTTCAAATTCATCAGCGAACTTAGCGTACTGCAGATCGGTGGGAGACAGAGCGGCCTCACCCAGGATGCTCATCAGCTCCTTGTTCTCCTTACCGGTGGAATAGGCGGCAAACAGCTGGTTCATGGTGCCAGCATGATCCTCACGGGTCTTGCCGGGACCCACGCCCTTATCCTTCAGACGGGACAGGGAGGGCAGCACGTCCACCGGCGGGATAACGCCTTTGCGGTAAAGTTCACGGGAAAGGATGATCTGTCCCTCCGTGATATAGCCGGTCAGGTCGGGAATGGGGTGAGTCTTGTCATCCTCGGGCATGGTGAGAATGGGGATCATGGTGATGGACCCCTTCTTGCCCAGCTGACGGCCGGCCCGTTCGTACATGGTGGCCAGGTCGGTGTACAGATAGCCCGGGTAACCACGGCGGCCGGGGACTTCCTTCTTGGCCGCAGACACCTCGCGGAGGGCCTCGGCGTAGTTGGTGATGTCGGTGAGGATGACCAGCACGTGCATATCCTTCTCAAAGGCCAGGTATTCCGCGGCAGTAAGCGCCATACGCGGAGTGGCAATACGCTCTACCGCCGGGTCGTTGGCCAGGTTGGTGAAGAGCACCGTGCGGTCGATCGCGCCGGTACGGCGGAACTCCTGCACGAAGAAGTCGGATTCCTCGAACGTGATACCGATGGCAGCAAACACCACGGCAAAGTTGCCGGCGTCGTCCCCCAGCACCTTGGCCTGGCGTGCAATCTGGGCAGCCAGTGCGGCGTGAGGCAGACCGGAACCGGAGAAAATGGGCAGCTTCTGACCGCGGACCAGGGTGTTAAGCCCGTCAATGGTGGAGATACCCGTCTGAATAAACTCGTTGGGGTAGTCCCGGGCGGCGGGGTTCATAGGCATACCGTTGATATCCCGGTACTCTTCCGCCAGGATCTCCGGCCCGCCGTCGATGGGCCGGCCCATGCCGTTGAACACCCGGCCCAGCATATCCCCGGACACAGGGAGCTGGAGGGGATGGCCCAAAAACCGTACCTTGGACTGGGCCAGATTGATACCGGCAGAGGACTCAAAAAGCTGCACCACTGCGTTGTCTCCGTTGACCTCCAGCACCTTGCAGCGGCGAATACTGCCGTCGGGCAGCTCGATCTCCGCCAGTTCGTCGTAGGTAACGTCCTGTACCTTGCGCACCACCATCAGAGGGCCGTTGATCTCCTGGATCGTGCGATATTCACGAATCATTCCTCAGCACCTCCCTTGGCGATGACCGCCTCAATTTCTTCCTCCATCTCCCGGGCCATATCAGCATAGACGGCGACAAACTGATCATCGGGTACGCTCTTGGCCCGGCCCATCTTCTCCCGGAAGGGGATGGTAAAGAGCTCGGACGCCACAGCCCCCTTCTCAATGGCCACTCGGCAGAGCTTATCGTAATCCAGGATCATGGAGAGCATCTTATCCTGGCGCTCATAGCTGGAGTACCAGTCCACCTCCATGAAGCCGTTCTGCTGCAGGAAATCCTCCCGCAGCATCTTAGCCGTCTCCAGAGTGAGCTGGTCAGCGGGGGAGAGGGAGTCCTTGCCCACCAGCTGAACGATCTCGTTCAGGCTGGCCTCCTCCTGAAGGATCGACATGGACTTATCCCGGTTGACCATGAACTGGGGCCCCAGATTCTCGTCATACCAAGGCTTGAGGGAGTCCAGGTACAGGGAGTGGGAGTTGAGCCAGTTGATGGCGGGGAAGTGGCGGCGGTAGGCCAGGGAAGCGTCCAGCGCCCAGAACACCTTGACAATACGCATCGTAGCCTGGCTGACAGGCTCAGACAGGTCGCCGCCGGGAGGAGATACCGCGCCCACAGCGGTGAGGGAGCCGCGCCGATCCCCTTCAGAGCAAATACACTCCACCATGCCTGCCCGCTCGTAGAACTGGGCCAGGCGGGAGGAGAGGTAGGCAGGGTAGCCTTCCTCGCCGGGCATCTCTTCCAGACGACCGGACATCTCACGCAGAGCTTCGGCCCAGCGTGAGGTGGAGTCGGCAATGACGGCCACATCGTAGCCCATATCACGGAAATACTCAGCAATGGTAATACCGGTGTAGATGGATGCCTCACGGGCGGCCACCGGCATGTCGGAGGTGTTGGCGATGAGCACCGTGCGCTTCATCAGGGATTCGCCGGTACGGGGGTCCACCAGTTCAGGGAACTCCCGCAGCACGTCGGTCATCTCGTTGCCGCGTTCGCCGCAGCCGATGTAGACCACGATATCCACGTCGGACCACTTGGCCAGCTGGTGCTGCATGACCGTCTTGCCCGAGCCGAAGGGGCCGGGGATGGCGGCAGTGCCGCCCTTGGCCACGGGGAACATGGCGTCCACGATCCGCTGACCGGAGAGCAGGGGGGTCTTGGGGGGATATTTGTGCTTATAGGGTCGGCCTACACGCACAGGCCACTTCTGCACCATGGTCAGCTCATGGCGCACCCCTCGCTCATCCACCAGTACCGCCACCGTGTCCAGCACGGTGAAAGAACCGGCCTGTACCGACTCGATGGTACCCTTCAGGGTGGGAGGCACCATGATCTTGTGGAGCACCACGCTGGTCTCCTGCACGGTTCCAATCACATCGCCGCCGGAAACCTTGTCGCCCGGCTTGGCCACGGGAGTAAATTCCCATTTCTTCTCCCGGTCCAGGGCAGGCACTTCCACGCCGCGGGGCAGGTTGTTGCCCCCGGTCTTCTTCATGATCTCCTCCAGGGGACGCTGGATACCGTCGTAGATATTCTCAATGATACCAGGGCCCAGCTCCACAGACAGGGGGGCGCCCGTGGTCTCCACCACTGCGCCGGGACCCAGGCCAGAGGTCTCCTCATACACCTGGATGGAGGCAGCGTCGCCGTTCATGGTGAGGATCTCACCGATCAGGCGCTGCTCACCCACCCGGACCACGTCGGCCATATTGGCGTCGGTCAGCCCGGTAGCTACCACCAGCGGACCGGAGACCTTAACAATTTTTCCGCTCAATGTTTCAACCTTCTTTCTCGTCGGGGCATGGGGCGCCGAAACACGCCGCCCCTTACGGCTCTTACAGAATATCCGCGCCCACGGCCCGCTCCACGGCCCGCTTGACGTTGGCCATGCCGATGCCCAGAGAGCCGTCCTTACCCGGGATCAGAATGATCGCAGGGGTCAGCTCATCCTTGTAGCGCTCCAGCTCCGCCTCCATGTGGGCGGCATACTGCTCGGTGAGATAGATCACCGCGTAATTCTCTTTGGCCAGTGCGTGGAGGGTACGTCTGGCCTCCTCCACGTCCTCTGCCGGGAACACATCCAGCCCCAGGGCCTTGAACCCCAGTACACTGTCCTTGTCGCCCAGCACGGCAATACGATAATTAGACATAGGCTTCACGCAGCCTTTCCCGGATGATATCCGCATCCAGTCCCGCCATACGGCCGGACAGGATGGTGCGGATGGCCGTAGCCTCGGTCTCCCTGGCGTACAGGTAACCAGCCACCGCCTGCTCCCCGAAGGGGATACGGCGGGCTTGGGTCAGGTAGGCCATGACGGCGTCGTCGCACATGCGTTCAAACCCAGTGAGCTCCCCGCTGCCAGGGGCAGTCAGGGCAGCACCTGCGGCAGCTGCCTCGCTCAGCGGTCCGCCCCGGAACACCGTGGCCAGATCGCCGCCCCGCCGGTCGGTCAGGGTACGCACCTCCACATTGCCGCCGGGCAGAAGCACCTGGCTGAGAAACTCGCTGCCTTTGCCCATCCGGGCGGCCCGGACGGCCGAGCGCAGGTTGGTGGCGTCGATAAGCAGACGCACATAGCCCTGCAGGAACGCGCTGCCGGTGCCTTCGGCCGCCGCGCGCATCTCCTCATAGCAGGCCGCATCCAGCACGAAATCAGCCAGCTGTGGGTCTCCTCCGGCGCTGAGCACCTCCTTGGCCTGAACCACCGCTCTGCGGAAGGGATCGGTGAAGTCCCGCAGACTGTCTCTCTGAAATGCCTCGTGGATCTGGGCGGCGGACCAGCGTCCACCATCCATCAACAGCCGATCGGCTTCGATCCCAAGGGCGGCAGCCTTCACCAGGGTCTTGGCATTGTGATAATCATATTTTATCTGGAACACTTCCACCAGACGCCGGTCGGGCACCGCGCCCTTGAGCTCCCGGTAGAGGGCCTGCCGGGCCTTGGAGAGCATCTCGTCCAGCCCTCGGTTGGTCAGAGCGGGCAGCTCTTCATAGCCGCACTCGGCAAGGACCTTCAGCGCCTCGTCATCGCTGCGGGCCTCCAGCATCCGCTCCATCCGTTCCCGGGTCACCAGACGGTTCTCCATGGCGCGGATGCGGGCAGATATAGTCAGATAGTCGGTATCTTTGATCTTAGACAACGTTCTGCCTCCTTACTTGCAAGGAGCGCATCAGTCGAAGAGCACCTTGGCGACCTCTCGGTCCAGCTCGCCCCGCTGGAGGCGCACCAGAGTCTCAAAGGTGCAGTTGACCTCCACGTCCCCGTCGCTGAGGATGAGTCCTCCCCGGATGGGCCTGGTCTGCTCAGACAAGGTCAGGTGTCCATCGCCCAGCCGCTCGTTGGCCTGGGTCACCGCCGCCTTACCGTAACGAGTGCGGTCTTTCTGAGAGAAGATAACCGCCTCCCGTCCGGTGGAGGAGGCATGGGCCGCCAGATCGGCCAGCAGGGTCACATACTGCTGCTCCGGCAGGTTCAACAGCTGCTCCAGCGCCTGGTCATAGGCTTTGGAGAGCATCTCCTGCTTGGCGGACAATTCCATCTTGCGGGCGTCCAGCTGGGCCACGCTGGCCAGCCGCTCCACCCGCTCCTGGGCGTTGCGGCGGCCACGGGCGAGAATCTCCTCGCTCTCCCGCGCAGCCTGCTGGTCATAGCGCGCGGCGATGGCGTCGGCCTGGGCCCGGGCTTCGGCCAGGATGGCCTCGGTCTCCTGGGCGCCGTCGGCGGCAATCCGCCCGGTGATTTTTTCAATTCCGTCCATATACTCGCTCCTCTTCTTAGAAGCCGAACATGATCATCAGGAAGGAGATCAGCAGGGACAGGATGGCGTAGAACTCAACGATGATACACAGCACCATGCCCTTGGACCAGTCGTTGGGGTTCTTGGCCACGATGTTGACGGAAGCGGCAGCCACGCGGCCCTGAGCGATGCCGGAAAGCAAACCGCCGATGGCCATGGGCAGGCAGGCAGCCAGGATCAGCAGGCCGTTGGCCACGCTCAGGTTGGCCACGCTTCCATCAAACAGGCCCATCTTCATCAGTGCCAAAAAGCCGATGACCAGGCCATACAGGCCCTGAGTACCAGGGATAACCTGCAGAATCATGCACTTGGAGAACTGAGAGGGGTCCTCAGCCAGCAGGCCGGCGCCCGCTTCACCAGCCAGGCCAGTACCTTTTGCAGAGCCCACACAGGCCAGGCCTGCGGCCAGGGCGGCGCCCAGGAAACCAAAGAAGGGGCCGGCGTAGGTAGTCAGAAATTCACCGAATGTCATGTTACTCTTCCTCCTTAATATCGACAAACGTCGTGGCAATCTTGAGGGGCCGCCAGGGGCGTCCGCCCTCCTTGTAGAACTGCTTGAAAAACTCCAGATACTGCAGGCGGGACGTGTGCACGTAGGTGCCGATCACGTTCAGCCCGATGTTAAAGGCATGCCCGATGATAAAGATGAGGAAAAAGATCGGGATGCCGATGGCGGGGGGCAGTCCGCCGCCGGGCATAGCGCCCAGGATGTTGAACACCTGGCCGATGACCGAGCCGGCCAGCATCATGACCATCAGGCGGGAGTAGGACAGAATGTCGCCGAAGTAGCCGGTGACTCCGTTGTACACGGCGCCGACAACGGCTGTCACCTTGCCAAATCCCTTGGCATTTCGTCCCTGGCCCAGCAGCATCAGGCAGCCGATGATGAGCACCACCGGATAGCCGGCCACATTACCCACACCCAGAGCGAACAGGCCAATACCTGCAAAGATAACCCACCAGGTACCAATGTCCAGGATGGCATCCACCACCTGGCCGTCCCGGCAAAGCATCCAGAACTTGACGATCATGCCCACCACAATCTGTACAAAGCCGACCGCAAGCGCGAAGACCAGTACGGTCATGGGGTCTTCCATCACGTTGAGGAGCGGAGCGGGTACACCGCTGCCCTCCGGTACCGACAGGAAGGGGATGGCCGGCTGGGGCAGGCCCAGCATATCGGTAAACTGTACCAAAAAGTCGGAGAAGAAACCTCCGGTCAACAGTCCGATCACCGCCGAGGAGATACCGCACATGATCATCAGGCGGATGAGCTGACCAAAGCCGCCCTTGGGCCTGACCTTCAGCTGAATGAACAGGCATGCCCCCGCCAAAATCAGGCCGTAGCCCAGATCGGCGAACATGAAGCCGAAGAAAAAGATATAAAAGGGAGCCATCAAACCGTTCGGGTCCACCCCGTCATAGGCAGGCAGGGAATACATCTCGGTGATGGTGGTCAACGGCTCGGTAATGACGTTGCTCTTGAGCTTAACGGGCACCTGAGGATACTCCTCCGGCTCCGGGTCCCGGGTCTCCCAACAACAGGTGAACTCCCGCAGCTTCTCCAGCAGCTTCTCTTCCTCTGGTGCGGGCACCCAGCCCTCCAGGAAGAAGGCCGTCCCCGTATCCAGCAGGCGGCAGCGGGCCTCCTCCCGGGCGATCTCCTGATCTGCCCGGTCTTGACACCGCTCCAGTTCGCCTTTCTTCCCGGCATAAGATCCAACTTCCTTGATGGTGGCCTCCAGCCGGCGCTCAGCGTCGGCCAGTTCGCTCTCCAGACGGGCGTCGTTCTCCTTCGCCGTTCCGGTCCAGCCCCGCAGAGCTGCCCTTGAGAAGCCGTAATCCTTCAGGATCTGCTGGCACGCCTCCTCCGCACTGCGGTGGCAAAGGAATACCAGATACTGCAGCTGCGCGTCCGATCCGGCCCGCAGGATCTGAGCCAGATCGGTCTGCTCTTCCAGTGCCCGCTCCAACGCGTCCAGATCGGTGGTGCCAGTCACCGTACCAAAGGACACCACCACTTCCTGGGTCGAAACCGTCTCCAGCGGAATGTCCAGCGGCAACCAGGGCACCAGCGACAGCCGCTGCGTGCGCAGTTTGTTCTGCTCGGCATACAGTCCGGTGATCTGCCGCTCCAGCTCCACCAGGTGTCTAGCGTCGGCCAGGCCGGCCTGATAGGCCGCATCGTCAAACAGCTCACCCTCGGTGATCACAGGACGCGGGGTCAAAAGTCCCCCCTTCTGCTTGGGACCATATTTTTTCAGGGCCTTAAGGGCGCCCTCCACGCTGGACCGGGCATCCCTGGCCTGGTTCAGCGCCCCGGTGTCCGGCCGCGTGAGGAGCGCCCACGCCGGATCATCCCGTAAATCCTCCGGCTCATCGATCTCCACGCAGCCCATATGCTGAAGCAACCGCAGCAGGGCCGGACGTTGGTCCTGCATGCCGATAAGCCGCAGCCGCTTCATTTTGACAATGGACATCAGTTCTTCACTACCCTTCTCACGATGCTGGCAGCGGCGTCCGCCAGGCGTCCTTCCGCCTTGGCCCGCAGGGCGTCGCAGGACGTTTGCGTCTGCGCCGTCACCTCCGCGGCGTGCTTGGCCGCCGTTTCCTCAGCCTGCTTCAGGTATCCACGCACCTGTTCCTCCGCCTTGGCTCTCGCCTCGGCCAACCTGGCCTTCCCGGCCCGCTCCGCTTCGGCGACCAGCCGCTTGGCTTCGGCCTGGGCCTGGGCCTTTTTGGTGCGGTTCACCTCTTCCGCTTCCGTCACCTGTTTGATCGCTTCCAATGACATGCTTTCACCGCCTTTCCGCATCTGTTGATCTCTCATCCTATCAACATTCCCAAGGATAGGACTATGATACTTCAATTCGAAAAGAATTGCAAGTTTAAAATTATCAGTTTAGTTTTTTGATATTCGTATCATTTGCCATACTGTGCTAATCTCCTTTTTATTATAAGCGATATTTTGCCAATTTTCCACAAATTTTAGGTGTTTTTCCTCATCACGCCCTTTGTAAAAAAATGGGCGCAGGGAGCGATCCCTGCGCCTAATTTGGGCGCTATTCACCTGTGACGGAGAGCACAGCCCAGCTCTCCTGCGTTTCTCCCGGCTGCTCCACGATGGATACCACCTCCAGCGTCCCATTCTGGGGCAGGGCGGTTCCCTCCTCAGGTGCGGCCAGTACGCGGTCGGCATAGGTGCTCAGCAGTTCCAGCGTCTGTCCGCCCTCTGTGCCTCCCTCCAGTACGGTCGGAGTGGTCACCAGAGAAAGCGTTACCTCCGGGAAGGCGTCCAGTTGAGCGTCGATCTGCTGCAAAAACTCTTCCAGGGCCTGGCTTACGCCTTCGGCATCGTAATTGTCATCCTCCTGAAGCCAGCTCAGTTCTCCCTGTGTGGGAAAGGCCCAGTTGTCCAGCAGGATCTCGTCAAACCCCAGTTCCGCCAGTTCCCGGCACACGCCGCAGACATAGTCCACCGCCTGCTCATTAAAGGGACTCAGCCACCGGTAATCCCCCCAGTCCCGCCAGTTGCCGGCACTGGTGTGCAGCGCCAGCGGCATTTCCGCCCGGGGAACGATATTGTCCCGCAGGCAGGAAATGCGGGCTACGGTATACACATCCCCGTCGTTGAGCTGTCGGATGGCGTCGTTAAGGCTCTCGTCAGTGGCCGAAGCACCGGTTTGGACGGCCAGAGGCAGGCTGGAGGCATAGTTCAGCTGTCCGCCGTCGGTCTTCATGTCAAAAATGGCCGCATTGGCCCCCGCTGCCTCCACCTGGGCCGCAGCCGTTCCATCGGTCAGAGCAGAGGTGGGCAGCATCATACCCCGGAAGGGTTCTTCCGGCTCCGGTGTGGGGGTGGGGCTGGGCGTGGCAGGCGGAGGTGTCGTCACGGTCACTGGTGTGTCGTCCTCTTCGGGCTGCTGTCCATGCAGGAAGGGCAGGTCGATGGTCACACCGTCGGCGGAGTATACCACATGTCCGTCCAGCCAGATCAGTGCCCCAATGCCCAGCGCCAGCAATACCAGCAGCACCACGATCAGAACGATGAGTACGTTCCTGCCACGGTTGCGCCCCCGGTAGGAACCGTATCCCTTATATCTCCTCACCTGTTACCTCACCCTTGTTCTTCTGTGCGCCCCTCCCGCTCATCTGCACGGGCAAGGGCCTCGTCCAGCTTCTGCAGGGCCGCAGCCACCATGGCCTGGTCCTGCTCTGTCATACTGCTCATCAGCGAGCCAAAATAGCCGCTGACATCAGTGGCCGCCCGGTCGCGCAGCTGGCGGTATTTGTCCGTAGCACAGACGTAGATCACCCGCCGGTCGGTCTCACTACGCTTACGTTGGGCCAGCCCCAGTTTCTCCAGCCGGTCCACGATACCTGAAACCGTACTGTTGGCACTGCCCGTGCGCTCCGCCAGAACACTGATGGGCACCGGCCCCTCTTCTCCCAGAACCGTAAGTACCAACGCCTGCGGAAAGGTCAGATCCAGACGTCCAAAGTGGATGCGAAACTGTTGGGAGATGCGCTGGGTCACACGCAGATAACAAAGAAACAGATCGGGCTGTTCCATTCTTTTGCCGCTCCTTTCTGTTTGTTTTGTCTCATCCGTTGGCCGGGGTGGTCATCCGTTGCAGAATGACCGCCAGCTGGGCCCGGGAGGCCAGTCCCCCCGGATTGATCAGCCCGGCGGAACCTTCCAGCCAGCCCATGCCAACGGCATGCTTCATCCCATCCACAGCCCAGACACCAATTTTGGATGCATCGGAATAGAGGTTAAGCGCCCCCTCGGCCAGTGTCACACCCTTGTAGCGGTCATAGCGGGTCAGCAGGACCGCCAGTTCCTGCCGGGTCACATAGGCGTTGGGCTGAAAACGGCCGGCATCGTCTCCCTGGGCAATCGCTGCCCCCTGGGCCCAGGCTACCGCCTGGGCATACCAGGCTCCGGCAGGCACATCCGAAAAGGTAGCGGGCGTGTTTCCCTCGGGGCACCCCTCCATCCGCCACAGCACCATCACCACGGTAGCCCGGGTAACATTGGCGGTGGGCGCAAAATGGGTCTCATCCACACCGGTCATATAGCCGTCCTCTGTTACGCTCTCCACCGCACTCTCATACCAAGCCCCGCCCGGGACATCGCTGTATACGCCCGCAGCCGCAGCAGGTATACACAGTCCGGCACACAGGCAAACGGCGCAGGCCAGCGCCGCAAATTTCTGTTTCAAAGGGTCCACATCCTTTTTTTCAGGTTGTGTCCCATTTTACGACACGGATTTTAAAAAACTATGAACAATACGAAAGAAATGGAGCAGAAAAACATGCGGGAGGTGGCGCTCCCGCATGTCACACCGCCAGGACCCAGTTCAGCATCAGCAGCAGGCCGAAACCGGGTACGCCCAGCAGAGCCAGCACCAGAGCATTGAGCAGGTTTACTCCCAGGTGTACTCCTACGAGACCACCCACACCGCTCAGGCCCCAGAGCACCATCAGGCCTATCCCTGTCCGGGCCACCAGGCGCACCAGCCACTCCAATGGCCGGCGAAGAGCCGCCAGCAATACCACCAGGATCAGCCCGCCCACAATCCAGGGCAGGGCATTCAACAGCGCTTCCACCGCCGCCACCACCTTTTCCATGATGTGCCAGCACCTTGGCGGCGGGGCAGGGCCCGCGGTTATCTCAGCTGTGCGGTCGGGTCGTCCTCCAGTCCCTTTACCTGCCGGAGCAGGTAAGAATAGCGGGCCTGCAGGGCATTGATCTCAAAGACATAGGATTCAATGAGGTCCGGATCTTCCGCACTGTTGAAGCCGGCATAGGCCTGGGCGATGAGCAAACGGGTCTGGGCCAGGCCGTCCAGCAGCGTTTGCCGGGCCGGATCGTTCACCCGTTTTCTGCGGTGGACAAAGGGGTTGACTGTTTCGGTCATAGACGGACCTCCTTCTTTTGTCGTTGCTTCCTGCGGTTTTATGCTATGTCCAGTCTGGACAAATATGCCACGTTTTATACCGTTTTTTTCCGCGCATGTCCATGCAGCCGGGGGACATACTAGCTTTGGACGGAACAGGGACCCGTCCTTCCGCATCTCCTTTTAAGCCGGTGCCGGGTGAGCTCACCCTCTGGCGAAAGGCGAAAGGAGCGCGGAGCAGGGCTCCAGCTTTGTCCAGAGGGGGCGTGGTGCAGCAGCACCGCGCTCCCTTTTTGTGCTGTACGCCCTGGTTTTCTTGACACTTCCCTTAAAATTGGGGTAAGATAAGAAGAAACTGTATCATTGTTGATTTTGGTTAGAGTGAGGAGACATTCATGGCAAAAAGCACCCCCAAAAATTACGGAAACGACTCCATTTCCTCCCTGAAGGGGGCCGACCGGGTCCGCAAGCGCCCGGCGGTTATTTTTGGCTCCGACGGGCTGGAGGGCTGTGAACATGCCGTTTTTGAGATCCTGTCCAACGCCATTGACGAAGCTCGGGAGGGGCACGGCAGCCTGATCACCGTTACCCGGTATGAGGACAAATCCATCGAGGTGGAGGACTTCGGCCGGGGCTGCCCCGTGGACTGGAATGAAAAAGAGCAGAAATACAACTGGGAGCTGGTATTCTGCGAGCTGTACGCCGGCGGCAAATACAACAACAATTCCGGCGATAATTATGAATACTCTCTGGGCCTCAACGGCCTGGGCTCCTGTGCCACCCAGTATGCCAGCGCCTACTTTGACGCGGTGATCCACCGGGACGGGTTTGAATATACCCTGCACTTTGAACGGGGCGAAAACGTAGGCGGGCTGAAAAAGGAGCCCTATGCCGGGAAAAAGACCGGCTCCAAATTCCGGTGGCTGCCCGACCTGGACGTGTTTACCGACATCGATATCCCGGTGGAATATTACCTGGATGTACTCAAGCGGCAGGCCGTGGTCAACGCCGGGGTGACGTTCCGTTTCCGCAATCAGGTCGGCAGCAAATTTGAAACGACCGATTTTAAGTATGAACACGGCATCGAGGACTATGTAAAGGAGCTGGCAGGGGAGAACCCTCTGACCCAGCCGGTGTTCTGGCAGACCGAGCGCCGGGGCCGGGACCGTGCGGACAAGGATGAGTATAAGGTAAAGCTTTCGGTTTCCTTCTGCTTCTCCAATACTGTACAGGTCATCGAGCACTACCACAACTCCTCCTGGTTGGAGCACGGCGGCTCTCCGGAAAAGGCGGTAAAATCCGCCTTTGTAGGGGGCATCGACGCCTATCTGAAGGCTCAGGGCAAATACCAGAAGAGCGAGAGCAAAATCACCTGGGCCGATGTGGAGGATTGCCTGGTATTGGTGAGCAATAACTTCTCCACCCAGACTTCCTATGAGAACCAGACCAAAAAGGCCATTACCAACAAGTTTGTCCAGGAAGCCATGACCGAGTTCCTCCGTTCCCAGCTGGAGGTCTATTTTATTGAAAACCCCTTCGACGCGGGAAAGATCGCCGAGCAGGTGCTCATCAACAAGCGCAGCCGGGAGAACGCCGAGCGCACCCGACTGAACATCAAAAAGAAGCTCACCGGGGCCATGGACATTTCCAACCGGGTGCAGAAATTTGTGGACTGCCGCACCAAGGACACCACCCGGCGGGAACTCTACATTGTGGAGGGCGACTCGGCTCTGGGCAGCGTCAAGCTCAGCCGGGACGCGGAATTCCAGGGGATCATGCCCGTGCGGGGCAAGATCCTCAACTGTCTGAAGGCCGACTACGCCAAGATCTTCAAAAGTGAGATCATCACCGACCTTTTGAAAGTGCTGGGCTGCGGGGTAGAGGTCAATGACAAACACGCCAAGGACCTGGCCGCCTTCGATCTGATGAACCTGCGCTGGAACAAGATCGTCATCTGTACCGATGCCGATGTGGACGGTTTCCAGATCCGCACGCTCATCCTGACCATGCTCTACCGCCTTACTCCTACGCTCATACAGCGGGGCTATGTGTATATCGCCGAGTCCCCTCTTTATGAGATCAATTATAAGGAAAAGACCTGGTTCGCCTATTCCGATGCCGAGAAAAACGACATCGTCAATGGTGAGCTGGCGGGGAAGAAGTGCTCCATCAACCGCTCCAAGGGTCTGGGTGAGAACGAGCCGGACATGATGTGGCTCACCACCATGAACCCGGAGACCCGGCGGCTCATCAAGGTCATGCCCGAGGATGTGGAAAACACCGCCCGGGTGTTTGACCTGCTGCTGGGGGACAATCTTCAGGGCCGGAAAGACCACATTGCAGAAAACGGATATAAATATCTGGAGCTGGCGGATATTTCGTAAAAGGATGGAACCAAATGGCTAAGAAAAAGGTCCCCGAGGAGGGGGCGAAAAAAGTCAACAACCCCAACGTGATGGGCCTGCGGCCCGAGGTGCTGGAGCAGCCCATCACCGAGACGCTGGAAGTCAACTACATGCCCTACGCCATGAGCGTCATTGTCTCCCGGGCCATTCCGGAGATCGACGGGTTCAAGCCCTCTCACCGCAAGCTTCTGTACACCATGTACCAGATGCACCTGCTGGGGGGGGCCCGCACCAAGAGCGCCAACGTGGTGGGCCAGACCATGAAACTCAATCCCCACGGCGACGCCGCCATCTATGACACCATGGTGCGCCTGTCCCGTGGCTACGGAGCCCTGCTCCACCCCCTGGTGGACTCCAAGGGCAACTTCGGTAAGGTCTATTCCCGGGACATGGCCTGGGCGGCCAGCCGGTACACTGAGGTGCGCCTGGACCCCATCTGCGCAGAGCTGTTCCGGGACATTGACCAGGACACAGTGGATTTTGTAGACAACTACGACGGCTCCATGCAGGAGCCCACTCTGCTGCCCACCACCTTCCCCAACGTGCTGGTGAGTGCCAACCAGGGCATCGCCGTGGGCATGGCCTCCAACCTGTGCGGCTTCAACCTCTCGGAGGTGTGCGACGCGGCGGCAGCCTACCTGAAAAACCCCAAGGTCAACCTGCTGGACGTGCTGAAAGCCCCCGATTTCCCCACCGGCGGGGAGCTTCTGTACGATGAGGCCGCCCTGCGGCAGATCTACGAGACCGGCCGGGGCTCGGTCCAGGTGCGGGCCAAGTGGCGCTATCTGAAGGGCGAGAACCTCATCGAGATCTATGAAATTCCCTACACCACCACGGTGGAGGCCATCATGGATAAGGTGGCCGAGCTCATCAAGAGCGGGAAGATCAAAGAAATCGCCGACATGCGGGACGAGACCGACCTGAACGGTCTGAAGATCACCATCGACCTGAAGCGGGGAGCCGACCCGGACAAGCTGATGGCCCGGCTCTTCCGCTCCACCACCCTGCAGGACTCCTTCTCCTGCAACTTCAATATTCTCATCGCCGGCATGCCCCGGGTAATGGGAGTACGGGAGATCCTGGAGGAGTGGACCGCCTGGCGGATGGACGGAGTGCGCCGGCGGACCTACTATGTGCTGAAGAAGAAGCAGGATAAGCTCCATCTGCTCAAGGGCCTGAAAAAGATCCTGCTGGACATCGACCGGGCCATCCAGATCATCCGGGAGACCGAGGAGGACGCCGAGGTGGTGCCCAACCTGATGATCGGCTTCGGCATCGACGAGGTACAGGCCGAATATGTGGCGGATATCAAGCTGCGCAACATCAACAAGGAATATATCCTCAAGCGCATTGAGGAAGTATCCGGATTAGAGGCGGAGATCGCCGATCTGCAGGACGTGCTGGACAACCCGGGCCGGGTGAAGAAGATCATCACCGGCGAGCTGCAGGCCGTCAAGAAAAAATACGCCCTGCCCCGGCGCACCGAGATCATCTACGAATATCAGAATGCCACCGCTGAGGAGGCCGAAGACGAGACGCCGGACTACCCGGTGCACGTATTCTGCTCGCAGGAGGGCTATTTCAAAAAGATCACTCCCCAATCCCTGCGTATGAGCAATGAACAGAAGTACAAGGAGGGGGACGGCCCCTTCCTCCAGTGGGAGGGGAACAACCGGGACGAGCTGCTGGTCTTTACCGACCACCAGCAGTGCTACAAGGCCCGGCTCAGCGACTTCGACGACTCCAAGGCCAGCCTGCTGGGCGACTTTTTGCCCACCAAGCTGGGCATGGACCCGGGGGAGAGCATGGTGTGGGCCTGCATCACCGCCGACTACGCAGGCAACCTGCTCTTCTTCTTCGAAAACGGCAAGGTAGCCCGGGTGGAGCTGTCCGCCTACCGCACCCAGACCAAACGCCGCCGTTTGACCGGCGCCTACTCGGACAAATCTCCCCTGGCCGCCGCTCTGCTGATCCAAGAAGATCTGGAGGTGGCCATCCGCTCCACCGAGGGCCGGGCGCTGGTGTTCCACACCTCGGCCCTGGCTCCCAAGGCCACCCGCTCCACCCAGGGGGTCAATGTGATGACCCTCAAGCCCAAGTGGAAGGTGGAGCGCGCCTGCCCCCTGTCCGATACCACCATCGTCAACGCCGCCCGGTACCGGGCCCGCTCTTTGCCGGCGGCGGGCGCTCTGCTTAAGGAGGAAGACCGGGGCGAGGTTCAGATCAGCCTGCTGTGATTCTGCCGTAGAAAAGAGGTATGCCTGTTGAAACACTCCGTGTACCAGTACGTCAAAAGCTATGCCATCATCACCCTGGGGTCCCTGCTCTACGCCCTGGCCTATAACATTTTCTACGCCCCCAACCTGGTGGCCATGGGAGGTCTTACCGGCCTGGGCCAGGTGCTCAACGCCCTGATCCCTGTGCTGCCGGTGGGCACCACCGTTTTTGTCATGAACGTCCCCCTGTTTTTTATGGGGTGGAAGTTTATCGGCGGCCACCTGCTGGTGTCCTCCCTCTACGCCATGACCCTCAGCTCCTTTGCCATTGACCTGATGAACATGGTATATCAGTTCCAGCCCATGGATCCCATGCTGGCCAGCATTTTTGGCGGGGCCCTGCTGGGCCTTGGCATTGGACTGGTCTTTTCCAAGGGTGCCACCACCGGCGGCACCGACCTGATCGCCCGGCTGCTCAAGCTGAAATTCGCCTGGCTGCCCATGGGCACCCTGGTACTCATTCCCGACTTTATTGTCATCGCCCTGGCTGCCATTGCATTTGGCAAGGTGGAGAGCGCCCTGTACGGCATTGTCTCTCTCTTCGTCACCACCAAGGTGATGGACACCGTCCTCTATGGCCTGGACAGTTCCAAGGTGGCCTATATCATCAGCGATTCCTGCCGTGCCATTGCCGACGCCGTTATGGCCATGGACCGGGGCGCCACCATTCTCCACGGGGAGGGTGCCTACTCCGGTGATGAGAAAAAAGTGCTGATGGTGGCCTTCAAGCAAAAGGAGATCGTCCCCCTCAAAGAGATGGTCAATCAGATCGATCCCCACGCCTTCCTCATCGTATGCGACGCCCATGACGTACTGGGTGAGGGATTCCGCACTTATAGCAAGAATGACATCTAATGTCGGAAAGGAGGCAGCTTCATGACCGTCTTTACTAAGGTCACCGCCCATTTGAAACAGCGCGGTTTTGCCGTATCCTGCTTTGCCACCGCCGCAGAGGCCGCAGACTATATGGACGGAAAACTGGATGGCCGGAGCATCGGCATCGGCGGCTCAGTGACCGTCCGGGACATGGGGCTGGCTCAGCGGCTGGGAACACATAACCAGATCCTCTGGCACTGGCTGGATGGCACTCTTTCGGACGCTGCCGCCGCCTCGGTCTATCTCACCTCCTGCAATGCCCTGGCCGAGACCGGGGAGATCCTCAACATCGACGGCACCGGCAACCGGGTGGCCTCCACGCTTTTCGGCCATGAGGAGGTCTATTTTCTGGTGGGGTGCAACAAGCTCTGCCCGGACTATGACACCGCCCTATGGAGGGCACGCAATGTGGCCGCCCCCAAAAATGCCATGCGTCTGAAGAAAAAGACCCCCTGCGCCCTGCGGGGCGACCGCTGCTATGACTGCAACAGCCCCCAGCGGATCTGTCGGGCACTGAACGTACTGTGGGCGCCGCCAGGCGGTGTGGGCCGCACCGAGGTGGTCCTTATCGGAGAGCCTCTGGGCTTTTGAGGAGGGCGGAGATGAAGCGTATCCTGCCCGCGCTGGCCCTGTGCTGCGCCCTGCTGCTCTCCGGCTGTACCTCTTTGCTGGAGCGCACTTATACCTCTGTGGAGCCTCATACGGAGCACACCGTTTCAGGCAGCGACACATCTACCATCAAGGCGGATACCTATTCCGAACTGGTCAACGCCATACTCTTTTTTGTCTCTCAGGGGATGGAAGAGGGCGTCGTGCAGCTGACAGGCTACGAGGGGGATGTGGAGGCCGACCTGAACCAGGCCTGCCTGGAGGTGGCCAAGGACGATCCCCTTGGCGCCTACGCCGTGGACTTCATCAAAAACGACTATACCCGGGTACTCACCACCTATGAGGCCACCATTACCATTTCCTACCGCCGCACCCAGGAGCAGATCAACAGCCTGGTCAACGTCACCGGCTCCAGTGCCATCCGGGAGGAGGTAGGGCAGGCCCTGGCCGCTTTCCAGCCGGAGTTGGCCCTGCGGGTGGGCTATTTCACCGAGGAGATGGCCGACCTGGACTCCCTCATCCGTCAGGCCTACTATGACGATCCGGCCTCTGCTCTGGGCATGCCGCTTTGGGAGATCAACCTCTACCCTGATACAGGCAATCAACGCATCGTGGAGATCCTGCTGATTTATCCGGAATCCGCCGAGCTGCTGGCTCACAAAAAGGAGGATCTGCTCTCCACCGTGGAGCAGATGGTGCTTCCCCTGCACCCCAGTCAGCACACCTCCGCGGAACGGCTTTCCTTACTGTTCCAACTGCTTCCCGATGCGGTACACACCAGCGGCACCGGCTCTACCGCCTGGGATGCCATTTTGGGTGACGGTGCCGACAGCGAGGGGCTGGCGCTGGCTTTTCAACTGCTGTGCGACGAGATGGACATCGGCTCTACCCTTATTGAGGGCACCCTGAACGGGCAGCCCCACTTCTGGAATCAGCTCACCGACAACGGCGGCACTCATTACGTGGATCTCACTCGCAGCACCGACGGCACCACCTGGTCGGCGGAAGATCTGATCGCTTTGGGCTATGTCTGGGCCGGCAGCGAAGAAATCGAATAATTTTTAAAAAAAGGGTTGACAAGCTCGCCCCCTTTCGCTATAATAACCTTCGTCGCTTGCAGGTGTAGCTCATCTGGTAGAGCGCCACCTTGCCAAGGTGGAGGTAGCGAGTTCGAGCCTCGTCACCTGCTCCAGAATAAGAAAAGAGGATGGCCATTGGCCATCCTCTTTTCTTATTTGTCTGTGTGTGAAAGGAGATACGCCATGCCGAGTCCCACCATTGAATCGCTGGGCCGCTTTCTCTCCCGGCAGGTACCGGAGCACCCCCGCCGGACCCGGGCCCTGCTCCACGCCGCCTATACGCTGGTCGGGGTACAGATGCGCCTGTTTCCGCCCCGGCAGGTGCTGCCCGCCCGGTGCTATATGCAAGGGGCCACCGCCCGCACCATGGCCGCCGCCCTGGGCCGGGCGGATCGGACCGCCTGCGTCAATATTTTTCTGCCCTGTGAGCCTCTCCACGCCATGGGTATTCCTGCCGTGCTGCCCGAAGGGCTGTCCTGCTATCTGGTCTCCACCGCGGCCGACCGGGTATTTGTGGAGGCGGCGGAGGAGCGGGGCGTGCCGGAGAGCTATTGCTCCTACCATAAAATCCTGCTGGGCCTGGCCGAGAGCGGAGTCATGTCCCGCCCCCGCTTTATCCTGAACACCTCTCTGGCCTGCGATGCCAACCAGCTCACCTTCCGTCGGCTGGCGGAGTTCTGGGATGTCCCTCACTTTACGCTGGATGTGCCCTACGCCCCCACGGAGGCATCGGTAGCCTGGCTGGCCGACCAGCTGCGGGCCATGACCGATTTTCTCCAGCAGCATACGGGCCGGCATCTGGAGGAGGATGCGTTGCGCCAGGCGGTGGGGCGCTCCCGGGCCACACTGGAGAACTACCGCCGGTATCTGCAGCTGCGGGCCAGCCGCTCCCTGTCCGACGAGATGACCTCCGAGATGCTTTCGGTCTTTGCCACCCACTCCATGCTGGGTTCGCCCCAGGCCCAGCGCTACACCGAGCGCCTGTGCGCCCAGACTGCCGCCCTGCCCGAGGGCCGGCGGGGCAAGCGCATCCTGTGGCTGCACACCCTGCCCCACTGGCAGGACGCCCTGCGGGAGATTCTGAATTTCAGTCCCCGGGTGGAGATCGTAGGGTGCGACATGTCCTTTGACGCCCCGGAGCTGCCCGACCCGGACCACCCCTATGAGTCCATGGCCCGGCGGCTGGTGTACAACTCCTTTAACGGCAGCGCCGAGCGCCGGGTGGCCCGGGCCGTGGAGCTGGCCAAGCTGCTCCGGGCCGACGGCGCGGTGTGGTTTTGCCACTGGGGGTG
Source organism: Flavonifractor hominis (assembly GCF_040095835.1). Taxonomy (NCBI): domain Bacteria; kingdom Bacillati; phylum Bacillota; class Clostridia; order Eubacteriales; family Oscillospiraceae; genus Flavonifractor; species Flavonifractor hominis. The sequence continues at coordinate 34,072 of NZ_JBBMFT010000004.1, forward strand.
CAAGCAGACCTCAGGCGCGGCCCAGTACGCCCGTCAGCATCTGGAGGCCGCCGGCTTTCCCACCCTGGTGCTGGACGGAGACGGCTGCGACAGCGGCAACGTAAACGACGGACAGATGGTGACGCGGCTGCAGGCCTTTCTGGAGCTGCTGGAGGGAAACAGATGATCGGATATACCTGCAAATACACCCCCGTGGAGCTGCTGGCCGCCCTGGGGGGCGAGCCGGTGCTGCTGGAACGGGAGGCGGAGGACTTCACCCGGGCCGAGGCCCTGACCCACAACCACTTCTGCTGCCACGCCAAGGCCCTGCTGGAGCAGTGCCTGGGGCAGGGGATCCGGGAGCTGGTGCTGGTCAACTGCTGCGACAGCATCCGCCGCTGCCGGGACGTGCTGGCCGGGCAGATGGACTTTCTCTTTCTGATGGATCTGCCCCGGCGGGACGACTCCTGCGCCCGGGCCCGCCTGCGGGCCGAGCTGGACCGGCTCATTGCGGAATACAGCGCCTACCGCGGGACTCGTTTCGACCCCGCCCGCTTCCGGGCCGCCGTTTCGCCCGCTCCGGCGGTTCCTTCCGGGCCCTTCCTGGCCGTGCTGGGTGCCCGGGCAGGCAGCAGCCTGCTGGAGGCGCTGCGGCGGGTTAGCCCCCTGCCGGTGGCCGACTTTACCTGCGGAGGCAACCGCAGCCTGCCCCCGCCGCCGGAGGGGGATACCGACGCATTGCTGGACTGGTATGCCGGGGCGCTGCTGGGCCAGATCCCCTGCCTGCGCATGGAGGCGGTGGGCCGGCGGGAGGAGCTGCTGGACCATCCCAACCTCCGGGGCGTGGTGTATCACACGGTCAAATTCTGCGACTTCTACTCCTTTGAGTATGAGCGTCTGCGCAAGCACTCCCCGCTGCCCATTCTGAAGGTGGAGACCGATTTCACACCCCAGTCCAGCGGTCAGCTCTCCACCCGTCTGGAGGCTTTCCTGGAGGAGCTGGACCTGCGCGGCGCCCCTGCCGCGCCCCGCAGGGCGGGTCAGTACGTGGCGGGCATCGACAGCGGCTCCACCACCACCAACGTGGTGGTACTGGACCTGGAGGGCAATCTGGCCGCCAGCGCCATCGTCCGCACCGGCCCCCGGGCCAGCCAGGGCGCAGAGAAGGCCTTTGCCGCCCTGGGCGGCTTCCGACCGGAGGACATGGCCGCCATCGTGGCCACCGGCTACGGCCGGGGCAACATCCCCTTTGCCACCGGTCAGGTCACCGAGATCACCTGCCATGCCCGGGGCGCCCACCGGTTGTATCCCCAAGCCCGCTCCATTGTGGACATCGGCGGGCAGGACAGCAAGGTCATCTGTCTGGACGAATCCGGCAGCGTGACCGGCTTTGTCATGAACGACAAATGCGCCGCGGGTACCGGCCGCTTCCTGGAGCTCATGGCCCGCACCCTGGAGCTGGAGCTGGATGAGATGGCCCGTGTGGGCCTGCAGTGGGAGCAGGAGCTGACCATTTCCAGCATGTGTACCGTCTTTGCCGAGTCGGAGGTGGTCTCTCTCATCGCCGACAACCACTCCACTGCCGACATTGTCCACGGTCTGAACCAGTCGGTGGCAGCCAAGACCGCCGCTCTGGCCGCCCGGGCCGGCGCCAAGGCTCCCTATATGATGACCGGAGGCGTGGCCCGCAACCGTGGCGTGGTGGAGGCTCTGGAAGCCCGGCTGGGTGCTCCGCTCTGGATCGCCTCCGACCCCGACCTGTGCGGCGCGCTGGGCGCGGCCCTCTTTGCCCTGGACAGCCTGTCTGCACCCCAGGCATAACAAACGGGCCGGCCCCACCAGGGGCCGGCCCGTTTTCCAGGAGCTTACATCTCCCAATCGGCATAGTCGTCGCTCTCCGCCGGCGCGCAGACACACCCGCCGTCCCGGCAGGGCAGCAGGCTCCGCACCTTGGCCACGAACTCCATAATTTTGTCCCAATAGGTGACGGCGGCATAGAGCAGCGCCCCCAGCAGTGCCAGTACGGTGACAAGCTTCACCAGGGCGCAGAAGAACTTTTTCATACGCGGACAGCCTCCTTTTTCAAACTCCAATTCGCTGGATGGTCTCAGTGTACACGTTTCCAGGTCAAAATACAAGTGTCCCATCCCACTTTCTTGCAACTTTTTTCCCTTGTAATTTGGCCTAAAATAGAATACAATAGGTAATGAATAAGACGATTCATTACCCCCGCTCAGGCGGGTTGTCCGCTTGTATTCTCCCGGGAAAGGAAGGGATACGTCAATGAAACTTCAAACGGAACAGGGCGAGATCACCATCAGCAGCGAGGTGTTTACCAACATCACCGGCGCCGCCGCCACCAACTGCTACGGCGTGAAGGGCATGGCCGTGCGCTCCAAGACGGACGGTCTGGTGCATCTGCTGCGTCGGGAATCCATGGGGAAGGGTGTTAAGATCACCTACAATGAGGACTCCTCCGTCTCCATTGAGCTGCATATCATTGTGGACAACGGCGTAAACCTGATGGCGGTCAGCCGCTCCATCATGAGCGAGGTCCGCTATATCGTGCACCGCACCACCGGCGCCGAGGTGCGCAACGTGGATGTGTGCATTGACTCCATGGTCATCGGCTGAATCGGGCCCGCCCATCGAAAGGAAGGAACACAAACATGAGACAGAGCATTGACGGAGTGTCGTTCGCTCAGGCCATTGTCCACGCGTCCGCCTCTATCAATCTACAGAAACAGCAGATCAACGAGCTGAACGTTTTCCCCGTGCCGGACGGCGATACCGGCACCAATATGAGCCTTACCATCGGTACCGCCGCCGCCGAGCTGCGCAAAAAGCAGCCCAAGACGGTGGGGGAGGCCGCCTCCGTCAACGCCTCCGCCCTGCTGCGGGGCGCCCGCGGCAACTCGGGCGTCATCCTGTCCCTGCTGTTCCGCGGCTTTGCCAAGGCAGTCAAGGATAAGGACACCATTGACGGCCGGGACCTGGCCATCGCCCTGGATTTCGGCGTGGCGGCCGCCTACAAGGCGGTTATGAAGCCCGCTGAGGGCACCATCCTCACCGTTTCCCGCCTGGCTGCCGCCCGGGCCGCTTCCGCCGCCCGGGAGCATCCCGACGATCCCGAGGCCGTGCTGGAGGCCGCCATCAAGGAGGGCCATGTGGCTCTGGAGCACACCATTGAGATGAACCCGGTGCTCAAGAAGGCCGGCGTGGTGGATGCCGGCGGCAAGGGTTTCCTCATTATCCTGCAGGGCATGCTGGATTCCCTGCGTGGTGAGGCTCTGCCCGAGGGCGCAGAAGAGGAGGGGACTGCCGCTCCCAAAGAGAAAGCGGAGTTCGGTGCCTTCTCCACGGAAGAGATCAAATTTGGCTACTGCACGGAGTTCATCTGCTCCCGGGACACCAAGAAGGACCCGGAGGCTCTGCGCGGTTTCCTGAACGCCCTGGGCGACAGTCTGGTGCTGGTGGACGACGACGACATCATTAAGGTCCACGTCCACACCAACCATCCCGGCCGGGTGTTGGAGGAGGCGCTGACCTACGGCGCGCTCCAGACGGTGAAGATTGAGAACATGCGCAACCAGCACACCGAGATCCTGGAAGAGGCCGGCGAGGCCCACCCCCAGGAGCGCAAGGTAGTTCCTCCGGAAAAGACCTACGGCGTGGTGGCCGTGGCGGCAGGCGAAGGGTTGGCTGCGGTGTTCCGGGATCTGGGGGCCGACGGTGTCATCAGCGGCGGTCAGACCATGAACCCCTCTACCGACGACATCCTGCGAGAGATCGACCGCACCCCGGCGGAGATTGTCTACGTGCTGCCCAACAACAAGAACATCATCATGGCCGCCGAGCAGTGTATTCCCCTGGCTGAGGGGAAGAAGGTCGTAGTCCTGCCCACCAAGACGGTGCCCCAAGGTATTTCTGCCCTGATGGTCATGGACCCCGAGGCATCCGAGGCGGACAACACCGCCGCCATGACCGAGGCCATCGGCCGGGTACACACCTCCGAGGTGACCTATGCCGCCCGTGATTCCGATTTCGGCGGCTTTGCCATCAAGCGGGGCGACTATTTGGCCCTGTCGGAACACCAGCTCTTCGGCACCGACCGCAAGCTGGAAAAGCTGCTGCTCCGCCTGGCGGAAGCCGACGCTCAGCAGAATGCGGAATTTATCAACATCTTCTATGGAGAGGATGTTTCCGAGAAGGACGCCCAGAAGGCCCTCAAGCTCTTTACCGAGCACTGTCCCAATGCGGAGATCACCCTGCTCTCTGGCGGCCAGCCTGTCTACTACTATATGATCTCTGCGGAATAAAAGAAAGAAAAGAGCCCGTCCGGCAATGCCGGGCGGGCTCTTTTTCGTTGTTTAGAGTACCTTGGAGAGAAATTCCCTGGTGCGTTCTTCCTTTGGATTGGCAAAAAAGGCGTGGGGCTCGTTCTGCTCCAAAATGTGGCCCCCGTCCATGAACAGCACTCGGGTGCCCACTTCCCGGGCAAACCCCATCTCGTGCGTGACAACCACCATGGTCATGCCCTCGTCGGCCAGCTGCTTCATGACCTCCAGCACCTCGCCCACCATCTCCGGGTCCAAAGCAGAAGTAGGCTCGTCAAAGAGCATCACCTTCGGCTTCATGGCCAGAGCGCGAACAATGGCGATGCGCTGCTTCTGTCCGCCGGAGAGCTGAGCGGGATAGGCATCGGCCCGATCCCGCAGCCCCACCCGGTCCAGCAGCTTTAGGGCGGTCTCATCGGCCTCAGCCTGGCTCATGAGCCCGGTGCGCACCGGAGCCAGAGTGATGTTTTTCCGAATAGTCATGTTGGGGAAGAGGTTGAAGTGCTGGAACACCATCCCCATCTGGCGGCGGACCGCATCGATATTGGTCTTTGGGTCGGTAATATCGGTCCCATCAAACGTAATGGTGCCTTTTGTGGGCGTCTCCAACAGGTTCAAGCAGCGCAGGAAGGTGGACTTGCCCGAGCCGGAGGGGCCGATGATGACCACCTTTTCCCCCTCGTGGATCGTTTCGCTGATGTCGTCCAGCACCAGATGTTTTCCAAACGCCTTACTCAGGTGTTTAACGCTTATCACTTTGACGCATCCTCCTTTCCAGCATCCCCAGCAGCCAAGTAAAGAGCAGCACCACGACCAGATACATGGCAGCAGTAATGAGCAGGGGAACCATGGGCGCATAAGTCTTGGCATAGATGGCCTGGGCAGCGTAGAGCAGTTCCTTGCCCGCGATCACGGTGATGAGGGAAGTATCCTTCAGCAGCGTAATAAATTCGTTGCCCAGGGCGGGCAGGATGTTCTTCAGCGCCTGTGGAATGACAATATCCCGCATGGTGGTGGCGTATCCCAGCCCCAGGCTGCGCCCGGCCTCCATCTGGCCGGGATCCACGCTCATCAGACCGCTGCGCACAATCTCCGCTACGTAGGCACCCGAGTTGATACCCAGGGTCAGCGCACCTACCATAGTAAAATTCCGGCTGCTGGCAAAGATGACGCTGCCCATAATGAGCAGCTGCACCATCATGGGAGTGCCGCGGATGACGGTGGTATAGACCAGGCACACAGCGTTGATGACACCCAGTACCGGATTGTGCCGGCCGATCCGCTGCTGGTCGTGAGCGCTGCGCAGCACTGCCACCGTTACTCCCAGAATCACACCAAGGATCAGCGCCATTACCGTTACCTGCAGGGTGCGGCCCAGGCCCTCCAAATACTGTGTCCAGCGATCTTTATACAAAAAAGCATTGTAAAACTGGAGCGAGAGGTCATTCCAGAAGCTCCCCATATGCGCTCACACTCTCCTTTCTTTCCGTGACAGAAAGGGCGGCCCGCAAGCCGCCCTTTCGGCATATCGATCTGAAATTCTTACTCCTGGATGTACTTATCCAGGATCGCCTGCACGGTGCCGTCGGCCTGCAGCTCATCCAGTGCAGTGTTCAGCGCGTCCAGCAGGGCGGTGTTACCCTCGTCCACGGCAATGCAGTAGTCCTCGTTGGCATACTCGGTATCCAGGATCTTCAGTCCTTCATTGGCCTTCACATACTCCTGAGCGGGGGCGTTGTCGATAACCACGCAGTCCACCTGACCGTTCATTAGGGCCTGAACCGCCGTGGCGCCGTCGTCATAGGCGCTCACCGCGTCATCACCGAACTCATCGCTGGTGTAGATGTAACCCGTGGTGCCCCGCTGGGTGCCGATCTTCTTACCGGCCAGGTCATCCAGAGTGGTGATATCGGAGTCCTCAGGCACGATGACCACCTGCACGCCGTTGGCATAGGTATCGGTGAAGTCCATCACCAGGTCGCGCTCCTCATTGTAGGTCAGACCAGCCAGGACCACGTCGCACTTGCCGTTCTGCACAGCCACCAGAGCACCGTCAAAGTCCATATCATCGATCTGCAGCTCCAGGCCCAGCTTCTGAGCCAGGGCGTAGGCCAGCTCCACATCGATGCCCTCAAAGCCGGTACCCTCATAGCCCTCGCCGTCGGAAACCAGCTCATAGGGTGGGAACTGGGCATTGGTCGCCATAGTCAGCTTTCCATCCTCGACAGTAGTAAAGGAGGCGGCCTCCTCTCCTGCGGGAGCCGTGCTCTCGCCCGCGGGGGCGGTGCTCTCATCTGCCGGCGCGGGGCTGTCTGCAGTGCCCGTGGAATCAGTACCAGAGGAGCAGGCGCTCAGCAGGGACAGGGACATAACGGCTGTCAGGCCAAGGGCCGCGATCTTCTTCATATGCTTCATAACTCATTCTCTCCCATTCACTGTGTCTCGCTTAGACACCTTGATTTTGATAGTGTTATTATACAGCATATTCATAATAAGTCAATATTTATTCACTCGTCAAAACAGCCAAAAAAGAAAAGGGCGGAGCCGCTTGGCTCCGCCCTTTTGGCGATTGGGGAATTAGCCCTGGGTGCAGTGATCGAAGAAGAAGTAGCCCAGAGGCGTGTAGTACATGCCCTGAATATCGTCCGCCAGCATGTACTTCTGGGTGTAGAAGTACAGGGGGCACAGAGCATAGTCCTGACCAATGATCATATCCTCAGCCTGATGCATCAGATCCATACGGGCAGCAGGATCGGTCTCAGCCTTGGCCTGGTTGATCAGAGCATCATACTCGGGGTTGGCGTACTGAGCGTCGTTGTTGCCGCCGCCGGTGAGCCACATATCCAGGAAGGACATGGGATCGTTGTAGTCGGCAATCCAGCCGTTACGGGCGATGGAGTAATCGCCATCCTTACGGGTCTGCAGGAAGGTAGCCCACTCCTGGTTGTTCAGGGTAACGGTCACGCCCAGCTCGGTCTGCCACATGTTCTGCAGAGCCTCGGCAACAGCCTTGTGAGCATCGTCGGTGTTGTACAGATACTCAACAACGGGGAAGCCCTCGCCGTTGGGGTAGCCGGCCTCGGCCAGCAGCTCACGGGCACGCTCGCAGTTGGCCTCGTAGTCAGCATCGGTAGGAGCATAGTAGTCGCCGCCCACGGTGCGGAAGTCGTCACCGGTGGCGCCCTCAGCGTCATACACGCCAGCGGGCACGAAGCCGCCAGCCTCGACCTGACCGGTCTGGGTCACGTTCTCCACGATGTAGGTACGATCAACGGCCAGAGTAAAGGCCTCGCGGACCTTGGGATCATCAAAGGGAGCCTTCTGAGTCTGGAAGCAGACATAGTAGGTGCCGATGTAGTCCACGATCTTCAGATCGCCGTTGGACAGCAGGGTGGCAATCTCATCGGTGGGCATGGACTCGATGAAGTCCAGCTCGCCGGAGTTGAAGCCGGACAGCATAGCGTTGTTGTCGTCCATCAGCTTGAAGGTGATCTTGTCGGGACCCAGATCAGCCACACCGTAGTAGTTCTCGTTGGGAACCATCACGATCTGAGAGTTGTGCTCCCAGCTGTCCAGCTTGTAGGCGCCGTTGGAGATGTAAGCGCCGTCGGTAAAGGTCCACTGATCGCCGTACTGCTCGATGATGTCCTGCCGCACGGGGAAGGTGGCGGGGAAGGCGCAGATCTCGGTGAAGTAGGGCAGATCAGAGGTGATGGTGACCACGAAGGTCTTGTCGTCGGGAGCGGAAACACCCAGCTCGGAGGGATCCTTCTCGCCGGCCATGATCTCGTTGGCGTTGACCACGCAGTCGATCATGTAGTTGTAGTCAGCGGCGGTGCTGGGATTCACCAGGCGCTGCCAGGAGTACACGAAGTCCTGAGCGGTGACAGGCTGGCCGTCGGACCACTTAGCATCGTCACGCAGGGTGAAGGTGTAGGTCACAGTGCCGTCATCGTTGGTGGTCTTCTCATAGCTCTCAGCCTGGCCGTAGTCCAGGCTGGCGTTGTTGCAGGTACCGTCAGAACCAGTGGTCTCGGTGCCGGAGTCGGACCAGCGCATCAGACCTTCAAACATATGGCTGAGCATGATGGCGCCGTCCACTGCGCTGTTCAGAGCGGGGTCAATGGACTGGGGCTCGGAAGCAATGTTCACCGTCATCTCAAACGCGCCGGTAGAACTCTCAGTGGGAGCAGTGCTCTCGGTGGTGTCAGCCGGAGTGGTTTCGCCAGTGGGCTGCGTGCTGCTGCAGCCGGCCGCCAGGCCGAACACGAGGGCCCCGGACAGAAGCAGAGACAAAAGCTTCGTCTTTTTCATGATTGGACCTCCATTTTTGTTTTTTGTATCGCTACGCCGTTGGGCGTGATACACACAACCGTGGGACTAGGAAAAGGAGTCGTTCCCTTTTCCCTGTCATCACTTTATTGAATAGAAGCATTATACCATATGTGCTATCGCAGTGTAAAGTAATTATTGAGAATTTATTACATAAAATTGAACAAAAGAAAAACGTCCGTCTGTGGCGGTCATTTTTAGGCATAGTCTTGCTTACAACAACTCCCGGCCTTTCCTTGAGAAAGGTCGGGAGTCGTCTTTGACTCAACCCAGCAGGTGGCAGGCAGCCCAGTGGCCGGGCGCATGCTCCTTGAACTCGGGTGCAGCTTCTTTACACTTGTCAGTGGCATAGGGACACCGGGTATGGAACCGGCAGCCCGTAGGCGGATTCATGGGGGAGGGGATATCGCCTTCCAATACAATCCGCTGGCGGGAACGGCTTACCTCCGGATCGGGCACTGGTACGGCAGAGAGCAGTGTCTTGGTATAGGGATGGATGGGATTCTTATTCAGCTCATAGCTCTCGGCCAGCTCCACCAGGGAACCCAGATACATCACGCCGATGCGGTTGGAGATGTGACGCACCACGGACAGGTCGTGGGCAATGAAGAGATACGTCAATCCCAGCTCCTGCTGCATATCCTCCAGCATATTAACCACCTGAGACTGGATGGATACGTCCAGTGCAGAGATGGGCTCGTCACAGACGATGAATTCAGGCCGTACCGCCAGGGCGCGGGCGATACCCACGCGCTGCTGCTGACCGCCAGAGAACTCGTGGGGATAGCGGTTGGCATGCTCGGTATTCAGACCCACCATGCTCAAAAGTTCCTTGATACGGTCGGTGCGGTCCTTCTTGTTGGGGCAGAGCTTATGGATATCCAGCGCCTCGCCAATGATCTCGCCCACCGTCATACGGGGGTCCAGAGAGGCAGAGGGGTCCTGGAAAATGATCTGCATTTTCCGGCGATAGGGTAGCATATCCACTGCCTTGGGGCGGGGAACTTTCACCCGGACCATCTGGCCGCCGGCCTCCCGCTGCCAGGGATCTTTTCCCTCAAAAATAGGCTTGCCGTCATAGACAATCTTGCCGGAAGTGGGGGCGTGCAGCTGCAGGATCGTACGGCCCAGAGTGGTCTTGCCGCAGCCAGACTCACCCACCAGGCCCAGAGTCTCGCCCCGCTTAATGAACAGGGACACATCCTCTACCGCCTGAACACCGGGCCCCTTGACACCTTTGACCGGGAAATACTTCTTCAGGTGGTCGACCTGAACGAGGATATCATTCTTCTCACTCATGGTCGCTCACCTCCTGTTCCTTCTCCAGCTTGGGACCATTTTTCTGCTGCTGCATCTGCTCCTGCACCCGCAGCCAGCAGGCCGAGCGATGGCCCTCACCCAGCTCCACATAGGGGGGCATCTTCTGCAGGCAGATCTTCATGGCGTGTTCGCACCGGGGTGCGAAGGGGCAGCCTTCGGGGGGATTGAGCATATCTACGGGAGTACCCTCAATGGGGATCAGCCGCTCATAGCTCTCCGCGTCCACACGGGGCATGGAGCGCAGCAGGCCTATGGTATAGGGATGACCAGGCTTATAGAAGATGTCGTCCACAGGCCCCTGCTCTACCATCTTGCCGGCATACATGACGCTGACTTTATCGCAGATCTCAGCCACGACACCCAGGTTATGAGTAATGAAGATAATACCCATCTGGGTCTTCTTCTGCAGATCCTTCATCAGCTCCAGGATCTGGGCCTGAATGGTCACATCCAGAGCCGTGGTCGGTTCGTCGGCAATGAGCAGCTGGGGATGACAGATCAGGCCCATGGCGATCATGACACGCTGGCGCATACCGCCGGAGAGCTCATGCGGATACTGCTTCATCCGCTTGGCCACGTTGTTGATGCCCACCATCTCCAGCATTTCCATGGCCCGCTTGGCAGCCTCTTCCTTGCTAACCTTCTTGTCGTGAGCCTTCAATGCCTCAATGAGCTGGTTGCCAATGGTGTATACAGGGTTCAGACAGGTCATGGGGTTCTGGAAAATCATGGCCACCTTGTTGCCTCGGAAGTCAATCATCTCTTCCTTGGACTTGGCCAGCACGTCCTCCCCCTCAAAGGTAATGGAGCCGCCGATGACCTTACCGGGAGACTGGAGCAGTCCAATGATGGAGTAGGCCTCCACGCTCTTGCCCGAGCCGGACTCACCCACGATACCCATGACCTCGCCGTAGTTCAAATCATAGCTGATGCCGCCCACTGCCTTGACTTCGCCAGCGGGGGTGAAGAAGGAGACATGCAGATCCTTGACTTCCAGCAGCTTGCCGCTTTTCTGGTTTTCTTCCATTGTAGTGTCTCCTCCTTTCTTATTTCTTCAGGCGCGGATCCAGCGCGTCGCGCAGACCGTCGCCGAACAGGTTCAGGGACAGGATCATCACACTCAGGATGATGGCCGGGATAAACAAACGGTAGGGGTAAGTGCTCAGGCCGCCCAGTGCATCCGAACACATGGAGCCCAGGCTGGTCAGAGGCGCGGACACGCCCACGCCCAGGAAGGACAGGAAGGACTCCAGGAAGATGGCGGAGGGAATCTGCAGGAACGTAGTGGTCACGATCTGACCCACGCAGTTGGGCAGCAGGTGGCGCTTGATAATACGCCCGCCCTTGGCGCCCAGCGCCCGGGCTGCGGTGACATATTCCTGCTGCTTGAGCTGAAGGATCTGGCCGCGGATGATACGGGACATGGTAACCCAGTACAGCAGGCCGAACGCGATAAACATAGAGATCAGGTTCGGGCCAAGAATGGTCACCAGGTTCTGCAGTATCCCGTCACCTGAGTTCTGGAATTCAGACAGCCCTTCCTTCAGGGTAGCCGACAGCAACAGGATGACCAGCACCTCGGGAATGGAGTAGATCAATTCCACAATACGCTGCATAACCGCGTCCACCTTGCCGCCAAAATAGCCGGAGATGGAGCCGTACAGGGCACCGATAATAAGCACCAGAACCGCCGCGCACACGCCCACGATCATGGACACGCGGGCGCCCATCATGGTACGCACCATGATGTCACGGCCAAATTTATCCGTGCCAAACAGATGGGGGAACACGTCCTCCCCGTTGGCCTTGGCCTGCAGCTCAGCATTGGAATAGCCGCCCAGCTTGGCGTGGATACCCAGTTCCTTGCGCAGGCTGTCCACATCGCTGTTTCCGCTGTTGGCCTTGGCTGCGGCGCGGATCTTGGCTTCTTCCACGCGGGAGAGGGTCTCGCCATTGGCCTCCGCCTCGGCCCGGGCCTGCTCCACTGCTTCATCAGGCGTCATCTGCGCCTCGGCCAGCTTCTCCTGATCCTCCAGAGAATAATGCCAGGGGTCCAGATTCTCTGCACCACGGATCTGCTGGTCATAGCCATAGGGCACCACCAGGGGGCCCACAAAGGCAAATATCGCAATGAGGATGATGATGAACATGGCCACCATGGCCACTTTGTTCTTGCGCAGACGCCGCCAGGCATCTTTCCAGTAGGAAACGCTCTTGCGATCCTGGATAAAGTTCTCCCGCTCCTGACTGGTGGCGGGGTCAAATGCGTTTTCGGGCAAATTGTTCCAATCCAGAATGTCGTCAATCTGAGGCTGGAGAGAGCCGAAGGTACGCTTCATTTTCTTTTCGGCCATCGGTCAGTTTCCTCCCTTCGACAGATTGATGCGCGGATCGACCAGCTTATAGGCCAGGTCCACCAGGAGGTTCATAATGATGATGAACGCCGCCAGGAAAATCGTGGTACCCATAATCAGCGGGTAGTCGCGGTTCTGGATGGACTGCACAAAGTAGCGGCCCAGGCCGGGGATAGAGAAGACCTTCTCCACCACAAAGCCGCCGCACAGAGTAAAGGCGATCTGGGGACCCAGATAGGTGATGACGGGAATCAATGCATTGCGCAGGGCGTGCTTGAAGATAATCTTCTTATTCTTCAGGCCCTTGGCGCGAGCCGTCTTGATGTACTCCTGATTGATGGAGTCCAACATGGCTGTACGAGTCTGGCGGGACAAATAACACATCGGATAGAATCCCAGGGAAGCACAGGGCAAAATATAGCTCTTCCATGTGCCGTCAAACATCGTCGGGAATATCTTGATCCCTTCAATGCCGCCGGTCAAGGTATGCAACAATATGGTTGCCACCACGAATCCCGGCATGGAAATACCAATGGTGCAGATAACCCGCAACAAGCTGTCCACCCAGGTTCCTCGCTTATAGGCAGCCAGACATCCCAACGGGACACCTACCAGCACAGCCCAGACGATGGCAATGATGCCCACCTTGGCGGAGACAGGGAACATCTCGGTAATGATATCCAGCACCGGACGGTTCTTCTGCATCTTGATAGACACACCCAGGTCACCCTGGAGCAGATTGCCCAGATACTTGCCCAACTGTACCACCAGCGGCTGATCCAGGCCATACTTTTCATTCAGAGCATCAATGGTAGCCTGAGAAGGAGTCTTTTCAGACAGCCACGGGTTGCCCGGAATGGCGTGCATGAGGAAAAAAGTGATGCAGGCGACCACAAATAGCGTCAGTACCGCCATGAGCACTCTTTTCAAGGTATATTTTGCCATTTTTTCACTTCCTATACCAATCTCTGTTCGTTCAATGCATTTGTCCCATCTTAAACGTTTTTTTATTTTACCGTAAAAGCCGCTTTGCGTCAAGAGTGAAGGGGTGTGAATTTGATGGAATTCTGTGTCGTCCTTGCACTTGTCTTTCATATAAGGACATTTTTCCACTGCTTTGTCCGTTCAATATTTCGGATTTAGTTGCTTATTTTCCCTGTTTCCCTCCCTTTTTGTTACTTTTTTCTGCTAGTGTATTAAAGTATTTTTACATATATTCGCAACATATTGCATAATATTCATGGTCAGTTAAAATTTTTTCGTTTTCCGTTTGAAATTTTTGAGTCGCCGAGTTGCAAAAATGCCGGCCCACTCCAGACGGAGTGGGCCAGCCATTCAGTCAAAACCAAGCCCCATATAGCCATGAAGATTCTGCTGCCATAGCTGCTGAAATTCGGGACGGTACCATTTTATCATGGCAAACGGCTGCAGATAGCTGCCCTTTAGTCCCTCCCAGGCTGCAGGAGTACGTACATGGCAACGGACGGCAGGCAGCGCGCAGGCCAGTGCAGCAAGGCCCGCACTCATCTGCTCAGGCGGAAGGAGCAGTTCTTTGAACAGGAGGCTTTCCTCATCCACATACTCCGCCGCGGCACAGCCTACCGCACCGCCGGCTTCCACCCGGTAGAGACCGCCGCCGCTCAACCGTCCCAGCCCCTGCTGATAGCGGATGAGCTCCTCTCCATAGCGGATGTGGGGCACCCCCTCCAGCAGCCGCTCCCGTATGGCGTTGTACTCCTCCGCCTCCACCGGCCGTACCTGGTCTCCCGGTGCGGCAGGGGGGCATCCATCCCGCAGCAGTTCGGTCTCCCGCATGGAGAAGCCGGAGGTAAAGCCCACTGTGGCAAAAAATTTGAACAGGCTTGGCTGGGCCGGCACGGTGGTAACGCAGTCCGCTCCCCGTGCCCGCAGATGAAAATCAGCGTAGTGCAGCAGCTGCCGGCCAAACCCATGGCTGCGGAAGGCCGGATCAGTGGCCAAAGCATAGATGTATCCGGCCTGTGCGGCCTCGCCTCCGGGCAGCACTACCTCCTGAGGCAGCAACGCCAGCATGGAGGCAAGCTGTCCCTCCTCCAGCAGCAGGAGCATATTCTCCGGCTGACCGCAGCAGCGGTAGAACCAGTCGATATATTTCTCCTCGTCACCAAAAGCCAGCTTCCACAGGCGTTTTTGGGCCGGGATCTCCTCCGGACGGGATGGGCGGATCTCTACCATCGGTCTGTACCTCCTTTTCTTTACGTGCGCTTGGATGGGCAGCTTATTTCATGACCGCCGTAAATTTTTCCACCATAGCATCAGGATAATAGGATAGCTTCGCCTTGCGCAGCCCCTCCACTCCCATGTCGTCCTCCCGGTTGAGGTAGCGGACCTCGGGATGGTGGGCGCGGACCCAGCGGGCAAACTCCCGGTTAATCATGGCGTAAGCGCCCTGCAGCTCACCATAGGCTTTTTCAAAGTGCACATCATAGGTATCACGGGAGAGCCGGTCCCCCATGGTAAAGGCCACCACCTCGCCGTATACCCGGATGAGGCCGCCCTCCAGCCCCAGCTGGTCATAGTGCTCCATCGCCGTGCGCAGGGCGATTCCCTCGTCTCCCAGGTCCCGCTCCTCGGCATCTCCCTCTCGCTGGAGGGAACGGCGATACCACTCCCGGTCCATTTCCAGACACTCCGGCAGGCTTTCCCGGGTGATGGGCTCATAGACCCAGGTGGGGTTGTTCTCAATGAAGCGGTTAATATGATTGCGCTTGGCATGGAGCTTTTTCCCTCCCAGATCGGCCAGCCGGTCGATCTCGTAGAGATAATCAAAACCGTCCCGGTCAGGAAAGTAATCAAATTCCCCTGGGAAAAATTCCTCCAGTTCCGCCATCTGAGGCCGGGTCAGACATACCAGACGCAGGGGCTGCCCCCGACGGGCGGCATCCTCCTGCAGGGCACGCACCACGCCGGCAATGTCCCCCGAGCCTGCGGGGTACATATAACTGCACCCCACTCGGCCACACAGGTGTGTCACCAGGAAATCGCCCACCCGGCCGATTTCAATGCCGTAGGCTTTCTCCCACACATACAGATTGGTAAAATTATAATCGCACCCCCGGTAATTGCCCCGGGCAAGCAGCTCGTCCACCCAGGCCTTGTCCACCGGGGCGGGGGTTTGAAAATCGATCATGCAGGTCTCGTCTCCTTACCATTTCCTAGTATGGCGACATGATATCATGCTCATACACAAATGGCAAGAAAAAAGCGGGCGCCCCGGAGGGCGCCCGCTTTTTTTCTTTAATAGCCGGGGTATACATCGCTTTTCTTCGGCAGGATGCAGGCGGCAATGATATATAGGATAAAGCCCACCCCAACGGAAAACAGGGTGACCGCCGCCCACAGCAGACGGACTACACTGGGGTCCAGATTAAAATACTCGGCGATGCCGCCGCAGACTCCCGCCAGCTTGGCCCCCTGCTCCACACGGTACAGGCGCTTGATCTCATTCATCGCTGTCCCTCCTTTTTGATCCTGGAGACAGTATGCCATACATCCCCTCAAAAAGTCCTTACAGCTTCCTTAAAATCCGATGAAAATCGTTCAGCCCTTGTCCTCCACCAGCATGAGGCAGCCGTCCTGGTCGTACTTGAGCCGCTGGACCTCTGCGCGGGTATTGCGGATGATCTCGTCCATACGGATGCTCTCGGTAACTGTGGCAATAAAGGTATAGGCCACGCCATGGCGTTTGGCCCGGCCGGTGCGGCCAATGCGGTGGGTGTAGTTTTCCAGTTCGTCGGGCACGTCGTAGTTAAACACCACATCCACATCGTCGATGTCCAGTCCCCGGGCAGCCACATCGGTGGCCACCAGCACCCGCAGCTCTCCCTGCTTGAATTTCTCCAGGGTCTTTTCCCGCACCCGCTGCTGGATGTCGCCGTGGATGGCCTGGCAGGAGATGCCCCGCATCTGCAGCAGCCCGGCCAGCCGGTCGGTCATCAGCTTGGTGTTGCAAAAGGCAATGGCACGCTCGTATCCGCCGTGCTCCAGCAGGGCCACCAGGGTGTCCAGCTTCTGCTCGCGCCCGTCCAGGTCAATGCGGTACTGGGTGATGTCGGGCTTGGACTCCTCCACCGGGCGGACGGTGATCTCCACCGGGTCCCGCTGGTACACCCAGGAGATGTCCATCACCTCCCGGCTGATGGTGGCCGAGAACATGCCCAGGTTGCGCCGGTGCTTGAGCTGGTCCAGGATACGGGTCACGTCCCGCACAAAGCCCATGTCCAGCATCCGGTCGGCCTCATCCAATACCACGGTCTCCACCTTGTCCAAACGGACGGTGCGCCGCTTCATATGATCCATCAGCCGCCCGGGGGTGGCCACCACGATCTGGGGCTTTTTCTTCAGGGTGTTGATCTGCTTGTCGATGGGGGCCCCGCCGTAGAGGCAGACGGTGCGCACCCCTTCTTTAAATTCACACAGATCCCGCAGTTCCTCCTGGATCTGCACCGCCAGCTCCCGTGTGGGAGCCAGTACCAGCGCCTGCACATCGCTGCTCTGCGGATCCACATGTTCCACCATGGGGATGCCGAAGGCAAAGGTCTTGCCGGTACCGGTGGGGGCCTTGGCAATGACGTCCTTCCACTGCATGAAGTAGGGGATGGCCCCGGCCTGCACCGGAGTAGCACGCACATAGCCCTTCTTCTCGATGGCCTTCATCACCGCGGGGGACAGGCCCAGTTCGGCGTAGTTGACGATCTCGTTGACCTGCTCGCCGTTGATTTCCATGGGTACAAAACTTCCTTTCCGTTTCAATCTGCCTGATTCAAGGTCCCCACAGGCAGCGAAACTCCCTTTCGTACCCAGACGCCCTCCTCCCTTCGGGGGCGCGACCTCAAATCCAACTGCCGGGCGGACCCGGCCTGTTTTGCGCAACTACTATATCATAGCCCGCCCCGATGCGCAAGCCTGTCCCTCCCGCCGGAACACGTGGATACGAAACGCCGCCTTTACCCGCAGCCCGTCCAGACCGGCCAGCCGCTGCGCCCCCTCCCGGGGGGTCTTCCAGTAATAGGGAGTCATCTGGAACAGGTCGGCCAGGTCGGCCCCGGGCACCTCCATCCAGTGTTCCACCGGCACCACATCCTCATAGACAAACCCCTCGTAGGGGATCTCCTGCTCCTGGTTGGGATAGGGGGTGTCGTAGAGCACCTGCTTGAGCTGCCACAGGTGGTCAGCCGCCGGCACTACATAGAAAAACCATCCGCCGGGGCGCAGCACCCGCCGAAACTCCTCCAGCGCCAGGGGAGAAAAGCAGTTGAGCAGCAGATCGATGCTCCCGTCCGCCACCGGCAGGTGATAGGCCGAGGCCACAGCGAACTCCCCGTGGGGGATACGCCGGGCCGCCAGACGTACCGAGGGCTTGGACAAATCAATGCCTGCCAGGCGGGGCTCCCGCCCGGCTACTCCCAGCGCCCCCCAGAGCCCGGCGGTGTAATATCCCTCGCCGCAGCCCGAGTCCAGCAGGGCCGCCCCCGGCCCCACCCGTTCCAGGGCAAGCCGGCACAGGGCCTGCCGCAGCGGCGCATAGTAGCCTTTGTCCAGAAAGCGGTTGCGGGCCGCCACCATCCCCTTGTCATCGCCGGGCGCTTTGGAATGCTTGCGGTTGGCGGGCAGCAGATGGACATACCCCTCCCGGGCAATATCAAAGCAGTGCCCGTTGGGGCAGGTGTAGGCGCTCTGGCCCCGCTCCAGAGGCGCGGCGCAGAGGGGACAGCAAAACAGACTCATGCTCATCCCGTCCTTTCCTGTGTATTTGTTTTATCATACCGCACCCCGTCTCCGGAAACAAGCCCCGGACATTTCGGGCTGCAACTCGTCCATTTTTCTCTAGGCGCGCCGGTGGATTTATGATATAATGCCGTGCGTATAATGATTATCCGCTAGAAGGAGTACGACATGATCACAGTTTCCGACCTGGGCCTGGCCTACAGCGGCCAGCCTCTCTTTTCCCATGTGGACCTGCAGTTCACCAAGGGCAATTGCTATGGCATCATCGGCGCCAACGGCGCTGGCAAGTCCACCTTTCTGAAGATTCTCTCCGGCGATCTGGAGCCCACCTCCGGCGAGGTGTCCATTCTGCCCAAGACCCGCATGTCGGTGCTCAAGCAGGACCAGAACGCCTACAACGCCTACAACGTAATGGACACCGTCATCATGGGCAACCAGCGTCTGTATGACATCGGCAAGGAGAAGGAAGCCCTCTACGCCAAGGAGGAGATGACCGAGGAAGACGGCATCCGCGCCTGTGAGCTGGAGGAGGAGTTTGCCGAGCTGGGCGGCTGGGAGGCCGAGAGCGACGCCTCCCGGATCCTCCAGGGTCTGGGCGTTGGCACCGAGTACCACTACAACGACATGGCCACCCTGGACCCCCGCCTGAAGGTGAAGGTGCTGCTGGCCCAGGCTCTGTTCGGCAACCCGGACATCCTGATGATGGACGAGCCCACCAACAACCTGGACATCAACGCGGTGAACTGGCTGGAGGACTTCCTGCTGGACTTTGAGGGCACCGTTATCGTCGTCAGCCACGACCGGCACTTCCTCAACACCATCTGCACCCACATTGTGGACATCGACTACAACAAGATCAAGATGTACGTGGGCAACTACGACTTCTGGTACGATGCCTCCCAGCTGATGCAGAACCTGATGAAGAATCAGAACAAGAAGAACGAGGAGAAGGCTCAGGAACTCAAGGAGTTCATCTCCCGCTTCTCGGCCAACAAGTCCAAGAGCAAGCAGGCCACCGCCCGGCGCAAGCTGCTGGAAAAGATCACCCTGGAGGAGATCCCCGCCTCCTCCCGCCGCTATCCCTGGGTGGCCTTCTCCCCCGACCGTGAGGTAGGCAAGGACATCCTGTTCGTCACCGACGTGAGCAAGACCATCGACGGGGTGAAGGTGCTGGACAAGGTGAGCTTCATCGTGGGCCACGGCGACAAGATTGCCTTTGTGGGCGACAATGAGAACGCCCAGACCGCTCTGTTCCAGATCCTCACCGGGGAGATGGAGCCCGACGAGGGCACCGTGAAGTGGGGTCAGACGGCCACCTTCTCCTATTTCCCCAAGGACAACACCAAGTTCTTCAAGGACTGTGACGACAACCTGGTGGAGTGGCTGCGCCAGTGGTCCAGCGACCCCCACGAGGCCTACCTGCGGGGCTTTTTGGGCCGGATGCTCTTCTCAGGCGACGAGGTCTACAAGCCCGTAAAGGTCCTCTCCGGCGGTGAAAAGGTGCGGTGCATGCTGTCCCGGATGATGCTCTCGGGGGCCAACGTGCTGCTGCTGGACCAGCCCACCAACCACCTGGACCTGGAGTCCATCGCCGCCCTGAACAACGGCCTGGAGGCGGTCAAGTGCAACGTGCTCTTCGCCTCCCACGACCACCAGCTGGTTCAGACCGTGGCCAACCGGGTGTTTGACTTCACTTCCGACGGCAAGCTCATCGACCGGAAGATGACCTACGACGAGTACCTGGAGAGCCAGGCCGCCGGGGCCAACTGAATGAGCCGCTCGGGGCGGACGGCCGGAAGGCCGCCCGCCCCTGCTTTTTCCTGAAAAATCCCGTGCGTTTTCTTCCAGTACGTGGTATAATCATATATTGGTATTATTCTTCATCCGGAAAGGATGCCGATCATGCGAAAAGAATTTGTTTTGCCCGCGGCGGCCGTCGCGGGGGGCGCGGTAGGCTTCGCCCTGCGCCGCTGGGAGCTGGCCACCGCGTTTGAAGCCGACACCGGCCTGCCCATCTCCGGAGCACCCGCTACCCTGGCTCTCATTCTGTTTTCCGTGGTGATGGTCGCGGTGCTGGCGCTGCTGTGCCGGGGACATTATCCCGCGTTCTCCGGCTATGACCAGGCCTTTGCCGCCCGGGGCTGCACCCTCTACGCCGGAGTGGGCACCGCGGCGGCCCTGCTGCTGCTGGCCGGAGCGGTGGCCATAGTGGTAAGTTTCCTTCAGGGGGAAAACCAGGTGTATACCCGCCTGCTGGTGGCCGTGCTGGCGGTGGTGTCGGGCGTGTGTGTGCTGCGCACGGTCCAGGGCAACTACCGGGGACAGGGCCAGGGGAAGTATAACTTCCTGCTGCTCATGCCGGCATACACCTGCTGCGTGTGGCTCATCGCCGCCTACCAGGTGCGGGCCGGAGACCCGGTGCAGCTGGACTATGTATACGAGCTGTTTGCCATCATTGCCAGCCTGCTGGGGTTCTATTTCACCGCCGGCTTCTCCTTTGAGCGGGCCAAGCCCTTCCGGGCCAGCCTGTTCTCTCTGCTGGGGATCTACTTCTCCCTGGTGACCATGGCCGACAGCCATGATCTGGCCACCCGGCTGCTCTACGGCTTTACGATCCTCTATCTGCTGGCGTCCGTCTGGGCGCTTCTGTACAACGCCGGCCGGCCGGAACCGCCGGTCCGGGCCGAAAACGATACGACGGAGGGAATACCCGATGAATCCTGACAAGAAATTCTACATTACCACCCCCATCTACTATCCCTCGGACAAGCTCCACATCGGCCACGCCTACTGCACCGTGGCTACCGACACCATGGCCCGCTACAAGCGCCTCACCGGCTATGACGTCATGTTCCTCACCGGCACTGATGAGCACGGCCAGAAGATCGAGGACAAGGCCAAGGAGGCCGGGGTATCCCCCAAGGAATATGTGGACCGCATCGTGGAGGGTCCTCAGGGGGTCAAGGATCTGTGGAAGCTGATGAACATCTCCAACGACCGGTTCATCCGCACCACGGACGACTACCATGTCGCTGCTATCCAGAAGATCTTCAAGGCCATGTACGACAAGGGAGATATCTACAAGGGCAAGTATGTGGGCAAGTACTGCAAGCCCTGCGAGTCCTTCTGGACCGAGAGCCAGCTCAAGGACGGCAAGTGCCCCGACTGCGGCCGTGAGGTGCAGGATGCTGAGGAGGAGGCCTACTTCTTCCGTCTGAGCAAGTACGCCGACCGCATCCAGCATCTGCTGGAAGATACCGACTTCCTGGAGCCCCGCAGCCGGGTCAACGAGATGGTGAACAACTTCATCAAGCCCGGCCTGGAGGATCTGTGTGTGTCCCGCACCAGCTTCAAGTGGGGCATTCCGGTGGACTTTGATCCGGGTCACGTGGTCTATGTGTGGATCGACGCACTGTTCAACTATACCACCGCCCTGGGCTTTATGAACGACAAGCACAACGACTACGACAAGTACTGGCCTGCCGACGTCCACTTTATCGGCAAGGAAATTGTCCGTTTCCACTCCATTATCTGGCCCGCCATGCTCATGAGCATGGACATGCCCCTGCCCAAGAAGGTGTTCGGCCACGGCTGGCTGCTGCTGGACGGCGGCAAGATGAGCAAGTCCAAGGGCAACGTGGTGGACCCCTATCTGCTGGCTGAGCGCTATGGCGTGGATGCGCTGCGCTACTTCCTGCTGCGGGAGTTCCCCTTCGGCACCGACGGCAACTTCTCCAACGAGGCACTCATCGGCCGGATCAACACCGACCTGGCCAACGACCTGGGCAACCTGGTCAGCCGCACCACCGCCATGGTGGGCAAGTACTTTGGCGCTCATCTGCCGGTGACCGAGGCTGCCGACTCCGCCCTGGATGATGAGCTGCTCCATCTGGCAAAGGGTCTGCGGGACGTCTACGAGGAGCAGATGGAACACTATGCCTTCCAAAACGCCCTGATGGAGGTCTTTAAACTCATCGGCCGGGCCAACAAGTATATCGACGAGAACAAGCCCTGGCTGCTGGCCAAGGACGAGACCCAGAAGGCTCGCCTGGCCCAGGTGCTGTACAACCTGCTGGAGTGCGTGCGCATCTCCGCCGTGCTGCTCACCCCCTTTATGCCCGACACCTGCGAGAAGATCTTTGGGCAGATCGGTGCCGGCGAAGAGCTGCGCACCTGGGACTCCGCCGGGCAGTGGGGTCTGCTGCCCATGGACGCGGCAGTGAACAAGGGCGAGAATCTCTTCCCCCGCATCGACGCCGCCAAGGAGCTGGAGGAGCTCGCCGCCCTGGAGGCGGCCGCCAAAGCTGCCGCGGAGCCCGCTCCCGAGGAGCCCAAGGCCCCCGAGTATATCACCATTGACGACTTCAACAAGGTCCACTTCGTCACCGCCAAGATCCTGGCCTGTGAGCCGGTGAAGAAGAGCAAGAAGCTGCTCCGCTTCACCCTGGACTGCGGAGAGGGCACCCCCCGGCAGATCCTCTCCGGCATCCATGAATATTACGAGCCCGAGGAGCTGGTGGGCAAGACGGTAGTAGCCTGCACCAACCTGGCCCCCCGGAAGATGATGGGTCTGGAGTCCAACGGCATGCTCATCTCGGCTGTCAAGGAGGAACCCGATGGCTCCGAGAAGCTCCACCTCATCATGCTGGACGACAAAGTCCCCGCTGGTTACGGCCTGTGCTGAGTAAAAACAAAAAAAGAGAGGCGCTGCATTGCAGCGCCTCTCTTTTTATTCCCCGGTCCGTTCCAGCAGTCTTTTGTAACTGGCATCGATGGCCAGCGCCCCAAGGGGAGCAGTGACCAGAATGGCAATGACCGCCACGGTGAGTACCACCTGCCCGCAGGCAAGCCCCATGGCCAGCGGCACGCCGCCGATCGCCGCCTGGACCGTAGCCTTTGGCAGATAGGCCAGCACAGCGAAGAGCCGCTCCTTTTTGGTGAGCTTGCTCCCCGCCACACACAGGAGTACCCCCAGCGCCCGGAAGCACAGCACACCCAGCACGGTAACCACAGCAGCCAGTCCCGCCGCCGCGGCATAGCCCAGATCCACCTCGGCCCCTACCAGCACAAACAGCATAACTTCCGCCCACACCCAAAGCTTGCCGAACTTGGCCGTGAGCCGCTGAGCCACCGGCAGCCGCCACCGGCGCAGGCCCAGGCCCATGCCCAGTACTGCCAGCAGGCCGGAGAAGGGGACATAGGCTTCCACCGCATCCTCCAGCGCCACCAGCAGAAAGGCCAGGGCCAGCAAAATGACCACCTTTACCGAATCCCGCATGTGGAGGGTCTCAAAGAACCGGGCCAGCAAAAAGCCAACGGCCAGCCCCAAGGCTGCCCCCAGGACGATGGACACCGGCACCCCCACCAGGGCGGCGGGGGAGAAGGAGCCGCCCTGGGCCATGGAGGTAAAGGATGTAAAGAGAACAATGACGAACACATCGTCCACCGATGCCCCTGCCAAAATCATCTGCGGGATGCCTTTTTTTACTCCGTATCCCTCTTCCATGAGCCGGAGCATCCGGGGCACGATGACGGCCGGGGACACCGCCCCTACTACCGCTCCCATAATGGCCGCATCCAATACGCTGACACCCAGCAGCCTGGGGGCCAGCACCACCATGCCCAGGACCTCGAAGCTGGCAGGCACAAAACACATCAGCACAGCAGGCCGCCCTGCCCGGCGCAAATCGTCGATCTCCAGGCTCAGCCCCGCCCGGGCCAGGATGATGATGAGAGCCAGCTGCCGCAGATCCGCGGAGATGTCCAGCAGCTCGGGGGACAGCAGGTTCAGCACACAGGGCCCTAACAGGATCCCTGCTGCCAGCATCCCCACCAGAGGCGGCAGGCGGACCAATCTGGCCAGGGCCCCCAGCCCCAGTCCCAGCAACAACACATAGCCAATACTTGTTAACATAATCGTTCCTTCCCTTCCAGAGGGCACAAAAAAAGCCAATGCCCCCTGCAAAAACTTGCAGAAGTCATCAGCCGTTCGGCGGTTCGGGCGCACGCCCCGGGAGGACCTCATCCCCGTATTCCTCGGGCAGTATACCACAGCCCCGCCCTCTTGTCAACGCTGCCAAAAGGGAGTATGATGAAAAAAACAACGTTGGGAGGCCCTTATGATCTTCGACACCCACGCCCACTACTATGATGATGCCTTTGACACCGACCGGGACGCACTGCTTTCTTCCCTGCCTGAGAAGGGGGTAGAGCTGGTGGTCTGCCCCGGCTGCGACCTGGCCAGCTCCCGCCAGTCCCAGGCCTTGGCGGAGCGATACGCCTATCTTTATTTCGCCGCTGGTTTCCACCCGGAGAATCTGGAGGGGATGACCCTGGATCAGCTGGACCAGATCCGCGCCCTGTGCGCCCACCCCAAGTGCGTGGCGGTGGGGGAGATCGGCCTGGATTACTACTGGGTCAAGGCCCCGGAGGAACGCGCCTTCTCCCGGGAGGTCTTTGCCGCCCAGCTCGCCCTGGCCCAGGAGCTGGACCTGCCCGCCATCGTCCACGACCGGGACGCCCACAAGGACTGCATGGACTTGGTCCGTGCTCACCCCGGCACCCGCGGTGTGTTCCACTGTTACTCCGGCAGCATCGAGGATGCCAAGGTGCTGGTGGACCGGGGCTGGATGCTCTCCTTCACCGGCAACATTACCTTCAAAAACGCCCGTCGGGCGCCTGAGATCCTCCGCTGGCTGCCCCTGGACCGGCTGATGCTGGAGACCGACGCGCCCTATATGGCTCCTGAGCCCTATCGGGGCAGCCGGTGCGACTCCAGCCTCATCCCACTCATGGCTCAGACGGTGGCCCAGCTCAAGGGTCTGACCACCGAGGAAGTCCTGGCCGCCACGCTGGAGAACGGCAAACGCTTTTTTGGCATTTCGTAAAGGAGGCAAATTGCCATGATGACCATCTCTTATGAATACGAAGGGGCGCTTTATGTCAACCTGACCAACCGGTGCGACTGCAACTGTGTGTTCTGCCTGCGTCACAACGGCCACAAAGGTTCCATCTACGCCGACGATCTGTGGCTGGAACACGAGCCCAGCCGGGAGGAAGCTCTGGCAGACCTGCTGGCCCGGGACTTCTCCCAGTACCGGGAGCTGGTGTTCTGCGGCTTTGGTGAGCCCATGTACCGCACGGACGATCTGCTCTGGCTGGTGGACCAGCTGAAGGAGCGCGTCCCCAACCTGCCCCCCGTGCGTATCAACACCAACGGCCACGCCAATCTGTTCCTGGGCCGGGACGTGACGCCCGAACTAAAGGGGCGCATCGACACGATCTCCATTTCCCTCAACGGCTCCACACCGGAGGAATACTGCGCCGTCACCCAGCCCCGGGAGGGAACAAAGGCCTGGGACGCCATGCTGGACTTTGCCCGCAAATGCCGGGATTATGTGCCCCACGTGGTAATGACCATCGTGGACAAGGACAAGACCCCCGAAGAGATCGCCCGCTGCCGTGCCATCACGGAAGAGCTGGGAGTCACTCTGCGTATCCGGGCCTACATCCCCGACTGAATCCAATACACCAGACAGGGCGCCCGGCCATCGGCCGGGCGCCCTGTTCATCTTTTTATGCGGCGTGCTCATGCTCCAGTTCCGCCAGCGCCTCCCACTCGGAGTCGGCGGAGAACCGGAAGCGGCCCGCCTGGTCGTATACCTCTACATGTCCACCAATATAACGGATCTCATAACTCATGGGTCAGCGCTCCTTTCTGCTTCGTTGTGCTCTCAGTGTAGCAGAAAAGCTGTCCCATAAAACGGACTTATTTCGAAATGTCGTCCAAAAAAGTCTCCCAGGTCTCCGGGTGCTCCACAAAGGAGCGGGGGCAGATCTTACCCGTCACGTCGTAGTGGCGAATGACCTGGTCCCGGTCCAATCCGTACTGCTCCATCAGCCAGCGGGTAAGGCGCACCAGGGAGTCGTAGGTGGCCTGGTTAAAACTCCCGCTCTCGTCCGGATGGCAGCACTCAATGGAAATGGTGTCATCGTTGCGCTGGTTGGAACAATAGGCGATCTCATCCAGGGGAACATTCTGAATGATCTCCCCGTCCAGGCCAATGAGAAAATGGCTGCTGGCATAGGTCTCTCCGGTCTGGGCCAGATTCTTAAAATAGCTGTGGTTCTGCTCGGCGGTGGTACCCGGATTGCCCACATAGTGGATAACGATACCGTTGACCTGCTCCAGGGGTGTGCCCGGACGGGAATAGGGGTTGATGGGCAGCAGCTCCTCCTCCACCCAGTCCGGGGTGTCGGGGACATGCAGCTCCTTGGGTGCAAAGGGATCGATCCATTTAATGACGGCCAGCACCGCCACCAGGAGGATCAGGCCGGGAATGAGACCAGGCAGGGGAGAGAGCCTGCGCCGGACAGGAGTCTGGGTGGGCATAATCGGGGGCACTTCCTTCGACAGATTTGCCTTTATTATAGCAGACTTGTCCCAGTCTGTCCTTTACGGTTTTCTTACGATTGACAGAAATCGGGGGCGCGTGCCATACACGCGCCCCCGTTCTGTTTCCGTGTGATCAGTCCTCGTTCTCTTTTCGGTCGGCCAGCTCAGCCGCAGCATCCTTCTCCACCGCCTGATAGGCAACAGGAGGCCGGACAGCCGAGGGATCGGTAAAGACCTGCTCAAAGGTCTCCGCGTCCATATTCTCATATTTGAGCAGGTAGTCCGCTACAAAATCCAGCTGGCTCCGCCGGGCAGAGAGGATCTGCCGGCAGCGGTCATAGGCGCCATCGATGAGGGCACGGATCTCCTCATCAATGAGAGCGGCCACCTCCTCGGAGTAGTTCTTTGTCTGGGCCATGGACCGGCCGATAAACACCTCGTCATGGCCGGAATCAAAGACCACATTGCCCAGTTTTTCGCTCATACCGTAGCGGGTGACCATGTTGCGGGCAATGGAACTGGCCTTCTGCAGGTCGCTGCCCGCGCCCGTAGAGATATCCCCAAGCGCCAGCTCTTCGGCGGCCCGGCCACCCAGGCAGACCGCAATGCGCTCCGTGAGCTGCTGCCTGGACTGGAAGGTCACGTCCTCCTTCGGCAGCGAAATGGTCATGCCACCCGCCATACCCCGGGGAATGATGGTGATCTGGTGCACCGGGTCCTGACTCTCCAGGTCATGGATGACAATCGCATGGCCCGCCTCATGGTAGGCGGTGAGCTTCCGCTCCCGTTCAATAACCACCCGGCTTTTCTTCTCCGGTCCGGCAATGACCTTGATGACCGCCTCGTTCAATTCATCCATACCGATAAAACGGTGGTGCTTTCGGGCGGAAAGCAGAGCCGCCTCGTTCATCAAATTCTCCAGATCCGCGCCGGTAAACCCGCCGGTGCCCCGGGCCAGTTCGGCCAGGGAGACGTCGTCCCCCAGGGGCTTGTTGCGGGCATGGACCTTCAGGATGGCCTCCCGGCCCTTGATGTCGGGATAGCCCACGTACACCTGCCGGTCGAACCGGCCGGGACGCAGCAGAGCGGGATCCAGGATATCCTGCCGGTTGGTGGCCGCCATGACCACCACACCCTCGTTGTTGCCGAAGCCGTCCATCTCCACCAGCAGCTGGTTGAGGGTCTGCTCCCGCTCGTCATGGCCGCCGCCCAGGCCCGCGCCGCGCTGACGGCCCACGGCGTCGATCTCGTCGATGAATACAATGGCAGGCGCGTTCTTCTTAGCCTGGTCAAACAAATCCCGGACGCGGGAGGCGCCCACGCCCACATAGAGCTCCACAAAATCCGAACCCGAGATGGAAAGGAAATGCACACCTGCTTCCCCAGCCACCGCTTTGGCCAGCAGGGTCTTGCCGGTACCCGGCGGGCCCACCAGCAGCACACCCTTGGGGATGCGGGCTCCCAGTTCCAGAAAGCGTTTGGGCTCCTTCAGAAACTCCACGATCTCCTGCAGCTCCGCCTTCTCCTCCTCGGCGCCGGCCACATCGTCAAAGGTGACTTTCTTCTGCTCGTCGGCGCCGCTGCGGGTGCGGGCCCGTCCAAACCGGGCGGTACGGTCAGCGCCGCCCCCGCCTCCGCCGGCACCTGCCTGACGCAGGAACATGAAGTACCACAAAAGGCCAAACACCACCAGCACCGCCACCCAGGGCAGGAAGGAGGCCCAGAAGGGAGGCTCCCACCCCTGAGGATAGTCGTAGTCGGTAATGATACCCTGGTGGAGCTGTTCCACGATCAGATCATTGAAGTCATTGTAGAACCACTCTGGATCGGCCACCTCATAGGTCACCAGGTTCTGACCTTCCGGCATCCCCTTCAGGGTGAGTGTGACGGTGTTGTCCTTGAGCTCCACCTGCTCCACCTGCTGTTGTTCCAGCAGGCGGCGGATCTCTCCATAGGTGGCCGCCGGGGTGTTATCCAGGCCGCCCTGCAGGGCAAAGACGGTCATCATCAAAATCAAGGCGATGAGGACATAAAAGCCCACATCGCGCATGCTTGCTCTCCGTTTCAATCTCGGGACACGTCCTTTCCGGGCAACGTATTTTACTTGCCCTCGTACACGCAGGGCTTCAAAACGCCGATATAGGGCAGATTGCGGTACCTTTCGTCGTAATCCAGCCCATACCCCACCACAAAATAGTCAGGGATGGAGAAGCCCGCGTAGTGCAGCTGCACCGGCTTGGTACGGCGCGAGGGCTTATCCAGCAGGGTACACAGCCGCACGGAGGCCGGCTTGCGGGCCTGGAGGATCTGCAGCAGATAGCTCAGGGTGTTGCCGCTGTCCAGGATATCCTCGATGACGATCACATCCTTGCCCTCGATCTGCTCGGACAGGTCCTTGACGATCTTCACCTGGCCGGAACTGGACGTACCCGAACCGTAGGAGGACACTGCCATGAAATCCACTGTGCAGGGCAGGTGGATCTGCCGCACCAGATCGGCCATAAAGACGAAGGATCCCCGCAGTACGCTGACCAGCAGCGGCTCCTTACCGGCGTAGTCCCGGTCGATCTCCGCAGCAATCTCCGCTACCCGCTGCCGCAGCTGTTCTTCGGAAAAGAGCACCCGTTCCACGTCTTTGTCCAGAATGTGTTCCATACTTCCCTTACCCTTCCTTCCATATGATCACTTCATAGGCCGGCTGTCCGGGCAGAGCCAGCCGGCTCTGATCCGGGCCAAAGCCCGCCACTGCCGCTACACCCCGTCCATCCGCCAGCACCGGAATACGTTCCCGCTCCCGCCGGGGGACTTTGGCGTCGATCAACAGTTTTTTTACCGTCTTGGTACCTCCCCGCCGGGGCAGGGCGATCTCATCACCAGTCTGCCGGGGCCGGAGCATCGGCAGACCCTCCAAAGCGTCCCGGGCCAGATAAAAGGCTCCGGGCCGTCCCATACCCTCCTCCGGGCAGATGGTCGCCCGACAGGACACCCGCCACGGGGTTCCCTCAGGGGCCGTCTCTCCGTCCAGCGCCAGCGGTATGGGATGAAAGGGGGGCAGGGGCTCGCTGCGGGTGGTGAGCAGCAGCTCCCCATACACCCGCTGGGCCAGCTTTCCGCCCGGCAGAAACACGACAGCGGAGGGGTCGTCCCCCCGGGCCAATTCCACGATGGCCTTCAGATGGGCCGCCGAGCAGTCGGTGTTGCCGTCCCCCAGCATCTCCAGCAGGCGGCGGGCCGCCCGTGGGGCGATGGCGGCGGGCAGGTCCGCCAGATACCGTGCCTCGATCACCAGGTCGTCCTCCGCCCAGCGGGCATGGCAGCAGGCGGCGGCCGCCTGGGCGTTGAGATAGTCGTTGTCAGCCCGCAGATAGCCCATCGTCTCAGCACAGCGCTCGGTCAGGCGGGGGTTGAGCTGCCGCAGCACTGGTATCACCTGATGGCGGATACGGTTGCGTGCATAGCTCTCATCGGTGTTGGTGCAGTCCTCCACATGGGGGATGCCGTTGGCCTGAAGGTATGCCTCGATGTCCGCCCGCGGCGTGGTAAGCAAAGGCCGGACGATCTCTCCCCGCCGCGGCGGGATGCCCGCCAGGCCGTGGAGCCCCGCTCCCCGGACCAAATGGAGCAGCAGAGTCTCCAGATTGTCGTCGGCGTGGTGGGCCGTGGCAATACGCCCACAGCCCAGCTCAGCCGCCGTGCGGCGGAGGAATTCATACCGCAGCTGCCGCCCGGTCTCCTCCACGCCCTGGTTCCGGCGCTCTGCCTCGGCATACACGTCTCCCCGCTCTACCACACAGGGGATGCCCCGTTCCCGGCACCAGTCCGAGACAAAGGCGGCGTCGGCGTCGGCCGCCGCCCCCCGCATCCCGTGGTGATAATGGGCCGCCGCCACCCGAAAGCCCCCTTCTTCCGCCATGGAATGCAGCAGGTGGAGCAGACACATGGAATCGGCCCCTCCTGAGACGGCGCACAGCACCGTCTCTCCCTGGGGCAGCATGTCGTATTCACTTGTCAGGGCTCTGACACTCTCCAGCATAGGGTCTCCTTTGCCGCAGCGGTTTCGGTATCCGGGGTATGTTTAATACTCCTCGTGCCGCCGGTCGATGGAAGAGAAGGTGGTGTATTCGGGCAGCCACTGCAGCTCCACCGTCCGGGTCTCGCCATGGCGGTTCTTGGCGATGATGCACTCGGCCAGATTGTGATTCTCGCTGTCATCGTTATAATAGTCGTCCCGGTAAAGGAACATGACGATGTCGGCGTCCTGCTCGATGGCGCCCGACTCACGCAGATCGGAGAGCATGGGGCGCTTATCCGACCGGCTCTCGGGTCCACGGGAGAGCTGGGACAGACAGACTACCGGCACGTTGAGCTCCTTGGCCATGATCTTCAGGGCCCGGGAGATATCGGATACGATCTGCTGACGGTTATCTCCGCTGCGCTGAGGTCCGCCGGCAGAGGTCATGAGCTGGAGGTAGTCGATGACCACCAGCCCCAGGTTGTCTACCCGGCGGCACTTGGCATTCATGTCGGCCACCGAGAGGGAGGGATTGTCGTCGATAAGGATCTGGGTCTGGTTGAGGGCCGCCGATGCGGCCGCGATCTTGGTCCAATCCTCCTCGCTGAGCTTGCCCGTCACCAGCTTTTTGTTGTCCACAAAGGACTCGCCGGAAATCAGACGCATGGCCAGCTGCTCCCGGCTCATCTCCAGAGAGAAGAAGACCACCGTCTTGCCCGAGAACTTGCCCGCGTGGAGCAGCATGTTCAGGGCGAAGGAGGTCTTGCCCATGCCCGGGCGGGCGGCCAGCAGGATGAGGTCGGACTTATTCAGGCCGGAGATGGCCATGTCCACATCGGGCAGGCCGGTGCTGAGGCCGGGCACCGCCGCGTCGCTGGCGGCCAGTTCGTTGAGCCGCTCATACACATTGAGAATGACGCTGGAGATGTGGGTCAGGCCCTGGGCAGCCCGGCCCTGCCGGATGGCATAGATGCGCTGTTCAGCGGCCTCCAGCACCTCCTGGGCAGTACCGGTGCCCTCCTGGATCAGGGCGGTCAGGTCTCCCGCCGTCTCGGCAATACGCCGCAGCAGGGCCTTGTCCTTCACGATGGCCACGTACTCCTTCACGTTGGCCGCCGTAGGGGTGATCTCCATGAGCTGGAGCACATACTTGCGGGAGGTATTCTCGTCGTACACCCCGTTCTGGCGCATGTGCTCCAGCACGGTCACCGGGTCGATGGTGAGGGAGAAATTGAACATGGAGTAGATGGTCTCATAGATCTCCCGGTTGGTGCGCAGATAGAAGTCCTCGGGCCGCAGGGCCTCAATGACCTCGGGCACACACCGGGAGTCAATGAGCATGGAGCCCAGTACGCTCTGCTCGGCCTCCGCGCTGTGGGGCATCTGCCGGGCCAGCAGTTCTTCCTCCGTTGCCATGTGCTGCACCTCCCTATGAAAAAATCCGTCCTTCCGGATGTTTTACGCCTCGGTCACGACCACCTTCAGCGTTCCGGTGACCTCATAACCCAGCTTGCACTTGAGCTCGTAGGTACCAAAGGCCTTGATGGGCTCATCCTGCACGATCTTGGTCTTCTGGATGGCAATGCCGTGCTGAGCCTGCAGGGCGTCGGCGATCTCCTTGGAGGTCACCGCTCCGAACAGCCGTCCGCCGTTGCCCGCCTTGGCGGCGATCTGGACGCTCAGCTCCTTGAGGCGGGCGGCAGTGGCCTCAGCCTCGGCCTTCTCGGCGGCCTGCTGGGCCTTCTTGGCCTTTTCCTGCATCTTCATGGTGTTGACGTTCTCCGCCGTGGCCAAAACAGCCAGCTTCCGGGGCAGGAGGAAATTGCGGGCGTAGCCGTCGCTGGCCTCGATCATCTGGCCCTTCTTGCCCTGACCCTTTACGTCCTGCTGCAAAATCACTTTCATGGTAATTCGTCCTTTCGTTGGTTATCCGTTTGCGTCGTAATCGGTTTTATTCGTCCTCCAGGTACTCATCGATGGCCTGCAGAAGAAGGTTGTACACCTCATCCACGCTCTTGCCCGGTACCTGGGCGCCGGCTGTGGCGGCGTTGCCGCCGCCCCCCAGCTTCTCCAGCACCACCTGCACATTCACATCCCCCATGCTGCGGGCCGAGAGGATGACCCGGTTCTCCTGATCGGGGAAGAGAACAAAGGAGGTGTCGATGCCAGAGATGTTCAAAAGTTCATCGGCGGCCTGAGCGGCGGTGATCCGCCCCACAGTGTGGTCCACCCGGGCCACGGCGATGCCCGCTTTATACATCTTGGCATTCTGGATGATGGAATACTTGGCGATCATCCCCTCCAGATCGTTCTGGAAGAGCTTCTTTACATCACCGGTGTCCGCGCCCGAGCGGCGCAGGAAGGCGGCCGCCTCAAAGGTGCGGCTGCCGGTGCGCATGGTGAACTGCTTGGTGTCCAGCACCATGCCGGCCAGCAGCGCCTCCGCCTCGGTTTTCAGCAGATCAGCCGGCTCCAGCAGATACTGGGCCAGCTCGGTAACCAGCTCACTGGCGGAGGAGGCATAGGGCTCGTGGAAATTGAGGGCGGCATCGGCAATGTAAGAGGATGCCCGGCGGTGGTGATCGATGACCGCCACCTTGTGCACCGCCTCCAGCAGATCCTGGCTCACCACCTGCTCGGGCCGGTTGGTGTCCACCACCACCAGCAGGCAGTTGGGATCGGCCAGGAGGATGGCGTCCTGAGGGGAGAGGAATACATCCTTATACTCGGCCAGCTCGCTCAGCCGCTCCACCATGCCGCTGGCGGGGTTCTGGCCCGGCTCCCGCACGATGTGCACCGGCGCGCCCTTCTTTCGGGCAATGGCACACACGCCGGCTGCCGCACCCACACAGTCCAAATCCGGGTACTTGTGACCCATAACGAACACCCGGGAAGCGTCGGCCATCAGTTCGCCCAGGGCGCTGGCCATGACCCGGCTCTTCACCTTGGTGCGTTTCTCCAACTCCTTGGTGCGCCCGCCGTAGAACTCAAAATTAAACTTGTTCTTTACCACAGCCTGGTCGCCGCCCCGGCTCAGGGCCATCTCCACCGACAAGGCCGCATACTGGAACAGCTCTCCCAGAGAATCGGCCTCTTTGCCGATGCCGATGGACAGGGTGGCCTGGATTCCGGCATGGTTGGTCACCTGGCGCACACTGTCCAGTACGGAAAATTTCGCCTCCTGGAACTGGGCCAGGAACCGCTCTTCAAACACAAAGAGATAACGGTCCCGCTCGTACCGGCAGAAGACCCCCTGAGCGGGGGCCACCCACTGGGCCAGACGCTGGTCGATCTCACTGCGCAGGGCGGACTTGGCGTTGTCCGTAGCCCCTTTCATCAGCTCCTCATAGTTGTCCACCGTCAGGATGCCCACCACCGGCCGGGTAGAATAGTATTCATCCCGCACCTGCGCCAGATTGGTCACATCCACCCAATAGGTGGTAGCCAGGTACCCCCGGGCCCCCTGATCCTCGGTGCGCACCAGATGGCCGAAGACCAAAAAACGGTTCTCCCCAATGCGCACCTCTGACGGGCATTCGGTCTTGCCCTCCATGAGCCAGCGGGAGGAAAAGTCGGGCACCGCAGCGGTGATCTTGGTGTCAAACATATGGTCCCGTTCCCCGGTGATCTGCAAAAAGCGGTCATTGGACCAGATGACCTCATCGTTCTCCGGCCGGAAGATGACCATGGGCAGAGGCGCATTTACCATGGTATCCTTGGTTGCGGTGTCCATATTGCAGGTGACATTCTCGATGTATTTCAGGATCTCCTTCTGCCGGCGGGCATTGGTACTGCGGAAGTAAAGGTAGAGCACCACCACCACCGCCGCTTCCATCACCGCCACGGGGACACTGAAAATGGCGGTCACCGCGGCAAACACCAGCAAAAAGCCGAAGTACAACCGCAGGCTCGGCTCCAGCAGATGGGATAGTTTATTTTTCCGCATGCGATTCCCTCCCAGGCAGTAAATTTGTCTACAATAAGAGAGTTTATTATACCAGACACGCCTGTCAAAAACAAGTGCGCTTGCAGTGACTTTCTCGTTGTGATACAATAAGAATCCCTTCCATTGTATCCTGTTTTACATTCTTTTTTCTTTAAAACTGCCATACTTTGGTTCATACGATCACTGTTTTCAAGGAGGCCATTCCCATGAAGGAATTTCCCGTGCAGCGGGCCGCGGTCCTCAAGGCCAAACCCGACCCGGACACCCTGCAGTTTGGTAAGAGCTTCACCGATCATATGTTTATCATGGATTACACCGCTGGCCAGGGCTGGCATGATGGGCGCATTGTCCCCTACGCTCCCCTGTCCCTGGAGCCCTCTGCCATGGTGTTCCATTATGCCCAGGAGGTCTTTGAGGGGCTGAAGGCCTACCGCGCTCCCGACGGCGGCGTCCAGCTCTTCCGGCCCACGGAGAACGTCAAACGCATCAACTCCTCCTGCGAGCGTATGTGCATCCCGCCCTTGGATGAAGACGACGCTCTGGCCGCCATTGAACAGCTGGTGCGCCTGGAGGCCGACTGGGTTCCCTCCAAGCCGGGCACCTCTCTGTACATCCGTCCCTTTATCATCGCCACCACCCCCACACTGGGGGTCCACGCCGCCCACAACTATATCTTCTGCATCATTGCCTGCCCCGTGGGCGCCTATTACGCCGAGGGCATCAACCCGGTGAAGATCTATGTGGAGAGCGAGGACGTGCGCGCCGTCCGGGGCGGCACGGGCTACACCAAGTGCGGCGGCAACTACGCCGCCTCCATCCGTGCCGGTGAGCGGGCTGAGGAGCACGGCTACGCCCAGGTGCTGTGGCTGGACGGCGTCCACCGCAAGTACATCGAAGAAGTGGGCTCCATGAACGTTATGTTCCAGCTGGGTGATACGGTGGTCACCCCCATGCTTACCGGCTCCGTCCTGCCGGGCATCACCCGCAAGTCCTGCATCGAGCTTATGCGCAGCTGGGGCATGCAGGTGGAGGAGCGGCTCATCACCGCCCAGGAGCTCTTTGATGCAGGCGCTGACGGCACCCTGAAGGAGGCTTGGGGCACCGGCACCGCCGCGGTCATCTCCCCCATCGGCGAGATGGGCTGGGAGGACAAGCACGTGGTGGTCAATGCCGGCCAGATCGGCCCCCTGGCCCAGAAACTCTATGATACCCTCACCGGCATCCAGTGGGGCACCCGGCCCGATCCCTTCGGGTGGGTGGTCCGGCTGTGAGCCAGCCTTCCTGACCGGCCAGTGGGCGGCACCGCATGCGGTGCCGCCCACTGGCCTTTTTGTCATATCATGCCATAATTCTATGGTTTTCTTTAGCTTTCTTTTCCTTTGGCGGCCCTCATGCTACAATGGCGCAAACGAAATGAGGTGCTGTTATGAATCGACGCTTACTCCCCCTGCTCCTGCTGCCGGTGCTGGTCCTGACCGCCTGCCGCAGCCAGACCGCCGCACAGCCATCCCCCGCCCCCCTTGAGGTCCGGACCGAGGCCCGCCGCCTGGCCGCTGCCCAGCTGGGCACGCTGGAGACCCAGCTCTCCGCTGAGGAACACGACCAGGTGCTCCATCTGCTGGAACGTCTCGTCCCACTGCGCCAGGCCCGTGCATCCGACGGCCGCTGGGAGCTGTCAGCGGAGGAGAGCCGGCTGGTGGAAGAGCTCAACCAGTTCTATGAGGACTGTACCAGCCGCTATCTGGGGGAGCCGGACCATTGGAGCGCAGACGAGGGAAAGATGCAGCCCCTGGCCGGGTACGACATTGAAGGGGACGGAGTGCTGAAGGCCACGGACGGCGAGGACGCCTACCGGCCCCTGTGGGACC
Source organism: Flavonifractor hominis (assembly GCF_040095835.1). Taxonomy (NCBI): domain Bacteria; kingdom Bacillati; phylum Bacillota; class Clostridia; order Eubacteriales; family Oscillospiraceae; genus Flavonifractor; species Flavonifractor hominis. The sequence goes on from NZ_JBBMFT010000004.1 coordinate 70,381, forward strand.
TGGTGCAGGACCTGCTGCCGGAAGGCAGTCTGAATGCCTTCCGCCGCTTTACCGTCTTCACGGATGGTGTGGATGAAATCCTGGCCTATGTGGTCCCCGTAGATGAGGCAGGCACCCAGTGGGAGCTGGCAGTGGACCCACAGGACACCGAGAATCTGGACTACTTTGCGGTGACGGTGTTCCACGAGTACAGCCACTATCTGACCCTCAACGACGCCCAGGTCACCTATGGCGGTACCCCTCGCTTCGATTGCTACAGCGAGCCCGGTATGGTCTGCCTGCCCAAATCCTACCTAAACGCCTTCTACCAGAGCTTCTGGCAGGACTACCTGGACGACCGGCTGGCCGCGCCGGACAGCTCCGGCTTCTACCTGCGCCACCCGGACGACTTCGTCACCAGCTACGCCGCCACCAATCCGTCGGAGGACATTGCCGAGAGCTTTGCCTTTTTCGTCCTGACCGACCGGGCCGAGGGCGACGCGGTGTGGGCGCAGAAGATAAACTTCTTCTACGCCTACCCCGAGCTGGTGACCTTCCGAGAGCAGGCCCGGACGCAGCTGGGGTTGTAAATCTTACCGGACCAGACGCCGGAAGCCCCGGGGCTCCGGGGCATGGAAGGTCCGCTTCTCCCCAGTGAAGGGATCGGTGAGAATCAGCACGTGGGCGTGCAGACACAGCCGGCCCAGCGGGTCGGTGGCCGCACCGTAATCCCAGTCCCCCGCCACCGGGCAGCCCAGTTCGCTGAGGTGGGCCCGGATCTGGTTCTTCCGGCCGGTGTCGATGTTCACTTCTAACAGCGTGTATTCCGTTCCGGCGCCGAGAGTGGTATAATGGGTTACCGCCTCTTTCCCGCCGGAGCGCACGGAGTAGACCTTGTGAGCCGCGTTTTCCCGCAGCAGGGTGCGGACGGTGTCCGCCTGCCTGGGGGGCCGGCCCTCCACCACCGCCAGGTAGCCCCGGCGGTCCACAAGGGTGTCCCAATGGTCCTGATAGGCCCGCTTGGTGGGCTCATCCTTGGCAAAGAGGAGCACCCCGGAGGTAGCCCGGTCCAGACGGTGGACGATGAATACCCGTCCCCGGGGGTCGGTCCGGCACACATAGTCGGTAGCCATGCGGTAAGCGGTGCGGACCTTTTCCCGCTCGGTGGCCATGCTCAAAAGTCCGGCAGGCTTGTCGATGACCAGGATATGTCCGTCCTCGTAGAGAATGGGGAAGGGCGCTTTAGTCTCCGCCGCGCTTTGGGGCAGGACCGTCACGGTCTGTCCCGGTTGGAGCGAATGGTCGTGGCGGGTGACGGTGATGCCGTCCACCTGCACCTGGCCCCGGGTGAGCAGGCTCTTGATGTTGTTGCGGCTTTGTCCCCTCACCTGTTCCAGCAGAAAGGGGAGCAGGGAGGCCGCATGGGTCACGGGATATTCTTTTTTCTGCATCTGAATCACATCCTGACATAAGGAGAATACGCGTATGAACGAAGTGCTTCAGCAGCTCCACGCCCGCAAATCGGTGCGGGCCTTTCTGGACAAGCCCATTGCTCCGGCGGACAAAGCCGCCATCCTGGAGGCGGCCTGCGCTGCCCCAACGGCGGGCAACCAGCAGCTTTACACCATTTTGGATATCACCGACCAGGCCGTCAAGGACACCCTGGCCGAGACCTGTGATCACCAGCCCTTCATCGCCCAGGCCCCGCTGGTGCTCATCTTCTGCGCCGACTGCCAGAAGTGGCAGGACGCCTTTGCCGCCGGCGGCTGTCAGCCCCGGAACCCCGCCGTGGGCGACCTGCTGCTGGCCTTCTGCGACGCCAACATCGCCGCCCAGAACGCCGTCACCGCCGCCTGGAGCCTGGGCATCGGCTCGTGTTACATCGGAGACATCCTGGAGCGGTGCGAGACCCACCGGGAACTGCTGCACCTGCCGGAGTATGTGGTGCCTGCCGCCATGCTGGTGTTCGGCTGGCCCACCCAGCAGCAGCTGGAGCGGCAGAAACCCCGCCGCCGGGCCATGGAGCACATCGTGCACGAAAACACATACCGGCACATGGGCGCCGCCGAGCTGGAGGCCATGCTGGCCGACAACGCCGGCCCGCGCCCCTATGCCGAGTGGCTGGCCGCCTTCTGCAAGCGGAAGTACAACTCCGACTTTTCCCGGGAAATGAGCCGCTCGGCTGCGGAATACCTCAAAGCTTTTCAGCGGTAAGTTGTTCCAGGATCCGCCGCAGCAGCTGGGCAGTCCCCACCTGATAGCCGCAGCAGGCGTAGACCGCCCGGCCCGCGCCGTCCCGCACCACCGCGAAAGGCGGCTTGTCCGGATCCAGCCCCAGGTGACGGGCCACCGTCTCCGTCTGGTAACCCCATTCCGGGTACTCCACCCGCACCTCCGGCCAGGCCGCCAGCAATGCGGCCAGGGTGGTCTGGCGCTCCGCCCCCGGCCGGCGCAGGAAACAGATTGTCTCCGCATCCAGGGCCCGGAACGCCGCCAGATCGGCGGTCAGTTCATTGAGAATATGTTCGGTCGGCTCCGCCCCCTCCTCCAGCCAGAGGAGCAGGGCGGGCCTTTCGTTTCTGCTCCGGAGTTCTTCCAGCGGCAGGTCCCGGGGGGTAATAAGATCCCTTAGGGTACACTCCCGCAGCTCCAGGAAAACTTCCCGCGTCTCTTCCGGCTCCAGGGAGAATTCCAGCCGGTCCGCCAGCTGGTCACCGGCGGGGAGCCGCAGGGCGGAAAGCACCCGATAGCGCCCGGCAGGCAGGACCGTCATCAGCTCATTTTTGTGCCAGGCCCGGTCGGCCAGCACCAGGGGTTTCCACATTTCCCCCGTCCACAGGTCCAGCGACCAGTTCTGCCGGTAGGAAAACCGGTCCTCCGCCGTCTTGCGGAAGATTACTTTTCCACATTTCTGCGGATGTTTGGGGACAACTTTTCCGTCCTGCCACATCATCACCGCTCCGTCCAGGGGCCGCAGCCAGGCGGGAATGCCCGCCTGCCGCAGGGCAATGACCTCTCCCACCGCTCCGGACTGGGGCACCGACCAGTCGGTGAGCCGCTCATAGGCCACCCGGGGACAGAGGACAAACCGGCGGAAGATCTCCTCCGGATACCGGTCTGCCCAGGGCCGGGCCCGCTCCAGGTGAAATTCCAGCAGGTCGGCGGTGGCGTCCCGCAGGTCCTTGTCGGACAAGCTCTCCAACAGGGCGGACCGCAGAGGGTCGCCGTCCCTGCTCAGAAAGGCGTAGATTACCTCAAAATTGCCCCGGGCCTTCTCCAGCTGTTCCCGCTGTTGCGGATAGGCCTCCAGCTTGTTCCGGTCGCAGTATCCCGCCATGCGCCCAGCCCGCTTGGCGTCTCCCGCCGCCAGCACTTCCGCGCGTTTCTTCCGCTGGGCTTCGTCCAGCGGCGCGGGGTTGACGGGATAGTCCCGGGGAGCACGGAAGTCAAAGGCTGTCCAGCCCGGGCAGGGGAGGGGAGCGGCCAGTTCCGCCCCGTCCTCGGTCTCACCGTGACAAAATGCCTCCCGTTCCCCGGCAGACAGGTGGAGATCCCCGATACCCAGCTCGGCCCGTACTGTGCCGTCCGGCCCGGCGGTCAGGTGGGCGATGGGACAGAACCGCGCCTCATTGAGCACCTCCAGGGTGATCTTCTCCCCCGGCCGGGCCCGGAAGGTGTACTGTTTGGTGCGGGCGTAGCGGCCAGTCTGATTGTGGTACAGGGCCTGGCCCTCCCGGCCCAAAGGCACGCCGTGGAGAGCGGTGTCCCTCACCGGGCCGAAGGTGCGGCTGTGGACCAGCATGGCCCGGGAAGCGGCGGTGTTAAACCACCCCCGGTCCAGCACCGGCTCCGGCTCGCAGGCCCCCAGAAACCGCCATTTCCCGTGGCAGAGCACCTCCACCCAGGCGTGGTTGTCGTCGCAGTGGGACCAGCGTGGGGCATACACCTGTCGGGCGGGCAAGCCTACGCTGCGCAGGGCGGCCACCAGAAAGGCGGACTCCTCCCCGCACCGGCCGCTGCCGCAGCGGTACACCGTCAGGGGGGAGGCTGTGCGGTCGTCCTGGGCCTGATAGCTGGCCTGCTCATGGCACCAGCGGTTGACTTCCAGCACTGCCTGCTCCTGCTCCAGGTCCTTTACCCGGTCCCACAGCTGGCCGTAAAACAGTCCCCGGTGGTCAGACAGGTCTTCGTCGTTGACTCTGGGGCAGAGCACATACTGTTCATAGACCTCCCGGCTGAGCTGCCTGCACCACGGCACGGTATCCCGCAGCATGGCGGCGTGGGCGGCAAAGGCCTCAAACAGTGATCGGGGATAGGTCGCCCAGTCCGCCGGCAGGGCGGTTTTGAGAAAGCGCAGTTCTTCTTCCATGGGATCCACTCCTTTTGATTGGGGCTATGATAGCACAAATTTTTATGCTATCATAGCCCCAGAATGGAAAAGAAGGTGGGCAATATGATACTAGAGGTGTGCTGCGGCTGTGCGGGAGACGTTTGGACGGCGGCTCAGGCCGGGGCGGACCGGGTGGAGCTGAACGCCGCCCTGTTCCTGGGTGGCCTGACCCCCAGCATCGGGGCCATGGAGCTGGCCCGGCGGGTAGATATCCCCATCATGGCCATGGTACGCCCCCGGGAAGGGGGCTTCTGCTATACCGAAGCTGAGTTTGCTACCATGCTGGCCGACACCCGGGCCCTGCTGGCGGCAGGAGCGGACGGCATCGTGTTCGGCTGTCTCCACCCCGACGGGACGGTAGACCGGGAACGGTGCGCCGCCATGCTGGAAATCATCGGAGCCAAGGAAAGCGTATTCAGCCGGGCTATCGACGTAACGCCCGACTGGCGGGCCGCTCTGGACGGTTTGATGGACCTGGGCTTTACCCGGGTACTTACCAGCGGCCAGGCTGCCACCGCTCCGGCTGGAGCCGCCACCCTCCGGGCCATGCGGGAATACGCCGCCGGGCGTATCCAGATCCTGCCCGGCTGCGGAGTAAACCCGGGAAACGCGGCGGCCCTGCTGGCGGAGACCGGCTGCGATCAGCTCCACGGTTCCTTTAAAACCTGGGGACTGGACATCTCGGCCACCCACAATCCGGCAGTGAGCTTTTCCGGAGGCACCTGCCCGCCGGAGGAACAGTATCCCGTCACCGACCCCACTGCCATTCGGGCTGCGGCAGAAGTCCTGAACAACCGAATTTAAACAGCACAAAGGCGCTGTCCATTTGGACAGCGCCTTTGTGTTGGATGGGGTAAAGAAAAGGAAAGGAAAGATAAGTGTAACCGAAATCTGTTACATGTTGTTGAACTCAGCAATACGGGTGACCACGGAAATCAGAGCCGCATTGGTGACCTCACCCTTGGGATTGAACACACCGTTCTGATCGCCCACCATGAAGCCGAAGTAGTTGGCGGCGCCCAGGTTGGACTTGTACACGGAGGAGATCTCGTCGGTGTCAGCAAACTTGGGAGTGGCGTTGCCCAGCGTCTCATTGTAAGGCACGCCGCAGGCCAGGATGGAGATATAGCCCAGCTCCTCGCGGGTCATCACATTGTCGGGCATAAAGGCCACGCGCTTGGCAGCCATGTCATCCAGCAGGCTGGTGTTGTACAGGGTACCCTGAGGACCGGTGACGTTGGGGTCCTTCAGAGGCATCAGGCCGGCCTCTACCACAGCGGCGATGACCTTGTAGTCGGGGTCGCTGGTGGGCACGTCGCTCATGGTGATCTCAGTGGTGGGTTCGGTCAGGCCCCACAGCTTGCCCAGCATCTTGGCCACATCACGGCTGGTAACAGTGGCATCCAGATCAATGGCCTCGTCCTCATCAATGAGGCCCTTGCTGGCAGCCTCCACTACGGCGTCGGAAGCCCAGTGGCTGGTGGACACACCGGCCACCTCACGGTCGGCCAGAACCTTGTAGGACATGCTGGTGGTGGAGTTGCCGCTCTCGTCGGTAGCGGTCATGCGGACGTACTTGCCGGCCATGTCGGCGGTGAGAGCCAGAGAGGCCTCGGTGCCGCAGCTGGTGTAGGTGCCGTCCTCGGTATCAGCAACCTCCCAGGTGTAGGTCAGCTTGGAGGTGTCGCCGCCCAGCTCCACGGCGCTGGCGGTCACGGTCTCGCCCACAACAGTGTCGCCCTCCACGTGGACGTCCACGGGACGAGGATAGCTCTTGCCGTTGATGGTGACGTTCTCAAACACAGGATCCTGCCAGTTCAGGGCGCGCACGTCCTTCTCGGCACCGGTGATCTCCACGTTCTTCAGAACCAGACCGGTGATGGGCACCTCGTCAAAGGCCTCCATGAAGATGCCGTACTGGCCGCCGGTGCTCTTCAGGTTCTCGATGGTGATGTTCTTGAAGTAAGGCAGATACTCGCCGTCGCGGCCGGTGTCGTACAGCATGGTGGCATGCACGGAGGCATCGCCCACGGACTTGACGGTGGAGTTGCGCAGATAGACGTTCTCAATGTAGCCGCCGCGCTGCGCGTTGGTCTTGAAGCGCAGAGCATAGTTCAGGTTGGGGCTGTCAAAGGTGTTGTTGTCGGCGAACAGGTTCTTGATGCCGCCGGACATCTCGCTGCCCATGGCGATGCCGCCGTGACCATTAGCAAAGTTATTGTTGCGGATGATCAGGTTCTGGGTGGGATAGCCCTGCTCGCCCAGATCGCGGCCATCCTTGTTACGGCCGGCCTTCACGGCGATGCAGTCGTCGCCGGTGTTGAAGTAGCAGTCCTCGATGAGCACGTAGTTGCAGTTCTCAGGGTCGCAGCCGTCGTTGTTGTAGCCGTGGGTGTCAACGGTGACGCCGCGAGCGGTGAAGTTGGTGCACAGCACGGGGTTCATGATCCACATGGGGGAGTTCTTAAAGGTAACACCCTCCACCAGAACGTTGGTGCAGTTGATGACCTGGTAGAAGTTGGGGCGCAGGTAGTGACCCTCGCCGAAGATACGCTCCTCAAAAGCCACACCGTCATCGGTCTGCTGACGCAGCACCTTGGCGTCGGCGGAAGAGGGGCTGGTGGTGGTGCCGTCGGGGTTGTAGGTCTTGCTCCAGTTCCACCAGTGATCGGCGTCAGCGTTGCCGTCCAGGGTGCCCTCGCCGGTCAGGGCGATGTTCTCGGCGTCCTTGGCGTAGATGAAGGGGCTCCAGTTGTAGCAGGCAGAACCCTCATAGTGGGCAAACACCAGAGGATAGTTCTCCTCAGTGATGTCCCGGGTGTAGAGCAGCAGGGTGTCTTCCTTCTCCAGGCAGAGGTTGACGTTGCTCTTGAGCTCGATGGCACCCACATCAAAGGTGCCGGAGGGAACGACAACCTTGCCGCCGCCCTTCTCGCTGACCTCGTCGATGGCCTTCTGGATGGCCTCGGTGTCCAGCTTGTCGTCATTGGGTACCGCGCCATAGTCCAGCACGTTCACGGAGTAATCCGGGAACTCAGGATCGCTGATATGGGTGAGGATCTCCTCCGCCATATCCCAGGACAGACCGTTGCCCTGTGTGGCCGTGTCTGCCTCCGCAGCCTGGGCAGGCAGAACGCCGGCCAGGGAGACGACCATACTTGCCGCCAGCAGTGCAGAAAGTTTACGCTTCATCTCTTGTACCTCCACTTTCCGTTCTTCTATCTCCGGGTAGCGCCTTTCCTAATCTCCACCCGGGCTTAAGACTGCCGTCCTGTACGGCAGGTTCAGCCAAAATCAGAAACGAGTAAACGTTTTACTTTTCCTCGATAAGAATTTTACTCTGATTGGGCATGTTGGTCAATTACTTTTTTAAGTTTTTTTAATTTTCGTCATTTTAGAAATTCTGTAGATTCTTTTTTATTTATTTTTCCTAAAATATGTGTTTTCTTCCGGTTCTTTTGCACGCTTTGCTTAGTACAACGTTTTTCCTAAGAAAAAAACACCGCGCTCCGGACCAAGCCGGAGCGCGGTGTTTTCCGCAGTTGGGGAGGAGCGGAACGGGAGGAATTTACACAAAGAGAGGGATAAAGTACAGGCCCAAACAGGTGATCACAATCCAGAACACACAGATGAAGGCCATGAAGCCCCACACATCCTTCAGCTTCATGCCGACCACGCTCAGCGCGGGGATGACATACAGAGGCTGCAGCAGGTTGGTGCACTCGTCGCCCAGCACGAAGGCATTCAGGCAGGTAGCCAGGTCGGCGCCCTGGATGTTCTGCACGGTCTGGACGATCAGAGGACCCTGCACGGTGAACTGGCCACCCTGGGAGGGGATGAAGCAGTTGACCAGACAGGCGGACAGGAAGGTGAAGATGGGCAGGGTGCGGGCGGTAGCCACGGAAGTGATAGCGCCAATGAGCACGGAACCCAGGCCGCCCTCGATGTACATCATACCCATGATGGCACCGTAGAAGGGGAACTGCATGATAATATCGGTAGCCAGGTGCATGGAGTCGGCATGGGCGGTGATCCAGGCACTGGGCTGGGGGAAAAGGAAACAGTTGATGCCAACAAACATGAAGATTACCAGGTTCATGTTCAGCGCGCCGAAGAAGCCCTTGGTAGCAAAGTCGTAGATAATGTTGATGAAGATAAAGGCGCCCACGACCCACATAACAGGCTTACAGGTATTCATCTTCTGAGCAAAGGTGCTAGCCTTACCAGTAATCTTATAGTCGTTGGGAGCTACGTCAGCCTGAGTGGCCACGTCGCGCAGCTCGATCAGCTCGTCCTCGCCGGGCTGGGTGAACAGCACAATCAGAATGAAGGCGATGGCCAGCACAGTGAACAGGATCACGTTGGGGGTGTTGTAGCAGGTCTCCAGGACGGTCATGGTGTGACCCACGATCTCGGCGTAGGAGCTGCCCTCAGTAGCCAAGTTGGAGTACAGGGTAGCGGAGGGCCCAAGGCACTGGCCCAGGATCATGCAGGTATAACCGCCGGCCACCATCATGGGGAAGTGCAGGCCCTTGACCCGCTTGGCCAGCTGCATGGACAGGATGGGGGTAACAATGGTGCAGAACGCGTAGTTGATCATGGAGGTGACATAGCCGAAGAGCATCATGATGATGATGGCGGTGTAGCGGTTATGCACGTGGCTGGCAATAGCGTTCAGCAACTTGGTGACCTGAGGGCTGCGGGCGCAGGTGGCGCATACGCAGACCATAATGCCCATCTGGAAAGCCAAGGTAAACTGGCTGCTCAGGCCGCCCCACCAGGCCTGCAGAAGCTCGATGGGGCCCTTGCCGATGATCAGGGACAGGACAAACACGACGATCATCAGGATAACGCAGAATACGAAGGAATCAGGGATGATCTTCTCAGCTGCAAAGTTGAACTTCTTACTGATGTTCCACAGAGGAGTTCCTTTCAGCTTCTTGGTCTGAGTTTGCTGGGACATTGGATCGCTTCCTTTCTCTCAAACTTCTCTCATCTATGTTCCCGTTCCCACAGAACGGAAAGCGCGGGAGATTACTTGCCGTAGAGCATGCGGATCAGATACTCGTTCAGGTCGGCATTGGACTTGGCCACCTGCTCAGGGGTCCACTTCTGGAAGCCCTCGCCGGTCTTGAAGCCGATCTTGCCCTCATCCCGCAGCTGCTTGAGCAGGGGGGAGGGTTCATGGGAGTCCTCCAGGTCCTTCAGGATGTAGTCATGGATGTTATAGGTCAGGTCGGTACCCACCATATCAGCGTTCTCCATAGGCGCCAGCTGAGGCAGACGCAGGCCGAAGGAGTACTTCACGGCCTCGTCCACAGTGGCGGCATCGGCGATGCCGTGCTCCACGATGGAAATGGCCTCACGCCACAGGGCATGCTGCATACGGTTGGCGATAAAGCCGGGCACATCCTTCTTGCACAGTACGGGCTTCTTGCCGGCGGAGCGGAGGACCTCCATCACGGTCTGGGCCGTCTCATCGGAGGAGGCGTCAGACTTGACCACCTCCACCAGAGGGATCAGGTGACCCGGGTTCCAGAAGTGGGTGCCAACGAAGCGCTCCCGATGCTTGAGTTCGGCGGAGATCTCGCTGGGGCTCATAACAGAGGAGTTGGTGCAGAAAATGGTATCCGGACGGCAGCGTGCCTCCAGCTTGGCAAAGGTCTCGCGCTTGACCTGCATGTCCTCAAACACAGCCTCGATGACCAGGTCGGCCCGGGAGACCAGCTCACTGTCCATATCGGTGGTAAACTGGATACGCTTCAGGCGGGCTTCCAGCTCCTCGCTGGTGATCACGCCTTTGTCCAGCAGCTGCTTGGTATTGGTGCGGATGCCGGCTTCCACATCAGTGGGGTACAGGTCGTAAACCCCCACCTCAAAGGCGGGGTTGGACGCCATAACGTAGGCAATGTTCTTGCCCATCATGCCGGCGCCACAGATAAGAATGTACTTGACGTCTTTCATAATCTCTTCTCCTAATCGGCGGTATCCTCATATTCATTGGCATCCGGCGGGTAGACCTTGCCGCTCTCTCCCACCAGTTCGCCCTCGGTCCCGCAGTCCGGGCACCGGCCGAAGGCGGGATCCGTGATGGTATCCGCCCCCGACTTAAATTTTTTACCGCACTTGGGGCAGCGGTAAAACATCCAGTAGACGCCCCAGCTCATTTCTTCAGGCCCAGGATCTCACGGGCCTCATCAGGAGTAGCCACCTCATTGCCGTACTCCCGGATCACGCGGGCAGCGCGCTCCACGAACTGCACATTGCTCTCGGCCAGCTGACCCTTGGCATACATGACGTTGTCCTCCATGCCCACGCGGACATGGCCGCCCAGCGCCACGGCGCCGTAGAGCATCTCCATAGCGGAATGGCCTACGCCAAAGCAGCTCCAGGTGGAACCGGGGCACAGGGACTCCATGGTCTCTTTCATAAACACCAGGTTCTTCATGGTGCCGGGGATGCCGTTGGCACAGCCCATGCAGAACTGGAAGTGCAGGGGAGCCTTCAGTACGCCCTTCTTCAGATAATAAGCGGCGTTGGCGATCATACCGGGGTCAAAGGCCTCGATCTCAGGCTTGACGCCCCACTCCTGCATGTGCAGGCCCAGCTCCTCCAGGAACTTGGGGTGGTTGATAAACAGGCTGGAGTGCAGCCAGTTCATAGAACCGCAGTCAAAGGACCCCATCTCGGGACGCAGTTCCTGCAGGTGAGCCTGACGGGTCTCGTCGGTGGCGTTCAGATCGCCGGAAGTGGTCATGTTCAGCACAATGTCGCAGTCAGGATGGTTCTTACGCAGCAGTTCCACGGTCTGGCGGAACTTCTCCTTATCCATCGTCCCGTTGCCCGCATCATCCCGCATGTGCAGGTGGGCCACAGCGGCGCCAGCCTTCCAGCAGCTGTATACATCCTCGGCAATCTCTGCCGGCGTCATAGGAACGTTAGGGTTATTTTCCTTTTTCGGCCAGGCACCGGTGGTTGCTACAGTGATGATGGTCTTTTTCATTTTAAAAGCACCTCATTTTCTTTCCAGAGCCATTAGCAGCTCATCTTTTCGCCTCTGTTAATATGCAACCGCTATGCCAACTTTCCCATCCTGCGGAAAAAATCCTGCAACGCCTTCTGTCCCAACGGGTTGTTTTGTTATCAGATTGTTCCCAAGGAAAAGGCGTGTGGTGAAATATTTCACCACACGCCTTTTCCTTTTCTTTTTCTTCCAGTTTTTTATAAGCGCAAAAAATGTTTCAATTTTTTGGATAAAAAAGGGCTTTTTTGTCTCATTTTTCTATATCTTATGGCTGGTGAATTTTATCACCACATTGGTGAAATTCTTCACCGCTCTTCTTTTTGTTCCTGACAACCGTATTGGCGGCACTTTTTAACCAGGGTGGAGTGGTCTACCCCCAGCAGGCGTGCCGCCTTGCGTATGGAACCGGCCCGCTCCACTGTATGGAGGATTACCTCCCGCTCGAAGGCGCTCACTTGTTGGCGCAGAGTGGCGTCCTCCATCACTCGGCCGCCCAGCCGCATCCCGCCCGGATTGAGCGCGTTATAAACCGTCCCACGGGTCACCACTCCGCCCGGGCTGGTCACCACGATGCGTTCAATCAGGTTTTCCAGCTCCCGAATATTTCCCGGCCAGCGATAGGCCAGGATCAGCTGCATGGCCTCATCGCTGATACGGGCATCCTTGCCGTACTTTTTATTAAAACTCTGGCAAAAGCGTTCCGCCAGATAGGGGATATCCTCCGGTCGCTCCCGCAAGGGCTTGATTTCCAGGGGTACTACATTGAGCCGGTAGAACAGATCCTCCCGAAAACGTCCCTGGCGCACCTCCTCCTGCAGGTCTTTGTTGGTGGAAGCGATGACCCGGATGTCCAGGCGGATGGGGCGGCTGCCGCCGATACGCATCAGCTCCCGCTGCTGGAGCACTCGCAGCAGTTTGGTCTGCAGGGGTAGCGGCATATCACCGATCTCATCCAGCAGGATGACCCCGGTATTGGCCAGCTCAAACATGCCGGCTTTCCCCGCCCGCTTGGCCCCGGTAAAGGCGCCGTCCTCATATCCGAAAAGCTCGGATTCCAGCAGCTCCCCGGGAATCGCGGCACAGTTGACCTTGATAAAAGGTTTGTCCACCCGATCGCTGTGATGATAGATCTCATTGGCCACCAGTTCCTTGCCGGTACCCGATTCGCCGGTAATGAGCACCGTCACATCGGTTGGCGCTACGGTGCGTACCAGTTCCATCACCGAAGCCATGGCCTGACTTCGGTAAAACAGCTGCCGGTCACCAGCCTGCTGCCGACGCAGATAGGTCAGCTCCTCGTTGGCCTTCTTGCTCTCCTCGGTTAAGGTGAGAAGCTGCTGCTCCAGCCGTTTGAGCTCGGGGAAATCCCGGGTGTTGGTCACCACCAGGACGATGTTCCCCGCCTCATCAAAGACCGGCGTGCCGGTGACCAGCACCTCCTTATTCAGTTTGAAAATCGTGGCCACAGAGTTGACCCGCTGCCGGCACTCCAGTACTTTGCCGGTAACCGAACCCTTATAAAGTTTGCCCTCGGCCTCAATGTCGGCTACTTTCCGCCCCAGCAGCTCCTCCGGAAGGATGCCGGTGGTGCGGGTATAGGCCTGGTTGATAAACAATACACGGCCCTCTCCGTCTGTAATATGAATACCGTCATACAGATTCTCACACACTTTTTGAAAATCGATGTTGGCATACAGGGCATTCTCTTGCTCCATGGCTTTCCCTCCTCACCATAGGAAAAACACCCCGTCCGGCGAATCTGCCTCGCCGTACGACGGGCATTTGTGCCAAACAGGGTGCGTTCTGCTTCTGGCGTCCCCGAGAGGATTCGAACCTCCGGCCTGCCGCTTAGGAGGCGGCCGCTCTATCCATCTGAGCTACGGAGACAAGTGTCTATCCGCCAGGAGCATTCAGGCGGACAGGGTTGTTTTATTGTACCGCAACTCAGCGGTCCTGTCAACGCCGACCACCTTGACCGGCTGGAATTTAGGCGGTTTTTTCGGGAAATGAGTTGCACCGGGCAATCTTCTAGGGTATAATAAATGGTCGAGTTTACACGGATTGATTTTGGAATTATTGAGAGGTGCACCACTTTGCAAGATACGAAGCTGAGAAACGTAGCAATCATTGCCCACGTTGACCACGGCAAAACCACTCTGGTGGACGAAATGCTCAAGCAGGGCGGTATTTACCGGGAAAACCAGGCCACGGTGGAGCGCGTTATGGACTCCAACGATCTGGAGCGGGAGCGCGGCATCACCATTCTGGCCAAGAACACCGCCGTCCACTATAAGGACGTCAAGATCAACATTGTGGATACTCCGGGCCACGCCGACTTCGGCGGCGAAGTGGAGCGGATCCTGAAGATGGTCAACGGCGTCATCCTTCTGGTGGACGCCGCCGAGGGTCCCATGCCCCAGACCCGCTTCGTGCTGAGCAAGGCCCTGGAGCTGGGCCACAAGGTCATCGTGGTGGTCAACAAGATCGACCGCCCCGACCAGCGCATTCACGAGGTCATGGATGAGGTACTGGAGCTGCTGCTGGATCTGAACGCCACGGATGAGCAGTTTGAGTCTCCCACTCTGTTCTGCTCTGGCCGTCAGGGTACCGCTTCCTATTCTCCCGACCAGCCCGGCACGGATCTGGTGCCCCTGTTTGAGACCATCCTCAACTATATTCCCGCCCCCGAGGCCGATGTGGATGCTCCCTTCCAGATGCTGGTCAGCTCCATCGACTACAATGAGTTTGTCGGCCGTATCGCCATCGGCCGCATCGAGCGGGGCAGTGTAAAGCAAAACCAGGAGATTGCGGTGTGCAACTATCACAAGCCGGATGAGGCCCCTGTCAAGGCCAAGGCTACCGCTCTCTATCAGTTTGACGGCCTGGGCAAGGTTCCGGTGACTGAGGCCACCGCCGGCAACATTATTGCCATGAGCGGCATTGGCGACATCACCATCGGCGATACCATCTGCGCCCCCGACTGTGTGGAGCCCATTGAGTTTGTCAAGATCTCTGCCCCCACCATCGAGATGACCTTCTCGGTCAACGACTCTCCCTTTGCTGGCAAGGAGGGCAAATTCGTCACCTCCCGCCAGCTGCGGGACCGACTGTTCCGTGAGACCCTAAAGGACGTGTCTCTGCGGGTCACCGAGACCGACTCCACCGACTCCTTCAACGTGGCCGGGCGCGGCGAGATGAGCCTGTCCATCCTCATCGAGACCATGCGCCGAGAGGGCTATGAGTTCCAGGTCTCTCCGCCCCGCGTACTCTATCAGGAGATTGACGGCAAGAAGTGTGAGCCGGTGGAGCGCCTGGTGGTGGATGTGCCCAGCGACAGTGTGGGCGCGGTCATTGAAAAGATTGGCGCCCGCAAGGGCGACCTGCTGGAGATGACTCCGGTGGGCAACCGCATGAAGCTGGAGTTCCTGGTCCCCTCCCGCGGCCTGTTCGGTTACCGCAACGAGTTCCTTACCGACACCAAGGGCGAGGGCATTATGGCCTCCGTTTTTGAGTGCTATGCCCCCATGAAAGGTGATATCCAGCGCCGCAACTCCGGCTCTCTGGTGTCCTTTGAGACGGGTGAGAGCGTGACGTACGGCCTGTACAATGCCCAGGAGCGCGGCGTACTGTTCATCGGTCCTGGTGTGCCCGTCTACGCCGGCATGGTGGTAGGCGAGACGCCCAAGCAGGAGGATATCTCGGTCAACATCTG
Organism: Flavonifractor hominis; assembly: GCF_040095835.1. Classification (NCBI taxonomy): domain Bacteria; kingdom Bacillati; phylum Bacillota; class Clostridia; order Eubacteriales; family Oscillospiraceae; genus Flavonifractor; species Flavonifractor hominis. Next base: position 85,486 of record NZ_JBBMFT010000004.1, read on the forward strand.
TAAGAAGAAGCAGCTGACTAACATGCGTGCTTCCGGTTCGGACGAGGCTCTGCGTCTCACCCCGCCCAGACAGATGAGCCTGGAGCAGTGCCTGGAATTCCTGGCCGACGATGAACTGCTGGAGGTCACTCCCGAAAGCCTGCGCCTGCGTAAGCGTATCCTCAGCCACGCCGACCGTATGAAGGCGCTCAAGGGCAACAAGTAAATTTCCCCCATTACTTTATCTTGGGCCGCGCCGAACCGATGGCGCGGCCCGTTTTTTCAACAAAAACAGCGCCCGCTCCTCAAATGAGGAGCGGGCGCTGTTTTTGTTGTCTCTATGCAGTTTCCTCAGGGGCCTCTTGCGCGCTGTCAATGAGCCGTATCAGCTCCAATGCGCTGCGAAAGGGTTCCGTCCGGCCAGTCTCGGTCCAGGTAATGGTCCCCTGCCATGTGGCATTTTGACGGTCCAGGATCTGCACCAGAAAACTTTCCCGTGTCGGTCGTTTTTTCCCCATAACTGCCAATTCCTTTCCGGATTTTCTCTGATCAGTCCTCTTCTTCGCCCTTCTTCCGGCCAAAGGTAAAGGTCAGGCCAAGCGCCGCCATGGACATAGACAGCGCCAGCAGGCCAGCCGTTATGGCGGGGTTCACCGGAGCAGCCACGGCACCGGTCTGAGGCAGATCGCCCTTGGGCACGCCGGCATCATCAATCTCGACCTCGCTGCCGCTGTCCGTGCCGCCATCGGGGCCCGGGCCCAGCGGAGTGTCGGGCTCGCCGATGTCAATCTCGCCGCCGTCACCGGTACCCGTGCCGCCGTCGGGGCCAGGGCCCAGCGGGGTGTCAGGCTCGCCGATGTCGATCTCGCCGCCATCGCCGCCGTCACCACCATCACCGGGATCGGTAGGCTCACCGTTGGCCACATACCAGACAATGATTTCCTTGTCAGAGTCAATGTGCTCCATGCTGAGGCTGTCGCCGGTGACATTGGTCCGGTCATAGCCGGAAATGTCCAGTTCGGTGCGGCTGGTCACATCGTAGGCGTGGGTCTCCATGATGCTGATGCTGTAGTCGCTGCGCAGGGACTTCTCGGTTCCCTCTTCCAGGTACTTGACGACCACTTTGTAATAAGTGGTGTCGCCGCCATCCCCGCCACCGGGATCGGTAGGAGTCGTGCGGTAATACTTCAGGGTGATGGTCGCCGCAGTTGTCATGCTGGCGATATTCTGGCTCTGAGCATCGCTCTGATCCAGGCTGTAGTCGTCCTTCTCCTTGGCATAGTCAGCCGCCGTCACACTGGTACCATAGGCCACGTCGTGGGTCTCGCTGGTGGTCAGGTCTTCCTGCAGCACGCCATCCAGATAATACTGGTGGTTGACCGTCAGCGTCACCTGATCCGGCTGAGTCGAATATTCGCGGATATAGTTGATGGTGATAACGTTGGGCGTGGGCTGCTCCTGCGCCACGGCAGCCAGGGAGTCGATCTTGCCGCCCTCGGGGTCGGCATTGACGAACTCGTAGGAGATCTTCACCGTAGACTCACCGTTCTCATCGGGAGTATAGCGGTCCGGGTACTGAGTAGCGGTAAAGCTGTTACCGATCCACGCGCCATCTGCAATGGTGTCGTAGACGAGGGTAGTGCTGTACTCCGGTTTCATGCCCTCCTGGGCGATGTAGTCGGCGTCGGTCATGTCGTCCACATCGGTAAAGGTATCGCGGGCATAGTAATTGTGAGTCACTTCCACCCGGGTCTCATTGCCCACGCGGCTGTCAATGTACTGGGTGTAGTAGAAGTTGATGACATTGTCGCTTCCGGAGGTGAGTACGATGGTGTAATTCTCGCCCTGGAATTCACTGGAGGCCGTAGCGCTGTCCAGCGTATAGACCGGGTTGCCAGTGCTGTCCACCTTCAGATCGGGCGTGCCGGTGATGGTGAGACCGGCATAGCTGTTGCCCTCGGTCTTGTAGCTGGCGCCGGTGCCGATGGGATCGTAATCCTTGGTCGCGGTATCCTCATTCCAGTCCACCGTGCGGTAATAGTGATTGACGGTGTAGCTGGCGGGGGAAACCGCGCTGCTGTTGGTCCAGGTGTAGTAGAAGTCAATGCGGGACGCACCGTCGGGAATGGTGACGGTCACATCGTGCTCGCTGTTCTGATCGTACCCGCTCAGGTTGGCGCTGACCTCCACCCGGTCATAGGCATAGGGGGAGACCACAGCCGCTTCCGCCAGATAGCTCTGCTCCACAAATACGGGGATTACCACTTCGCCAGAGGTATGATCGATGGTCTCCTTGACGGTGTTGTCCGGATTGAGCACCGTCTCCAGATAGTGGTGCTGCACCGTAATGGTGGTAGCGGTCTTTGCCACCTGCTCAATATACTTCAGGGTGATGGTCTTATTTTCCGCATCGATGACGGGCTCAAGATTGTTCTCACCGTAGGCGGTATAGTTGCCCACTGCGCCGTCGCTCAGGCTTACCTTCTCACCCAGATAGGCGCTGGCACCGGTGACGTCATCCGGCGCGCCGCTGGGCTTGGCAACCTTCTGAGGCTCATCCCAGTAACCGGCCACACCTTCGTCATTGAAGGTCATCTCCTGGCGGTAGTACTCATACACCACATTGTAGGTGACCGCCTGCAGATCGCTGTCAGAGCGCTCATAGTACAGATCGATGGTGGTATTGGTGCCGCTGTGGAAGGTACCCGTGTCTGCATGGCTGGTAACACAGGTGTAGGTATAGCTCTCGCCGCCCACCTCGTGCTCCGTGCGCTCGGTGATGCTGTAGGGGTCTCCGGCCTGACCAGTCAGCGTCTCCATAGAGGTGCCATCGTCCCGGCGGTAATCCTCGGTGACCACACCGCCGATCACGGTGTCCAGCAGGGTGGTGTAGTGGTGCACGATGGTGATCTGGGCGTCATCCCGGGCGTCGCTGGGGATGGCGTCGTAGTAAACATAGATGGTCTGGCCCTGGGCAGGGACCTTCTCGCCGTCAGCCGCGATGTCGGAGACGGGCGCGTCGGGGCCGATGTTGGCACCGTCGTCCGTACTGGGGGTAAAAGTATAGCCTTCTTCACCCTTCAGGGTAACGGTCACGTTCTGTCCCTGATACAGGGTACCGCTGAGCGGATACTCCACGGTAACGGATTCGGGCACCGTCACACCGGTGGCGGGGCGGATGCTCTCGGTAACACCGTCATCCTCGGTGTAGCGCTCCCAGGCACGGTAGACGTGCACCACGGTCAGGGTGCTCTCAGCGGGGGACTCATTCAGCGTGTAGTACAGCTTGATGACCTCGCCATCCACCGCGGCGCCGGTCAGCTTGCCGGCATTGTCGTCAGCAGGCGTGTAAATGTCGCCGTTATACTCCGTCTTTTCCTGCAGGGTATAATACTCACCAGGGGCATAGTCCGTAATGGTCTCGGTATAACCCAGTTCGTCGGTGAAGCTACCCTCGTGGCTGATCTCGCCGTCCACGATTGCGGTCACGTTCTTGGTGTAGTAGTGCTCCACCGTGAAGGAGATCGTGGTGGGCTTGGCGGGGACATACTCAAAGGTGAGGTTCAAGTCGTTCTCGCCCACCTTGAGGTCAATGGTCGCCTTGCTGCTGTCCACCGTTACGTCCGAATCGCTGGTGGATACGGCCGAACCGTCCACATAGACATAGTCCTTATAGCTCTCGTTGGCCTTCAGGTCGGCGGAATAGCTCTTCTGGTCGGCCAGACGGACCGTGGCATCGGCCACCGGCACATCCACACTGGCGGCCAGTTTGGGTACCAGCTTGCCGTAGTTGTCGCTGCTCTGGTCGGTCTCCACCACCCAACTATAGGTATTGTAGGTGTGGGTGACGGTCACATGGGCCTCGCTGTTGTCAGTGGTACGGGAGTAGTACAGATCCACCGTGTTGTTGTTAGGCTCCAGCTCCACGGTCAGATCCTTTCCGCCCAGGGAAGTGGAGTCCAGGCTGTAGCCGCCGTCGGTAAGCAGGCCCAGGTTGCCTTCAGCACCAATGGTGTAGCGCTCACCGGCATACAGAGGTGCGTTGAGGTCGCCCTCACGGCCGTCATACGAGGTGACCTTCAGCTCATATTCGCCTTCACTGGGGGTGCCGTCGGCGTCGATGACGATCTCCTTATAGTAATGATTGACCGTCAGCAGAGAGGTCTGATGGTCATAATAGACCTTCAGTACATTCTGGCTGTCATCCAGAGAAACCGTGCAGGAAGCAACGGTTTTGGACACGCTGTAGTAATCGTCGGCATATTTGTCCGCATAGTTCGGGTCAGCCTCAGTCAAAGTAACGTTGGTGAACAGAGGCACCGCATCGAGACCCTTTGTATCGTCCAGGGTATAGGAGTCGTACTCGCCCTTCTTGGCATCTCCCTGGAGGTAATACTCCACCCGATAGGGCAGCTCAGGGATTTCGCTGGTAACCGCAGGCACATCAAAATCAATGGTGTTGCGTCCCACTTCCTGGCTGTCCTGATACAGGCGGTAGCTCAGAGTCGTGGTGCCATTGGTCAGCAGGCCCTTCGTCCCGGTCTCCAGGTCGGTATAGCCATACTCTTCGCTGCCATTGACCAGGGCGCGGTAGAAGTCCTCCGTCCGGGGCACAGTGATGTCGTATTTCAGGGTATAGTGGTAGTAGGTCGTTCCGCCCTCCTGTGTCGTGGTGGGCTCCACGTTCAGCATATTCCAGGTAATGTTCTTCTGGTTGCCGTCGGTCCAAGCGGCCGGGGTATTGGACCCCTTCTGATAATAGTTATAACCGGTGTTAAATTCTTTAAAAGTAACATAAGGGCTCAGAGGATCGGTGACATACCAGGCCTGGGCGGCATTGCTCACCGTCTCCTCAATCTGACCCAGCACGTCGCCCAGCTCGGCGCTCTCCACCTTGGAATAATTGGGGATCCAATTGCCGTGCTCATCCTGCCGGGAAGAGGCAATTTCCTGCAGGAATGCTTCGTCAAAGCCGTTGCCGGTATCACACCCGATGGTGTACAGCTCAATACCGGAGTTCTTGGCGGCGGTAGCCTGGGTACGTGCACTGCTCTTCCCGCCGAAGCCACTGATTCCGCCCCACCAACTATCCTCTGTGGGATCACCGTCGGTGATGAGCACGATGTAACGCAGAGAGGAGCTGTCATTCAGCAGCTGCCGGGCCTGCTTCAGCGCGGGGCCGGTGGGAGTGCCGCCATTGGCCGTAATGGTATCGACCTGGCTTTCCACCTGGCTATAGCTGGTGGCCTGATTTACGATCGTCTCCACCTTGGGATTAGCGCCATTGAAGCCGGACCCCTTGAACATCACCACGGAAACGGTGCGTTTCCCATCGGTGTTGTTCGCCAGGAATTCCTCAGCAAAGTCCTTGGCCGCTTCCTTTGCCTTGTAAATGGCGCAGCCATTGCTTTCACAGCTGGTACCATACTTACTGTATTTGCTGTGGCTTGTATTGTGGTTGATCGCTTCACACATACTGCCCGAAGCGTCAATAACCAGCACCACATCGGCCGGGACATTCTGGGTGACGGTCTCCACGGAAGCAGTGGTGGTCACATCCAGTGTAATGGTAAACTCATCGTCCCGATTGGATACAGGGTCAATGCTTTTCTGCACCGACACATAGCCGGGCTCTCCTTTGCCCTCATTGGTCACCTGCTCTCCGTCGTGCAGGATCGTCACCGGGGGCAGCTGGGTCCCTGCGGCCATGGCACTTACGGGCAGCAGCCCCATCAGCATGACCAGGGCCAGCAGCATGGCCAGGATCTTTTTTCCTTTCTTTGCCAACATCATTCATTCTCCTTTCAGTCTGAGAATGGAATCTGTGGCGGCCGGACTGGCGTGGCGGTGCCTCTCCGCTTTAGCCTCCATAGCTTTGCGTCCCGGCCTTTCGGCCGGTTTGCCGTTTCACGTTCCATGCGCCGGGCGGGGTCTTCTTTTCTCCGGCAATCCGCATGTTCTGTATTGAACATACCATGTACCGGTCACTTCCCGGTTACATTCCCGAAAAGTCTTCGCCCTTCTTGTTTCCTGACGTGCTCCTATCGTAACACGCCATTGTTACTTTTTGGTTACATTTCAAAAGTTTTATTTTATTTCATTGAAATTTGTGTTTCTATTTGGTATTATGTGACCGTCCCAGAATAAGACTACCATCCAGCCCCAGATTGTGCTATAATACATTAAAATCGTATACACTCAGGATCTTCTAGTTTGGAAGCGAGGTCTTTCCTATGGCCAGAACTGCACCTGCCGCTGCGGTGAAACATATTCAGGTCTCTACACTGGGCGGATTCCGTCTGCAGATCGACGGTCAGGTGCTGACCGACGAGATCAATCGTTCCCTGAAACTCTGGAATGTATTGTGCTATCTTATCGTTCACCGGGATCGGACGGTACCTCAGTCAGAGCTGATCGAGCTGTTTTGGACCGAAGAAAACAGCTCCAATCCCAACAACGCCCTTAAAACCCTGCTCTACCGGGTGCGCTCGCTGCTGCTGCCGCTGTTTCCGGAGGGGCCGGACCCCATTCTCTCCCAGCGGGGTTCCTACTCCTGGAATCCGGCCATTGCATGCACTCTGGACACGGACCGGTTTGAGACCCTCTGCCGTCAGGCGGAGGAGCCAGGCCGCACAGCAGACGAACGCATGGCCCTCTACCAGGAGGCCTGTGCACTTTACCAAGGGGATTTCCTGCCCAAACTGTCCACCCAGATGTGGATCATTCCTCTCAGTGCACGCTACCACTCCCTCTTCCTGGCAGCGGTAAAGACCTATGCCACCCTGCTGGATGAGGCCCACGCCTATGAAGAAATGGTAGAACTGTGTACCCGTGCCAGCCAGCTTGACCCGCTGGATGAGGGGTTACATATACTGATCGTCCGGGCTCTTCTGCACCAGGGGAAGGACGCCTCGGCCCTCAGCCATTACGAAAAAGCCACCGACCTGCTCTACCGCAGCCTTGGCGTACGGCCATCCGAGGAGCTCCAGGAGCTCTACCGGGAAATCATGGACACCGAGGAAGGGCTCGAAACCAATCTGGAAGTCATTCAAAGCCATTTGAAGGAGACCGCTGCGCGGCCCGGGGCTTTCGTATGTGAATATGGCTTTTTCCGGGAAGCCTACCGGCTGGAAGCCCGTCGGGCAGCCCGCAGCGGTGCCTGCATTCATGTAGCTTTGATAACCGTGGCCCTGCCTGATGGCAGCGCTCCTCCGCTTGGTATTCTGAATACCACCATGGACCAGCTGCTGGAAATCCTTGCAGGCAATCTGCGGCGGGGAGATGTAGTCAGCCGGTACAGCGCCGCCCAATATGTGGTAATGCTTCCTGCGGCCAATTTTGAAGATTCCACCATGGTCATGGACCGCATCGTCACCGCCTTTTACCGCCAGCACCGGCGCAACTATCTCAAGCTCTCCTATAAGATCCGGGAGCTGGAGATCAATTAGGAGGTCCCGCTGTGAACAAACGCATCCCCCTCATCGCAGCGCTGCTGCTCTGCCTGGCCTGTCTGGCCCTGGGCGCCGCACTGGCTCTGTTGTGGAGTGGGAGACAGAGCCTTCCTCAGGCGCCCCAGATGGCCGCCTCTACTCCCGTCTCAACCACGGCACAGCCCAGCGCCGCCCCCACCCCTACCCCGGAATCGGAAACGGAAGAAGTGCCTGACGGTGATCCGGCCATGGATGACAATGGGCTGCCCAAGGACCGGGTATACATCACAGAGGCCCGCAAGTCCTATGTGGACGGTACACTGCGCCTGAAAATTCCCAAGCTGGATGTAGATGTTCCGGTGTTGAACGGAACCGATGCCGACACACTGCTGCGGGGCGTCGGGCTGTATGAATATGCCCAGCTGCCCTCCGAGGGGGGCGCCAACGTCTCCATTGCCGGCCACCGCAACGGTCTGCGGGGTGGGCAGATTACCGATAATATGCCCTTTTACTACATCAACACCCTTACGGAAGGCGATTACCTCTATCTGGTAGATGATCAGACCATTTACCAATATCTCTGGGAATGCACCCAAGTCATCGAGCCGGATGACTGGACCCCTATCTTCAATCAGGGATACGGCTGTGTGACGCTCACTACATGTACCCCCATCGGTGTGGCCGATCACCGGCTTGTGGTCCGGGGCGAACTGGTCGCTACCTATCCGCTGAGCGAGGAATACCCCTATCCATCTGACACTTCAAAGGAGTAACTGCACCACTATGAAACACATTCGCATCCGGCGCATCGCCATCGCCCTGCTGGTCCTGGCCCTGGCTGTGGGCGGAACCGCCGCCATCTTCGGCGCCAACCGGGCCTCTGCCAGCCAGAAACCCTCCGTACTGCCGGTAAAGGCTGCTGCCGTCACCGGAGTCACCGTTTTTTCCAACTCCAGCGCCTCCATTGATGCTTCCAACCTCTCCGAGGGTTACATCCTGGTGAAGTACACCGGCGGCAAAAATGTGAAAATCAAGGTCCAGATCACCAAGCAGGGCGGAGAAACCTACACCTATAACCTGAACAATACTGGCGCGACCGAGACGTTCCCCCTCACCGAGGGCAACGGTCAGTACACCGTCAAGGTCTTTGAAAACACCTCCGGGACCAAGTACGCCCAGGCCTACAGCACCACCCTCAACCTGAAACTGCGCAACGACTTTCTGCCCTTCCTTTACCCCAATCAGTACGTCAACTACTCCGACAGCTCCAAAGTAGTCGCCAAGGCCGCAGAATTGACCGCAGGCAAAAGTTCTGATTTGGAAAAGCTCTCGGCGATCTACTATTATGTCACCGACAATTTTGTCTACGATTATAATCTGGCCAATACGGTACAGAGTGGCTATCTGCCGGATGTAGACAAAGTCCTGGCCTCCCAGAAGGGCATCTGCTTTGATTACGCAGCGGTGATGGCAGCCATGCTGCGCAGCCAGAACATCCCCTGCAAACTGGTGGTGGGCTACGCCGGTACCATCTATCACGCCTGGATTAACGTCTACATTGAGGGTGTGGGTTGGGTTGATAAGGTCATCTACTTTGACGGCACCACCTGGACCCTGATGGACCCCACCTTTGTTTCCAACGGCAAGCACAGCGATGCTATCCTCAAGTACGTCACCACCGACACCAACTACAGCGAGAAGTACGCCTATTGATCATATGACCGCTCATTGGGGTCCCGCGGTATACCGCGGGACCCTGTTCCAAAGGGGGATAAGCATGAAAGATAACCCGAACAACACGGTTTTAAGCTATGACGCACTCTCTGTCTTCTGCTGCCAGCTGTCGCTGATGCTCCATGCAGGCATCGGCAGCGAAGAGAGCGTCAGTCTGCTGCTCTCCGACACCCGGCAGCCCCGTGAGCAGGAATTGCTGCGCACCGTACACGCCAAGCTGCTGGACGGCGCTCCTCTGGCTGACGCGCTGGAAGCGGCGAACGCCTTTCCGCCCTACCTGCTGCGTATGGTCTCCATTGGAGAGGCCTCCGGGCGGCTGGACCAGGTACTCACCGCTCTGGCCACTTACTACCGGCGGGAGGCCGATACTCAGCGTGCTCTGCGCCGGGCGGTAGCTTATCCTGCGGCCATGGCGCTGCTGGTCGCCGTTATTTTCCTGGCTCTGGTGTCCCGGGTACTGCCCGTATTCCAGCAGGTCTTTGCCCAGCTGGGGGTAGCGCTTTCTCCAGTGGCACGGGCGCTGCTGAGCTTCGGCTCGGCCAGTCAGGCGGTGACTGCCGTACTGGCGGTGATCCTGATCGCCTGCGCGCTGCTGCTGTTCTATCTGGTGCGCAGCCGGAAGGGCGCAGCGGCCTACAGCCGCTTTTTTGCCCGTTCTGCTGCTGGCCGGGCGGTAGACCGCAGCCGCTTTGCCTCCGTCATGGCCCTGATGCTCTCCAGCGGTCTGCCGCTGGATGAGGCCATGGGCCGCACGGTGGAGCTGCTGGAGCAGTCCGCTCTGGCGCCTGCTCTGCGAGAGTGCCGCCGCCGTATGGAAGAAGGAGAGTCCTTCCCACGGGCAGTCGAAAGCGCAGGACTGCTTACCGGACTGCAGGCCGGACTGCTGTCAGCGGGCAGCCGGGCTGGGGTCACCGACCAGGCTATGGAAGAACTGGCCCGCCGCTGCGCACAGGAGTCGGAGGAGCGGCTGGACGGCATGCTCAGCCGCTTTGAATACCTTTTGGTCGTGGTCCTCTGTCTGTCCATCGCACTGGTATTGCTGTCGGTGATGCTGCCGCTGCTGGGCGTACTCTCCGCCATCGGAGGGTAAGGCTATGGGACACAGAATTTCTCCCCTGCGCCGGGTGGCGCCTGTGTTGGTGCTGTTGGTGCTGATCCCACTTGCTTTGCTGTTTGCCTCCCGCTTTCTGGGTGGGCGGGCAGACGCAGAAACCCTGGAGCTTACGGAGCAGGCCGTCCGCCGGGCCGCTGTGCAGTGTTACGCGCTGGAGGGGTTCTATCCCTCCAGTCTGGATTATTTGAAGGATCACTACGGTGTTACTGTAGACGAGGATCGTTGTTTTGTGGCCTATCAGTATGTGGCCGCTAACCTAATGCCGGATATCACGGTCCTTCCCATTTCCTGAAAGGAGGCGGCCTATGTTCTTTCACCACAGCGGGCGTGGGCTGCGCTCCGCTCTGACGCTGGTGCTGTGTGCACTGTTTTTTCTGCTGGCCATGGGACTGACTTTGCTGGCCAGCGGCGTATACCGCGGTGTGGCTTCCTCCTCGGATCAGACCTACATCCAGCGCACCGCCTTGTCCTATCTGGTCAACCAACTGCGTCGCAGTGACGCGGCAGACTGCGTATCCATTACGTCTTTTGACGGTGTGGATGCGCTGCGTCTGGAGGAGGACGGCTATGTCACCCTGCTCTACTGCTACGATGGTCAGCTGCGGGAACTGTATGCGGAAGCTGGTCTGGACTTTGCGCCGGGGGACGGAGTGGCTGTACTGCCTCTGGACAGCATGACGGCATATGCGCAGGATGGCCTGATCCATTTAACCGTGGAATCGGGCGGTGAGCGCTGGTCGGCCTCTGTCGCTCTGCGCTCCGACGGGGGAGAGGAGGCGGCAGCATGAAGCGAACCAATCTCTTTCTGCTGGAGCTGGTGCTGGATTTGGTGCTGTTTACCCTGTGTGCAGTGGTGTGTGTGGCCCTGCTGCTCACCGCCAAGGGCATGAGCCAGGAGAGCCGCCAACTCACCGAGGCCGTCTACATCGCTCAGGATGCCGCTGAGCGCTGGCGTTCCGGCGCCCCCCTCTATGACTGCTACTTTTCCAATGGTCAGCCGGACACCGGGGATCCGTCGGACCCCAGCCGTTCTACCCTGGCCGATTATCAGGTGGAGATCACCTCCACGGAGGACGGCGCCCAGGTGTCCGTCTATTCTCTGTCCCACGGGCTGGAAGCGCGTGAAGAGCCCATCTATACCCTTTCGATCGGAGAGGAGGTGGCCGCACCGTGAATCAGTCTGAATCCCGCCCCGCTCCCATTGGTATCGGGGTCATTTCCATTCTGACGGTGCTGCTGGTGCTGGCTCTGTCCCTGTTTGCTGCGCTGACTCTGGCCTCCGCCCGGGCTGATCTGGCGTTGTCTCAACGCAATGCCGACACGGTACAGGCCTACTATTCTGCCGATGCAGAGGCCGCCCGGCTCTATGCCGCCTTTGCCGACGGCGATGAGGCGGAGCTGGAAACCACCCTTCCCATTACGGAGCAGCAGTACCTGGCCGTGCACTTTGTCCGTCAGGACGACGGTTCCGTCCGTGTCCTGCAGTGGCAAACCGTCAGCGTAGAGCCTGAGATCGATGAACATCTGCCGGTCTGGGACGGCTCCATTCCTCAATCCTAGAAAGAAGGCGTGCGTCATGGTTTTGACCGATATTCTTACACGAGCGGTGGAACAGTCCGCCTCTGATATTTTGCTTATTGCCGGACTGCCGGTGGCTTATAAAGTCCATGGCCTTATTCAGCGGGAGGGGGAACGGCTGCTCCCGGCAGACACTGCCGCGCTGACAGAGGAACTCTACCACCTGGCCGGAGAGCGCAGTTCCGCGAAGCTGCATGAAACGGGAGATGATGATTTCTCCTTTGCTATGCCCGGCCTGTCCCGCTTTCGGGTCAATGCTCTCAAGCAGCGCGGTTCTCTGGGACTTGTAATCCGCGTGGTATCCTTTACGCTCCCCGACCGGACTGCCATGGGCATTCCCGACAATGTGATGCAGTTTGCCCGCTTTACCCGCGGCATGGTCCTTTTCACCGGTCCGGCAGGCAGCGGCAAAACCACCAGTCTGGCGTGTATCGTGGACGCGGTGAATTCCACCCGCAACGCCCATATCATTACCATTGAGGACCCCATTGAGTACCTGCACCACCACAAGCAGAGCGTGGTTACCCAGCGGGAGCTGTCTACGGACACCCTTTCCTATGACGCCGCCCTCCGGGCCTCTCTGCGTGAAGCTCCCGATATCATTCTGCTGGGAGAAATGCGGGATGCGGAGACCATCCGGGCGGCCGTTACCGCCGCTGAGACCGGCCACCTGGTCATCTCCACCCTGCACACCATCGGTGCAGCCAGCACCATTGACCGCATCGTGGACTCCTTCCCGTCCGAACAGCAGGGACAGATCCGCACCCAGCTGGCCATGGTCCTGGAGGGCGTGGTCTCCCAGCAGCTGCTGCCCACCCTCCAGGGTGGACTGGCCCCCGCCTTTGAGGTCATGACGGTCAACAGCGCGGTGCGCAACATGATCCGGGAGTCCAAGGCCCATCAGCTGGACAATGTGATCGCCCAGTCCGCCGCTGAAGGGATGATTACCATGGACCAGAGCATTCTTCGTCTGGTGCAGGCCGGTCGGGTAGCTCCCGAGGAAGCCATGCACTACTGCATCAATACCGACTGGATGCGCCGGCGTCTAGACGCCATTCAATAACAGGAGGGATCGCCGCAATGAGCAATGCATTCAACCACTATTCCGCCGCGCTGCGGGTCTGTGTGGACCAGGTGGAGGACGGGCGTATTTCCGGCCGGGTCTTTAGTCAGCGGCTGACCACCCCCATCACCTTTGCCGACTTCGGCGGCATGCTGCTTCAGGTGGAGGCGGTACTGGATGCGCAGAATTTCCCTCAGGCCTTTCAGCGTACCCGCTCCTTTGCCCCCCGTCAGACCGCTGCTGTACCTGCCGCCGACTGTTTAGAGGACGGTATGTCCCCCGAGGTCGTACAGGCTGCCAAGGGCACAGTGGGTACGTTCCAGCTCTATGTCATTACCCGGCGCAACACCACCTGGCAGGGCTTTGTGGACTGGCTGGACGGCTCTCCCAAGCAGGAGTACAACAGTGTGCTGGAACTGCTCAAGCTGGCAGACGAGCATGTATTTCACCTTGCACAGTAACAAAAAGAGGCGGCCCTGTAGGGCCGCCTCTTTTACTGCTTTAGTCCCGTCTGCGTACCGGGTCGGAGATCTCACTCAGTGCCAGTCCCGCCTCCATGTCCCAGCGCCGGCTTTTGGCCAGGTCTCCCAGAGAGACCATACCCACCACCCGGCCAGCCTCCACTACCGGCAGCCGGCGCACCTGCCGGACGGCCATGAGCCGGGCGGCCTCCCGCACATCGTCCTCCGGAGCCACTGAGGCGCATCCCCGGGTCATGATCTGCCGCACCGGAGTACACTCCGGCGCCTCCTCCGCCGCCACGCAGCGCAGCACGATGTCCCGGTCGGTAACAATCCCCCGCAGAATGCCGTCCCCGCCGCACACCGGCAGCGCTCCCACGTTGTGCCGGGACAACAGCCGGGCCGCCAGGGCCGCCGACTCCTCCGGCGCAATGGAGACCACACTGGGGTTCATCAGCTCACACACCTGCATAAAAAACCGCCTTTCTCCCAAACTTTGCTTTAGTTTGGACGAAAAAGGCGGTTTTATTCTTCCTTCAGCGCCAGGTTGCGGCGCAGCGGTGCCGGCCCTCGCCAGGCAAAGGCCCGGTCGGCGTATTTCTCACGAAAAGTCCGGTTGGTGAGTCCCTCCAGGTCGGCCCCCTCCAGCCGGTCCACCAGGCCGGTGAAAAACTCAGGCAGGGGAGAGGGGGCAGGGGCGGCGTTATAGGGGCAGACCCGCTGGCAGGTGTCGCATCCCCAGATAAGCGGGTGGCTCCGCAGCTGGTCGGTCTGCGCACAGGTCAGCTCCCCCTTTTTCTGGGTCAGCTCGGACAGGCAGCGCTCCACTGCTACTCCGTCCCGCCCCAGCGCCCCGGTAGGGCAGGCCCGGCGGCAGGCCCCGCAGCCTATGCAGGGCGGGGCGGGCTGGGCCGTCGGCAGTTCCAGCGCCGCGCCGGTGAGGATGGTCCCCAGAAAGACATAGCTGCCGTAAGGCGGCAGGATCAGCAGTCCATTCTCCCCCCGCAGCCCTATACCGGACAGCCAGGCCGCCTGCCGCTCCGGCAGGGGAGAGTTATCCGCCGCAGGGAAAAACGACTCCTCAGGGTATTCTTTCCGCAGCAGATCACAAATCGTATCCAACCGCCGGGTGACTACACGGTGATAATCCTCCCCCCGGGCGTAGAGAGACAGGTTCCCCGGCCGGTCTCCGGCGTAATAGGGAAAGGCCGCCGTCAGCACCATACGGGGACGGCGGCACAAGTTTTCCACATCAGAGCGGGCGGCGGTGGATAACCAGGGCAGCAAGCGCTCATAGACCACGCCGCCCCAGGCTGCCGCGCCGGCCGCAGTAAAGGCCCGGTCCAGCTCAGCGTGCGTCATATCGCTCCAGGGTCCGGCGGGCCAGCTGCCCGTCGGGAAGGCAGGGCTCGGGTCCGTTCTTCCGCTTCTGTGCCACTTCACACCCCTTGCCGGCCAGCAGCACCACCGCCGGTCTCCGGGCCTGAAGAATGGCCTGCTCTACCGCTCGCTCCCGGTCGGGTATTACCTCGTAGGATTTGCCGTGGGCGGAGATAAACCGGCCGATGTCGGCGCAGATATCCTCCACCTCTTCGGGTCCGGGGTCGTCCTCCGTGAGGAGGATCCGGTCAGCCAGGGCTCCGGCAGCGTTGCCCATGCCCTCCCGGCGATCGATGCCTTTACCTCCGGTACAGCCGAAGAGCACGGTCAGCTCCCGGCCGGGGTATTCCTCCCGCACCGAGCGCAGGGCATTCTCCAGGCTCATACCGTTGTGGGAGTAGTCTACAATCACTGAGATCTGCCCGTCGGCGCTGGCATAGTGCTCCATGCGGCCGGGAACAAAGGCCTCCACCAGCCCCTGGGCCACATAGTCGGCCGGGATATCATACACCTCGGCCACCGCCGCGGCGGCCAGAGCGTTTTCCACATTGAACAGCCCCGGTGTGGAAATTGCCAGCTCCCGCTCGTACCGGGGGGTGCGCACCCAAAAGACCAGCCGGTCCCCCTGCTTGCGGATGTCCCGGGCATAAACGTCAGCCGACGGATCTTTCCGTGAGAAGGTAAGCACCTTCCCGCAGGCCTGGGCTGCGGCGGCCACCTCCCCGGCGTGGTCGCAGTCCATGGAAATGCAGGCCGCCTGCGCCTGGCGGAAAATAAGCAGTTTGGAGCGCAGATAGTCCTCCAGATCGGGGTGCTCCACGGGAGAAATGTGGTCCTCCCCAATGTTGAGGAACACCGCGCAGGCCAGATCCACCCCAATGACCCGGCCGTACTTGAGGGCCTGGCTGGACACCTCCATGGTGAGATAATCCGCCCCCACCCCGGCGGCGTTGGAGAGATGGCGCTGCAGATCCAGCGGCTCGGGGGTGGTGAGCTTGGCCGGGCGGCGCTCCACCCCGTCATCGGTGACGATGGTGGACAGCAGAGCGCTTTCCCGGTGGTTTTGAGCCGTCAGCCAGGCATCCAGAATGGACTTGATATAGTAGGCCGTGGTGGTTTTGCCTTTGGTACCGGTGATGCCGGTGATCTTCAGTGCTCCGGATGGATGCCCGTAGGCCAGATCGGCCAGCAGGCCCATGGCCCGCCGGATATCGGTGACCGGGATGCAGGGCAGGGGCACATTGGGATAGGGCGTCTGGCTCACATAGGCAAAGGCTCCCTGCTCCATGGCGGAGCGGAGGTACTCTTCCTTAAATTTAGCGCCCTTGCATACAAACAGGGTCTCGGGGATGACCCGGTTGGAGTCGCAGGACACCAGAGCCACCCGTCGGGTCAGGTCGGCGGCCAGAGGTCTCTGGTCGGCAAGCAGCCCCGCACGGATGAGCAGCTGATAATAATCTCCCAGGGAATGTTGGGGCCGATTCATCATAATGGCACACCATCCGTTTTTTCAAAATGTCGTCTCACACCATGCGCAGCCGGTAACCGCAGGCAGTAATGCACCGCTCGGCCAATACGTCCATGGCGTCCAGATAATAATCGGGCAGGCCGTGATAGGTCCGGTACACCGACAGCTCCGTGCAGGCCAGGATGGCCGCATCGCAGCCTGACTGGCGCAGCCAGTGGTCGATGAGGGCAAATTTCTCACGGGAGCCCTTTTCGCCACGCTTGATCTCGTCATAAATGATACTCATCACTACCCGCTGTACCTCAGGGGGCGGGGTCAGACCGATCAGTTCCCGGGCGGCGCACTCGGTCTGGTATACCCCGGTCTGTACTGTGCCGTCGGTGGCCAGGATGCCCACCTTCCGCCGGCCCTGGGCGGCCAGAACAGCCACCGTTTCCCGGGGCATATGGATGAGAGGCACCGTCAGCTCGGCCTGAAGCCGGTCGGCAAAATAGTGCGAGGTATTGCAGGGGATAGCCAGTACGGTGCAGCCCCCGCCCTCCAGCAGCCTGGCATCGGCCAACAGCCGCCGGTAGCACCCCTCCGCGTCCCCGCCCAAAATGGCGGTGGTGCGGTCGGGCATGCTGGTGTCGCTCCAGATCAGCGTGGGCAGGTGTTCCTGGTCGCAGGAGGCCTCTGTCTTGTCCAGAATACGCTGATAAAAGACCTGGGTGGCCTGGGGTCCCATACCGCCCAGAATACCAAGGCGCTGTTCCATTATCTCACCTTTTCCATACAGGAGGCATACCAGCCTACGTAGCGCTGCTGCCCCCGGAGGATGCGCAGCTTGTGGATCAGGCCGTTGTCCTTGGCGTAAAACAGCGGGTTGACCACCGCGCCCGCCTGCTCCAGCGCACGCATCTCCTGGTGGTATTGGGGATTTACATAATCATAGGCCACTTTCTTGGGGATGACCCGCCAGAGGTGGCGGTTCTGGGTGATGGTGAGAGGGCAGTCCTTGCCCTGGATCCGGTCTTCCACCAGATATTTGGCCAGGTTGTAGCCCGCGCCGGTGACATAGTAGTTGCTGCGGCCCTGGCGGCAGTTGATCTCAAAGGCTTTGAACTTACCGTCCCGCTGGTCATACTTGATATCGAAGTTGGAAAATCCGGTGAAGTGGATGGCTTCCAGGAACCCCTTCAGCTTTCCGCACAGCTCAGGCTCGGGCTCGGTGATGATGACGGCGTGGTTGCCGATGGCGTGGCCGGTGTGCTCCTCCAGCAGGACATGGCCCACACACATCAGCCGCACCTTGCCGTCGGCACCGGAGTAGTTGGTCACCACCCGCATGTAGCTGTCATCTCCGGGGATAAAGTCCTGCAGAATCAGGGAGTCCTCATACCCCGCCTCATAGATCTGGTCGATGACGGTGTCCACCTCTTCCCGGGTCTGGAGGACATAAGCCTTCTTCTGCGTGGGAAAGGGGTGTTTCCAATAGGTATCCGACTCGGCGGGTTTGACCACGAAGGGACCGTCGAAGGGGAGGGTAAAGTCGTGGCCCATCCCTTTGTGATACACCACGGTGGCAGGGTGATCAATTCCGTACTGGTCACACAGCTCGTAAAACTTCTCCTTGTGGATCAGTTTTTCCAACATGGACAGCTCCACATAGGGGGCCACCACGTTGGCGGGATAGTTGGGCAGGTTGGCAGAGATGGCGTTGAGGTAATTGTCTCCGCAGCCCAGCACCAGGATCTTCTTGTTGGGATACTCCCGGGCCACCTCGGTGACGTTCTCCAGCACCTTGTCCACCCGGTCGTTATGCTCCCGCACCCGGTAGTCGATGATCTTGCTGCCGGCACAGACGCTGGCCGGATACATGCCGTAAACAATGCTTTTGATGCCATAGGCCTCATGAAAGGCCCGGGCCATGCTGTATGCGTTAATGTCAGAGCCCAGCAGTACGGGCACAAACTCAGTTGTCATAATAACGGTACGCCCCCTGAAAGCTGATTTCATACCAATCCCCGCCCATCGGCCGCACTGCGGCGTGGAAAGCGGCAGCTAGGCGCTCGGCCTGGCTCCGGGTCAGACGCAGTTCCCGGCGCAGCCGCTCGCCGCCGGAAAAACACTCGGAGAGCAGACGGCTGAGCCGCTCGTCCTCCCGCTTAATCTCTATTGTAGTCATATTCCATTCTCCTTAGCCCAAAACAGGCGGCGGGCTCAGCCCGTGGCGCGCTTGACCTGGTAGACCCCCTGGATCTGTCCCAGGCGGTTGATGACCCCGGTCAGCTCGGTCTGGTTTTTGACCTCCAGCACGATGTTCACCGTGGCATATCCGTCCGGCATGGAGCGGGCGGACAGGCTGGTCGTCTTGACCTTGGCCGCGGAGAGCGCCATGGCCACATCCAAAGTCAGCCCATCCCGGTCCTTGGCCGAGATTTCCAGACTGGTCTGATAGCAGGCCATCTCGCCCTCGGCCCAGGAGACCTTGATCCACCGCCCCGCCTCCTCTGGCTTGCGGCGGGCGGGGTCGGCGTTGGGACAGTCGCAGCGGTGGACCGACACACCGAAGCCCCGGGTGATGAAGCCCACCACCGGGTCCCCGGGCACCGGGGTGCAGCACTTGGCAAACTTCACCAGGCAGTTGTCGATGCCCTCCACGATGATGCCCGACTGGTCCCGTTTGCCCACCTTCACCGCCACGGGAGGCGGGTTGTTGGTGGAGGGATAAACCGCCTCGGTAGCGGCAGCCGCCGCAGCCTTTTCTGCGGCCTGCTCCGCGTGGAGCCGATCCAGGCGGGTCATCTCATCCTTGATGCGCACCACCGCCTTTTGGGAGGACATGCCCCCGTAGCCAATGGCGGCGTACAGCTCATCCAGTGTGCCGAAACGCACCTTCTTCAGGATAAACGGCAGCACATCCTCTGCGGTAATGGCCGCCAAAGACAATCCCACGTGCTTAAGCTCCGACTCAAAGGAAGCCCGGCCGGTGGCAATGTTCTCCTCCCGGCGCTCTTTCTTGAACCACTGGCGAATCTTGTTGCGGGCCTCGTTGGATTTGCAGATCTTCATCCAGTCCCGGCTGGGGCCGTGGGCCGACTTGGAGGTGATGACCTCCACGATGTCGCCGTTTTTCAACTGGGTATCAAAGGGTACCATACGCCCGTTGACCTTGGCTCCCGTCATATGGTTACCCACAGCGGAGTGGATGTTGTAGGCAAAATCGATGGGCGTGGCCCCGGCAGGCAGGTTGATAACGTCGCCCCGGGGAGTAAACACGAACACCTCGTCGGAGAACAGATCCACCCGCATGGTGCGGACAAATTCCTCTGCGTCCACATCCTGCTGGCTCTCCAGCAGCTTGCGCACCCATTCAAACGCTTCTTCCGTACCCAGCTTGGCGTTGGCCATGCCCTGCTTATACTTCCAGTGGGCCGCGATGCCGTATTCAGCGGTATGGTGCATATCCCAGGTGCGGATCTGCACCTCAAAGGGAATGCCTTCCCGCCCGATAACCGTGGTGTGCAGCGACTGATAGCCGTTGGGCTTGGGCGTGGAGATATAGTCCTTGAACCGGCCCAGCACAGGGTTGAACAGATCGTGGATCACACCCAGCACATTGTAGCACTCGGGCACATCGTCCACAATGACCCGGAAGGCGTAGAGATCAAAAATCTCGTCCATCGTCTTGTTCTGGGTGTACATCTTGCGGTAGATCGAGTAGATGTGCTTCACCCGGCCGTAGATAGTACAGTGTACACCCTCTTCGTCCAACCGCTCCTGAATGCGCTTCTGGATGCCGGCCAGAAATTCCTCATGAGCAGAGGAACGGGCAGCCAGCTCATCTGCGATCTCCCGATATCCCACCGGATCCAGGTATTGCAGGGAGGTGTCCTCCAGCTCCCACTTGATGCGCTGCATGCCCAACCGATGAGCGATAGGGGCATAGATCTCCATGGTCTCCAGGGCCTTTTCCTTCTGTTTGCGGGCAGACTGGTACTCCATGGTACGCATATTATGCAGCCGGTCGCAGATCTTGATGAGGATCACCCGGATGTCCTTGGCCATCGCCATGAGCATCTTGCGCAGGTTCTCCATCTGTTCCTCTTCTTTGGAGGTATACTGCACCCGCGTCAGCTTGGTAACGCCCTCCACCAGATCCGCCACCGTGGTGCCGAAGAGCTTGGCAATTTCCTCATGGGTGGAGCCGGTATCCTCAATACAGTCGTGAAGCAGCGCGGCAATGATGGAGTCGGTATCCAGCTCCAGCTCTGCCACGATCTCGGCCACCGCCAGCGGGTGGGTAATATAGGGAGAGCCGTCCTTACGCAGCTGACCGGCGTGTGCATTGTCGGCATAGGTAAACGCTTTGAACAGGCGCTGGGTGTCCAGCGCCGGGTTATAGGTTTTGATTTTCTCCTCCAGCGCCTGATAGCGCTCCAGGATGGGGTCCATAGCGGGCACCTCCCGTGAATTCAGTCAGTTTGATCCTTTGGCATCATCATGCCCCGGAGCTTGCGCATAATACAGGATTCCTCCAGATCGACCTTGCCCTCTACCGTCCGCAGGGCGATATGCAAGTGATCGGTGGTGTGTTCCAGGCGGATGAGCCCCCGCTCGTCAAATACCTCCAGACACACCAGCGTACGCATAACGGTCTCCCGTTTCCCCGCAGAACGGGCAATGTTGCGGGCCAGGCGATGGGCAGTCTCTTCCAGTGGAGCAGGCCCGGCGTGGCCCTTCAGATAGCGCCAGAGCACGACAAATTCCTCCCGGCTGGGAAGCAAGGCCTCGGCCTCCCGCCGGGTCAGATCCTCACCACGATGGAACTTTTCATACAGAGCCCGCTCAGCCTGGGCCCTGGTAAGAGCGGGGCGCAGATCACATACCTGCAGCTGTACGGTGCGCCAGCCCCGATATTCGTTGATCTGTGGGGTAAATGCCACATCCACCCGGTCTCCCACGGCCACCTCCGCCTCTGCCGCACTGGCAGAAAAGAAAATGGCATCCAGCATCCTTCCGGCTACATTCAGCTTCAGCTTCAGATGCCGGCCGCCCCCTACCTCGCTCAGGGCGGTGACCACACATCCAGACAGGGAAAACACCGGCTTGGGATTGCCCGAACCATAGGGTTCCAGCAGCTCCAGGCCCTCTACCCCCTCCAGGGTGAGCTCCCCAGGGTCGTCCAGCTCGCTGTCGATGTCCAGCGTCGAGACCATCTCCGCACCGCCGGTACACTCTCGCACATAGTCGTTCATGGCCCGGGCAAAGGCTGGGATGTGCTCAGCGGCAATGGTAAAGCCGGCAGCCAGCTCATGTCCGCCGAAGCCCTCCAGCAGGGGAGCACAGTGCTCCAGCGCGGCAAACAGATTAAACCCCGCGAAGGACCGGCAGGACCCTTTGCCGTGGCCGTCCTGCAGACAGATCATAAACGTGGGGCAGGAATATTTCTCGGCCAGACGTGAGGCTACGATCCCCACCACGCCCTGGTGCCAGTGCTCCCCGGCCAGGACCAGGGCACTGCGCCGCTCAGGGGGCAGGGAATCGGCCATACTCAGGCATTCGGTGTAGATCTCCGCTTCAATGGCCTGCCGTTCCCGGTTGAGTTCGCACAGAGCGCGGGCCAGTTCCTCCCCCCGGACGGGGTCGGAAGTGAGCAGCAGTTCGGCCGCCAGCGGAGCACAGCCCATCCGGCCGGAGGCGTTGATGCGGGGCGCCAGGGTATACCCCACCGCCACCGAAGTCAGTGGTTTTTCATCCAGTCCCGCCTCATGGAGCAGGGCCTTAAGTCCAGGTCGTACCGTGTGCCGCAACGCTTTGAGACCTACACGCACAATGGTCCGGTTTTCTCCCGTCAGGCTCATTACATCGGCCACTGTGCCGATGGCCGCCAGGTCGGCGTACCGGTCCAGAAGCTCATCCCACCGCGCCTGACCTCCCAAGGCCAACGCCAGCTTCAGCGCCACGCCCACTCCCGCCAGGCACTTGAAGGGATAGGGGCAGTCGGCCCGCCTGGGGTCCACCACCGCCACCGCTTCCGGCAGATCGGCCTTGCACTCGTGGTGGTCTGTGATCACCACGTCCACCCCCAAGGTTCCGGCATAGGCCGTCTCCTCTACAGCGGTAATACCGCAGTCCACCGTGACAATGAGACTCACCCCTTGCCGGTGAAGGGTATCCACCGCTTCCCGGTTAAGGCCGTAGCCCTCCTCCATCCGGTCGGGAATGTAGGGGACCACCTGTCCCCCTTCCTTACGCAGAAAATCCGTGAGCAGGCAGGTGGATGTAATACCGTCCACATCATAGTCGCCATAAACGGCGATGGTCTCCCCGCCGTCCAGGGCCCGGCGCACCCGCTCCACCGCCCGGTCCATATCCCGGAGCAGCAGCGGATTGTGGAGCAGCTCCCGCCCCGAGGCCAAAAAGGCCCGGGCCTTTTCCGGTGTATCCAGCCCACGGGCGCACAGGGTAATGGCCGCCAGCGGCGGCACCCCCGCCGCCTCCATGGCCCTTCGGGCTCCGGGATCGCAGGCCGCCCGGTTCCATTGTTTATATTTCATGGGCGTACTCTGCCCTCCCTTGCTCAAAATTACCCTTTATTATACCAAATTTCAGCCCTTGTGACAAGGGCCGGACCGCTTTCGGGCAGTTCCAGATACAGGCCCGTCCGATCAATGGTGGCTTTCAAACCGTCAAAATGGGTCCGCCCCCCGCGGGAGCATGGCTCCTGCGGGGACCCCATACTTTTTCATGTATCACCCGGCAGAAGTGAATTCCGCCGGGCTCCCCGCCACCCGGCGGGGTCTGGAGCGGACCCTCTTTCCCTCAGGCCAGCTCCAGATACAGGCCTGCCAGATCAATGGTGGCTTTCAGCCCGTCAAAATGGGTCCGCTCCATGCCATGGGAGGCATGCACTCCAGGTCCAATGAGGGCGCCCCGGGCATCCATGCCGGTACGCCAGGCCGCCGCCACATCGGAGCCGTAGTGGGGATAGATGTCCACCGCGTAGTTCACCCCGTTGGCACGGGCCAGTTCCACCAGGCGGGTCACCATCTCATAGTCATAGGGGCCGTTGTTGTCCTTGGCACAGATGGACACCTGGTACTCCGTGCAGCTGAGATCCTCGCCGATGCACCCCATATCCACCGCCAGCAGTTCGTCCACCACGGGCAGGGTGGCCCCGCCGTGCCCCACCTCCTCATGGACGGTAAAGCACACCTGGGTGTCATACCGGGGGCGCAGGCCCTGCTGGGCCATCAGGTGGAGCAGGGTAAGCAGGCAGGCGGCGCTGCCCTTGTCATCGATGAAGCGGGACTTCAAAAAGCCGCTGTCGGTGACCACAGTCTTGGGATCGTAACACACAAAGTCCCCGGGGGCGATGCCAAGGGCCTCCACATCCTGCTTATCGTGCACCACCTCGTCGATACGCACGGCCATATTCTTTTCATCCCGGGCCCGGGTCGCGGCGTCATCGTGGACGTGGACAGCAGGGGAGAGGGAGAGAACGGTGCCGGTGTACACCCGACCGTCCCGGGTGTAGATGCGGCAATACTCCCCGTCCAGAGTGGGCAGGATGGGCCCGCCCACCTTGGTGATCATGAGCATGCCATCGGCAGTGATGGAGCGCACCATAAGCCCCAGGGTGTCGATGTGGGCGCACAGGCCAACGGTCTTTCCAGGCTCCCGGCCGGGCACCGACACGATGAGGTTGCCCTTGTTGGTACGCCGGGTGGCATATCCCAGTCCCTGCACGATCCCCTCGGCCGTCTCCACCACCCGGGCAGTAAAACCGCTGGGGCTGTCGGTGGTAAGCAGGGTCCGGGCGGTCTCCATCAAAAAGGGCTTGCAGCCCTGTGTATTCAGCATTTGCATCGTCTCCTCATTTGTAGTAATATAATTCTATCTTATACCAGATCACGGGAGCGATGCAACCATGTCCGAGGAAAAGACCAATGTCATGCGGGTACTGGACCAAAAAAAGGTGCCCTATACTCCCCACCACTATGCACACCCCGATGGGGCAGTGGATGGTGCCAGTGTGGCCGCCCTCATCGGGAAAGATCCGGCGTCCGTGTGCAAGACCCTGGTCACTCAGGGAGCCAGCAAGAAATATTACGTCTTTGTGATCCCGGTACTTCGGGAATTGGACCTGAAGGCCGCCGCCCGGGCGGTGGGGGAAAAGTCCATTGAGATGATCCGCCAGGCCCAGCTGCTCCCCCTCACCGGCTACGTCCACGGAGGCTGCTCCCCGGTGGGAATGAAAAAGCAGTTCCCCACCGTATTTGACCAGAGCGAAGAGACCCTGGACACCATTACGGTAAGCGCCGGCAAGATCGGCGCCCAGGTAGAGGTGGCCCCTGGGGCGCTGTGCGCACTGGTACGGGGACGCTTTGCCCCGGTATGCAAATAACTTTTTTGGGGCAGACGGGAACTTTTTCCCATCCCTGCCGTCTATTCTCCCGACTGATCAAATTGCAAAGGAGAATCCACATGAAGAAACTCGGCACGTTTGCCCTCACCCTGGCCCTGGCGGGTGCCATGACCCTCCCTGCCTGCGCCACGGAGGGCCTGCTCATTTCCGCCAACCCCAACGCCTACTCCACCACCATTACCCTTAACGGCGAGACCTTGAATACCGCCGGCATCCCCGCCTCCTCCGACTCTCTCATCCCCCTGCGCCTGGTGGCGGAGGCCGACCACGGCAGCGCCTATTGGGACCAGGAGAACAATGAGAGCTGGTTCTATTTCGGGGACAACCTCATCACCGTGAAGTTTGCCGACAACAGCATCTGGGTAGGGGAGGAGTCCGTCAAATCCCAGGCCGAAGTGGTCGACGGGGTCACCTTTGTCTCCGCCAGCGTGCTCTCCCTGCTGGACGGGTACACCGTAGAGTGGGCCGATCCCACCACCGACGGCTCTGAGGCCGTGACCATCACCACCCCCAACAATGACCCCATGGTGAAGGCCGCCTATTCCATCATGGACGCGGCCGGCATGGGTTACGGCATGCGCATGGATGGCCAGCAGCTGGCTGAGACCTACCAGATCCCCGCCGATGCCTTTGAGCAGGTGATCGCCTTCTTCCCCATGATCACCAACCCCGACACCCTGATCCTGGGCAAGCTGGCTGAGGGGGCCGATGTGGAGGCCGTCAAGACCGCCGTGGAAGCCTATCGCCAGCAGCAGGAGGACACCTTCTCCTGGTACCTGTCCCAGAACCTGCCCAAGGTGCAGGATGCCCGAGTTGTGGTGGAGGGGGATTGGTTCCTCTTCCTCATCGCCGAAGACGCCGATGCCGGAGAGGCCGCTTTCCACAGCTTTGTGGAGGCCCAGGGCTAAATTTTCTTCTCCTACATGTAAAAAGCCCCCGGGACCGCTCGGTCCCGGGGGTTTTCTATACGTTACCGCTTCAGGATCTCCATAAACTCCTCGCCGGTAATGGTCTCCTTCTCCAGCAAGTACTCCGCCAGTTCCTGGAGCTTACCGGAGTTTTCCCGCAGGATGGACAGGGCCTTCTGGTGGGCGGCCTTTACCGTATCCACCACCTGGCGGTCGATCTCTGCGGCGGTCTCCGCCGAACAGGTCAGAGATGCGTCGCCCCCCAGGTACTGGTTCTGTACCGTCTCCAGGGCCACCATGTCAAACTGGTCTGTCATGCCGTAGCGGGTGATCATGGCCCGGGCCAGTTTGGTGGCCTGTTCAATGTCGTTGGAGGCACCGGTGGTCACATTCTCCGCGCCAAAGACCAGTTCTTCGGCAGCCCGGCCACCGGTGAAGGTCGCGATCTTGTTGGTGAGCTCCGTACGGCTCATCAGCCGTTTCTCCCCCTCGTCCACCTGCATGGTGTAGCCCAGAGCCCCGGAGGTACGGGGCACAATGGTGATCTTGGTCACCGGGGCAGAGTGGGACTGGAGCGCGGCCACCAGGGCATGGCCCACCTCATGATAGGCCACCAGCTTCTTCTCCTGGGGAGAGATGACGGCGTTCTTCCGCTGGGCACCGGCAATGACGGTCTCCACGCTCTCCTCCAGGTCGGCCTGGGTCACCGTCTTACGGCCCTGCCGCACCGCCCGCAGGGCGCCCTCGTTGATGATGTTGGCCAGCTCGGCACCCGAAGCTCCGGCAGTTGCCCGGGCAATGGCGGACCAGTCCACATCGCCGTCGATGTGCACGTCTTTTCCGTGGACCTTCAGGATAGCAATACGGCCTTCCAGATCGGGCAGCTCCACGGGTACCCGCCGGTCAAACCGGCCGGGCCGCATAAGGGCGGGGTCCAGGGACTCCGGCCGGTTGGTGGCTGCCAACAGCACCACGCCCTTGCTGGAATCAAAACCATCCATCTCCGCCAGCAGCTGGTTGAGGGTCTGCTCCCGCTCGTCGTTGCCGCCGTAGCCGCCGGTATCCCGTTTTTTGCCGATGGCGTCGATCTCATCGATAAACACAATGCAGGGGGCCTTTTCTCCCGCCTGCTTGAACAGGTCCCGTACCTTGGCCGCACCCATGCCCACAAACATCTCCACAAACTCCGAGCCGGAGATGGAGAAAAAGGGTACCTTGGCCTCGCCGGCCACGGCCTTGGCCAGCAAGGTCTTGCCGGTACCGGGAGGGCCCACCAGCAATACGCCCTTAGGCAGCTTGGCGCCAATCGAAGCATATTTTTCCGGGTCGTGGAGAAAATCCACTACCTCCATCAGCGATTCCTTGGCCTCATCCTGACCAGCCACATCGGCAAAGGATACGCCGGTGGAGGCCTCTTCCACATAGATTTTGGCATTTGCCTTACCGAAGGTCATGGCGTTGCCCATACCAGGCAAGCCGCCGCCCATTTTCTTGGCCATCCAGCGGGAGAGCAGTTCGCCGATCAGAATGAAGATGAAGATGGGCACGATCCAACTCACCAGGAAGGAGAGAATCGGGTTGGCCTGGGTGGGAATCTCAGCGGTAAAGACGATCTCCTCATGACTGCTGAGCTGCTCCAGCAGCCGTTGACCGTCATCAGGCCAGACACCGGTTTTGTAATAGCCCTGCTTTCCATTCTCGTCCCGGGCAATAAAGACGATCTCCCGGTCGGTCTCATCCAGGGCCACCTGTTCCACCTGTCCGCCGTCCACCATGGTCAAAAACTGGCTGTAGGGCACCTCCAGCACCTGCCGCTCCAACATGGAAGGGAACAGGAATACATTGAGGAGCATCAGCACAATGAGTGCCAGCATGTAATAAAAGATCAGCGGTTTTTTAGGCGGTGAGGACTTGACCTCGTTGTTCTTGACCTCTTTCATGGTTGACCTCCCTGTCTGTTCGCAATTATTTTTTATGCGAAGTAATCATAGATGCTCCTGTGTCCAAAGTCAATGCGTCCACCCCGGGATTTACACATTATTCACAATAAAAGGCCCTTATCCGGTTGGATAAGGGCCTTTTGTTCAATATTTGTTCACAGTTCCGGCGATCAGTGGAGTAGGGATCAGCCACATGACCAAAAAAATCAGCAAATTGGCCGCCGAGAGAGAGGCATAGGCACCCACAAAGGTGAGGTAAAAGGCCAGCAGTAACCCGGCCACCGCTCCCAGGCTGGCCAGCACAGCGGACAGACGCACCGCCCGGCGCAGCCGGGTAGCACCTACCACTGCTTCGGCATAGGGCGCCACACCCTCCCGGCAGAGGACGGCGGTAAGGATATCGCTGTGTTCCTGTTCCTGACCGGAGAGCTCCATACGCCGCTCCACCGGCGGGAACTCCATCTTGTCCACCGGCAGTTTGAAACGCTGCCGGAGCATGGCGGGGATGAGATTGAAATCCCGGGTCGCCATCACCGGGACGATACGGTTGCGGATCAGGCTGTTCAGCGAGGGCTCCAACGTACCATGGAGGGTGTAGTTGAGGGCAAAAATACCGGCCAGTTCGCCGTCAATGGCACAGAACACGGCGTTTTTCACATTGAGTCCTTGAGGGAGGGTGACCTCCATCAGATGCATAAAGGCCGCTGAACCCACCAGCACCTGCTGGTCCCGGATGACGGCAGACAGTCCGCCTTCATAGCAGCAGAAATCGCTGCTGCGCCGGTATACGCACCCCTGAGAACGGAGCAGGTCATGGAAAATCTTTTCCAGGCCGCTGCCCGAGTCCCGAATCAGGGTGGCGGTATTGGATACCACCTTATCCACCGGAAAATCCCCGAATACCTTAATTCCGTTGAGGGAGACACAGCCTGGGGGAAAGAAATCGGTGTCATTGAGCAGGATGCCGCTGCCCCCTGTGGCAGTGACTCCATCCCACCCGGCAATGGCCGAGCCCAGCTGGCTCAGCCGGCGTGTCAGACTCAGCCAGGGCAGGCCATAACACAGCGCTCCGGACAAGCTGGTACAGGCGGTCAGCATCGCCGACAGGCACCAGAGCAGTCGTTCCGGCGCCTGGCAGCCCACGGAGGCAACAATGCTCAGCAGCAGGCAGGCCACAAACAGCAGCGGACAGATACGGAAAAAGATCCGCTCGGCTCCATCCGTGGCCTGCATCTGCCGGCCAAAGCCCGCCGGCGTACCCGACCACTTGCAGTAGGTATCCCAGCCGTTCCATTTTCCCTCATCCAGCGTGACCAGATAGGGCTCCGACGCAGAGGCCGCCGTACGGCAGGCCAATCGCTGGCCACGCCGCTTGCGCCCGGTGCCCAGCATCAGCAGAAAGATCCCCAGCACCGCCGCCGCGCAGTAGGGCATCTGGCCGTCCCTGGGATCCAGGCGGTACATCGTCAGCGCGTCGGCCAGAGTCGCCGCACAGGCAAAAACCAGCAGGGTATCCATCCCCATCTCCAGCCGCAGCAACCGGAACAATCCCCGGAACAGTACGTCCAGCCCCAGCAGCATAGCCGCACCCTGTATCCCTGCCAGGGCCAGCACCTGCAGCTGAGGGGTCAGCTGGGGCGGGTAGGGGAAGAGGTCCAGCGTCAAATAGAGCGCCGGCAAAAACAGCAGAAATACCAGCGTGGTGCGCAGACGGAGGGACTTGAGTCCTTTCCCGTACCGTTTGGCCAGATCGGCCGGCGGCAGATCGGGGGCCGGCGGCGGCTGGCGGCGGCGCTTGCGCTCCCGCCGATCGGCCGGCGGCTCCTCCTCGTCGGTTCCCGGGATAAATTCCTCGGCACGGCGAACGTCCTCGTCGTTCTCCCGCCCCTCTTCCTCAAACATCTGCCCGGCATAGTCGTCTGCCCGGCGGATCAGTCGGTTGAGCTTTTCCGCCAGCGGATTGTCGGTAGCCGGTCCCTCTTCTCCCGGGAACTCCACCACCTTGTCCTCGTCCACCGGCTGCGGTTCTGGCTCCGGCTCCCGCTGCTGCTCCGGCTCCGGTTCCGGCTCCCGCTGGGGCGGTGCCGGCGCGGGCTGCCCGCCGGGGAAGGATACGACCTTCCCCGGTCGGGTCCCGGTGGAGCGTTTTCCCTCCCGGGGCACCACCGGGAAGGGAATCGTATCTTCCTTCCACGACTTTTTGGCCGTGCCGCCGCCGAATTCCGCCAGGATCTCCTCCAGGGAGAAGCTCTCCTCTTCGGACGTAGGCTTATTCAGTTCGTCGTCCCGGTCCTTTGCCATGATCTTCTCACCTGTCAGCGCGTATCTTATCTCACCCCAGCCGCTGGCGCACCGCCTCGTAGAGGAGGATGGCTGCCGCTGCGGAGGCGTTGAGGGAATTGAGTTTCCCCTTCATGGGGATACGGACCTTGAAATCGCAGGTCTCAGCCACAAGCCGTCCCATACCATTGCCTTCACTGCCGATGACAATGGCAGCAGGGCCCTTCAGGTCCGCATCATACAGCAGCCGGTCTCCATCGGCCGCAGTACCAAACACCCACACGCCCTCGTCCTTCAGCTGCTTGAGCAGGGCAGGCAGGTTGGCCACCCGGGCTACCGGCACATGGCTCACCGCTCCTGCTGAGGTCTTGGCCACCACCGCCGTCAGACCGGCTGAACGCCGCTTGGGAATAATCACGCCGTGGGCCCCGGCGCACTCAGCGGTACGGATCACCGCGCCCAGGTTATGGGGATCGCTGAGCTCATCACACACCACGATCAGAGGCGGCTCTCCCTTCTCCCGGGCGGCGTCCAGAATATCCTCCACGCTGGCATACTCCCGCACAGCAGCCAGGGCAATGACTCCCTGGTGGGCGTGCGTGCGGCTCATGTTGTCCAGCTTGCGCCGGTCACACTCTACCACTACAACGCCGGCCGAGCGCGCGGTAGAGGCGATATGCCCCAGGGCGGCGTCCGTCTCGCCCCGGGCGAGGTAGATTTTGTCAATGGGCGTGCCTGCCCGCAGGGCCTCGGTTACGGCATTGCGGCCCTCGATGATGCCGTCGGCCTCCGCATCGGGGGCCGGTCTGCGTTGCTTCATGCTCTGTCCTGCCTTTCACATTCGTGCTTTTCAGTATACCACAAGATGAAGCTGGGAAAAAGCCAAATCTGTGGTTTTTTCCGCAAAAAGAAGGCCCTGCCCGGGCTTGGCTTTTCATAGAAAGTTTACAGGTTTCGCCAGTCCTTTCCTTGTTTTTTCCCCCTCCTTGTGCTATAACTACTATATTGCTGTGACTTTTGAATGTTTCGCACCAAGGAGGAACTTTTCTTGAATTCAGATAACCAGAACAACCGCGGCCGTGGCGGGGGCAACAACAAACGCAATATCACCGCCATGATCTCCATCGTCCTTTGGGCGCTGATCCTTGTGATTTTGTTTAACTACGCCACTTCCATGGCCCAACGGGCCAATTCGGTGGAGATCACCTACGGCCAGTTCCGGCAGCTGGTCGAGGAGGACAAGGTAGAGTCCGTGGTGATGGACAGCAGCAAATACACCATCACCCTGAAGGACGGTGCTACCCTGGACAGCGAGAGCACCACCCAGTCTCAGACCACCGCCGAGCCCCAGGCTTCCGCTCCCCAGAGCACGCTGGGGCTGCCTCCTCTGGAGGATCTCAACGGGGAGCAGGCCGTGACCTATTACTGCGCGCCCCTCACCTCAGATATCCCCCAGCTTATTACCCTGCTGGAAGAGCATGGGGTCACCCAGTACGGTCCCAAGTATCAGGAACAGCTCAATCCCATCATCTCCCTGCTCATCACCTGGGTTCTGCCCATGGTCATCATGGTGGTACTCTTCTCCTTCCTGTTCCGCGGCATGGCGGGCAAGATGGGGGGCGGCCTGGGCAACCTGGGTAAGTCCAACGCCAAGGTCTATGTGGAGAAAAAGACCGGCGTAACCTTTAAAGATGTGGCCGGTCAGGATGAAGCCAAGGAGTCCCTGGTGGAGATCATTGACTTCCTCCACAATCCCCAGAAATACACGGAAATCGGCGCAAAGCTTCCCAAGGGCGCGCTGCTGGTGGGCCCGCCCGGCACCGGTAAGACTCTGTTGGCCAAGGCCGTGGCCGGTGAAGCTAACGTGCCCTTCTTCTCCATCTCCGGCTCTGACTTTGTGGAGATGTTTGTAGGCATGGGCGCGGCCCGTGTCCGTGACCTGTTTAAGGAAGCCAATAAGATGGCCCCCTGTATCGTATTCATCGACGAGATCGACACCATCGGCAAATCCCGTGACAACCGCATGGGCGGCAACGATGAGCGTGAGCAGACCCTCAACCAGCTGCTGGCCGAAATGGACGGCTTTGACCCCACCAAGGGCGTCATCCTGCTGGCCGCCACCAACCGGCCTGAGGTACTGGACCAGGCTCTGCTGCGGCCCGGCCGGTTTGACCGGCGCATCATCGTGGACCGGCCCAATCTGGCCGGCCGTTTGGCCACCCTGCAGGTGCATACCCGCAACATCCGCCTGGCGGAGGACGTGGACCTGAAAAAAATCGCCATCGCCACTGCCGGCACCGTGGGCGCGGACCTGGCCAACCTGGTCAACGAGGCCGCCCTGCGCGCTGTCCGCATGGGCCGCAAGGCAGTCAATCAGGAGGACCTGCTGGTCTCCTTCGAGCTGGTCATCGCCGGCTCGGAGAAGAAGGGCAGCGTACTCACCGAGTTTGAGAAAAAGCTGGTGGCCTACCATGAGGTGGGCCACGCCATGGTGGCCTACAAGCAGAAAAACACCGAGCCGGTGCAGAAGATCACCATTGTTCCTCACACCCAGGGCTCTCTGGGCTACACCCTGCTGATGCCCGAGGAGGACAAGACCGACCTGCGCACCAAGGACGAGCTGCTGGCCAAGATCTGCGTGTCCATGGGCGGTCGTGCCGCGGAGGAAGTAGTGCTGAACACCATGACCAACGGCGCAGCTCAGGACATCCAGGACGCCACCAGCGTGGCCCGGAGCATGGTGGTGCTCTACGGCATGAGCGACCAGTTCGGCATGATGGCCCTGGCCTCCCGCCGCAACCAGTACCTGGAGGGCGGCTACGGTATGGACTGCGCCCAGGACACCGCCGCCGCTGTGGATGAGGCGGTGAAGCAGCTGCTCACCCAGTGCTATGAGAAGGCCGTGGAGGTCATCCGGGAAAACCGGGACGACATGGACAAAGTGGTGGCCTACCTGTTGGAGAAGGAAACCATCACCGGCGCCGAGATGGTGGCCATCCTGGAAGGGCGGGACCCCAATCAGGTGGACCCCTATCAGTATGTAGACACCCACGAGACTCCCGCCGCCCCGGAGCAGCCTTCTGCCGGTCCTGTCTCTCTGGACAAGGCCCCCGCGGAGCCCCCCGCTTCGGAGGAACCCCCAAAGGAATAAATGCAAAAGGAGCGCCGCCCAGTGGGCGGCGCTCCTTTTTGTTTTTCCCTTATCGGCTGACCGGCGGCCGGCCGGGGCGGTTCATTCCCCATCCAAACAGCACAGCCCCTATGCCGCAGCACAGCGTCCCCAGCAGCATAGCATGCGCCACCCCTTGATCGGCCAGCGCACCGAAGGCGGGATAGAGGCACAGACCGCCCAGATCCAGCAGCATGGCATTGCAGGAGAGCTGGGCCGCCCGCCCCATCGGAGCGGCCCGCTCATTCTGGATGGACTGGGAAAGGGGAAGGAGCAGGCTCTGTATGCCCCGCAGCAGGACAACCCCCGCCGCAGCGGGCAGTGGGGATGGAACCGCCGCCAGCAGCAGGCAGGCCCCGCTTCCGGCCGCCATCAGAGTCATTCCGCCCCGGCGGGTACCCAGGCGTTTGGTAAACCGGTGGGACAACCCAGCCGTCAGGCCGGCCAGTGTGACGGCCGCCTGGAGCAGTCCGAACCACCCCTGGGGAATCCCAGCCCGCAGAAACTGCTCCTGCCCCAGAAAGACGGTAATCATCTGAGCCGTCTCCTGCACCAGGCAGAAAGCCAGCAACAGGGGGGCCACCGACCATGTACCCCGCAGGGCCTCCTTCAGGCTCAGCCGCTGCCGGGCCTCGGCCTCATGCCTTCTTTCCGGCTCACGCAGCCCCAGGGTCAGCAGCGCAGCGGCAGCGTAGGTGCCCACTGTGAGCAGGGCAGCCAGGCGGTAGCGCCCCCCCATCAGCGGCCAGGCCAGAGCGGCCAGGAGCAACCCAGCGGTCTCCACCGCTTGCCAGTGGGAAAATGCTCTGCGATGGTCTCCTTCACCGCAGCAGGCGTAGAGGTAGGCGGAGTCGCATCCGGACAGGCCGGAACCGGCCACGGCCAGCAATACCCGCTCAGCCAGAAAGTCTTCGAAACAATCTGCCCTCCAGAACACCACCTTGGAGACAGCCAGCACAAAGGCACATATCACAAGGGTCCTCCGGTGCCCCAACCGGTCGGCCAGCACGCCCCACGGCAGTTCCAGTGCCAGCATAAGCACCATGGAGAGGCTTTCAATCAGCCCGATCTGAAACAGGTCCAGTCCTGCGGCCTGACGGTAGAGGGTGGCCACCGGGCTATAGAACACCATTCCCTGTAAAAAGTAGACCGTAAATAGCAGCCGAATGCTGCGCCGGTCAGATTTCATCTCTGATTCCTCCCAAAAAATGACATGGCAAAAGCCCCGTCCGGTTCCGGCGGGGTTCGTTCTTTGCTCTGTCATCAGATGGGAGTAGCCATATTGTGCTCCTTTTATCGCGCACGCCGGCGGGCGGAGCGCGGTCGTCTGGTCTTTTTCAGGAAAGCAGGGGTCTGGGGCAGGCCGATGCTTCCTCCATCGGTAGCCATAGAGAGCAGGTAGCTGTACACCCGCAGCTTGCGCTGCTCATACAGATCCAGGGACTGATAAAGGCCCTTGTAGCGCGGGAAGGTGTCCCGCTTCATTTTGACCGCCCGGGCCAGGGTGGCCTGTGTATTCACCAAGCTGCCCGAACGTTTGACATAATAGTAGACGGGCCGGGAGCAGGATGCGATGAGCCGGGCACAGCGGATATATTCCAGGTTGAACAAAAAGTCCTCGCACCAGCTCAGCTGTGGATCGCAGCGCAAGCCATTGGCTTGCACAATGCTGCGGCGGTAAAGCTTATTCCACAGCACACCGTAATAGAAATTGGCTGGAGCCTTGAGCATTTCCCCTGCAAACTCCTGCCGGGTAAACACCCGATCCCGCCGTATGTGTCCCTGCAGGGCCTTATGCACACCGGCCACCCGCCAGAAACGGCCGATGACCAGGTCCGCCCCGGTGGTGCGGGCTGTGCGGACCAGCTGTTCGGTGGCGTCCGGCGGCAGGTAATCATCCGCGTCCACAAATTGCAGAAACTGCCCCCCGGCCCGGGCCATTGCCCGGTTGCGGGCAACGGATACGCCTGCGTTTTTCTGCCGCAGCAGGTGGAAACGAGGGTCCGTCTGGCTCCTTGCTCGGCAGATGGCCGGACTGGTATCCGCCGAGCCGTCGTCCACCAGCCACACCTCGATCTTTCGCCAGGTCTGGGCCGCAATGGAGTCCAGGCACCGCTCCAGATACGGGGCGGCATTGTATATGGGCACGATGATGCTGACCAAAGGCTGTTCCACGCGTCACCGTCCTTTCTGCTTTACCAGCAGCCAGCCGGTCATGGGGGGCAGAGTCTGCTCCCCAGCCTCCAGTGCTGTGCCGGTCATGCAGTCCACAGCAGGCCAGGGCAGCTCCAGCGTCTCAGGCGCATCCCCGGCGTTGACCGCAGCCAGCACCTCCTGCTCCTCCTTGGTACGCAGGAAGGCCAGTACCCGCCCCCTGGCCCGCAGCCAGCGCAGATCGCCTTCCCGCAGGGGAGCCAGCTCTCCCCGGGCCTTGCCCAGGGCGGTATACCAGTCGGTAAGCTCTCTGTCCTCCCGTCCCCAGGGGAAGGGCGCACGGTTAAAGGGATCCTCAAAGCCCTCCATACCCGCCTCGTCCCCATAGTAGATCATGGGGGAACCCGGGAAAGCAAAGAGCACCAGCGATCCCAGCTTCAGCCGCCGGCGGCCCAGACTGGCCTGCTCCGGCGTCATGCGATAGGCTGCCCGCCAGTCCTTGTCGTGGTCCCGGCAGTCACTGCCCACTCCCAGGATGGTAAGGATACGGGGCGTATCATGGGTTCCCAGGAAATTCATGGCCGAGAAGAAGGCAAAGGGCGGGTAATTTTCCCGCAGCTGCTCCATGGCCTGCATAAAACAGTAGGCGTCTCCCCCCAGCAGATAGGCAATCAGATTGTTGCGGAAGGGGTAATTCATCAGTCCGTCGCAGTGTCCTCCCAGAATATGCTTGCGGCGCACGCCATAGGCGATCTTGTTCGACCCGTCCTCCCATACCTCGCCGATAATAACGGCATCAGGGCTGGTCTCCCGCGCGGCCTGATGGATCCCGTGGACAAAGTCATCCGGCAGCTCATCGGCCACATCCAGCCGCCAGCCGTCCGCCCCTGCCCGCAGCCAGCGGCGGATGATGCTCTGTTCCCCCCCGAAAATATACTCCCGATAGGAGGGTTCTGATTCGTCGGCGGCAGGCAGGGAATAAATGCCCCACCAGGAGTCGTACTGATCCGGCCAGTGGCTGAAGTTGTACCAGGGATAATAAGGACTGTCCTTGGACTGGCTGGCCCCCGGCTCCGGGTAAAAGCCGTCGCCGTTGAAGTAACGGCTGACAAAGCCCTGGTGGTTAAACACCCCATCCAGCATAATCCGCATGCCCAGTGCATGGGCTGCCTGGCACAGCTCCCGGAAGTCCTCCTCGCTGCCCAGCATGGGATCGATTTTCTCATAGTCGGCGGTACCGTAGCGGTGGTTCTCCGGCGCCTCGAACACAGGGCAGAAGTAGATGGTATCCACTCCCAGGCCGCGCAGATAGGGCAGTTTTTCCCGTACCCCCTTCAAATCGCCGCCGAAGAAGTCCCGGTTGCGCACCTCGCCGTTGGCGTCCGGGCGGTAGCAGGGCTGCTCGTACCAGCTGGTGTGGACGCTCCGTCCCCCTACCATCCCAGTGGGATCGGGAACCCGGGTGCGGCGGAACCGGTCGGGAAAAATCTGATAGGTGACGCCCTGGCCAAACCAGGACGGAACAACCTCGCTGCTGTCATACACCGTCAGCTGATAGGGCCCCAGCTCTTCCAGCCGTCCGTCCAGCCCCGTCAGGCGGAAGGAATACCAAATAAGCCCCACATAGTCCCCCGTAGGCAGCTCTACGGTGAGCCGGTCCCGGTCGCCCTCCATCCCCTGCCAGGTCATGGCCAGCTCCTGCCGTTCCTCATTGCGGCTTTCAAAGTAGGCGATGAGTACCGCTTCGGAAAACCCGCCCGATCTGGGCGGACGAAGGGTCAGGCGCACCGGTGTCCCAGAGGGGACGGCGCCGTAAGGCTGTTTGAATTCTGGGTCCCGGCTGTCAAAGGTCTGTGTATCCAGCAAGGAACAAAACTCCCTTCATCAGGGGAGGAGGGTATTTTCCGTTGTCACGGACTGCATGTTCTCCTCCGAGCTGAAATAATAGTTTACAATCTCGGCCACCGCCTGGGCCAGATTACTGCCCGATGCGCCGCCTTCCACCACGATCGAGATGGCGATCTCCGGATCCTCATAGGGGGCAAAGCA
Source organism: Flavonifractor hominis (assembly GCF_040095835.1). Lineage (NCBI taxonomy): Bacteria > Bacillati > Bacillota > Clostridia > Eubacteriales > Oscillospiraceae > Flavonifractor > Flavonifractor hominis. The sequence goes on from NZ_JBBMFT010000004.1 coordinate 122,606, forward strand.
CACGAACACGGCGTTGGCTTCCTGGTCGGAGGCCACCTGGGCCGAGCCGGTCTTGGCGCCCACTTCCACCGCCAGATTGCTGAGATAGCGGTAGATCGAGCTGTCCGGATCATTGGCCACTTCCCACATACCCTTTTTTACGGCCTCTACATTGTCCGGATCCAGTTCCAGCGTATCGGCCACCTGCGGCTCCTGTTCATAGACGGTCTCGGAGTAGTCGCTGGACTTTACCGTCTTGAGCAGGTGGGTCTCATACCGGGTACCACCGTTGACCAGAGTGGTAATATAGTTGGCCAGCTGCAGGGGAGTAACCAGGGTGTTGTCCTGACCAATGGCCGCGGAAAGCAGGTTGCCCCCGTACCACTCCATTCCCAGCGCCTCGCTGGTCTCCGGCCCAGCCACCCGTCCCTTGGCCTCCTCCAGCTCCAGGCCGGTGTACTGGCCCAGGCCGAACATCTGGGCATATTCGTCGATGCGCTCGATGCCCAACCTATGGCCCATGGTGTAGAAGTAGATGTTGCAGGAATCCCGCAGGGCGTCCGCCAGGTTCTCATTGCCGTGTACCCGGCCGTACTGGCGGTAGTACCAGCACTCCGGATGATAATCTCCGTAAGGATAGTGCTCCTCCTCCGGCAGCAAAAGCTTTCCGGTATCCCGGATGGTCTCGGTGGGGGTGGTCACACCTTCCTCCAGTGCCGCAATGCCTACCAGGGGCTTAAAGGTGGAGCCGGGGGAATACAGGCCCTTGGTTGCCCGGTTGTTAAAGGGCTTGAGGGGATCGTTGAGAGCTTCGTTATAGAGGGTCTGGTCGCTGTAAATGGTGGACAAATCGTAGGTAGGGTAGGAGGCCATCGCCAGGATGCCGCCGTCCTTCACGCTCTCCACCACCACCGCGCCGCCCTTTTTGTCGACGGAATCCAGCTGCTCAATGGTGGAAGCCAGCACTTGCTCTACCTTTTCCTGCAGGCGCAGGTCCAGCGTCAGCATCACGTTATCCCCTGGTTTCGGAATCTGAGTCTCACCGGTCTCAGGGTCGGTATACCAGCTCTCACTGACCACCTTGCCGCTGGTGGACAGCTCCTGCACCCGCACCCCAGACTCACCCCTCAGGTACTCCTCAAAGGCCTCCTCCACGCCGTCCTTGCCCACACTGTCGTTCATGCTGTATCCCAAGTCCCGGTACTTGCTCCAGTCCTCGGAGAAAATGGGCCCTACCCGGCCCAGCAGGTGAGCGGCGCTGGTGGTGTTGTACTGGCGCACGGTGGTAGCCTCAATGCTCACACCGTTGAGTCCGTGCTCCTTGATGCCGGAGATGACGTCGATGTCCACGTCCTGGGCAAAGACATAGTCGCTCTGATCAATGTTCCAGCTGCGCAGATTAAGCTCATAGAGCACCCCGATCACTGCCCGGGCATCGGCATCCGACCAGGATGGGTCGATCTCAAAATAGGTGCGCAGCGCAGCAATCACGTCCTCTGCCGCAGGGGGCTGGGGCAGATCATCCAGGCTGTCGGCCCGGGCCGCCGCATCGGTGTCAGGCAGATTCAGGGACGCCTTGACCTCTTTGCCCAGGGGCAGGGCATTCAGCAGTTTTCCAAAGTCGGTGAGGGAAACGGTTCCCTCAGAAGTTTCCCGGGCCAAGGGGGTGTCGTTGGTATAGGTAAAGGGGGCCTCGGTGGAAATCGGCAGCCGGTCCGTCCAGCTCTGTCCGTTCTCCCGGCAGATCTCGATGAGCTCCAAGAGGGTGGGATTGCGTTGAGCCTCATTACCCATCATGGTAGTATTCAAGGTGATCTGATAGGTGGCCCGGTTGGATACCAACACCCGCCCATACCGGTCCAGAATCTCGCCCCGGGCGGCATCCACCGTCTCCCAGTTGGCGATCTTTACCGCCGACTGGGCCCGGTAGTCCTCTCCGTGGACGATCTGCAGGTTATAAAGTACGCTGGCAAATGCCGCCAGCAGCACGATGAGGATCAGCACGACGGATAGCACGCGCCGTTGAAATTGTCTGCCTTCCATGGCTGGTCTCCTTTTCAGGGGTCAGAGTACGGTTTTCTTGGGTACCCGGCGGTATACCCAGCGAAACAGCAGATACACCGGGGGCACAAATACCATGGACCAGAGCACTTCGGGCACCGCTACGGCCAGCATGGCGCTCACCGGAGTCTGCCAGGCCAGCAGGCGTACCACCATACGTCCCAGATCCATGAGCACCAATCCCACGAAGGAGCACAGCAGACACCCCACCAGGTCCTGCCGCAGGGCGTACTGGGCCACCACGCCGGCCAGGATACCCAGCACACAAATGCCGATGGTCATGGTCCCGTCGGTGTTAAAGTAGACCGCGTCACATAAAATGCCCACGGCCAGGCCAAAGCCGCCTCCCGCCACGGCTCCCTCCAGCACCGCCACGCAAATGGCGGCCAGGGGCAGCAGCATGGGGGTTACCCCGAACACCGGAAAGCGGTTGAGCACATACAGCTCCAAAAACCACACCGGCAGCAGGGCCAAGGCGTATACGCCCCACTTGATCAAAAAATCCTGTCTGGTCATGGTTTTACTCCACGATATCAAAGTCTTTGATGACAAAGACCTGCTTAAGACTGTCCAGATTGGTCTCGGGGACAATGACGGCATAACGGGTCATGCCGGAGGCCTCGGTGCGCACCTCTTCCACATGTCCAACCACCAGGCCCGAGGGATACACGCCGCCCCGGCCGGAGGTGGTCACCTGATCGCCTGAGATGAGCTCACTGTTTTCCGGCAGATAGCTCAGCTTCAGCTTGCCCTCTCCCATAAGAGCAAAGTCGCCTTCCAAAATGGCAGCTGCCCCGGTGCGGGAGAGCTGTCCGCCCATCTCAATGCCGGAGTCCACCACGGTACGTACGGTGGCCCAGTTTTCACCCACTTCAGCCACCACACCTACCAGGTTCCAGTACTCATCCACCACGCAGTCATCCACCGCCACATCCTGAGCCGAACCCTTGCTGATGGTAAGGGTGGACTCCCAGTTGGAGGTAGAGCGGGCGGTCACCATGGCCGATTCCAACTCAAAGGCGCGGTTGCTGGGACGCAGGTCCAGCAGATTGCGCAGCCGTTCGTTTTCCTGCAGGGCGGCTTCCGCCTGGCGTTCCTGTTCCTCCAGTTCGGCTACCCGCTTTTTCAGTTCCTCGTTCTCCTGCTTCATCTGCTCGCGCTGGAAGGCGTCGTTGTACCGTTCCTCCGTCCAGTTGGTCACCGCGCTGATGCCGTTGCGCACGGGGGTGGTGATGATACCCGCCAGATTGGACAGCGGATCGGCCACCCCGCCCAGCAACAGGGAGACCACCGCCGTCACCAGCGCCAGCAAAATGGCCACGATTAAAAGCAATATGCCGTTGTGCCGGAAAAAATCCTTCACGCCGCTGCCCAGCCTTCCCTGTTCAATGCTCCGCCGCCAGGGCCATGCAGTCCACGCCCATCTGCCGCAGGATGCGGCCCAGCCGGCACACCGGCAGGCCCATGACGTTGTAATAATCTCCCTGGATGCCGTCCACCAGCAGGGCGCCGTAGCCCTGGATGCCGTAGGCGCCCGCCTTGTCCGCCGGCTCCCCGGTGCGTATATAGCATTCGATCTCTTCCTCGCTCAGCTCCCGGAAGGACACGGTGGTCTCTTCGCTGACGGTGTGCATTTCCTCCCCCCGCAGCACGGTCAGGCCGGTGTACACCTGGTGCCGGTTGCCCGAGAGGGTGGAGAGCATCTTGAATGCCTCCAGCTCGTCCACCGGCTTACCCAGCACTGCCCCGTCCAGGGCCACCACCGTGTCGGCAGCGATGACGATGGCGTCGCCGCCCACCTGTTCCCGCACAGCCCGGGCCTTCTCCGCCGAGATGCGCTGCACCAGCTCCTCGGGAGGCATCTCGCGCTCCATGTGCTCGTCGATGTCGGGGGTCACGATGCGGAAATCCCGCAGGCCCATGCGCTCCAAAAGCTCCCGCCGCCGGGGCGACCGGGAGGCCAGAATGAGTTCCATCGATTTGGTTCGTTCCTTTCCTGTGGTATGGGGGCGGCCTTCAGGTCCCAGTGGATCCAAATCCGCCGCTGCCCCGTTCGGTCTCGTCCAGCTCTTCCACGATCTGCAGCCGCGCTTGGGCCACAGGCAGGACCGCCAGCTGGGCAATGCGGTCCCCGGGCTGAATGGTATAGGGAACAGAGGAGAGGTTGGTCAGCCCCACCCGGATCTCCCCCCGATAGTCGCTGTCGATCACTCCCACGCCGTTGGAGAGGGTGATCCCGTGGCGCACCCCAAGCCCCGAGCGGGCAAAGACCAGGGCCACATACTCCGCCGAGGGCAGGGCAATGGCAATACCGGTGGGCAGGCTCACCAATGCGCCGGGTGCCACCTCCACCGGTTCATCCACGCAGGCACACAGGTCCATGGCCGCCGCGCCGGCAGTGGCGTAGTAGGGATAGGGAATCTCCCGGCCGATCTTGGGGGAGACTGCCTTGATTTTCAGGTCCATGGTTTCACTCCACGTCTCTATAGTATAGACCCCGGGTATACTCGTTGGGACTCCATGTGCTCTGTTCCAGGTAACGCTTGACCACCTGGACACACTCCCGGGGATTTTCGGTGGTAAACAGCAGCCGCTGCGCCCACAGGCCAATGTGCCGGTAGTCCGCCGCCTTGTCCGCCAGGAAGAGCTTCTGGGAATTGAGCAGTTCGTTGCGGCAGCCGGGGGCCTTTACCACCGGGAAGCGGGCTCCCTTGCGGTCGGTGAGGATGTTGCTGTTCTGGCAGTTGCAGGAGCCGCTGCGGTTTTTGATGATGCAGTTTTCCATGATCATCAGCGGCAGACGTCCGTAAGTGATGAGCTCGGTATCCACGCTCTTGGAGATGTCCCGCAGCTGGGGTAGCTTAAGCTCAAAGGAGAGGGTAAGAGAGGCAAATCCCAAGCGCTTGTACTCCTTGACTGCCTGTGAGTTGTAGACCTCCAGCCCAAAATCACCCCGGAGGGTGAAGCCCAACTCCCTTGCCACAGGGAGCATGCCCAGGTTGCCGATGAGCGCGTCGGTTACGCCCAGATCTTTCACCTGCCGCAGCTGCTCCTCCACCTGGCCCATCTCCCGGTCCCAGGCCACCCGGGGCAGGATGACACCGATCCGGGTCCCCGCCGGGGCCTGAGCCTTCTCCGGGTGGGCAGCCAGTTCCTCCAGGGGAAGGTAGACCAGCGCGGGCCCCAGGGCCAGCAGTTCAGGCGTCACCTGCTTCGCCGTGCGCATCGACAGGGTGAGCACCGGCGGCTCTTTACAATTTTCATAGCGCACCCCGGCATGATATTCCCCGCTCCGCCGCCGGGGCAGTTCCTCCCGCTGGCGGGTCAGGCCATCCAGCGCCTCCCGCCGCAGGGCGTTGAGGCTGGCCAGAGGCAGGGAGAGCCCGTCCTCCACCAGCGCGCGCACCTTCTCGCAGCGGTAGGGGGTGCCGCCGGTACGGGAGAGCTGGGTCTGTACCGCCTCCGCCGTCAGGGGGCGGGTGCGGGCGGCCTCAGGCACGGGGCCCTCCACCGTCACCACCCGGCCCGCCGGGTCCTCCACCCCCACCCGGGCGGGCTCGCCGGGGCGGAGCATGGCGTAAAAGGTAACGGGGACCCGCTGGGCCTCGCCGCTCTGGTATGTGTTGCGGGCGGCGGCAAAGAGCTCCCGCGGTTCCTTGGTCTCCTCCCGCACACCGAACATATCCGGTCCCTGCCGGTCCAGATAGTAACCCTGGGTAAAGCCCTGCCGGGAGAAGGCGGCGCGCAACTGCTCCAGCTCCTCGGCCGTGGGCTCCCGGTCCTCTTTGATGGCCCGGGAGTAGATGCCAGTGACCACCGCCACATACTCCGGGCGCTTCATGCGCCCCTCCAGCTTGACGCAGCTTACCCCCATTTTGCGCAGCTCCCGCAGGTGGCCCGCCAGAGACAAGTCTTTGAGGGAGAGGGGGTAGGAGTCGGCCTTGTCCATCCAGCCGTACTTGAGGCGGCAGGGTTGGGCGCACAGACCCCGGTTGCCACTGCGCCCGCCGATGATGGAGGAGAGGAAACACTGTCCCGAATAGCACATGCACAGCGCTCCGTGGGCAAACACCTCGATCTCGATGGGGGAGCGCTGGGTAATGTATTCGATCTGATCCCGGGAGAGCTCCCGGCTGAGCACCGCCCGGCTCAGGCCCAGGTCCGCCACCATCTTCACCCCATCCAGGTTGTGGATGGTCATCTGGGTGGAGGCGTGTACCGGCAGGTCGGGGGCCACCTGCCGCAGCATCCGCAGCACCCCCAGATCCTGAATGAGCACCGCGTCGGCACCCAGCGCGCTGGCCTCGGCAGCAAATTCCGCCGCCCGGGGCAGTTCCCGGTCGGTGAGCAGGGTGTTGAGGGTCAGGTATACCCTGGCCCCACGCACATGGCAATAAGAAACCGCCGCCGCAAACTCTTCCCGGGAAAAGTTTTTCGCGTTGCGGCGGGCGTTAAAGTCCCCGTACCCCAGGTAGACGGCGTCCGCGCCGTTCTGCACGGCGGCGGCCACCGCCTCCATGGAGCCGGCGGGGGCGAGCAATTCCAGCATATAAACCTCCATGCCCACGGCGGATGCGCCGTGTCGTTACTTCTTGATCTGGTTCTGGAGCTTGAAGATCTCCCGCTTGGCCTCGGACAGTTCCATCTTGGCCTTGGTGGCCTCCTCCAGGTACTCCTTGAGCTGGCGGCGCAGGTTCTCCGACGCCTGCTGCTCTTTAAAATACTCGTCGGTGATGTTGACCGCCGCCAGGATGGCCCCGTCCACCAGGGAGGCCCGCGTTCCGTCCAGGACCTCCTGCACCTTGGCGTCCACATGGGCGGCGACCTTTTCGGTATAGCTGACATCCTCCGTGCCTACCAGCGTATACTCCTGTCCGGCGATGGTAACGGTCACACGGTTTTTCATGGATACCCCTCCTGACTCTAGTCATACTTATTTAGGTTATTATACCATAGTCCGCCGGGGATGAAAAATAAATTCTTCATGAATTTTCATTTTTTAACCCTTTGCCCCGCCGGCGGAGTGTGCTATCATAATAATCTAAATCTATGTCGAAAAAGGAGGGGCCGGCCCATGGCGGAACTGCTGCTGCCCGGCGAGATTTTATCCATGACGGCCCGGGCGGCCGACCGGCTGCTGGCCGCAGGCAGCGGGGACGCCGCGCTGCTCTACCTGTGGCTGCTGCGCCACGGGGGTGTGCTGGTGGCCGAGCAGGCCCGCAAGGGGCTGAAATGGGACGCACTCCGGTTGGAGGACGCTCTGTCTGCCCTGGTGCGTCTGGGACTGGCCGACGGGAAGATGCAGGCGGAAGCCCCTGCTCCCCCCGCGCCCGCCGGGCCGCCGGAGTACACCGCTGCCGATATCACCCACGAGCTGGAGGACGCCTCTTCCTCCTTCCCCGGCCTGGTCAGCGAGGTACAGCGGCGGCTGGGGAAGATCTTGTCCACTGCCGATCTGAAAAGTCTCTACACCCTGTACGACTACCTGGCCCTGCCAGCAGAGGTGATCTGTCTGCTGGTGAGCTGGTGCGTGGAGGAGTTTGAACGCAAATACGGCCCCGGCCGCAAGCCCCGCATGTCCCAGATCCAGAAGGAGGGCTTCGTCTGGCGCCGGCTGGGGGTGGACACCGCCCAGGCCGCTGAGGAACATCTGAAGCGGCAGGCCCTCTACCGCACCCGGGAGGGGGAAATCCTCCGCCTGCTGGATCTCAAGCCCCGGCCCCTGGTGGAGAAGGAGCGCAAGAAGGTGGCAGCCTGGACCGACATGGGCTTTTCCGACGAGGCCCTGCGCCTGGCTTACGAAAAGACGGTCTACAAAAAACAGGGCATGGACTGGGATTACATGAATGGTATTTTGTGCGGCTGGCACAAGAAGAACCTGCACACCCTGGCGGAGATCGAGGCCGGGGACCGGCAGTTCCGGCCCCAGACCGCCGCACCGGCCGCCCGCCCCGCCGACGGGGAGGCCGACCAGCGGGTGCGGGAGGATCTGGAGCGGATGCGCGCCTTCCTGCGCCGGCAGAAAGAAACGGAGGGGGAGTAAGCCATGGGATACGAAGCCAGCGTTCTGCGCCGGGCCACCCAGCGTCTGGAGGCCGGGCGCAAGCGCCGCGCCGAGGAACTGGAGCGCCGCCGGGCGCGGATCTATGCCCAGCTGCCCCGGGTAGCACAGATCGACCGGGAGCTGCGCAAGACCATTCTGCAGATCATCGCCGCCTCCCTGCGGGACGGGAGCAATCCGGTGCCCGCCATCCAGGTCATCCGGGACGAAAATCTGGACCTGCAGGCTGAGCGGGCTACTCTGCTGGAGCAGAACGGTTATCCCGCCGATGCCCTGGACGAACACCCGGCCTGCGCCAAGTGCAACGACACCGGTTGGGTGGGGGCCGAGATGTGCGAGTGCCTCAAGCAGCTGTGCACCGAGGAACAGATCAAGGAGCTGTCCAAACTGCTGGACCTGGGCGAGCAGTCCTTTGACACCTTCTCCCTGGACTATTATTCCTCTCTGCCCTGGAAGGGGGAGTCCCTCACTCCCCGGGAAAACATGGAGTTTATTTACGAGGTCTGTCTCAACTATGCCCAGAAGTTCGGCAAGTTCTACTTCCACAATCTCTTTCTCACCGGCGCGCCCGGGCTGGGCAAGACCTTCCTCTCCGCCTGCATTGCCCGCACCGTGTCGGAAAACGGCTTTTCTGTCGTGTACGACACGGCGGTGAACATCTTCGCCCGGTTTGAGGAGCAGAAATTCGCCCGGGACAGGGCAGAGGCGGGGGAGGCCCGGGACGAGACCCGGCGGTATCTGGGGTGCGACCTGCTGATCCTGGACGACCTGGGCAGCGAGCTCACCACCCCCTTTGTCCAGTCGGCCCTCTACACGCTGGTGAACACCCGCCTGACGGCGGACAAGCAGACGGTGATCTCCTCCAACCTGTCCATGGGGCAGGTGCGGGAGCGCTATACCCCGCAGATCGCCTCCCGTCTGGAGGGTGAGTACCGGGTACTGCCCTTTTACGGGGAGGACATCCGCCTGCAGCGCAAACAGCGGTTATAAAAAAGAGCCGGTGGAGCAGAGATGCTCCACCGGCTCTTTTTTACACGGTCTGTGCAGAAGCTGGCAATTCTATTGTCTCTGACGGCTGCCCGGAAAAACTCGAAACATAATATATATATCGTCTGTCTTCCTTACACTGAATGGCATAGAGCTCATCAGAGCGAAAATACATCCGAAGGATCCACTCCGTCCCTTCCCGCTCGTACTCTTCCGCCTGGCACCAAACCAGTTCTCCCGTTTCCAGGTCCGGGAGCAGTGTCGCATAGCTGGAACGGAATGTCAGCTCAGAAACATCATAGCTTGGAAGCACACTGGCACGCTGAAACATCTCCTGGACAACAGGCAACTCTTCCTCCGGCGTCGGTATCGGAACAGGGCCGTCACCCATATCCACGTAATACTGCCCATCTACAATATAGTAGTTGGCTTTTGCATATTCGATCTGGACGTTTGTCCCATCACGACGCTCCGCCACCGGTTGATACCGCACTCCGCTCTCACCCAAGAACGCAAGCTGTCCTTCCAAGGAGCATGCGTTGTGCTGGATCGTCCGCAAAATCGGCTCGCTCTTGGGCTGCGGAATCAGCGATACCGCCACCAGTCCAAGCAAAAGAATCTCAGCCCCAAGGAGCCATCGCGCTTTATTTTCTAATCGATTTTGTTGGATCACTGCTCACACACCCCTTTATCCAAGCATCTTTCTTCTTTTATCAGGTTAAACGGATAAGGCCCCAAGCAGCGGTTAGACTTACGCCTTTTATTTTAGTCTTATCACATCGTCCTATTATTGTCAACCATAACCAAAAGAGGAAGGACCTTTGGTCCTTCCTCTTTTTTATTGCAGCAGCGCCTGATATTCCTCGGCGCTCCCCACCCTGCCCACGGCGGACAGGGAGGCCTGGTCAAAACGGAACAGCTCCTGGGCCAGTTTCCGCACGTCCTCCCGGGTAACTGCATCGTAGGCGGCGATGATCTGATCCTCGTCCAGCACCTCGCCCTGGAGCAGCTCGCCACGGGCCAGGCTGCTCATGTGGGACTGGGTGGACTCCAGACCCATGAGCACGTTGGACTTGGACTGCTCCCGGGCCCGGTCCAGCTCGGCCTGGGTAACTCCCTCCCCGGCCACCTCCCGGATGACCCGCAGGATGGTGTCCAGGGCCTGCCGCTCGGTCTCCTTACCCAGAGCGGTGTACACCCCGAAGTAACCGGTATCGTCGTGGCAGGTGCCGTAGGAATAGATGGAATAGCACAGTCCCTGCCGCTCCCGCACCTGCTGGAACAGGCGGGAGGACATGCCGCCCCCCAGAATGGAAGACAGCAGCTGCAGCGCAAACCGCCGCCGGTCGGAAAAGGGTAGGCCGGGGAAGGCCAGGGTCAGATGGTTCTGCTCAATGGCCTTCTTTTTCACCACCACCCCCGGGGTATAAGCCGCGGGGCGCAGAGCAAGGGGGCAAGCCGGCGCCAGGGCAGAAAAGCGGGCCGCCAGGTCGTCCACATCGGCCTGGGTAAAACTGCCCGCCAGGGCCACCACGATGCGCTCGGGCCCGTAGTGGGTCCGCTGGTAGTCCCGCAGCCAGGCCCCGTCCATCTTCTCCAAGGTGGCCCGTTTCCCCAAAATGGGCCGGGCCAGGGGGGACCCCCGGAACACCGCCCCCGCCAGCCGCTCGGCACACAGGTCCTCCGGGTTGTCCTCGTACATGCCGATCTCCTCCAGGATGACCCCCCGCTCGGTCTCCACATCGGCGTCATCGAATCGGGAGTGGAAGAACATGTCGCACAGAATGTCGGTCGCCCGGGGCAGGTGAGTGTCCAGCACTCGGGCATAAAAGCAGGTGCACTCTTTGGTGGTGAAGGCGTTTACCTGGCCCCCCACCGCGTCCATCTCCTCGGCCAGCTGGGCCGCAGTGCGGCGCGCCGTCCCCTTGAAGAGCATGTGCTCAATAAAGTGGGCCGCGCCGTTTTCCCCCGCCTTCTCATGGCGGGAACCGGTGCCCACCCAGATTCCCAGCGCCGCTGAACGCACGCCGGGGACTGGCTCGGTCAGGATGCGCACCCCGTTGGGGAGCGTCTGTTTTTCATAGATCAAACCACGATAACCTCGCACTTCTACGTTTTTTCCTTAGTATGGCCGGAACGGGGGTCCTTTACGCTCCACGCAGAGCGATCAGCAGCAAAACCACCGCCGTAATGGCCAGTACCAGCGCCAGATAGCCCACGACCTTCTTTTTCATGCCGCAACGCTCCCTTTCCGTTGTTGAAATCACTGCCACTATACCACATCCGCCCAAGCTTGTCAGCCGCAAATTGAAAACCGGGCGGGGGAATTTCCCCGCCCGGTCCGGATTCAGTTGATTACTTGATGGGCTCGCCGGCCTCTTTCTTGGCCTTGATCTCCTTCAGGGCATCCCGATAGGAGAGGTTGACGCGGCCCTTCTCGTCGATGTCGGTGACCTTGACCCAGATCATGTCGCCGATGTTCACCACGTCCTCCACCTTCTCCACGCGGCGGTCAGCCAGCTTGGAGATGTGGACCATGCCATCCTTGCCGGGAGCCAGCTCCACGAAGGCGCCGAACTGCAGGATGCGTACTACCTTGCCGTAGTACAGCTGGCCCACCTCTGGCACGAACACGATGGTTTCGATGGTCTTCTTAGCGGCGTCGCAGGAGGCCTTGTCGGTACCGGCAATATAGATGGTACCGTCGTCCTCGATGTCGATCTTGGCGCCGGTGTCGGCGCAGATCTTCTGGATGACCTTGCCGCCGGAACCGATGACCTCGCGGATCTTGTCCACATCGATCTTCATCTTCACCATCTTGGGCGCGGTGTCAGCCACGTCCTCACGGGGCTTGGAGATGCAGGGCAGCATGATCTCGTCCAGGATAGCATACCGGGCGTCCTTGGTAATAGCCAGGGCCTCCTTGATGATCTCATGGGTCAGACCGTCGTTCTTGATGTCCATCTGGATGGCGGTGATACCGGCCTTGGTACCGGCCACCTTGAAGTCCATCTCGCCGTGGAAGTCCTCCACGCCCTGGATATCAATGAAGGTCTGGAAGGATCCGTCGTCGTCCTGGATCAGGCCGCAGGAAATGCCGGCCACGGGGGCGGAGATGGGCACACCGGCATCCATCAGGGCCAGGGTGGAGCCGCAGATGGAGCCCTGAGAGGTGGAACCGTTGGAGGAGAGGACCTCACTCACCACGCGGATGGCGTAGGGGAATTCCTCCACAGAGGGGATGACGGGCTCCAGAGCGCGCTCAGCCAGAGCGCCATGGCCCTTTTCACGCCGGTTGGTGGACCGGGCGGCACGGGCCTCGCCGGTGGAGTAGGCGGGGAAGTTGTAGTGGTGCATGTACCGCTTCTCCTCTTCCTCCCAGATGGTATCCAGCTTCTGAGCGGCGGAGAGGGTGTTCAGGGTGCAGATGGAGAGCACCTGAGTCTGACCACGGGTAAACAGACCCGAGCCGTGGACCTTGGGCAGCACGCCCACCTCAGCGGCCAGGGGCCGGATCTCGTTCTTCTGGCGGCCGTCCACACGGTGACCCTCCAGCAGCCAGGCCTTGACGATCTTCTTCTGGAACTTGTAGGTGATCTCCTCCAGGTACTTGTCCATCTCGGGATAGTCCTCCAGGAAGAGCTCATGCCAGTGCTCGATGAGGGCATTCCAGCGCTCCTCGCGCACGTTCTTGTCGTCGGTGTCCATGGCAGCCTTGGCCTCGTCCATGGTGGCCTCCACGATCTTATCGAACAGCTCCTGATCGAAGTCGGCGTGGTCGTAGGTCATCTTCTCCTTGCCGATCTCCGCCACGATCTGGTTGATGAAGGCCACCTGAGCCTTGATCTCCTCGTGAGCCTTCACGATGGCGTCGTACATGATGTCATCGGGGATCTCCTTGGCGCCGGCCTCGATCATGATGACCTTCTTGTCGGTGGCGGCCACAGTCAGATCCAGCTGAGAGGCATGCTTCTGCTCGTTGGTGGGGTTCATGACGATCTGGCCGTCCACATAGCCCACCTCCAGGCAGCCGATGGGGCCGGCCCAGGGGATGCAGGAGAACGCCAGGCAGGCAGATACGCCGATCATAGCGGTAACCTCGGGAGAGCAGTCCCGATCCACACTCATGACAGTGGCGGTGACCACCACGTCGTTGCGGAAATCATAGGGGAACAGGGGGCGGATGGACCGGTCGATAACGCGGGAGGCCAGCACGGCGGGCAGGGAGGGCTGGCCCTCACGGCGCATGAAGGAGCCGGGGATGCGGCCCACGGCGTACAGCTTCTCCTCAAAGTCCACGCTCAGGGGGAAGAAGTCCACGCCGTCCCGGGGACGGGGAGAGACGGTCACGGCCACCAGCACGGTGGTCTCGCCGTAGGTCACCATGGCGGACGCAGTGGCCAGTTCAGCCACCTTACCCACGTCAATGGTCAGGGGACGGCCGGCAACCTCCGTCTTGTAGACATGGCGGTTGGTAAATTCCTTGTGCTTGATGATGGTAGACATGCGGGATATACCTCCTTTTTCTTCGGTGTTTCCCACACATCAGAGCGGAGCTCTTTTTAGCACTTGAACCCACGTCCGGCCTCCGGGCCCAGGTTCAACTGCTAAAAAGCGTGCTCTGAGGAATGGGAAGAAGGGGTGGCACGGTGTCCCGCGCCACCCCTATTACAATACAATTACTTACGGATGCCCAGCTTGGCGATGATAGCACGATAGCGCTCGATGTCCTTGGCCATCAGGTAGTCCAGCATCTTGCGGCGCTTACCGACCATCTTCAGCAGGCCGCGGCGGCTGTGGTTGTCGTGCTTGTGGATCTTCAGGTGCTCGGTCAGCTCCTGGATACGGGCAGTCAGAATGGCGATCTGCACCTCAGGAGAGCCGGTGTCAGTGGGGTGAGTGCGGTTGGCTTCAATAACAGCGGTCTTTTCGTCCTTACGGATCATGGTTGGATGTCCACCTTTCAGAAAATTTGCCCACGGGCTGCGTGACCGGCCGGTGAAAGCCAGGAGACGAAGCCGGGGGTAAGCGCCTGATTCACAGGCTGTGATAGTTTATCATATTCTTTCCATATTGTAAAGGTCTCATGCGGAAAATGCCCGGTTTTCTTTTTCAGCGCACGTAGTATACGTAGCCGTCCTTCCGGGGCGCAGGGGCGGGCTTCTCCTCTGCCCAGTAGCCCAGCACACAGTGGCCCACACCCTCATATTCGCCTTCCACGCCCCACTTCTTGAGCAGGGCCTTACCCTCGTCGGACTCAAACTCCTGCTTGGCCCGGTGGATCCAGCAGGAGCCCAGCCCCACCGCCTCGGCGGCGTTCATCAGGTTGTCCATGACGCAGCTGCCGTCATACACCCGGTTGGCGCTGTTGAGATCGGCCAGAACGATGAGCACCGTAGGTGCTCCATAGAAGGGGTCGGCCTCCGGATTGCCCATGATCTGCGCATTCATCTGGCGCAGCTGGTCGATGGTATCCTTATCCTGCACCGCCACGATGATGGGAGACTGCCGCCCGCCGGCCGTGGGGGCGTAGACGCCGGCCTGCAGTACCGCCTGCAGCTCCTCCTCCTTGATCTGCTCAGGCTTATAATTGCGGCAGCTGCGCCGCTGCAGCAGGACATTCATTGCCTCGTTCATAGCATTCCTTCCTTTCCATGGGCGATCCTTCCGGCCGCCTTTTGTGTTGTGATTGTATTTTATCTTAAAATAAGGTAAGATACAACCACCACCTTTCACAAGCCGGCAGCTCGACCGCTTGTGGAGGTACTACAGCGCTTCTTACAGAAAGGTAGATGAGGTTTGCAATTTAGTTCTTTGCTCTGGCTCTTTTTCTGCTATGCGTTCTTCGGCTGGGTCCTGGAAACGGTGACCGCCGCAGTGCGGCAGCACCGCTATGTGGACCGCAGCGTCCTGTATGGTCCCTCCTGTCTGTCCTACGGTCTGACCGCAGTGGCCCTCTCTGCCGGCCTGGCGGAATTGCGGGGCAATTATTTCTTTTTGTTTTTGGGCTGTGCCGTCTGTGCCACTTTGGCCGAGTGGATCTCCGGACATTTACTGGAACGGGTTACCCATACCCGTTGGTGGGATTATTCCGGCCGGCGGTGGAATCTGGACGGGTACATCTGTCTGAGCGCCTCTATCCTATGGGGATTTTTGGGTCTTGTGGCCGTGCAGTGGGGAAACCCGTTGCTGCTGGGTCTGTTTGACCTCCTTCCCCCGCTTTTGGGGCGCATCCTCCTGCTGGTACTGCTGATCCTGCTGTTGGTGGATTCGGCCGGTACCATCCTAACTCTCTGCGGCGCCCGGCATTTGCTGCCCCAGGTAGAAAGTGTCAACAATCGCCTGGCCTCCCTGTCCCTGCGAATGGGGGAGTGGCTGCTGCGCCACACAGAGGGCCGCATCCGGCGCACCTATCCAGACGCCGTCTTTGTCCATGACTGGAAGAAACACGCCGACAATCCCTTTTCCCGAGGCAACAGTTTTTACAGCATCATGCTTTTGTTCCTCATCGGCGGAGTTGTGGGCGATCTGGTGGAAACCCTGTTCTGCCGGATGAAGATGGGGGTATGGATGAGCCGAAGCAGCATGGTGTGGGGCCCCTTCAGCATTGTCTGGGGCCTGGCTCTGGCGGCGGCCACGTTGTTGTTGTATCGGTATCGGGACCGCTCATCCAGTTTCTTTTTTGTGGCGGGCACGCTGCTGGGCGGACTGTATGAATACCTGTGCAGCGTGTTCACTGAGCTGGTATTCGGTACGGTGTTCTGGGACTACAGCGCCATTCCCTTTAACCTGGGCGGGCGCATCAATCTGCTTTACTGCTTTTTCTGGGGCTTTGCCGCTGTGGCCTGGTTCCGTGGACTATACCCTCTCCTGGCACGCTGGATCGCCCGGATTCCACGTCGAGCAGGCAAGACGGTAGTGTGGCTGCTGCTGCTCTTCATGGCGGTAAATATGGCTGTGAGCAGCCTGGCTTTGGCCCGCTACAGCACCCGCAGTGCGGGAGAGCCCGCACGGCAGGCCTGGGAAATTTATATGGATGAACATTACGATGACGCTGTGATGAAGCGCATTTACCCCTACGCCAAGATGACCGATTAAACTGTATCCCCCGGACACCGTTTGTGTCCGGGGGATTTTTTTGTGCGTTATAAAAAAGACCCCCGGGCAAACGCCCGGGGGTCTTGGTGGTAAAACTTACTTGTACAGCTCCACCAGACGGGTGAGGTGCTCGTAGCGCTCCTTGGCGGCCTCTTCGTTCTGAGCGAAGAGCTCCTTGGCGCGCTCGGGGAAGGCGCGGGTCAGGGAGGAGTAACGAGCCTCGTTCATCAGGAACTCCTGATAGCCGCCAGCGGGGGCCTTGGAGTCCAGGGTGAAGGGGTTCTTGCCCTCGGCCTTCAGAGCGGGGTTGAACCGGAACAGGTTCCAGTAGCCGCAGTCCACAGCCTTCTTCATCTCCTGCTGGCAGTTGGCCATGCCGCCCTTGATGGAGTGCATCTCACAGGGAGCGTAGCCGATGACCAGGGAAGGACCGTGATAGGCCTCAGCCTCACGGATGGCGGTCAGGGTCTGGTTGGGGTTGGCGCCCATGGCGATCTGAGCCACGTAGACGTAGCCGTACTGCATGGCGATCTCAGCCAGGCTCTTCTTGGGCTGGGTCTTACCGGCAGCGGCGAACTGAGCCACCTGGCCGATGTTGGAGGACTTGGAAGCCTGTCCGCCGGTGTTGGAGTACACCTCGGTGTCGAACACGAAGATGTTGACATCCTCGCCGGAAGCAATGACGTGATCCAGGCCGCCGTAACCGATGTCGTAGGCCCAGCCGTCGCCGCCGAAGATCCAGACGGACTTCTTGTTCAGGTACTCCTTCTCCTGCAGGATGGCGCGCACCAGAGTGCAGGCCTCGCAGTTGCAGCCCTCGCGCTGGCCAATGACATTCTCCATGGCGGCGATGTAGGCCTTGGCAGCCTCACCGTTGGCCACGCCGTCATCCATGGTGTCCAGCCACTTCTGGCCGGCAGCGGCGATGGTCTCGTCCACGTAGTCGATGGCGATCAGCTTGCGGGTCTGGTCAGCCAGGCGGTCACGGATGGCCTTCTGGCCCAGGTACAGGCCCAGACCGTGCTCGGCGTTGTCCTCGAACAGGGAGTTGGCCCAGGCGGGACCACGGCCGGTCTTGTCCACGGTGTAGGGAGAGGTAGCAGCGGGGCCGCCCCAGATGGAGGAACAGCCGGTGGCGTTGGAGACGTACATACGGTCGCCGCAGACCTGAGTGATCAGGCGGGCATAGGCAGTCTCGGCGCAGCCGGCGCAGGAGCCGGAGAACTCAAGCAGAGGCTGCTTGAACTGGCTGCCCTTGACGGAGGTGATATCCTCCACGTCGGCCTTGGGGGCCACCTTGGCCACCATGTAGTCGAAGACCTCCTGCTCGGCGGCCTGGGACTCCTGAGGCTTCATGGTCAGAGCCTTGACGGGGCAGGTGCTCACACAGACGGTGCAGCCCATGCAGTCCAGGGGGCTGACAGCCAGAGCAAACTTATACACACCCTTGCCCTTGCCAGCCTTGATGTCCACGATCTTGGCCTGAGCGGGAGCGGCAGCAGCCTCTTCCTCGGTCAGGGCGAAGGGACGGATGGTGGCGTGGGGGCAGACATAGGAGCACTGGTTACACTGGATACACTTGGAAGCATCCCACTCGGGCACGTTGACGGCTACGCCGCGCTTCTCGTAAGCGGAAGCGCCCTGCTGGAAGGTGCCGTCCTCGTGGCCATTCACGAAGGCGGAAACAGGCAGGCTGTCGCCGTCCATGCGGCCCACGGGCTCCATGATCTCCTTGACCATCTTCACGGTCTCGGGGTTGCCCTCCAGGTGCTCCTCGACAGGCTTATCCTCGGCGGTAGCCCAGGAAGCGGGCACCTCGAACTTGTGGAACGCGGTGGCGCCGATGTCGATAGCCTTGTGGTTCATGTCAACCACATCCTGGCCCTTCTTCAGGTAGGAGTGGGTGGCAGCGTCCTTCATGTAGCCGATCGCCTCAGCCTCAGGCATGACCTTGGCCAGCTTGAAGAAGGCAGACTGCAGAATGGTGTTGGTGCGCTTGCCCATGCCAATCTCGATGGCCAGGTCGATAGCGTTGATGGTGTAGACCTGGACGTTGTGCTCAGCGATGTAGCGCTTGGCAGCGGCGGGCATGTGGTGATCCAGCTCCTCGTCGCTCCACTGGCAGTTGATCAGGAACACGCCGCCGTCCTTCACGTCGCGGACCATGGGGAAGCCCTTGACAATGTAAGCGGGCACGTGGCAGGCCACAAAGTCGGCCTTGTTGATGTAGTAGGGGGCGCGGATGGGCTGATCGCCGAAGCGCAGGTGGCTGATGGTCACGCCGCCGGTCTTCTTGGAGTCATACTGGAAGTACGCCTGCACGTACTTGTCGGTGTGGTCGCCGATGATCTTGATGGAGTTCTTGTTGGCGCCCACGGTGCCGTCGCCGCCCAGACCCCAGAACTTGCACTCGATGGTGCCGGGAGCAGCGGTGTTGGGGGAGGGCTTCTCCTCCAGGGAGGTGTGGGTCACATCGTCCACGATGCCCACGGTGAACTGACGCTTGGGCTCGGCCTTGGTCAGCTCCTCATACACAGCGAACACGTTGCTGGGCGGAGTGTCCTTGGAGCCCAGGCCGTAGCGGCCGCCGATGATGGTGGCCTGACGCCCGGCGTTGGCAAAGGCGGTAACCACATCCAGGTACAGAGGATCACCCAGAGCGCCGGGCTCCTTGGTGCGGTCCAGCACGGCGATCTTGGTGGCGGTGGCGGGAATGGCCTCCAGCAGCTTGTCGGCGCGGAAGGGGCGGTACAGGCGGACCTTCACCAGGCCGACCTTCTCACCGTGCGCGTTCAGGTAGTCGATGACTTCCTCGGCCACGTCGCAGATGGAACCCATGGCGATGATGACGCGGTCAGCGTCGGGTGCGCCATAGTAGTTGAACAGCTGATAGTTGGTGCCCAGCTTGGCGTTGACCTTGCCCATGTACTCCTCAACGATCTCGGGGAGAGCGTCATAGTACTTGTTGGCGGCCTCGCGGTGCTGGAAGAAGATGTCGCCGTTCTCGTGAGAACCGCGCATCACGGGGTGCTCGGGGTTCAGAGCGCGCTTACGGAACGCCTCGACCGCGTCCATATCCACCATCTCGGCCAGATCGTCGTTGTCCCAGATGGCGATCTTCTGGATCTCATGAGAGGTACGGAAGCCGTCGAAGAAGTTGATGAAGGGAACGCGGCCCTTGATGGCGGCCAGGTGGGCAACAGCGCCCAGATCCATGACCTCCTGGGGGTTGGACTCACACAGCATGGCAAAACCGGTCTGACGGCAGGCCATTACGTCGGAATGGTCACCGAAGATGTTCAGCGCGTGAGTCGCCACGGTACGGGCGGACACGTGGAACACGGTGGGCATCAGCTCACCGGCCAGCTTGTACATGTTGGGAATCATCAGCAGCAGGCCCTGAGAAGCGGTGTAGGTGGTGGTCAGAGCACCGGCGGCCAGGGAGCCGTGGACGGTACCGGCAGCGCCGGCCTCAGACTGCATCTCCACGACCTTAACGGTGGTGCCGAAGATGTTCTTGCGGCCCTGGGCAGCCCACTGGTCCACATTGTCGGCCATGGGGCTGGACGGCGTGATGGGGTAAATGCCCGCAACCTCGGTGAAGGCGTAGGACACATGCGCGGCAGCCGTGTTGCCGTCCATGGTTTTGAGCTTTCTCGCCATAGAAACGATTCCTCCTTAGCTTGGTCGTTCCAGGGCAATGGGAATCCGTCCCCATCCCGTGAGACCGGGCCCGATTCCCACTGCCCTGGCACATTTCCAATTTGCTTATCTTAGGGGTATCCCCCCATTTAGCGCATACATTTTATCACCATCGCCGACGTTTGTAAATCCATTCTTACTTTTTCAGCCAAATTTTCTTCTCATTCGCAATTCCCTAGAATTCCCCCGGTTTTTCCAGGGTTTTATAAAGAAAATGTTTCCTTTCTTTTGAGTAGATTAAACTGATAGATTCAGAATATACAGTCTAATCCTGCCCCTGCGCGCATTTTTGGTAATTCAGGAAACATCCCCTTTCTTTTTGCCCCGAAGAGCCGTATAATTTGACTGAAAAGCCCCTTGATTTGATTCCATAATGTAAAGTAGGAGTGGTCGTTTTATGCTGTGTGAGATCCGGTCCCTGGGGCTCAGCGGCGTGTCAGGTTATGAGGTGCGGGCCGAGTGCGACCTGTCGGGCGGACTGCCCGCCTTTGAGATCGTTGGCCTGCCCGACGCGGCGGTAAAGGAGGCCCGGGACCGGGTACGTGCGGCCATCAAGAACTGCGGCTTTACCTTTCCGGTGTCCCGCATCACGGTGAACCTGGCCCCTGCGGACCGAAAAAAAGGGGGGACCGTGTACGACCTGCCCATCCTGGTGGGCATCCTGGCTGCCGGAGGACAGCTGAAGCTGGACGGACCCGACAGTGCCTTTGTGGGGGAGCTGTCCCTATCGGGGGCCCTGCGGCCGGTGGCGGGGATGCTGCCCATGGCCCTGGCGGCCCGGCAGGCAGGAGTCCGTCGGCTGTATGTACCCGCCTCCTCGGCGGCAGAGGCCACCCTGGCCGGCGGACTGGAGGTCTACCCGGTGGAGAGCGTAGGGCAGCTGGTGGCCCATCTGAAGGGGGAGGTCCTCCTCACGCCCGCCCAGCCCTGGGTCCCCGGGCCGGACGCCCTCGACGCGCCCGACTTTGCCGACGTGAAAGGGCAGGAGAGCGCCAAACGGGCATTGGAAATCGCCGCCGCCGGCGGCCACAACATCGCCATGGTGGGCCCACCCGGGTCAGGCAAATCCATGCTGGCCCGCCGCCTGCCCTCCATCCTGCCCGCGCTCACCCGGCGGGAGGCGCTGGAGGCCACGGCAGTGCACTCGGTACTGGGATTGACCGACGCTGAACACCCCCTGCTGGTGCAGCGGCCCTTCCGCGCCCCCCACCACACCATCTCCGCCACCGGTATGGCGGGCGGCGGCTCTCCCATCCCCCGGCCGGGCGAGATCTCTCTGGCCCACAACGGGGTGCTCTTTCTGGATGAGCTGCCCGAGTTTCACAAAGACGTGCTGGAAAGCCTGCGCCAGCCTCTGGAGGAGGGGCAGGTGGTCATCAGCCGTTCGGCGGGCAGCGAGCGGTTTCCCGCCCGCTTCATGCTGGTGTGCGCCATGAATCCCTGCAAGTGCGGCTGGTACGGCTATTCAGACCGGTGCCGCTGCTCGGCCCAGGCAGTGGAGAAGTACCTGGGCAAGCTGTCTGGGCCCCTGCTGGACCGCATCGATCTGTATGTAGAGGTACCGCCCCTGGACTTTGAATCCCTGGCCCGCCGGCCCCGGGCCGAGTCCTCCGCCGCCATCAAGGCACGGGTCGACGCCGCCCGGGCCATCCAGGCCACCCGCTTCGGTCCCGACGGGCCGGAGTGCAACGCCCATATGGGTCCTGAGGAGCTGGCCGCTTTCTGCACCCTGGACGAGCCCGGCTCGGCCCTGCTCCGGGGGGCCTTCGACCGGCTGGGCCTCACCGCCCGCAGCTACGACCGCATCCTGCGGGTGGCCCGCACCATCGCCGACCTGGACGCCTCGGAGCGGATCGCCGTGGAGCATGTGGCCGAGGCCGTCCAGTATCGGGAGAGCGCCTACCTGCGGCGGTAGGAAAATATAAGGAAAGAGGCCCCCTGGGTCTGCCGAATCAACGGCAGCTCAGGGGTCTTTTTTCATCACTTTTGATCTTCTGCTGGTTCACCCTACCACCCCTGGACTGATTCTGGCCCTGTTGGATGGGAGAGGATTGAGGAAATCGTCCAGGTATTTGAGCAAATGGGCTCAGATTGCCCAAGCAGACATGATTTTTGACGTTTTTGGGGGTATGGAGCCTGTTTTCCTAGACATTTTCCCGGAGTTTCGCTATAATGGCTTTCGATTGAGAGAACTTGCATCGAAAGAGGAATCGATATGAACGAAATTATTCTGCTGAAGCTGGGTGAGCTGGTGCTCAAGGGTCTGAACCGCCGCACCTTTGAGGACCGGCTGATCGCCAACGCCAAGCGCCGTCTGCGCCCCCACGGGGATTTTAAGGTATACACCAAGCAGTCCACCATGTATGTGGAGCCCAAGAACGACGCCTGCGACCTGGACGGGGCATGGGAGGCCATGACCAAGCTGTTCGGCGTGGTGGGGCTGAGCCGGGCCCGGGCCTGCGAGAAGGACAAGGACGCCATGCTCCAGACGGCCATTGAGTACCTGGGGGACAAGCTGGCCGCCGCCAAGACCTTCAAGGTGGAATCCAAGCGGGCGGATAAGTCCTTCCCCATGACCTCTATCCAGCTGTCCCAGTACGTGGGAGGCGAGCTGGATGAGAAGTACCCCAACCTGGCCGTGGACGTGCACCACCCGGAGCTCACCGTTTACCTGGAGGTCCGTGACTACGCGGCCTACGTCCACGCCGATCCGGAGCCGGGCGCCGGCGGCCTGCCGGTGGGCGTGGGAGGCCGGGCGGTGAGCCTGCTCTCCGGCGGCATCGACTCCCCGGTGGCCTCCTGGATGATCGCCAAGCGGGGTATCGCCCTGGAGATGGTCCACTTTTTCTCCTACCCCTACACCTCTGAGGAGGCCAAGCAGAAGGTGCTGGACCTGGCCAAGCTGCTCACCCCCTGGTGCGGGCGGCTCACCGTCCACGTGGTGCCCTTCACCGCCATTCAGGAGGAGCTGCGCCGCAAGTGCCCCGAGGATCTGTTTACCGTGCTCATGCGCCGGTTCATGATGCGCATCGCCGAGCGGGTAGCCCAGCGCTGCGGCGCCGGTGCCATCGTCACCGGCGAGTGCCTGGGCCAGGTGGCCAGCCAGACCATGGAGGCCATGCGGGCCACCACCGCCGTGTGCACTCTGCCCATCCTGCGTCCCGTGGTGGGCATGGACAAGGAGGAGATCGTCCGCATCGCCCGGAAGATCAACACCTTTGAGACCTCCATCCTGCCCTATGAGGACTGCTGCACCGTGTTTACTCCCCGCCACCCCCGCCTGCGCCCCGTATTGGGCGAACTGGAAGCCGCCGAGGCCGCCCTGGATGTGGACGGTCTGGTGAATGCCGCTGTGGAGGGTATCGAGCGGATTCAGGTATAATCATTGCAGGGGCGCACACCGTGCGCCCCTGCAATCTTCTTAATCCAACAAAGGAAGTGCATCCCCATGTCTCATACAGCGGAACTGATTGCAGTCGGTACCGAACTGCTGCTGGGCAACATCGCCAATACCGACGCCCAGATGCTCTCCCAGGGTCTGTCCGCTCTGGGCATCAATGTCTACTACCACACGGTGGTGGGGGACAACCCGGAGCGGTTAAGGACCGCTGTGGAGACCGCCAAGGGCCGGGCGGACATCATCCTCACCACCGGCGGTCTGGGCCCCACCTGTGACGATCTGACCAAAAACGTGCTGGCGGAGTGCTTTGGCAAAAAGCTGGTGTTCCACGAGCCATCCGCCAGGCGGATCGAGGGGTATTTCCGCACCCTCCACCCGGACCGGCCCATGACGGAGAACAACTATCAGCAGGCCATGCTGCCCGAGGGCTGCACCGTGCTGGACAACGACTGGGGCACCGCCCCCGGTGTAGCCTTTGAAGCGGACGGCGTCCGGGTCATCATGCTGCCCGGTCCGCCCCGGGAGTGCAAGGCCATGTTCACCCACCGGGTAATCCCCTACCTGAAGGATCTGTCCGACGGGGTCATCGCCTCCCGTACCCTGAAGCTGTTCGGCATCGGAGAGTCGGCCATGGAGGCCCAACTGCGGGAGAAGATGAACGCCATGACCAACCCCACCCTGGCCCCCTATGCCAAGGAGGGGGAGTGTGAGCTGCGCATCACCGCCAAGGCGGACACCGAGGAGGCAGCCCGGGCCCTCATCGCCCCGGTGGAGGCCGATCTGAAGGCCCACTTCGGCCCCCTGGTATATGGGGTGGACGTGCCCAGTCTGGAGGCGGTGGCTTTCGCTCTGCTGAAGGAGCGCGGCCTCACCCTGGGCACCGCCGAGAGCTGCACCGGCGGCCTGGCGGCCAAGCGGTTCACCGACCTGCCCGGGACCTCCGCCGTCTTCCGGGGGGGCGTGGTGAGCTACGCCACCGAGGTGAAGCACACCGTCCTGGGGGTTCCGCAAGACCTGCTGGACAAACACGGCGCCGTCAGCGAACCGGTGGCCCGGGCCATGGCAGAGGGTGCCCGGAAGGTACTGGGCTGCGACCTGGCCCTCTCCTTCACCGGCGTGGCGGGCCCCGACCCCGATGAGCGGAACAACCCGGTGGGCCTGGTGTTCATCGGCCTGGCCACCCCGGAGGGGACCTGGGTGCGGCAGGTCCACCTGACCCGGGGCCGGGAGCGCATTCGCCACATTGCCGCCAGCCACGGCTTTGACCTGGTTCGCCGGTACCTCAGCGGTCTGGAACTGAATTAAAAACAGGGTGTATTTCCCTTCCCGGGAAATACACCCTGTTTTTTATCCTGCGATCCAGGCGCTGCCCACCACGGTATCCCCGTCGTAGAACACCGCCATCTGCCCCGGGGTAGGAGCCCGGGCGGGATGCTTCATGTCCAAACGGATCCCGTCACCTTCAGGAGAGAGGATGGCCGCCTGCTCCGTGCGGGAGTGGCGCAGGCGCACCGTCACCTCCATGGGCCCCGTCAGAGCCTCGATGGCAATCCAGTTGGGCTGCACACCGTGCACCACGTCCCGGCCAAGATCGGACCCATCGGAGAGAACCACCTCGTCCGTCTCCGGCCGGATGGCCGACACGTAGTACCGGTGCGGGCCCGACACTCCCAGTCCCCGGCCCTGGCCCAGGGTGTAGTGGTGGATGCCCTTATGGCGGGCCAGAATCTTGCCTTCTTTATCCACAAAATTCCCCTCCGGTGTGGAAAACCCACGCCGGTCCAGCCAGGCAGCATAATCCCCGTCGGGGATAAAGCAGATCTCCATGGAGTCGGGCTTGTCGGCCACCGGAATGCCGAAGTCCTTTGCCAGCGCCCGCACCTCCCGTTTTTCGTAATTTCCCAGGGGAAAAATTATGTTTTGCAATTGTCCTCTGGTAAGCCGGGCCAGCATATAGGACTGGTCGTTGGCGGGCATTCCCTTTTTCAGCAGGCCATTTTCCACCCGGGCATAGTGGCCGGTGGCCACATACCGGGCGCCAATGCGATCGGCCAGGCGGAAGAGGGCGGGAAACTTCACCGCCGGGTTGCACCGGGCGCAGGGCAGGGGGGTACGCCCGGCCTGATAGTCGGCGGCAAAGGGGGCGCACACCTCCCGCTCCAGCTCTGCCCGGATGTCCGCCACTTCCAGGGGAATCCCCAGGCGGTCGGCCACGGCGGCGGCGTCCTCCTTGCCGGAGCCGCCCAGTCCGATGTCCAGATAAAGGCCGGTGACAGCAAAGCCCTGCCGCTGCAAAAGGGTGGCCGCCACGGCGGAGTCCACTCCGCCGGACAGGCCCAAGACAATGGGTTCCATAAGTTCTCCTTACTTTTCCAAAAATACCATCAATACCGCAATATCCGCCGGACTGACTCCCGAGATACGGCTGGCCTGACCCAGGTTCAGCGGGCGGATGCGGTCCAGCTTCTGCCGGGCCTCGATGCGCAGACCCTCCATGCTCAGGTAGTCCAGGTCGGGGGGCAGAGGCCGTTCCTCCATCCTCCGCTGCTCGGCCACCTGGCGCAGCTGCCGGTCGATGTAGCCCTGATATTTCACCGAAATTTCCACCGCCTCGGCAATTTCGGGGGACAACTCCGGCCGGTCCGGGTCCACCCCGGCCAGGCCGGCATAGGTGTTCTCCGGCCGGCGCAGCAGATCGCACAGCCGTCCCTGGGCCGTGCCGGTGCGCTCCAGGCGTTTGATCTCCCGGTCCACGGCAGCATATTTGGCCTGCACCTTTTGGTACCGGGCGTCGCTCACCAGCCCGATGGCGTGGCCCACGGGGCACAGCCGCCGGTCGGCGTTGTCCTGCCGGTGGAGCAGGCGGTATTCCGTCCGGGAGGTCATCATCCGGTAGGGCTCATTGGTGCCCTTGGTCACCAGATCGTCGATGAGCACCCCGATGTACCCCTGGTCCCGCCGCAAAATCAGCGGCTCGCGGCCCAGGATCTTGAGCGCCGCGTTCACCCCGGCCACAAAGCCCTGGACCGCGGCCTCCTCATACCCGGAGGAGCCGTTGAACTGTCCGGCGCCGTACAGCCCCGCCACCCGCTTGTGCTCCAGGGTGGGCAATAGCTGGGTGGGGTCGGCGCAATCGTACTCGATGGCGTAGGCCGGGCGGGTCATCTCGGCCCGCTCCAGGCCGGGGATGGTGTGGAGCATCTCCACCTGTACATCCTCGGGCAGGGAGGAGGAGAATCCCTGGATGTACAGCTCCTCGGTGTTGAGTCCCATGGGCTCCACAAAGAGCTGGTGGCGCTGCTTGTCGGGGAAGCGGACGATCTTGGTCTCAATGGAAGGGCAGTACCGGGGTCCCACCCCCTCAATGGTACCGTCGTACAGGGGAGAGCGGTCCAGGTTGGCCCGGATCACTTCGTGGGTACGCTCGTTGGTATAGGTCAGCCAGCACACCGCCTGGTTTTCCGGCGGAATTTCCGTCTCAAAGGAAAAGGGTACCACCCGCTCGTCTCCGGGCTGAAGCTCCATCTGGGAGAAGTCTACGCTGCGGGCGTTGACCCGGGGTGGGGTACCCGTTTTGAACCGGCGCAGCTCCACCCCCAGACTCCGCAGGCTCTCCGTAAGGGCCCCGGCGGCAGCCAGCCCGTCTGGCCCCGAGTCCCGGGTCACCTCGCCCACGATGGTGCGCCCGCCCAGGTAAGTGCCCGAGGCGACCACCGCCGCCTTGACCTGATACACCGCGCCATAGGCGGTGCGTACCCCGGTGACGCGGCCGTTTTCCGCCAGAATGTCGGTGACCTCGGCCTGCTTGAGCCAGAGGTTCTCCTGCCGCTCCAGGGTGTGCTTCATAATCTCCTGGTAGCGCCGCCGGTCGGCCTGGGCCCGGAGGGACCACACCGCCGGACCCTTGCCACGGTTCAACAGCCGGTATTGAATGCATGCCTGGTCGGCCGCCCGGGCCATCTCGCCCCCCAGGGCGTCCAGCTCCCGCACCAGGTGCCCCTTGCCGGTGCCGCCGATGGCCGGGTTGCAGGGCATGTTGCCCACCGCGTCCAGATTGACGGTAAAGCAGAGGGTCTTCAGCCCCAGCCGGGCGGCGGCCAGAGCCGCTTCAATCCCCGCGTGGCCCGCGCCGATCACGGCAATGTCATAGGTTCCCGCTTGATAATCCATGTTGTTTCCTTCTTAATCTATTTCTAAAATCCCACGCACTTATTTTCCGTAGACGATGGATACCGCCCGGGTGCAGTTTTCGATTTCCGCACAGCTGGGCGCGCCGCCGAACTCTCCGTCCAGAGTCCAGGGCAGTTCCTGCGGGCTGGTAATCTTCAGCCGGCTGGTGCGGAAGCTGGTGACCAGCCCTCCCTCGTCGGGAGCCATGGCCAGCAGGGCCCGGATCACCGCCTGCAGCTGGATGGGATTCTGGGGCTGACGTACCAGCACTACCTCGAACAGCCCGTCGTCCAGGCGCACTGTGTCCGCCGCCGCTCCCTTGAACCCTCCTACCGATACGGTGTTGCTCACCATTCCGTAGCAGAAGCCGCCCTCTTCCGTTCCGCCGTCGTGCTCCACCCGCAGGGGATAGGCCTGGATGGAGCCAATGCGGGTGACGCTCTCCAGCATGTAGGCCATATGGCCGAACACGTTCTTCACCGGCTGGGGGGTGTTATAGGCTACGTCGGTAAAGGCTCCAAAGGCTGCTACATAGATAAAATACTTCTCATTAAACCGGCCGATATCCACCGCCCGCGGTACCCCTGCCGCCGCCGTGCGGGCTGCCGCCGCAATCCCGCGGGGGAGGGA
Organism: Flavonifractor hominis; assembly: GCF_040095835.1. Taxonomy (NCBI): domain Bacteria; kingdom Bacillati; phylum Bacillota; class Clostridia; order Eubacteriales; family Oscillospiraceae; genus Flavonifractor; species Flavonifractor hominis. The sequence goes on from NZ_JBBMFT010000004.1 coordinate 150,694, forward strand.
GAGGTTCTTGGCAAAATCATTGGTGGTACCGGCAGGGATGTAGCCGATCTCCGGCCGGCGGGGAGCTTCCATCAGGCCGGTCACCACCTCATGGAGGGTACCGTCGCCCCCGGCACAGACAATGCGGTCAAATTCCTCCGCCCGGGTCTGGGCCACACGGGTGGCGTCCCCCGCCCCCTGGGTGGGATGGACTGTCACATCCCACGCCCCGGTCAGTTCCTGCTGCACATCGGCCAGGCGCCGGTTCAGCAGTCCCTTGCCGGCATGGGTGTTGTAGATAAACAAAAGACGTTTCATACCATGTCTCCCTGTTCCGGTGTATTTTCTCTATTATACCGATCCTGCGAAAAAAAACAACCGCCCCCGCTCTTGCTTTTCCCCGCTAAAGCGTGTAGAATAGACCGGCGAATGCTGACACAAGGAAGTGGACACCTATGGACCGCAAAGCGCTCCGCGCCGCCTTTCCCGTGACCCTGCCGGTGCTGATGGGCTACCTGGCCATCGGCATTGCCTTCGGGCTCATGCTGCAGGAGATCGGGTATAATTTTATCTGGGCCTTTTTTATGAGCCTGACTATTTATGCCGGCTCGGGTCAATATCTTGGGGTCACGCTTTTGGCCACGGCGGCCAGCCTGGGCACCGTGGCGGTGATGACTCTGCTCATCAATTTCCGCCACCTGGTCTATGGGCTGTCCATGCTGGAAAAATTCCGCGGCATGGGACTGCGCAAGCTGTATATGATCTTTTCCCTGACTGACGAGACCTATGCGCTGCTCTCCTCCGCCCAGGCCCCCGTCGGTGTGGACCCCAAGCGCTTCTACTTTGCCATTGCCCTGCTGGACCACAGCTACTGGATTCTGGGCTCGGTGATCGGAGCCGTGGCGGGGGCGGTACTCCCCATCAATACCACCGGCATCGATTTTGCCATGACCGCTCTGTTTGTGGTCATCGCCGTGGACCAGTGGCAGAGCTATTCCCGCCATCTGCCCGCTCTCATCGGCGGCGGCGTCACCATTCTGTTCCTGCTCATCCTGGGGCAGCTGTTCGGCCAGCAGCAGATGCTCATCGTCTCTCTGGGCGTGATCGTACTGCTGCTGCTGATCCTGCGGGACAAGCTGGAGGAAAAGGAGGAGAAGGAAGTATGCTGACCACCGCACAGGCACTGGCCGCTATTGCCGTGATGGCCGGTGTTACTTTTCTCACCCGGGCGCTGCCCTTCCTGCTTTTTGACCGGGGAGACGCGCCCCCCAAGCTGGTACTCTACCTGGGGCGGGTGCTGCCCCCGGCCATCATTGCCATGCTCATCGTCTACTGTCTGAAGGGCATCTCCTTCACCTCCGCCGCCGGATGGATTCCCCAGACGGTGTCGATCGCAGCCGTGGTGGCCTTGCACCTGTGGAAGCACAATAACCTGCTGAGTATTTTCGGCGGTACTTTACTGTACATGTTTTTGGTACAGACCATCTTTGCCTAAATAAGAAAGAACGCGCCCGTCCCGTTCCCGGGACGGGCGCGTTCTTTTGTTCGGGCAAACGAGAACGCAGGTCCACGGCTCATGCGGACCTGCGCTCTCACAATCAAAAGAAGAGAAGAAAGAGAGGGGGGTGGTCTTTCAACCACGGGGATATCCTACCCCATGCCTGTGAACCTTTTTTGAACCGATTATGAATGTTTTGTTAAGTCTAAACTAACCATTGTTTCGCCACTGGCTTAATGTCTCTTTCACATTCTCCTGGTGCAGTTGGGACGCCTGAAAACGCAGCAGCGCAAAGTTTAAATTAAACAGCGATCCCAGTCCCACCGCCGAAAGCACCGTACCCAGACCTACCTGACCACCCAACAGCCAGCCCAGCAGGATGACGCCCAGTTCCACCACCGCCCGGCACAACCCTACTGACCGGCCGCTCCTGCGGGCCAAAGCCACCATCAGTGCATCCCGCGGACCGGCGCCCAGCCCGGCCCGCATATAGAGCCAGGTGCCCAGCGCCAGCAGTTCCAGCCCTCCCAGGAGCATAACCACTCCCGGCAGCAAAGCCGTCATCTGCGGAATCCAGCCCAGGGCCAGCAGCAGATCAATAAATATCGCGCACAGAACGATATTTAAAATTGTACCCACACCGAACCCTTCACCGCAGGCCACCGCCACCCCAATGGCGGCCGCTCCCACCAGGACCGATGCCGTACCGTAAGTGATGCCCAGCGTTTGGGATAACCCCTTTTGCAGCACGCTCCACGGCTCCAAGCCAATATTGGCCTGGAGCATCATCACGATCCCAACCGCACTGACCGCCAACCCCAGTCCGACTGAGAGGAGCCTCCGGCCATACGCCCCGCTCAAGCGCCGGGTTCCGGCAGTGGTCATTGCGCTGCCTCCTCATCCTCCTGCTCCGTCTGGAGTCCATCCGGCCCCTCTCTACGGATCTGGGAGAGATAGCGGTACACGCTGGCCTGGGAACACCCCAGCGCAGCCGATACATCTTTTACCGCTCCTTTGAGCAGGAAAATCCCGCCCTGCTCCAGCGCGGTAATGATCTGGATGCGCTCCTCCGGGGTCAGCCGCTCAGGCGTTACGCCCAACCGGGCCAATTCCCGGTTGACCGCATCGCTGGCCACCGCGTCGATGGAGTTGTGGAAACTCTCCAGCGCACCCGCCTGCGGATTTTCCACCCGCTGTTCATCCATCTGGAAATTGAGTTCCACAAAGCTGTCCGGATGACACAGCCGGGCAATCTGCTCGCTCACTGCCTGATAACGGCTGTCATCAAAATTGATACACAGCATCCCCACCAGACGGTGGTTATGCTTGATAAAAAGAGTGGAGGAACGCAGTTTGCGGCCATTCATGGAGATGCCACGATAGTGCAGGACGTAGTCTTGGTTCTCATAACTTTTATCCATGAGAATCTTCAACGCCACGTTGGTCAGCGGTGCCCCCACATTCCGTCCACTGACATGATTGTTGGCAATGGCTACGATGGAGCGGTTTTTGTCCGTCAAATCGTGCAGGGCTACTTCATAATCCGGCCCAAGGGCCTGCCCCAGAAACTCTGTGAGCTTGACATAGTGCCGCAGCAGTGGATTGACCATAAGCCTTCTCACTTCCATATAAGAATAAAATGAGGGGTTTACTGTCTGAATTATATGCTCCTTTTGAGAAACTGTCAAAAGGTATTTCGAGAATTACATTAAATTAAGATAATTTTTTCTCACAATTCTCACACGGCATTTATGGTTTTTACATACAAACGATAAAAACTTTTTCTTTGTCTGGTATATTTTACACAATTCCTTCTTGACAAATCATTTTTGTGGTGATAAATTTATCGCAGATAGAAAGGAGGCGGACCTATGAAACAAACGATTTCCACCACCAACGCGCCGGCTGCCATCGGTCCTTACGCCCAGGCAGTGTCGGCCAACGGCTTTGTCTTCACTTCCGGGCAGCTGCCCATCGATCCCGCCACTGGGGCTTTCCCCGAGGGCATCGCGGCGCAGACCCGTCAGTCTCTGACCAATGTGAAGGCCATCCTGGCCGAGGCCGGGCTGAGCATGGATCAGGTCATTAAGACCACAGTCTTCCTGAGCGACATGAACAATTTCGGCGCCATGAACGAGGTGTACGCCACGTTCTTCCAGGAAGGCAGCTATCCGGCTCGTTCCGCCGTGGAGGTGGCGCGCCTGCCCAAGGACGCGCTGGTCGAGATCGAAGTCATCGCTGTCGTGTAATTTCTGTTCCACACACATCATTCGGAAAGGTACTGTCCGCCAGTCGCAGAAGCCGAGCTTTTGGCCATTCGATGACCGGAGTATCCTCTAAAAAATGAAGGCGCAGCGCGCCTAAATTATGGAGGTAAAGTAACCATGGAAGAGTACAAGCTGAATGTTCCCACCCCTCATCATTTTGCGTTTGCGGTCCGCGATGTTCCCGATGTAACGGTCGAGCAGCGTGAGCGTGCTCTGAAGGCCACCCACTACAATGAGTTTGCCTTCCCCTCCGGCATGCTGACGGTCGATATGCTCTCCGACTCCGGCACCACCGCCATGACCAACCATCAGTGGGCCTCCCTGTTCCTGGGCGACGAGGCCTATGGCCGCAACACCGGTTACTATGTGCTGCTGGACACCTTCCGCGACATTTTTGAGCGCGGCGGCGAGAAGAACTGGAAGAAAATCATCGACCTGGTCCGCACCGACTGCCGGGACGTGGAGAAGATGATGAACGAGGTCTACCTCTGCGAGTACGAGGGTGGCCTGTTCAACGGCGGCGCCGCTCAGATGGAGCGCCCCAACTCCTTCATCATCCAGCAGGGCCGTGCCGCTGAGTCCGTGCTGATGGAGATCGTGAAGAAGATCCTGGTGCAGCGTCACCCCGGTAAGGTCTTCACCATCCCCTCCAACGGCCACTTCGACACCACCGAGGGCAACATCAAGCAGATGGGTTCTGTGCCCCGTAACCTGTACCACAAGGAGATCCTGTACGAAGTACCCGAAGGCGGCCGCTACGAGAAGAACCCCTTCAAGGGCAACATGGACATCGATAAGCTGGAGCAGTTGATCCAGGCTTGCGGTCCCGAGAACGTGCCCCTGATCTTCACCTGCATCACCAACAACCCCATCTGCGGCCAGGCCGTCTCCATGGCTAACCTGAAGGAGATCAACCGTGTCGCCCACAAGTACGACATTCCTCTGGTCTTCGACGCCGCCCGCTGGGCTGAGAACGCCTACTTCATCAAGACCAACGAAGAGGGCTACGCCGACAAGTCCATCGCGGAGATCGCCACCGAGATGTTCTCTTACTGCGATGCGTTCACCATGTCCGCCAAGAAGGACGGCCACGCCAACATGGGCGGCATGCTCGCCTTCCGTGACCGCGGCCTGTTCTGGAAGAAGTTCTCCGACTTCAACGAGGACGGCAGCGTCAAGACCGACGTGGGCGTGCTGCTGAAGGTTAAGCAGATCTCCTGCTACGGCAACGACTCTTACGGCGGCATGTCCGGCCGTGACATCATGGCTCTGGCCGTTGGTCTGTATGAGTCCTGCGACTTCAACTACATGAACGAGCGTGTTGCTCAGTGTAACTACCTGGCCGAGGGCTTCTATAAGGCCGGTGTTAAGGGTGTTGTGCTGCCCGCCGGCGGCCACGCCGTGTACATCAACATGGACGAGTTCTTTGACGGCAAGCGCGGCCATGACACCTTCGCCGGCGAGGGCTTCTCTCTGGAGCTGATCCGCCGCTACGGCATCCGTGTCTCCGAGCTGGGCGACTACTCCATGGAGTATGACCTGAAGACCCCCGAGCAGCAGGCTGAGCTGGCCAACGTGGTTCGCTTCGCCATCGACCGCAGCCGTCTGACTCAGGAGCACCTGGATTACGTCATTGCTGCCGTCAAGGCTCTGTATGAGGACCGTGAGAACATCCCCAACATGCGTATCGTTTGGGGCCACAACCTGCCCATGCGTCACTTCCACGCGTTCCTGGAGCCCTATCCCAACAAGTAATAGATTCCGTTTTTCTACATAAGCTAAGCAAAAGTACAACGTGACCGCGCCACGGGGAAGTGCGCGGCAAGGAGGCGGGCGTTCGCAAGATCACATATAAACTTTTTGCGAACGCCCGCCTTTCTTGTTTCCTTTCCACAGCATCGATCTATTGCACGCACAATTGAAGAGAGAGGTGGATTTTATGGCAGCTCCTGATAAGACCCTGGAAACCCGCGACGGCTTTAAAAGCAGATGGGGTTTCATCCTTGCCTGTATCGGCTCCGCCGTTGGCATGGGTAACATCTGGCGTTTCCCCATCATGGTCACCAAGTATGGCGGCCTGACCTTCCTCATTCCTTACTTCATTTTCGTGATCCTGATCGGCTGTACCGGCGTGATCGGCGAGTTCGCCCTTGGCCGCTCTGCTGGCGCCGGCCCTATCGGTGCTTTTGGCAAGTGCACGGAACTGCGCACCGGCAAGAAGAATATTGGTGAAGCCATTGGCGTCATTCCCATCATCGGCTCCATGGCTCTGGCCATCGGCTATACCGTGGTCATGGGCTGGATTTTCAAGTACACCTTCATGGCCTTCAGCGGCGGTCTGTCTGCTATGGGTCAGGATATGTCCGTCATTGGCCCCACGTTTGACGCTATCAGCGTAGATAACTTCCCCTGGATCGTTGTAGCTATCGTAGTCAGCCTGATCATTATGGCCCTGGGCGTCTCCAACGGCATTGAGATTGCCAACAAGATCATGATGCCCGTGCTGTTCTTCCTGTTCGTGGCCCTGGGCATTTATGTCTTTACTCTGCCCGGCTCCGGCGATGGCTACAAGTATCTGCTCACCCTGAACCCCAAGGGACTGCTCAACATCGAGGTGTGGGTCTTTGCCTTTGGTCAGGCTTTCTTCTCCCTGTCTGTTGCCGGTAACGGCAGCGTGATTTATGGCTCCTATCTGCCCAAGAATGAAAACCTGCCCACTTCCGCCCGCAACGTGGCGATCTTCGATACCCTGGCCGCTCTGCTGGCCGCTTTCGTGATCGTTCCCTCCATCGCCGCCAGCGGCATGAACATGAACGACGTTTCCGCCGGCCCTGGTCTGATGTTCGTCTACCTGGTCAACGTCATCAACGGCATGCCTGCCGGCCGGATCATCGGCATTGTCTTCTACGTCTGCGTACTCTTCGCCGGCGTCAGCTCCATCATCAACCTGTATGAGGCCCCCGTGGCCACCCTGCAGGAGAAATTCGGCATGAAGCGTCTGCCCGCCACCGCCGTGATTCTGGTAGTTGGCTGCGTAGTCGCCATCCTGATCCAGGCCATTACCTCTCAGTGGATGGACGCCGTGTCCATTTACATCTGCCCCCTGGGCGCTTTCCTGGCTGGTGTCATGTTCTTCTGGGTCGCCGGCAAGGAGTATGTGCTCAAAGCAGTCAACGAGGGCAAGGGCACGCCCATTGGCAACTGGTTCTATCCTCTGGCCAAGTATGTCTACTGCATCCTGGCCGTGGTGGCCCTGGTCGCTGGTGCATTCTTCGGCGGCATCGGCTAATCCTCAATCATTTAACGTTTAATTTCTCTTTCTCTCAACGAAACGAAAACCGCCGCCCAGATGGGCGGCGGTTTTCGTTTTAGATTTTTTGGTACCGATCAAATGGAGCTCAGCACCGGGCCAGCTCTTCCGCCACACTGGAGAGATAGTTGGGCTCAAAGGTCTCAATGCGCCCGGCGTCGCAGGCGGCGGCCACACCGGGATCGATGGGCAGGCGGGCCAGCACCTTCAGCCCCAGGTCCCCAGCCACCTGGTCAATGTGGCTCTCACCGAAGATGGCGTGGCGCTTGCCGCAGTCGGGGCACTGGAAGTAGGCATAGTTTTCCACCAGGCCCAGCACGGGAATGTGCATCATCTCAGCCATCTTCACAGCCTTGGTAACGATCATGCTCACCAGGTCCTGGGGGGTGGTGACCACTACGATGCCGTCCACCGGCAGGGACTGGAACACCGTCAGGGGCACATCGCCCGTTCCAGGCGGCATATCCACAAAGAGATAGTCCAGTTCGCCCCAGATCACGTCGGTCCAGAACTGCTTCACTGCGCCGGCGATAACAGGTCCCCGCCAGACCACAGGGTCGGTCTCGTGTTCCGTGAGCAGGTTCAGGCTCATGATCTTGATGCCGCTCTGCGTCTCCGCAGGATAGATACCCAGCTCGCTGCCCTCGGCCCGGGTGTGGACACCGAAAGCAGTGGGGATGGAGGGGCCGGTGATATCGGCGTCCAGGACGCCCACCCGCTTGCCCAGCCGGCGCATAGCCACCGCCAGGGAAGAGGTCACCAGGCTTTTGCCCACGCCGCCCTTGCCGCTGACTACAGCGATGACCTTCCCGATGTGGGACAGGCCGTTGACCGGCACATGCAGGTCCTGGGGCGCGGTGCGCTCCCCGCAGCTCTCGCCGCAGGTGGAGCAATCGTGCGTACATTCGGACATGGAATTGTTCCTTCTTTCCTCTATTTTATCAAGTTAATAGTGATAGCTGCCCCCACCGATAAACTCCCGGATCAGGGAATCGGGGGCCACCAGAGCGGGGTCCACAGGTTCAAACTGTGCAAAGGCGTCCACCAGATCGTGGAACTCCCGGCAGCGGGGATTTTCCGGGGGAACCTGATCCACCGCCGCGCGCAGAGCATCGGCATAATTGGCAAACACGGGCACCTCATACCGCAGGGAGGAGTCGATGACCACATGGGCCCGCCCTTTGAAGGGAGAGATGTAGCGTTTCTCGCCCCGGCGGACATTATACCACATCAAAAGGGTTTCCAAAAGGTCTGTGCCCCGGAAATTATAGTCCCGCACCGCCCGGCGGGAAATGCGCATCCAGGTGCCCTTGAAGCACAGCCGCTCCCCATCCAGGATGTCGGAACGGGCCGAGATGTACAGCCCCGTGGCTTCCGGGTGGCGGCCGGCGATGTCGTCGTTGAGCGCGTGGATACCCTCAAAGATGGCGATCTCGTTTTTCTCCAGCTTGAGGGGGGTGCCCCGGCTGTCGTTGCGCATCTGCCGGGCAAACTCAAAGTGGGGAACGATGACCCACTCTCCCTGGGACAGGCGGGAAAAGGTGTCGTCCAGCAAATCCATATCCAGCAGGGAGGGGGACTCGTAGTCAATGTCGCCCTCGGGAGTGCGGGGAGCCGTTTTGCGGTTGAGGGTCTTGAAGTAATTGTCCATGGAGATGGTGTGGCTGTTGACCCCCCGCCGCTCCAGCTCCTGCTCCAGCTTCATGGCCGTGGTGGTCTTGCCCGAGCCGGAAGGGCCGGAGAGCAGCACGATGGGGCTCTCCTTCATCCGCTCCAGAATGCGGTCTACGGCGGTGGTGATGCGCTGCTGATAATGGGCGTCACACTCGGCCAGAAAGGCTGCGGGGTCCCGCCGGATCTTGTCGTTGATCTCGCTGAGCTGATAAGGCATATTCTTTTCTCCTCCTTACCGGTGCCCGGCGCAGAACGCAGCCACCTGGGCTTTGTCCGCGCAGATGTGGTCAATGCTGCGGAGATACTCCTGGGGATATTTGGCGTTGGCCAGGCGGTCGATGTGCCCGGTGGCCGGATTCACCAGCTTGGTGACCCCGCCGCCCCCCAGGGAGACGATGGTGTGCAGCTCCTCCATCATACAGATATTATACAGGCTTTCCGTCCCCGGCCGGCACCAGCCCACGTTCTCAAAGGAGCCGGACATATATTTCTGCCGGTAGAGGTAGTAGGGGATCTGTCCGGCGGCGCGCAGGGTGGACCAGGCGTAGTCCAGCATGGCGGCCACCGCCCCGTCGGAGGGCAGCGCGCCCCCCTGCTCCATCAGGCGGGAGCCCTTCTTCAGCGCCAGGGTGTGCACCGTGACGTTTTCCGGCCCCAAGGCCAGCACCTGGTCCAGAGAGGCGGCAAACCCCTCCGCCGTGTCTCCGGGCAGCCCGGCGATCAGGTCCATGTTGACGCAGTCGATGCCGCTCTCCCGTACCAGGGCATAGGCCCGCAGAATGTCCTCCGCCCGATGGGCCCGCCCCATGGCGGCGAGCACCGCGTCCGACATGGACTGGGGGTTCACCGACACCCGGCCCGCGCCCCGGCGGGCCAGGACCGCCAGCTTCTCGGCGGTGATGGTGTCCGGCCGGCCGGCCTCCACCGTGTACTCGGTACAGGCGGACAGGTCGATGTATTCCGCCAGCTCCCCCATCAGCCGGTCCAGCTGGAGCGCGGTGAGGGTGGTGGGAGTGCCGCCGCCGAAGTAGACGGTACGCACCTTCACTCCCGCCTCCTCCAGCATGGCTCCGGTGGCCCGGATCTCCTGAGAGAGGGCGTCCAGAAAGGGCTCGATGAGCTTGAGAGAGCGCCCCACATCGGCCGACACAAAGGAACAGTAGGCGCACCGGGTGGGGCAGAAAGGAATGCCCACGTAGAGAGAAACCTCGTCCGGCCCCAGAGAGGCCTTGGCGGCCAGGCTGGCACGGGCGCAGTCCATGGCCAGCTGCCGGCGCAGGGGCGTCACGTGGTAGGTCTCCCGCAGCGCCCGCTCCGCCTGGGCTGGAGAGGCCCCGGCCAGCAGCAGCTTGGTGGGGATCTTCACCGGGCGCACCCCGGTGAGGGCTCCCCAGGGGGGCTCGCTGCCCCGTGCAGCGGTGCCGGCGGCGTAAAAGGCCAGCTTCAGGATCCGCTGGAGGGCCCGGTCGGTAGCCAGGGGGTCGGTGAGTTCGTCCAGCCTGCACCGGCGGGCGGCCCGATATTCCGTCCCCCGGTACATCAGCGCCGCCGTGGCGGTGGCCCAGACCCGCCCCCGGTTCAGGGCGAGTACCAGCGCGTCCTCCCCCGGTGCGGGGGGCGCGTCGGAATATTCCGGCCGCTGGTCAGGGAAGAGGGTCAACAGCATCTGCTCAGCGGCATATCGGTAGTCATGTCCGTGATAATAGAGCTTCATTTCAGCCCTCCCGGGCCTGCTGCATGTAGTAGTTGGTGCGCCGCTCCCGCTCCAGGGTGGTTGCCCCCATGTGTCCGGGCAGGACACGGAAGTCCCCGGGCAGGCCGGCCAGCCGCTTGAGGGAGGCCATAATGTCCTCATAGCTGCCGCCGAAGTCCACCCGGCCCATGGACCCCTGGAAGAGGGTATCCCCGGTGAAGAGGGCGTCCCCCACCATCAGGCACACCCCGCCGGGGGTGTGGCCGGGGGTGTGGAGCACCTGGATGTCCAGCCCGCCCAGCTGGAGCACATCCCCGTCCTCATAGGGGAGGGTAGGCACATCCAGGGCAGGGAAGATATCGTCCCCCAGGCGGGCCCGGTCGGCGGGGTGGAGGTAGACCGGCACGTCGGGCAGAGCCCGGTGGAGGGCGGACAGCCCGCCGGTGTGGTCAAAATGGGCGTGGGTCAGCAAAATGAGGCGGATCTCCACCCCGTCGGCTTTGGCCTGGGCCAGAATGCGTTCCCCCTCGGCACCGGGGTCAATGACCGCGGCGGTGCCGGTGTGCTCGTCCTCCAGCAGGTAGGCGTTGGTGCCCATCTGTCCCACCGGCATGGTGCGAATCTGCATGCGCGTCTCCTTCCTTTCCGTTACATCTGCTCGGTGTCCAGCAGAATGGTCACCGGCCCGTCGTTCTGCGAATAGACCTGCATATCGGCGCCGAATTCGCCGTGCTCCACCCGGAAGCCCCGGCTCCGGCACTCCTCCATGAACTTCTCGTACAGTGGGATAGCCACCGGAGGCTTGGCCGCGCCGGTGAAACCGGGACGGCGGGACTTGGTGTCGGCATAGAGGGTAAACTGGCTCACCACCAGCAGCGCGCCCCCCACCGCCTCCAGATTCAGGTTCATTTTGCCGTTCTCGTCCTCAAAGACCCGCAGGCCGCACACCTTGTCGGCCATCTTCACCGCCTGGGCCTCGGTGTCCGCCGGGCCGACCCCCAGCAGCACCAGAAAACCCTGATCAATGGCGCCGTTTACCTTATCGTCGATGGTGACGCTGGCGTTCTTCACGCGGGTTACCACTGCTCGCATATTCTGTTTCTCCTTATCTGTATTCTCGTGTAAACCCCTTGGCGTACAGGGGGTCCAGATCAAACACCGCCAGATCTCCGGCGGAGCACTTGATGTCTGTGACGTCCACAATGGTCTCAATGGCACCGATAGCGCCGATGATGGGGGCCTTTTGCCCGTTGATGCGCACCGTCCGCCGCCGGCCGGCCAGCCACCGGCGCACCAGTGCCCAGAAGCCCACCGTCCCGGCCCGGGCCACGCCGAAGCCGTTCTGATAGCCCACCGGCAGCACCGCCACCCGGGTTGGCCGGCGAACGGTCACCGGGTCCCCGGCGCCCACGGTGTGGCCCTTGGGGAGCCAGCGGGTCTCCTCCACCGCCACCTCGCCGTAGCCCACCCGGCTCAGGCCGTCCCCCCGCCGGCGGCGGCAGCGGCCCATGAGGGCTGAGCCCGCCCGCACCCCGTCCAGCCGGGCCTCAGCACAGTGGAGCAGGGCATAGGACCCGGCAGCGTGGACCACGCCGGTCTCATACCGGGCATCCTGCACCGCCTGGACCACCCGGTGGAACTGTTCCAGCCGGGCGTTCAGGTCCTCGCCGCCCTTTTTCCTGGCATGCATCTGGGTACAGATACCCGAAATGGCCACGTTGGGCAGGTTGCGGTAGAGGGCCAGGATCTTCTCCGGCTCATCGGCCAGAAACCCGCCGAAACCCATGCCGGTATCCACCTGAATGTGGGCCTCGGCCACGGTGGAGCGGGCCTCCGCCGCGCCGTTGAGGGCCATGGCGGTATCGGTAGAGCCGATGCAGCACACCACATTCAGCTCAATGAGCTCCTCCAGCTCCTGTCGGTCCACCGTGGGGCGGAGCATGAGGATCTCCTCCTCCACAAAGCCGGCCTTCCGCAGGGCGGCGGCTTCTCCCGGCTCGGACACAGCAAAGCGGCCGATCCCCTCCTGGCGCAGGATGCGGGCCAGTTCCACCAGCCCGGCCCCCTGGCCGTCACCGGTGAGTACCGCGTAGATCACGGCCTCTCCGGCCCGCTCCTTGATGACGCCGATGTTGCGCTTAAGCGCCTCCCGCTCGATGACCAGCGTTTTCATGCTCCGGCCGCCTTTCTCTCTTGCGTAGTCTCTTTATTATATACTCTCCCAAACTGGCCGTCAACGAAAAGGGGGTTTTACTTGTGTTTTCCCGGGAAAAGTGGTATGATTTTAAGATCGAAATACGCAATTTGGAGGAACGATTTTGAACCGACAGACCACCCGAATCTCCCCTGAGGACATCGCCCGCCAGCGGGACTTCTGCCAGAAGCTTCACGAGCGCAACGCCGCCCGTCCCACCCCGCCGCTGGCCTTTGTGGACACCTACGGCTGCCAGCAGAACGAAGCCGATTCCGAGCGGCTGCGGGGCTACCTGCATGAGATGGGATATTCCTTCACCGACCAGGAGGCCGATGCCGACCTGATCGTCATCAACACCTGCGCCATCCGGGAGCACGCGGAGATGCGGGTGCTGGGCAACGTGGGGGCGCTGGTACACACCAAGCGCCAGAAGCCCAACCAGCTCATCTGTGTGTGCGGCTGTATGGCCCAGGAGCCCCACCGGGCCCAGAAGATCAAAGAGAGCTACCGCCAGGTGGACCTGGTGTTCGGCCCCCACGCCCTGTGGCGGTTCCCGGAACTTCTGTACCGCCTGGTAACCCGCCGGGGCCGCATTTTTGACATTGCCGACGAGCCCGGCTCCATCGCCGAAGGCATCCCCCTGGTCCGGCAGGAGGGGGTAAAGGCCTGGGTAAGCATTATGTACGGGTGCAACAACTTCTGCACCTACTGCATCGTGCCCTATGTCCGGGGCCGGGAGCGCAGCCGGGAGCCCGGGGTCATTCTGGAGGAGATCCGGGGCCTGGTGGAGCAGGGCTACAAGGACATCACCCTGCTAGGCCAGAACGTCAACTCCTACGGCAAGGACCTGGAGGAACCCATGGACTTTGCCGACCTCTTAAAGGCAGCCGCCGCCATCCCCGGGGACTTTTTGCTGCGCTTTATGACCAGCCACCCCAAGGACGCCTCCCAGAAACTCTTTGACACCATGGCCTCCTCTCCCAAGATCGCCCCCTGTTTCCACCTGCCCTTCCAGGCGGGGAGCGACCGGGTGCTGAAGGCTATGAACCGGGTATACGACCGGGCTGGGTATCTGGACAAGGTGCGCCGGCTGCGGGAAGCGATCCCCGACGTGGTCATCACCTCCGACGTGATTGTGGGCTTCCCCGGGGAGACCGCGGAGGACTTTGAGCAGACCATGACCCTCATTGACCAGGTGCGCTTTGACGCCCTGTTTACCTTTATCTTTTCTCCCCGGGTGGGCACCCCCGCCGCCCAGATGGACGACCCCGTCTCCAAGGAGGAGAAGGCGGCCTGGTTCCAGCGGCTGGTGGAGCGGCAGGACCAGATCTCGGAGGAGAAGCACGCGGCCTACATCGGCAAGACCGTCCGCTGCCTGGTGGACGGCTCCGACGACAAGGGTCTCACCGCCCGCACCCCGGGCAACCGGCTGGTGCGCCTGAGCGGGGAGGAGTCCCTCATCGGCCAGTTTGTCAACGTGGAGATCACCGGGGCCAACAAGTGGTCCCTTACCGGCCGGCCGGTGTAATCCGGCCCGGCCCAGATTGGAAAAAGGAGAAGCGACATGCCACCAGAGACCACCCCCATGATGCGGCAGTACCTGCACATGAAAGAACTGCACCCGGACTGCATCCTGTTTTTCCGGCTGGGGGATTTTTACGAGATGTTCAACGAGGACGCCAAGCTGGTGTCCCAGGAGCTGGAGCTCACCCTCACCAGCCGGGACCGGGGCAAGCCGGAGGCTGAGCGCACCCCCATGTGCGGCGTGCCCTACCACTCGGCCGACGCCTACATTGCCCGGCTCATCGCCCGGGGCTACAAGGTCGCCATCTGCGAGCAAATGGAGGACCCGGCCACCGCCAAGGGCCTGGTGGACCGGGACATCATCCGCATCATCACCCCTGGCACAGTCATCGCCTCCTCCATGCTGGAGGAGGGGCGCAACAACTTCATCTGTGCCCTGTATCGGGACGGGAGCGGCACGGGGCTGTGCTTCTGCGACATTTCCACCGGCGAAATGAGCGTCACCTCCTTCTCCGGACCGGAGGCGGAGGAGCACCTTTACAACGAGCTGGGCCGCTTTGCCCCCCGGGAGGCCATGCTCTCGGAGGAGGCTTGGCAGGACAAGGCCCTGGTGGGCTTTCTCACCCAAAAGCTGGAGTGCCGCTGTGAAAACGGCGGGGCGGCCCGCTTTGACCTGACCGACGCCCAAGCCGCCGCCCAGCGGCAGTTTGGCGACGGACTGGACGGCCTGCCCCAGGGGGACGAGGCCGCCCTGCGGGCGGTGGGCGGCCTTCTGGGCTACCTCTACGAGACCCAGAAAACCGACCTGTCCCACATCTCTACCCTGACATACTTTACCACCGGGCAGTTTATGGAGCTGGACCTCACCGCCCGGCGCAACCTGGAGCTCACCGAGACCCTGCGCTCCAAGGAGAAGAAGGGGAGCCTGCTGTGGGTGCTGGACAAGACCCGCACCGCCATGGGCCACCGGCTCATCCGCGCCTGGATGGAGCGGCCCCTTCTCTCCCCGGCGGCCATCAGCCGCCGGCTGGGCGCGGTGGGGGAGCTGGTGAGCGACGCCATCGGCCGGGAGGAGCTCATTCTCTGCCTGAAGGAGATCCCCGATTTGGAGCGGCTCATCGGGCGTATCGTCTACGGCACCGCCGGCGGGCGGGACCTGGCCGCCCTGGCCCTGGGGCTGGGCAAACTGCCCCGGCTACGGGAGGGACTGGACTCCACCGCCTCGGCCCTGCTGGGCACCCTGCGGGAGGAGCTGGACGACCTGTACGAGCTGCGGGAGCTCATTGGCCGGGCCATTGTGGACGAGCCTCCCTTCTCCGTGCGGGAGGGCGGCTTCATCCGGGCCGGGTACAACGCCGAGGTGGACCGGCTGCGGGACATCCTCACCAACGGCAAGGATCTGGTGGCCGGCATCGAGGCCCGGGAGAAGGAGAAGACCGGCATCAAGAGCCTGAAGGTGGGCTACAACAAGGTCTTCGGCTACTACATCGAAGTCTCCAAGTCCTACTACGACCAGGTGCCTGAGGACTACATCCGCAAGCAGACCCTTACCAACTGTGAGCGGTACATCACCCAGGAGCTCAAGGACCTGGAGCACGAGATCCTCTCCGCCCAGGACCGCATCACCGCCCTGGAATTTGAGCTGTTCTGCCAGCTGCGGGAGCGGGCGGCCGAACAGGTGGGCGCCATCCAGCGCTCCGCCGCCGCCGTGGCCCAGATCGACGTGCTCTGTTCCTTTGCCGCCGTGGCCGCCGAGAGCGGCTACTGCCGGCCCGACGTGGATTTGTCCGACCGCATCGAGATCACCGACGGGCGCCACCCGGTGGTGGAGAAGATGCTCAAAAACGCACTTTTTGTCCCCAACGACACCCAGATGGACAACACCGAAAACACGGTGGCCATTTTGACCGGCCCCAACATGGCGGGCAAGTCCACCTACATGCGCCAGGTGGCCCTCATCGTACTTATGGCCCAGATGGGCTCCTTTGTCCCCGCCAGGGCCGCCCGCATCGGCGTGGTGGACCGGGTGTTCACCCGCATCGGGGCCAGCGACGACCTGTCCGCCGGTCAGTCCACCTTTATGGTGGAGATGACCGAGGTGGCCGAGCTGCTGAAAAACGCCACCAGCAAGAGCCTGCTCATCCTGGATGAGATCGGCCGGGGCACCTCCACCTACGACGGCATGTCCATCGCCCGGGCAGTGCTGGAGTACTGCGCCGACAAGAAAAAGCTGGGAGCCAAGACTCTCTTTGCCACCCACTACCATGAAATCACTGCCCTGGAGGGGGTCATCCCCGGGGTGAAAAACTACAACATCGCCGCCAAAAAGAAGGGGGACGATATTCTCTTCCTGCGCAAGATCATCCGGGGCGGGGCCGATCAGAGCTACGGCATCGAAGTGGCCAAGCTGGCCGGTGTGCCTGAGCCGGTGCTCCGCCGGGCCCGGAAGATCCTGGCCGAGCTGGAGGCCGGGGGGGCTGCGCTCCCCGCCGCGCCCGCCGCTCCGGCCGAGGAACAGGTCTCCCTGCTGGACATGGGGGACCGCCGGGTGGTCCAGCGCCTGCGGGAAACCGATGTAAACGTCATGACCCCCATCGAGGCCATGAACCTGCTGTTTGAACTCAAGCAAATGCTCTGATCTGCTTATCGTCAAGGAGGTCGCCAATATGCCAAGCCGTTTGCGCCGCCCCTGGCGGCCCCAGCTCACCCGGGCCGAGATGGGCCGCGGCTGGGTCTTTTTCGCCCTGTATGTACTGGTCTTTCCCTGGGTGATGGGCTGGATCCAGCGCTCCTTTCACGGAGAGCTGCCCGTGGCCGAGTCCAATGTGGTCTACTACCTGCTGGCGGCCACGCTGGTATTCCTGGTGTTCTGGAGCTTTCTGCGCCACGGGATAGACCTGCTGCTGGACTGGCTGCCGGAAAACCTGTTTGCTTTCCTCACCGGTCTTGTGGGCGCAGGCGCCCTTCATCTGTTGGTAGGCCTCATTCCTTTGCCGGTGGAAAATCCCAACCAGTTCAGCTACCCCGAGCAGTTTGCCCTGGCCCCGGTGGCCACGGTGGTGATCCTGGTGCTGTTCATGCCCCTGGTGGAGGAGACCCTCTTCCGCGGGCTGCTCTTCGGCACCGCCCGGCGTTACAGCCGGCTGCTTGGGTACGTGCTCTCGGTGCTGGTATACGCGGTGTACTGTGTGTGGCAGTTCGTCTACGCCTACGGCACGGTGGATCTGCGCTACCTGCTGCTCTTTGTGGAATACGTACCCATGTCCCTGGCCCTCACCTGGTGCTATGACAACGGCGGCTCCATCTGGAGCGCCATTGCCCTGCATATGGTCCTCAACGCCGTCTCCCTGGCCTCCACTCTCCCACACTGATCCCGGAAAGGAGCCCGTCCATGCCCCACATTCAACCATTAGACCCCCATGTAGCCGACCTCATCGCCGCCGGCGAAGTGGTGGAACGCCCTGCCTCCGTGGTCAAGGAACTGATGGAAAACGCCATTGACGCCGGAGCCGACCAGCTGACGGTGGAAATCCAGCACGGGGGCATGACCCTCATCCGGGTCACCGACAACGGCTGCGGCATCGCCGCGGAGGAGGCCCAGACCGCCTTCCTCCGCCACGCCACCAGCAAGATCCGCACCGAGTACGACCTGGAGGCCATCGGCACCCTGGGTTTCCGTGGGGAGGCTCTGGCCGCCATCTCGGCCGTCAGCCGGGTGGAACTGCTCACCCGCACGGCGGAGGAGACGCTGGGCGCCGCCCTCTGCCTGGAAGGGGGCGCTGTGGTGAGCCAGGAGGAAGCCGGCTGCCCCAAGGGCACCACCCTGGTGGTGCGGGACCTCTTTTACAACACCCCCGCCCGGCTCAAGTTTATGAAAAAGGACGCCGCCGAGGGCGCCGCCTGCTTTGCCATGGTACAGCGGGTGGCCCTGTCCCACCCCGAGGTGTCGGTCAAGTTCCTGCGGGACGGCCGACAGGAGTTGCTCACCCCCGGGGACAGCCAGCTGAAATCCGCCCTGTACGCCGTGCTGGGCCGGGATCTTGCTTTGGGCTTTACGCCGGTAAAGGGCTCGGGGGAGGATATGAGCGTATCTGGCTTCGTCTCCCTGCCCACCTGCTGCCGGGGAACCCGGGGGTATCAGCACTTTTTCGTCAACGGCCGGTATGTGAAAAGCCGCACCATGACCGCCGCACTGGAGGAAGCCTATGCCAACCAGAAAATGGTGGGCAAGTTTCCCGGCTGCGTCCTCCACCTGACCACCAAGCTCAACGCGGTGGACGTGAACGTCCACCCCACCAAGCAGGAGGTCAAGTTCGGCAGCGAGAAAAAGGTCTTTGATGCCGTCTATTATGCGGTCAAATCCACCCTGGAGGCCGACCGCTCCCGCCCCGCCGCCGTGGTGGAACAGTCGCCCCGCTCCTCCGCTCCCAGGGCGGCGGACACCGTTACTCCCCATCAGACCGTTCTCCGTCCGCCGGCCCGGCCTGCATCCGGGGAGACGGTGCAACAGCCTCCCCGCCGGGAAACACCGGTGCGGCCGCCCTTCCCCGTGACGGAGCGTTCCGCCCCCGTACTGCCTCTGCACGACGTCACCGCCCCCCGGCCCCAGGCTCGTCCTGTCCCGGCGGCCGCCCCCAAGGCCAACACGGCGCCCGATCCCAAACCAGTCCCAGCTCCGGCACCCAAGCCGGTGCCTGTGCCTGCACCGGAGCCCAAGCCCATACCAGAGCCCACACCAGAACCCACACCGGAGCCGGAGGAGATCCCCTGGCGCATGGCAGGGGAGGTACTTAATACCTATATCATCGTGGAACAGGGCGAGAAGGTCCTCTTTATCGACAAGCACGCCGCCCACGAGCGGCTGAATTTTGACCGGCTGAAGGCCGAGGGCTACCAGCCCATGGTCCAGACCCTGCTTACCCCGGTGGTGTTCACTCCTCCGGCGGAAGAGGGGGCGGCGCTGCTGGCCCAATTGCCCCTGCTGGAGCGCTTTGGTTTTGAGGCGGAGGACTTCGGCGGCGGGGCCATTCTGGTCCGCTCCGCCCCCAGCGACGTGGCAGCGGGGGAGATCCCCGACGTGCTGGGGGAGCTGGCGGGAAAGCTGCTCACCTGCGGGACGGCTGACCCGGAAAGTGCCCGGGACGCACTGCTGCACACTATGGCCTGCAAAGCGGCCATCAAGGGCGGACAGAAAAACAGCCCGGCCGAACTTTACAAAGTGGCGCAGGCAGTGCTCTCCGGCGCAGTCAAGTATTGTCCCCACGGCCGGCCGGTGGCCATTGAGCTTACCCGAAAGCAATTGGAAAAGCGCTTTGGCCGGGCTTAGGGGCCCGGTTTCGACCAAAAGCGCCCGATAATTGGTATATATTGGATGCATCTCGAGATAGAAAAGGAGTGCATCCACATGCAAAAAAGCAACAATCTGCAGGACCTGTTTCTGCTCCGGGCCCGGAAAAGCCACGCCAGTCTGACGGTTTTCTTGATGAACGGTTATCAGCTGCGGGGCCAGATCACCGGATATGACGCATTTGTCGTGGTACTTACGACAGGGGACAAGCAGCAGGTCATCTACAAGCACGCCATCTCCACCATTGTCCCGGAGCGGGCCATTTCCCTGGAGGAGGAGACGGCGGTGTAACGAGGAACACTGCCTATGAGACAAGGAAAACTGACCAACCGAATCGTAATGCTGACCTTGCTGGCAGCCATACTGGCCTATCTGGGCGTCTCTGCCTGGCGGAGTTTCAACGATTCCTACCGCACCGTGGTGTCCTATTCCTATACGGTGGATGACAGCCTGGAGGTCACCGGCCTTCTGGTGCGGGAGGAGTCGGTACTTACCAGCACGGGCGGCATCGTGGACCTGTTGCCCGAGGAAGGTGAAAAAGTCGCCAAGGGAGGTACCGTGGCTCTGCTCTACCAGGATAATTCAGGCCTGGAGTGCAAACAGCAGCTGCAGAGTCTGGAGCTGGAAAAGGAGCAGCTGGAGTACGCGCTGGAGCGCTCCTCCGGCACAGGAGACTCCTCCCAGCTCAGCCAGCAGGTGATCCAGGCCATCGTGGATCTGCATGCCTCGGTAAGCGCAGGGGACCTGACCAATCTGGAAGACCAGACTATGAAGCTCAAAAGCCTGGTCTACAAGCGGGACTATACGTTCAGCGGCACCGGCGAAGAGGCGGCCGCGTCCATTCAGGCCTCCATTGATGCGGTAAACGCCCAGATCAGCGCTCTGAGCAGCCAGGCCGCCCAGAATACCGGCCGGGTCACCGCCGATCAATCCGGTGTTTTTTCCGGTGTGGTGGACGGCTTTGAATCCCTCATCACCCCGGACATGCTGGAAAGCATTACCCCGTCCCAGCTCCAGCAAATTGCCGCCCAGAAACCGGCGGAAGATGCATCAGCCATCGGCAAACTCATTACGGATTCCACCTGGTATTTTGTCTGCTCCATGGACACCACAGACAGCCAACGTCTGGTGGAGGGCCGCACCGTTACAGTTCGCTTTTCCCGGGACTGGTCCGGCGAGGTGGACATGACAGTGGAGCATATCGGCGCGGAGGAAAACGGCCAAGTGCCTGTGGTTCTGTCCAGCACGCGGTTTCTGTCCGACACCACCCTGCTGCGCAAACAGACGGTGGAACTGGTATTCGACACCCAGACCGGTATCCGGGTCCCCAAGCAGGCCATACGGGTGCTGACTCAGACGGTGACAGACGAGGAGACGGGCGAGGAGCAGCAGGTTAACGTCACCGGTGTATTTGTGCTGGTAGGCGAGCAAGCGGAGTTCAAGCCCATTGTGGTCCTGGACCAGCAAGAGGATTTTGCCCTAGTACAGGCCGCACCTGCCTCCACCGATACCGAGCGCAAAAAAGCCCTGCGGGCCGGGGATGAGATCATCATCGCGTCGGACGAGCTGTACGACGGACAGGTCATAACATAAGAGAGTGTTGGGAGGTTGTTTGCTATGTCTCTGCAAGAAAATATCCAGGCGGTCCAGGCACGGATCGCCGCCGCCGCCCGAGAGGTAGGCCGGGACCCGGCTGAGGTTACCCTAGTGGCCGCCACCAAGGTCCAGAGTTCGGACACCATCCGGCAGGCCATCGCCGCCGGAGTCACCATCTGCGGAGAGAACCGGGTACAGGAGATGACAGCCCATCTGGACGACGACGCCTATGCCGGCGCGGCCCTGCATTTTATTGGCCACCTGCAGACCAATAAGGTCCGGCAGGTGGTGGGCCGGGTGGACCTTATTGAATCCGTAGGCTCGGAACACCTGCTGGACGCCATCGAGGCCCAGGCCGCCAAACTGGACCTTCGGCAGGACATTTTGCTGGAGGTAAATATTGGTGGAGAGCAGTCCAAAAGCGGAGTCGCTCCGGAACAGCTGCTGGCCCTGGCCCAGAAGGCGGCCGCCTGCCCCCATGTGCGTTTGCGGGGACTAATGGCCATTCCGCCTGTTGCCTCCGGTTTGGACGGAAATCGGCCGTTTTTTGCAAAAATGCATCAGCTTTATGTTGACATAAGAACCAACTTGAACGATAATAAAGCTGACATCGACTGTCTTTCCATGGGTATGAGCGGCGATTTTGAAGACGCCGTGCGGGAAGGGGCCACCCTGGTGCGGGTGGGCACCGCGCTCTTCGGCCCCCGCCCTCCCATGCACAAAGGATAGATCAACTTTGGGAGGGAATCCATTATGGGATTTTTAGATGAACTCAAGCGTCTGGCCCGTCCTTACGAGGACGAACCGGAGGAGGATGAGTTTGACGATTACGAACCGGTCTCCCGCAGTGAGCGCATGGACCGCACCGGCGGGGAGCGGCTGGAGCGCACCAAGAGCGCCAAGAGCCAGGATACCGGCAGTATTTTCCCCGTGGAGAACGAGCGGCGCAGCAACAAGGTCGTCAATATCCACACCACCACCCAGCTGCAGGTGGTTCTGGTAAAGCCCGAGCGCTTTGAGAACGCCAGCGAGATCGCCGACCACCTGCGGGAAAAGCGCACCGTGGTACTCAACCTGGAATCCACCAACAAGGATATTGCCCGCCGTCTGCTGGACTTTCTGTCCGGCGTGGCCTATGCCAACGAGGGCAAGATCAAGAAGGTGGCTATCTCCACCTACATCATCACGCCCTACAATGTGGACATTCTGGGCGATTTGATCGACGAGCTGGAGAATAACGGCCTGTATTTCTAAGTTGCGTTCCAGGAGAACATCGTCCACATTGTCCCGCCGGGAGTCCGGCGTCCCAAGCGTTTTGGCACAGCCAAAACCTTGATGCCGGGCGAATTCACTTCGCCCGGGCAGATAAAAAGCAGGGGCCCCCGCACGATGCCAAGCATCGGGTGGGGCGGACATTTTGGGCGACCTGATCGACGAGCTGGAGAACAACGGCCTGTATTTCTGACAAGGGCCGGATAAAGAAATGAAATCGGGGGCCCCGACGGGACGGGATGCCCCAGTGGGGGGAACAATCTATGCTGACACCTCAGGAAGTCTCGGAGCACGCCTTTTCCAAGGCCTCCTTCGGCGGCTATAACATGGCCATGGTGGATGAATTTCTGGACGTATTGACGGCAGACTATACCACTCTGTACAAGGAAAATGCCACTTTGAAGGCCAAGATGAAGGTACTGGTAGACAAGGTGGAGGAATATCGCTCCACGGAAGAGGCCATGCGCAAGGCTCTGCTGACCGCTCAGAAGATGGCGGACGAGCTGGTGGCCCAGGCAGAGGCCCAGAAGTCTGAGATTCTTCGGGGTGCGGAAGCCCAGGCCAAGGCCCGGGTGGCAGAACTGCAGCAGGGCGTGCGGGATGAACAGCTGCGCCTGGCCGCGGCCCAAAACGCCACTGCCGCTTACGTAGCCAAGCTCAAGGAGCTCTATCAGCATGAGATGGACTACCTCTCCGGCCTGTCCAAGCTCACCGCCCCCGCACCTGCCGCTGATCCGGTAGCCACCGCCGCCCAGGACATTCAGGCCAGCGTGGAAAAGCTGGTGGCCCAGGAGCAGTCCGCCGCAGAGGAGGAAGAGGACCCCGAGGATACCTTAGATCTGAATAAGGCCTCGGTGGAGGTACCGGTGCAGGAAAAAGACGGCGGATTGTACGCCGAGCTCATGGAGCTCAACCTGAATCACCCGGAGGGCGAGCGGCATAAGCGGCCCATTCGCCGCCCCATTCAGGAGGACGAGGTGGAAGAGCCCACCGAACCCACCCGCCGCATTGACTTCGACCACCTGCAGTTCGGTAAGGATTACGAAATCAAGTAAACCCCTTGACAGAACGGATTTTAACGGGTAAGATACTCGGAGACGCGGTTTTTCCGTGTCTCCGAGTAATTTTTATCCGGAAAAACGCCGAGAAGAGGACGAGTACCGTCCCCGCCCCTGCGCAGAGAGCCGCCGTATTGGTGCAAGGCGGACAGGGAAGGGCCGGGAAGATCACCTCCGAGCGTGCCGCTGAACCAGCAGTAAGCGGCCACGGCTGGCCCCGTTACCGGCCTTCGAGGGGCCGCGGCATATCCGCGGCAATGAGAGTGGTACCGCAGAGGTGTGCGCCTTTGTCTCTTGGGAGACAAGGGCGCTTTTTGTTTGCGGAATGGAAGGTGAGATGCTTTGAAGTGTCCCAAATGCGGCCAGGAAATGGAGCTGGGCTGGCTCCACGCAGGCCGCGGTCCCCTGTTCTGGAGCCGAAAGAAAAATAAGCTGACCATCTTTCTGGGCCAGGATGACCTGCGCCTGCAGGGCATGTTTGGCGGAACCCTTCCGGCATGGCTTTGCGTAGACTGCCAGATGGTCCTTATGACCTACGATCAACAGGAATAGGATAACTCATAATTTAAAAATAAAGGAGAACCACCCATGGATTACAACCAGACCGTCCATCTGCCCCAGACCGACTTCCCCATGCGGGCGGGGCTGCCCAAGCGTGAGCCGGACATGCTCAAGGAGATGTACGACCACGACCTGTACCACAAGATGGTGAAGCGCAACGAGGGCAAGCCCAGCTTTGTCCTTCACGACGGCCCTCCGTACGCCAACGGCAACATCCACATCGGTACCGCCCTGAACAAGATCCTCAAGGACATGATCGTCAAGCACAAGAACATGACCGGCCACTACGCCCCCTATGTGCCCGGCTGGGACACCCACGGCCTGCCCATCGAGTCCGCCGTTCTGAAGGACAAGAAGGTAAAGCGGGACGAGATGACCACCGCCCAGTTCCGCACCAAGTGCCGGGAGTACGCCGAGGGCTATATCGCCAAGATGACCGGGCAGTTCCAGCGCCTGGGCGTGCTGGGCGAGTGGGAGAACCCCTATATCACCCTGCTGCCCGAGTTTGAGGCCAAGCAGATCGAAGTCTTCGGCAAGATGGCCGAGAAGGGACTTATCTACAAGGGCATGAAGCCCGTGTACTGGTGCCCCGCCGACCAGACCGCTCTGGCTGAGGCCGAGATCGAGTACGCCGACGATCCTTGTACCACCATCTTTGTCAAGTTCCCCGTCCGGGACGACAAGGGCAAGCTGGGCCAGTACACCGATCTGAAGAAAACCTACTTCGTGATCTGGACCACCACCCCCTGGACCATCCCCGGCAACTTCGCCATCTGCCTGAACGCCGAGTTCGACTACGTGCTGCTCCAGGTGCCCAATGGCGACGTGTATGTGCTGGCCAAGGACCTGGCCGAGAGCGTGTGCAAGGCCGCTCACATCGACTATGAGGCCTGCAAGGTGCTGGCTACCCTGAAGGGCAGCGAGTTTGAGCTGATGACCGCCACCCACCCCCTGTTCGACCGGGAGTCCGTCATCCTCAACGGCGACCACGTCACCCTGGACGCCGGCTCCGGCTGCGTCCACACCGCCCCCGGCTTCGGCGCCGAGGACTTCCAGATCTGCCAGCAGTACGACAAGGCCGGCCTGACCCACATCGGCGTGCCCGTGCCCGTCAACGCCAAGGGCGTCATGACCGACGAGCGCTACAACGGCCAGTTTTACGCCAAGGGCAACGACATGGTGGTGGAGGACCTGGAGAAGGAAGGCTTCCTGGTTGCCAAGGAGAACATCACCCACTCCTACCCCCACTGCTGGCGCTGCAAGAATCCCATCATCTACCGTGCCACCGAGCAGTGGTTCTGCTCCGTGGACGCCATCAAGGACGCCGCCGTCAAGTCCTGCGACTCCATCCAGTGGAAGCCCGAGTGGGGCAAGGAGCGCATGATCTCCATGATCTCCGAGCGCTCCGACTGGTGCATCTCCCGCCAGCGCGTGTGGGGCGTGCCCATCCCCATCTTCTACTGTGACGACTGCGGGGCCGACATCGTCACCCCCGAGACCATCGCCCACGTGGCCAAGCTGTTCCGTGAGCACGGCTCCAACATCTGGTTCGACAAGGAGCCCAAGGACCTGCTGCCCGAGGGCTTCGTGTGCCCCAAGTGCGGCAAGACCCACTTCTCCAAGGAGACCGACATCATGGACGTGTGGTTCGACTCCGGCTCCACCTGGGCCGCCGTCGCCGCTGAGCGTCCCTATCTGAAGTACCCCGCCGACCTGTACCTGGAGGGCGGCGACCAGTACCGCGGCTGGTTCCAGTCCTCCATGCTTACCTCCATCGCTGTCAACGGCGTGGCTCCCTATCACCAGATTGCCACCCACGGCTGGACTGTGGACGGCGAGGGCAAGGCCATGCACAAGTCCCTGGGCAACGCCGTCTCCCCCGACGAGGTCATTAAGGAGTACGGCGCCGACATGCTCCGCCTGTGGGTGGCTTCCGCCGACTACACCCAGGACATGCGCATCTCCAAGGACATCATGAAGCAGCTCTCCCAGGCCTACCTGAAGATCCGCAACACCGCCCGCTACATGCTGGGCAACCTGTGCGACTTTGACCCCGACGCCAACCTGGTGCCGGTGGAGCAGATGATGGACCTGGACCGGTTCGCCCTGGCCTCCTTCAACGAGCTGGTGAAGACCGCCCGTGCCGCCTATGACAAGTACGAGTTCCACGGCGTCTACCGTGCGGTGTACAACTTCTGCGTGGTGGATATGTCCAACTTCTACCTGGACATCATCAAGGACCGGCTGTACTGCGGCACCGAGGCCGAGCGCCGCTCCGCCCAGACCGCCCTCTATTATATCCTGGACGGCATGACCCGTCTGGTGGCCCCCATCCTGGCCTTCACCTCCGACGAGATCTGGCACGCCATGAAGCACGCCAAGGACGTGGACGCCGAGAGTGTGCTGCTCAACGACATGCCCGACGACAACGCCGCCTTCACCCTGGACGCCGCCGCCCAGGAGCGCTGGAACAAGCTGGTCAGCCTGCGGGACGCCGTCAACAAGGCTCTGGAAAACGCCCGCAATGCCGGCGTGTTCAAGAAGGCCCAGGACACCGAGGTCACCATCTCCGTGTCCGCTGAGGATGCCGCCGCCCTGGCCGCCGAGGACCTGGCCACTCTGTGCATCGTCTCCAAGGTCACCGTTACCACCGAGGCCGTGGAGGGCGAGAAGAATGAGGACTGCCTGATCCCCTGCACCATCGCCGTCAAGCTGTCCGAGGCCCCCAAGTGCCCCCGCTGCTGGAACCACAACGAGCACATCGGCACCGCCGGCCACCATGCCGAGCTGTGCGACCGCTGCGCCGCCGTGGTGGGAGAATAACAGGCACAGCTCGGCCTCCGCGAAGCGGGGCGCGCGTCAGCGCGTCCAAGCGTTTAAACACGATCAGAAAAAGGACGCCGGGCTATGCCCGGCGTCCTTTTTTATATAGTTACTGCGGCGCTTCCCGGTTCAGAGTCTCATAGGTCTGCTGGTCCTGGGCCGCCTTTTCCTTCTGGCCCAGCCCCTCATAGGTATTGGCCCTGATCTGATAGGCCACCGCCAGCTTGGAATTTAACTTGATGGCACGGTTGCTGCTGGTCAGCGCCTCCTTCCAGCGCTTCAGCTCATTGAGGGCACTGCCCACGTTTGCGTGATAGAGCGCCTCCTCCGGCTTTAGCCGGGTCGCCTTGCGAAAATCGGCCAGCGCCGCCTCCTGCTGTCCGCGGCTCAGATAAAACACGCCCCGGTTGTTGTACGCCCGCTCATAGTCCGGGTCCAGCTGGAGGGCCTTCTGGTAGTTCTGCAGCGCCTGCTCATCCTGCCCGAGATTTTCCAGCGCGTCAGCCAGCACGGTGTGGATCTCGGCGCTGGGCAATCCCAATTCCAGAGCTCGGCCGCAGTCGGCCTGGCTTTTTTCATATTCCCCATTGATACAATAGGCTCTGGCGCGTAGGGTATAAAGGATCTGTTGATCGGGCGTCAGCGCAATGGCATGGGTAAAATCGCTGATAGCCAACTCATGTTCCTGTTTCTGCATGTACATCAGGCCACGGTTGCGGTAGGCCTGGCTGTTTTCCTCTTGTTCCAGCGATCGGCCATAATCCTCGATGGCCTCCTCAATCTGCCCCAGGTAATAGCAGCAGTTGCCCCGCTGCAGGTAGAGTTGGCTGTCTTCGGTACCCAGCTCGGCCGCCCGGGTCAAATCGTGGCAGGCCAGTTGGTATTCGTTGGCCTGGTAAAACAGCATGCCCCGTTCCCGGTAGGTCTGGCCATCCTCACCGTCCAGCTCCAGGCTCCGGTTAAGGCGCTGCAGCTTGGCCTGCTGGTTCTCATCCAGGGCCCGGAGGATTCGGCTCTGGTCCTCACTTGGGTCGGTCATGGCGCGCAGCTGCGCCTGAAACGCGCCCACTTGCTCCTGATAGTGGGTCACCCGCTGTTCAGCCACCCGCTTGATGCGCTCACAGGGATCTTCATAGCCAAACTTCTGCCCCATAAGGTACATCATTTCGTCAAAGCCCTCAATGGGGACAAAGAAGCCGTCGTGCTGCTCCACCACCTTCTGGATCTCCGCAGGGGGTTCCTCATGGCGGTAGCACCAGTACAACCCATTGAGCTTCTGGGTATCTTTGAGGAAGTCCATCAGGCTGTGATCGCCTCCGGCGTAGCCGATGACCACAGGAGTATAGCGCTTGAATGCCTCCCGCAGGATCTCCTTCCACTGCTCCGACAGACCGTTGACCTGCTCGGCCCGGTTGAGCGGGCCAAAAAACAGTCCCCGGTGGATCTTGGCCACAATGGGCCTGCGGGTATTGAAATTGATATACTGAGCCAGCAGTTCATGACTGATCACAATGGGCTTTTTTTGCGTGTAGATAAACAGCGCGTCTTCCACCAGGCTGTCAAAGTTGGTGGTGATGACCAGGTTGTTTTCCGTGGAGGCCAGCAGCGCAGCCAGGGGATAATAACCCAGGCTGGGCTGGGCCTGCTCCATGGCACGCTCCAAAAAGGCCGAACCATTGTGATAGTCGGGGAAAAAGCGCAGCGCGTACAGGTCAAAATAGGCCTTGCTGGAGGGCTTGGTCTTACGTACCCCCAGCCGTTTTTTCAGCTGCTGGATCTCCTGCTGGGTATAGCGCTCCAAGATCTCCTCGTGCCACTGTTTGGCCAGTTCCTCCCCTGTGGGGATCCCCGAGGTCTTGGAAGCTCCAGCCCCCAGGATAAAACAGTAGCGCTTTTCGTTCTGGCAGCCCTCCCGCATGGTATTGAGAAAGAGGTTGAGCGGCAAAATCCGGCTCTCGTCCAACATCCTCACCGCCTTTTTGATTCTTTCTGCCAGTATACCAACTTTTTCTAGCTTCTTCAACCTTATTCGACCGCGGATTTCCCCGGTTGTCTCTCCACCGCCGGCGTGATACAATAGAAACCATCCGAGTTTGACAAAGGAGCTTTTTTGCATGATCTACGTCCTTTTCGTCGTGGCCCTGGTGGCCCTGGACCAGCTGGTCAAATTCCTGGTGCGGACCAACCTCGCGCTGGGGGAGGGAGTACCCTTCCTGCCCCATATTCTCCAGCTGACCTATGTACAGAACACCGGCGCGGCTTTTTCCCTGTTTGAAAACCACACCTGGATCCTGACCCTCATCTCTCTGGCTGTGTCCATTCTTCTGGCCGTGCTGCTGGTGCGCCGGGTTTTTCCCCACCCTGTGGCCATGTTTACCCTGTCGGCGGTGCTGGCCGGGGCGGTGGGCAATCTCATCGACCGGGCTTTTCTGGGCTATGTGACCGACATGTTCCAGACCCTGTTCATCACCTTCCCCGTATTCAACGTGGCCGACATCTGTGTGGTGGTGGGAGGCATCGCGTTCTGCGTATATTATCTGTTCTTTGACGGCAAGGGGGAGAAGGGGCATGACGCCGCTGCTGCTGACCGCTGACCGGGCGGGGGAACGGGCTGACCAGCTCATTGCCCGCCTGGTGCCCGAGCTCACACGCTCGGCAGCCCAGCGCCTGCTGGAGGAGGGGGCGGTGACCCTGGCAGGCGCGCCGGTGAAAAAAAATTATAAGACCAGCCCGGGGGATACGCTCTGCGTGACTTTGCCGGAACCGGAGCCGGTGGACGTGCGCCCCCAGAACATCCCCCTGGATGTGGTGTATGAGGACGACGACGTCATCGTGGTCAACAAGCCCGTAGGGATGGTGGTCCACCCGGCGGCGGGCCATCCGGACGGCACATTGGTCAACGCACTGTTATATCACTGTGGAACATCACTCTCCGGAATCAACGGAGTGCTGCGACCCGGCATCGTCCACCGCATCGACCGGGACACCTCCGGCCTGCTGATCGTGGCCAAGAACGACTTTTCCCATCAGAAGCTGGCCGACCAGCTTCTGGACCACTCCCTCTACCGGGAGTATGAGGCGGTGTGCGTGGGCGGACTGCGGGAGGACACGGGCACGGTGGATGCCCCCATTGGCCGCCACCCCACCGACCGCAAAAAGATGTGCGTGGACCGGAACAGCGGCCGGCGGGCGGTGACCCACTATACGGTGCTGGAGCGCTTTGCGGGCTATACCCACATCCAGTGCCGGCTGGAGACCGGCCGCACCCATCAGATCCGGGTGCACATGGCCTATCTGGGCCACCCCCTGCTGGGGGACACGGTATACGGCGCGAAAAAGCCCTGGCCCGGCCTGGCCGGACAGTGCCTGCACGCCCGGCGGCTGTCCTTCGTCCATCCCCGCACCGGGGAACGGGTGACGGTGGAGTGTCCGCTGCCCGCCTATTTCACCGGGGTGTTGACAAAGCTCGCCCGTCTGGTATAAACTTTTTCTGAACCGCAGATCAAATCCAATCGAATCGCAGGGGCGCTGGACGCAAGTCCGGCTGAGATCAGGGCGTATGGCCGCCCGTGTCCCTTGAACCTGATCCGGGTAATGCCGGCGTAGGAAGAGCATTCGGCTGTTACTGGTCGTTTCTCCCATACCGCATTGCGCTTCCCGGTTTGCGCTGCGGTATCTTTTTTGGGAGGAAGGATCCTTATGACAACAAGCAACCGCAAATCCCATCTGGCCGTGCGCGCCCTGTGTGAGGGGGCCGTCATGGTGGTACTGGCCCAGGTCCTGGGCTACCTGAAGCTGTGGGAAATGCCCTGGGGCGGTTCCATCTGCCTGTCCATGCTGCCCATCTTCTTCTACGCCTGCCGTTGGGGCGTGGGACGGGGCCTGCTGGCCGGGTTCGTGCTGGGCGTGCTGCAGTTCATGTTTGACGGCGGCTTTGCCCTCGGCTGGCAGTCCATCATCGGCGACTACCTGGTGGCCTTTACCGTGCTGGGACTGGCCGGACTGTTCCGTGGCCGGAACTGGAGCATTTTCGCCGGCACCGTGCTGGGCTCTGCGGCCCGATTCCTGGTCCACTACGTCGTTGGGGCCACCATCTGGGCCGAGTACATGCCCGAGACTTTCTGGGGCATCAGCATGACCATCCCCTGGCTCTACTCTCTGCTCTACAATGGCTTTTACATGGTCATCGACCTGGTGCTGTGCCTGGTGGTGTTTGCCCTGCTGTACAAGCCTCTGCGCAAATATTTCCTGGCGGAGGACATCCGTCCGGTGAAGAATTAGGTGATATTATTTGGGTAAATTCGACGGCGTGCTGCTGGTCAGCGATTTCGACGACACCCTCTACGGCGCGGATATGACGGTAGCCCCTGTCAACCGGGAGGCCATCCGCTTTTTTGTGTCGGAAGGGGGGACCTTCACCATCGCCACCGGACGGGCCCATCCCACCTTTGCCCCCCACGCCCGGATCGTACCCATCAACGCCCCCGTCATCCTCTCCAACGGCTCGGCCCTGTATGACTTTGACCGGGATGAGATGGTGTACGAGACCTTTTTGCCCGACCGGGCCCGGGAAGACCTGCAGCAGGTGGCCCGGGACATCCCGGAGATCGGCTTTGAGGCCTACCACCACGACGATATCTACATCTATCAGCCCAACGCCGTCACACGCCGCCATTTGCTCCGGGCGGGGATGGATGCGGCGGAGGTGCCCATCGCGGCGATGCCTCTGCCCTGGAGCAAAGTCATCCTCCAGCAGAAAAACGACGTGCTCCGCCGCACCCAGCAGTACATGCTCCAGCGGTGGGGAGAGGAATATGAGGTCATCTTTTCCAACGCCGTACTGCTGGAGCTTACCCGGAAGGGGAGCAACAAGGGCGGCATGGTGGACTACCTGGTGCAGTACCTGGGCATAGACCCCAAAAAGGTCTACTGTGTGGGCGACAACCAGAACGACATCCCCATGCTGGCCCGGTCGGCCATCCCCTTTGCCCCTTCCAACTGCGCCCAGGAGGTCAAGGACTGGGGCGCACAGATCCTGTGCTCCTGTCAGGAGGGCTGTCTGGCCCAGATCATCCAGCAGCTGGACCGCATTTATTGACACAAAACAAAGACGCCGCCCGCCGGGAATCCGGTGGGCGGCGTCTTTATTTTTCCTTTTACAGGGCTTCCAGCGTCCCGGCCAGTAGCAGGGCATATTCCGGCAGAGCATCCAGTGGGGCCCGCTCGTCCACCGAGTGGGCGTCCAGGATCTCCGGTCCGGTGCTCACCATCACCAGTTCGGGGGCCTTTGCACGAAATACCGAGGGCTCCAACCCCACATGGACCGTACCGATCTCCAAACCACGGCCGGTCTGGGCCCGGAACACCCGGTCCATCTCTCCCGCCAGAGGGTTGTCCCTCTGGCCGGGCCAGCCGGCGTAGCCCGTCACTGTACCGGTAAAACCATGGGCGTGGGCCAGGCTCTCATGGCGGCGGGCCATCTCCTCTTCCTCCGTCACCCGGGCAGCCCGGAGAAAGGCGCATACCTGCAGCGCATCCCCGTCCCGGACTACCCGTCCCAGATTGGCCGAACTGCCTACTACGCCCGGGAACGCCGGGTCCATGGCATACACCCCATGGTACAGGCCATTGAGGAAGGCCAGCACGTGGGCCTGGAATCCGGGCTGCCACACCCTCTCCGGGGCAGAAACCGGCCGGCATACCGCCGTCAGTCCCGGGTCGGTCTCCCGGTAGCGGGCCAGCGCCTCCTCCAGCAAGGTCAGTTGAGGCTCCGTTTGGCAAAACACCACCGCACGGGCCCAGGAGGGGATGGCATTATGGGTCAGTCCCCCCTCCAGCAGGGCCACCCGGCCCCCCGGCAGGCCGGCCAGCCAGGCACTGAGCAGCTTGATGGGGTTGGATCTGCCCCGGTTGATGTCATCCCCCGAGTGCCCCCCCAGGCCGCCTGCCAGGTCGATCTGCCAGGCGGGAAGGGCGGGGGCTGGCTCGGTCTCCACCAGGCGGGTCCAGGTCTCCCGCCGGCCGCCGGCCGAGCCTACAATGGCCCGGCCCAGATGGAACCCGTCGGTATTGAGCAGGCACTCCGCCCCGGCCAGCCAGTCCGGGGACACCTGTTTGGCCCCTTCCAGTCCCACTTCTTCGGCAGTAGTGAACAGCAGCCGCAGCGGACCATGGCGCACCTGACCGGTGGAAAGCAGCCACAGCACCACCGCGTTGCCCAGATTATTGTCCGCCCCGAGGGAGGATCGGCCGTCGCTGCGCAGATATCCGTCCCGGGTCACGACGCTTACCGGATCATGCAGCGGATCAAACCCGCTGTGAGGCGCCACGGCGCACACCATATCCATGTGTCCCTGCAGGATGAGCCGGGGAGCGCCTTCCCGGCCCGGGGTAGCCGGCACATCAGCCATCACGTTCCCCGCCCCATCCCGGACCGGTGAGAGTCCAAGCGCACGCAGGTATTCCATAAAATCCTCTCCCACGGCCTGCTCGCAGTGGGAAGGATGGGGGTGGCGGGACAGGCGGACAAATGTATTCACAATGCCGTCAATGACCGTAGTCCGGCCGCCTAGGCGTTCGAGTAATATCATGAGACGATCACTTCCTTGCCTGCCATTGTACCACGCTTTCCCGGGACATGCCAGTCCAAAGCTAACTCAGCGCCTCCCATATCCCCAGGGCTACCAGCAGCGCGCCGGACAGGGGCAGGGCATAGCGGCCCAGCAGCCGCCCAGCCAGGCGGCCGCCCAGCAGCCGCCCAGTCCCCAACGCAGCCAACGTGACCAGAAAGTTGGCCAGGGCCGCCCAGCCTGGGGCAATGCCAGAGGCGCCGGCAGCCACCCCGATGCCCGCGTTGTTTACCGCCAGGGCTGCCCCCAGGGACAGGCAGTCCCAGATCCCGGCCGGGCCGGCCTGTTCCTGGGGACCTTCCGCGGTCCCCAGGCTACGCAGCCAGTCCAATACCAGCCACAGCCCGATCCCTACCAGAGCCAGCCCACCCAGCAACCCGGGCAGCCGCCCGGAAAAGGCCCGGGCCGTCCCCACCCCCAGTATCAGCGACAACCAGGTGATAAAAGTAGTCAGTCCCGCCAGCAGCAGGGCCTGGCTCCACTTCAGATGTACGCCACGGGCAGCATAGCCCATGGCCAGCAGCACTGTATCCAGATTGCAAGCCGCGGCAAACAGCACCGCGGCTGCAAATACACTCAGCCAATGCATAGCACTCCTCCTGTTCCGTCCATCCTATTCCGGAAGGACGGCGGGGGTGCGGGGGTGGCTTTTTTATGGAAGGTGTGGTATATTGATTAGATAAGCATATAGCAAAAGGAGGCTGCCCATGAGCGCCAAAGAAGAATTCCTCCAAATTTACCGGGAGAACATCCACCGGGAGGGCTCCGACGCCCTGCTGGACTATCTGGAGCATAAGAGCGACTTTTTCACCTCTCCGGCCTCGGCCCGCTTTCACGGCTCCTACGCCGGCGGTCTTTGTCAGCACAGCGTCAATGTCTACCGCTGCCTGTCAGCCTACCTGGAGCGGGAGCGGGTGCGGGAGCTCTATGCACTGGACTATACCCCGGAGAGCGTGGCCCTGGTGGCTTTGCTCCACGACGTGTGCAAGATCGGCTGCTACAAAGGCGGCACCCGCAACGTAAAGGGCCCGGACGGCAAGTGGCAGAGTGTGCCTACTTTCTACTACGAAGATAACCTGCCCTACGGCCACGGAGAAAAGAGCGTGTACATTCTTTCCGGCTTTCTCCGTCTGAGCCGGGAAGAGGCCATGGCCATCCGCTGGCACATGGGCTTTTCAGGGGACGAGGACAAGCGCCTGGTAGGCCAGGCCCTCCAGCAGTATCCGCTGGCCTTTGCCCTCAGCGTGGCCGATATGGAGGCCACCTATTTCCTGGAACATGAGGAGGCGTAATCCCTTGGCCAAACGCGAAAATGATCTGGGGCGCGACCCCGTAGGCAAGCTGCTGCTGCGCCTGGCGCTGCCGTCGGTGATGGCCCAGCTGGTCAATGCCCTGTACAATATTGTGGACCGGATGTACATCGGCCATATTCCGGAAGTGGGGGATCTAGCCCTCACCGGCTTGGGCGTGTGCTTCCCGGTACTCATGTTCGTCTCCGCGATCTCTGCTCTGGTAGGTATGGGCGGCGGCTCCCGTGCGGTGGTGCGTATGGGAGAGGGGAAGGAGGACCAGGCCAACGCCATTCTGGGCAACTGTACCACCCTGCTCATTCTTCTTTCCGTGCTGGTAACGGTGGGCTTTCTGGCCGTTAAAGAACCCATGCTCTACCTCTTCGGTGCCACTGACAACACCATTACCTACGCCAGCGACTACCTGACCATCTATCTGTGGGGCACCATTTTTGTGGAGCTGGCCCTGGGGCTCAACTTTTTTATCACTGCCCAGGGTTTTTCCACCATGTCTATGGCTACGGTGATCATCGGCGCAATTATCAACATCGTGCTGGATCCCATCTTTATCTTTGGACTGAACATGGGCGTGCAGGGCGCTGCTCTGGCCACCATTATTGCCCAGGGTGTTTCGGCAGTGTGGGTCTTGCGCTTTCTCACCGGTAAGCGCACTAAGCTCCGGCTGCAAAAGCGCTTTTTCCGTATCAATCCCAAGGTGCTGGCCCCAGTGCTGGCCCTGGGTGTGTCCCCCTTTATCATGAATGCCACCGAGAGTCTGGTGAATATCGCCTTCAACACCTCTCTGAAGGCCGCCGGCGGCGACCCCGCTGTGGGTGCCTTTACTATCTGTTCCAGCATCATGCAGGTGTTCTTCCTGCTGCTGCAGGGCATTGCACAGGGTGCACAGCCCATCATCGGCTTTAACTACGGCTCCGGCCAGCTGGACCGGGTGAAGCAGACCTTCCGGCTGCTGCTCATCTGCGCGCTGGCCTTCAGCTGCACCGTGTGGGCCGCTCTGGAGCTCTTCCCCGGGGCGTTCGTGGCCCTGTTTAACGACAAGCCTCAGCTGGTGACCATCGCGGTACGCTCTTTGCAAATTTATGCCGGCGGTATGTTCATCCTGGGCATCCAGACCGGCTGCCAGCAGACCTTCGTTGCCCTGGGGCAGGCCAAAATCTCCCTGTTTTTGGCCCTGCTGCGCAAGGTCATCCTGCTCATCCCGCTGATCTATCTGCTGCCCTTGTTTTTCTCCGACCAGGTATTCGCCATCTTCCTGGCTGAGCCGGTGGCCGATATCCTGGCTGCCCTCACCACCGGGTCGCTGTTCTTCTTCCGTTTCCCCCGTATCCTGAAACACCGTCAAGAGCAGTTAGGCACTTAAATCTTCTTGTCTAGTATATAGAATCGTGCTATACTGTTTTTACCATTCTTATGAAGGAGGATCCATATGAACGCATTGACCAAGCGCGGCCTGGCCCTTGTATGCGCAGCCGCCATGCTCAGCACCGGGACTTCCGCATTTGCGGCAGAGGAGAGCTCTTCCGGCATTGCCGTTCAGCTGGACGGGCAGACTCTCAGCTTTACCGACGTGGTTCCGGAGGTAAAAGACGCGCGTACCTTTTTGCCTTTCCGCGCCGTATTTGAGGCCATGGGCGCCCAGGTGAGCTACTCCGCCTCCAACCAGACCGTTACCGCCGTCCGGGACGGCACCACTGTTACCATGGCCCTGGGTGGAACGACCGCTACCGTGGAGCGGGACGGCGTGACCTCCACCATCACCATGGATGTAGCCCCCTACGCCCACGATAACCGCACCTTCGTGCCCGTGCGCTTTGCCGCCCAGGCCTTCGGCTGCACCGTGGGCTGGGATCAGGACGACCAGACCGTCATCCTCATTGACACCGAGAAGCTGATAGAGGATACCCTGTCCAAGTACAAGTTCACCTATCTGGACCAGTACACCCAGTACAGCCAGAAGTTCAACACGGGCATCTGGGATTTTGACGCCCAGCTGAATGGCAGCCTGACCATGATGGGCTCCGACCCGCTGACCCTTACCGGCACGGGGGAGGGCACTGTGGCCGATGCGATGAAGATGGCCATGGACCTGGGAATCAAGCTGGACCTGAAGGCCTTTATGGAGAGCCTGAACGAGCTCTCCGGCATGGGCGCAACGGAATGGACTACGGAAGACCTGGCCCTGCTCAACGACCTGAAGACCAACGGCATCAACATTCAGCTGCGGGGCGACATGGAAGAGGGCAAGCTCTACTTTACCGCTGACAGCCAGCTGCTGGAGATGTCCGGCCTGCCCGCCGACACCTGGTACTCCATGGACCTGGGGGCGCTCTATG
This sequence comes from Flavonifractor hominis, assembly GCF_040095835.1. Taxonomy (NCBI): domain Bacteria; kingdom Bacillati; phylum Bacillota; class Clostridia; order Eubacteriales; family Oscillospiraceae; genus Flavonifractor; species Flavonifractor hominis. Next base: position 187,762 of record NZ_JBBMFT010000004.1, read on the forward strand.
GCTCCATGGGCATGGACTATACCAGCCTTATTTCCGCATCCATGGACATGGATTACACCACGCTCATTCCCATGCTCCTGTCCGTAGGCGAAGAGCCCACCGACTGCACCAGCGCCTATTCCGACCTGGCCACGGCAGTCAATCTGGTGGCCGGTCTGTTCTGCGATGACGCCTTTACCGCCAACGGGGATGACCGTGTCCTGCACTACGTTTTCAACCAGGACGGCGTAAATGCTGTGTTCACGTTTACCCTGCATCTGAAAGACGACGCAGTAACGGGCTATGACCTGTCCGTGACCTGCGATGTGGAGGACGAGCAGGCCCCCGTCTCCCTGACCCTGGAGGCCGGCATGGACGCCAAGGACCAGATGACCGCCTCCTTCACCCTGGACAGTGGTGAGACTATGGCTATGGAGATGACCCTTACCGGCGGCTATACCAAGGGCAGCACTGCCCCCGTCACTGAGCCTCCCGCCGGTGCCACAGTAGAGGAACTGGTCGATACTACCACTGCCGTAACTCCTTGATTTCATGACAAAATAACAAGCGCCCCGGCCAATGGCCGGGGCGCTTCTTTCGTTTTAAAACCCAAAATCTGCCCGGCGGCGGCGCAGCAGTACCAGAGAGAGCAGGCAGGAGAGCAATTCGGCCAACGGCACGGCCAGCCACACGCCGGTCACCTCCAGCAGCCGGGGCAGCAGCAGCAGTCCCAGCATCAGAAAACCAAAGGTACGGGCAAAAGAGATGACCGCCGAGGTCCGCCCATCCCCCAGGGCGGTAAAGAGAGCGGAGGCAAAAATATTCACCCCTGCAAAAAGGAACGCGGGGGAAAAGCGGCGGAACCCGTCCAAAGCGATGGCATATACCGGAGTGCCGGCGGGGGAGAAGACCCCCACAATCGTGCCGGACAGCGCCAACGCCAGCAACAGGATGCCCAGAGAGGAGAGCAGAATAAAGCGCACACAGTATCCAAATACCCGGCGCATTCGGTCATACCGCTCGGCCCCCCGGTTAAAGCTGAATACCGGGGCCACCCCCATGGAGAAGCCTAAATAGAGGGCAATGAGCAGAAACTGAGCGTAGAGCACGATGGTGATGGCCGATACTCCCGCCTCTCCCAGATACTCCATCATAATGGCGTTGAAAAGGAAGGTCGTGACAGCGGCGGACAGATTGGTCACCATTTCGGATGAGCCGTTGAAGCAGGCCTGCCCCAGCATGCGCACATCCCCGTTGGGCCGGCCGAAGCGCAGCCCCTGCCGCCGCAGCAGGAAGAAGAGCACCCCCACCACCGCCGGGATACAGTAGCCGGTAACCGTGGCCACGGCAGCACCCAGGATGCCCATTTGAAGCGGTCCCATATACAGCGCGTCCAGTACGCCGTTGGTTACTCCGGCCGCCACAGCCAGACACAGCCCCAACCCCGGCCGGCCGGCGGTGACAAAAAAGCTCTCAAACAGCAGCTGGAGCATGGCCATGGGTGCAAAACACAGCTGTACCCGCAGGTAGGTCGCCGTATCGGCCAACAACAGGTCGCTGGCTCCCAGCAGCCGGGCCAGCCGCTCGGCCCCCAGCGCGCCCAACAGGCAGATACACAGACCGATACACACCGCGGTCAGAGCCAGAAAGCCAAAGTCCCGCCGAGCCTCTTCCATCCGGCCGGCCCCCATTTTGTGGGCCACCACCGCGCTGCCCCCGGTGCCCAGCATGATACCCATGGCCAGGGTCACACTGATGGCCGGATAGGCCACATTGGCCGCTGCCAGAGCGTTGGCTCCCACCAGACGGGAAATGAGGATGCCGTCCACAATGGTATACAGGCTGGTGACCAGCATCATCACAATAGTGGGCAGGGCAAAGCGCAGCAGGCCGGTCAGGGTAAAGTCCCGGTCCAAACGATTGGTCATAGAAATCCTCTCTTTCTCTTGTCTTTCCGGTAGGTAGGGTATATGATAAACCATCGGGTAACCCGATAGTCAAGAGGGAGGTTGGCGCCATGCACAGACCCGCCCGTTTTACGACAGGAGAATTTGCCGCCCTGTGCGGTGTAAGTAAACACACCCTGTTCCATTATGACGCGGTTGGTGTGCTCTCCCCGGCGGAAAAGGGGGAAAACGGCTACCGCTACTACACGCCCGCCCAGCTCGAACTGTTCCAGGTCATCGCCGCTCTGAAGGAACTGGATATGCCGCTGGCTCAGATTCGTTCCTATCTGGACCGGCGCAGTCCGGCGGAGCTGGTAGCTCTGTTGGAAGAGGAGCAGGCCGAACTTACCCGCCGTCTGCGCCGTTTGGAGCAGATGCGCCGCTTTATGGCCGGCCGGGCGGAGCTGACCCGTCAGGCTATGGCCTGTACCCCCGGCGTGGTGACCGAGCAGGAACAGCCCAGGCGCTGCTACGCGGTCACCCCTGCCGACGGACTGACGGACGCACAGGAATTTGCCCGGGCTCTGGCCCGCCACACCCGCTACTGCACCCAGCACGGGGTCGTCAGTCCCTATCCCATGGCCAGTCTGCTGCCGGCGGAGGCCGCCCGGCGGGAGGACTGGAATGGCTATACCCATTGCTGCACCCGCATCCCACGGCCCCGAAAGGATCTGGAGTTGTTTACGGCCCCCGCCGGCCGCTACCTGACCTTGTGCCATGCCGGAGGCTTTGATACGGTACACGAGAGCTATCGCCGCCTGCTGGAGGAGGCCGAGCGGCGGAATTTGCAGCTGGGGGAGTGGTTTTTGGAGGATGTGCTGCTGGATGAGCTCTGCGTGCAGGGTTATGAGCAGTACCTGTTGCAGCTGTCCATCCTGATTTTGCCGACGGAGCGTTGCCCGGAAGGAAGGCATCTGGTATAATGGCCTTATGGAAAGGGGGCGTTCCCATGCGGAAGATCACCTGCGCCGACTGTGGCCGGCGATATGACTATGATGTAGACGATTTCTGCCCAAAATGCGGCAGCTACAATCCGCCGCCGGATACCGGGGCCACCCGGCTGGAGCAGGAGCTGCTCTCCCGCTTTCAGGACGGGCAGAAACAGCAGACCCGCTCGGCCCGAACCCGTCCGGCTCCGGGCCGCACCCTGCCGCGCCCTCATACCCCGCACGCCGGGGGAGAGGAACGCCGCCGGTCCTGGCTGGTGGCGATCGTGGTGGTGGTGATTGCCGCGCTGGCGGCATTCTTGTTCCCCATCCTCGCAGTCAATTTTGCCTCCCTGAGTACGGGTTTGCCCGAAACCGGATGGAGCATCGCCGTACCTGAACCTGACACGCCGGCTCTGGAAGCCCATCCCACGGACAGCCTGCCTCAGGATGGTGTGCACGAACCATATGAGTCTTTCCGGATGAACGGGACCCAGGATATAACCGTGGGCGAACTGTGGGAACCCTACCTGAGTGACGAGCTGGCAGCGCTGTATGACGACGCCCGCTGTGTGGCACTGGACCTGGAGGTAACCGGGGGCTATACCCGGTATGATCTGTACTTTTTCACCCCCTTCCTATCCCTGTCCGACGGCACCCAGGTTTATGCCGAGACCGACTGGGACCTTTTGGACGCCTTTTATGAAGTGGGGCTGGAGCCCGTCACCCCTTACGACGCCCAGTGGGCCGACCCGCTGTACGGGCAGATGATCTTTTTCCTGCCCGACGACTGCACCGGAGATGTGACATTGGTGCTGCCCGAGGCGGCCCCCGGTGATGGGGAGGAGGATCCCCCCGCCGCCTACCACCTTATAACGCTCCAGCTGCCCTGGAGCACTTCAGAAGCTTTTTGACAAAGGAGCGTTTTTTACCTTGCAGAACATCACTTTGATCGGCATGCCCGGCTCTGGAAAGAGCACCGTAGGCGTGTTGCTGGCCAAAACCCTGGGCTTTCAGTTTATTGACACCGACCTGCTGATTCAGCAGCGGGAGGGCGCGCTGCTCCAGCAGCTGCTGGACCAGCGCGGCACCCAAGGCTTTCTGGACGCGGAAGAGGCGGCCATCCGCTCTCTGTCCTGCGAGCGCACCATCATCGCTCCCGGAGGCAGCGCCGTCTGCCGGGCGGGCGCCATCGACCATCTCAAACAGCTGGGCCGGGTGGTCTATCTCCACGTGCCTCTGTCCGAGCTGGAACGGCGGATACGCAACATCACCACCCGGGGCATCGCCATGGAGCCGGGACAGACCCTGGCCGATGTATATGCCGCCCGGGAACCGCTTTACCAGCGCTATGCCGATCTGACCGTAGACGTAGCCGAGGGCAACCGGCTGGAGCAGACGGTGGCTGCCGTGCTCCAAGGGCTCATCGGCTGCGGCTGATGGGGCCACTTGTATTTTCGAGAAATCGTGGTATACTGTAAATTGAACGAATATCACGTGCGAGCCGCCCGCTGGTTTTCCGGCGGGCTTCGTCGTGTTTTCCCCTGCCTCTGCGCGGCAGGGCGCCCCCGCTTATTTGCCCCCCGGCGCAGGAGGGGCCAATTTACGGAAAAGGACGAACAACGACATGACCTTTCAACAACTCGGCCTGAACGAGCCCATCCTGAAGGCCCTGGCCGACCAGGGGTATGAGCGCCCCTCTCCCATTCAGGAAAAAGCCATTCCCCCCGCTCTCACGGGCCGGGATGTGCTGGGCTGCGCCCAGACGGGCACCGGCAAGACCTGTGCCTTTGCTGCTCCCATCCTGCAGCGCCTGGCGGCGCAGCCGGCCCAGGGCCGGCCCATTCGCGCCCTCATCCTCACCCCCACCCGGGAACTGGCCCTCCAGATCCAGGAGAGCTTTGAGGCCTACGGCAAATACTTGCCTCTGCGCTCCACAGTCATTTTTGGCGGCGTGGGCCAGACGCCTCAGGTGGAGCAACTGCGCAAAGGTGTGGATATTTTGGTGGCCACCCCCGGCCGGCTGGGCGACCTGTACAATCAAAAGTTCATCGACCTGTCCCGGCTGGAGATCTTTGTGCTGGATGAGGCCGACCGGATGCTGGACATGGGCTTCATTCACGACGTGCGCCGCATCCTGGGCTGGCTGCCCAAGAAAAAGCAGACCCTTTTCTTCTCGGCCACCATGCCCCCCGAGGTGCAGGGGCTGGTGGACTCCCTGCTGGTGGACCCCGCCAAGGTTGCGGTGGACCCCATTTCCTCTCCTGTGGAGGTCATCGAGCAGAAGCTCTACTGGGTGGATCGGGGCAACAAGACCAAGCTGCTGGCCCACCTGATTCGGGAACGCAAGGTCAAGAACGCCCTGGTGTTTACCCGCACCAAGCACGGGGCAAACAAGGTGGCCGGGGACCTGGTGAAGGCGGACATCACCGCCGCCGCCATCCACGGTAACAAGAGCCAGACCGCCCGGCAGCAGGCCCTGGCCGACTTCAAGAGCGGCCGGGTACAGGTCCTGGTGGCCACCGACATCGCCGCCCGGGGACTGGACATCGAAGAACTTTCCCACGTATTTAACTACAACCTGCCCGATGTGCCCGAGACCTACGTCCACCGCATCGGCCGCACCGGCCGGGCGGGCCACGGCGGCACGGCCATCTCCTTCTGTGACATCAACGAGAAGGACGAGCTCAAGGGCATTGAGAAGCTGATCGGCCGGTCCATCCCGGTGGTGGAGGACCACCCCTGGCCCATGGAGGTCCTGGAACCCCTGCCCCGGGATAAGAAGGGCCGGATCGTCAACCCCGAAGACGCGGAGGCCCGGGCCGCTGCCAAGGAGCGCCGCCGCCAGCGGGACGCGGCCAACAAGGCCGCTGCGGAGGCCCGCAAGGCCAAGGCGGAGACACCCAAGCCCCAGCAGCCCGCCCCCAAAGCCGAGCCCATGGCAGCTCCCGCACCCGCCAAGACCCGGCGCAAACGAGGCCGGCGCAACAGCGCCACGCTGGAGGAGGCTCTGACGGCCACCGCACCCGCCGCGCCCAAGCCCCAGGCGGAGTACACTGACTTCTATAAGCCCGACCCCCTGGCCAGCGACCACATTATGGACGCCACTGCCCGTCTGCTGGCCCCCAAGCCCCGGACCCATACCGACCAGCGGAAGAAGCACGGTCCGTCCGCCGCAGCCCAGTCCGCTCCAAAGGCCGAGCCGCTGGAAAAGAACCGAAAGAAGGCGTCCGCCTCCACCAAACAGACCGACAGCCACGCCCACCGCTCCCGCTCCAAAGGCCGGGGTGGACGGAGCCGTCCCCCCGAGGTGGTACTGCGCACCAACGGGCAGAAGGACTCCACCGAGCAGCCCAGCCTGATGAAGCCCTACTACCTCAGCGATAACTGACCAAAATGTCCCGTCCGCAAATTGCGGACGGGACATTTTTTGCCTGTTTTAGAACGCATGTTTGCATTTTGCCCCCAGATGTGGTATACTTAGGGCAGGAATTTATCCGGAAGGAGGATCTGCCATGAAAACGCTCTCCCCCAAGCAGCAGCAGATCTATGACTATATCATCTCCTTTTCCTCGGAACACGGCTATCCCCCCTCTGTGCGGGAAATCGGGGAGTACGTGGGACTGAAATCTCCCTCCACTGTCCACTTTCACCTGAAAGGGCTGGAGGCAGCCGGCCTTATTACCAAGGCCGAGGGCAAGACCCGGGCCATTACGGTGAGCGCCGCCCATTCCGCCCCTTCGCGGGAGCTGCCCGCCAACCAGGTGCCCGTGCTGGGCAATGTGGCCGCCGGCGCGCCCATTCTGGCCCAGGAGTGCATTGAGGACTACCTCACGTTTGACACCGGCGGGCGGACGGGGGAGTATTTTGCCCTGAAGGTCCGGGGGGAATCCATGAAGTATGCCGGCATCCTGCCCGGTGACCTGGTAGTGGTCCACCAGCAGCCCGAGGCCTACAACGGGGAGATTGTAGTGGCCCTCTTTGAGGATGAGGCCACGGTCAAAACGTTACGCCGGAAAGATGGTCACACCTGGCTCATGCCGGAAAATCCCGACTATGAGCCCATCGACGGTGACGGCTGCACCATCCTGGGCAAAGTCGTCGCGGTGGTCCGGCGGTACTGAGGGGATGGACCGCATCGTATTGGACACTCCAGCAGGCCCTATGGCCCTGGAGTGTGAAGGGGAGGCCCTCACCGCCCTGTATCTCCCATGCCGTCCGATGGGGCCAGCGGGAGCGGAAACACCCCTGCTGAAACGGGGCCGGGAAGAACTGCTGGAGTATTTCCGGGGAAAACGGCGGGATTTTGACCTTCCCCTCGCCCCGAAAGGCACACTTTTTCAACAAAAGGTGTGGAGTGAGCTGGCGAAAATTCCTTACGGTACGGTGACCACATATGGGGAGCTGGCCGTCCGGGTGGGCAGCCCCAGGGCCTGCCGGGCAGTAGGGCAGGCCAACCATAGTAATCCCCTGCCCATTTTTCTTCCCTGCCACCGGGTGGTGGGGAAAAAAGGCGCCCTCACCGGCTATGCCGGAGGGGTGGAGCTGAAGCAATGGCTGTTACGACTGGAGGGTGTTCTATGAAAAAACTGCTGTCTGTCGCAGATGCCTATATTGCTCATATGAACTGGAAGGACCTGGCTTTGGTAAAGTTGTGCCTGTGCGCAGCCGGTGTCCTGTTAGGCCTGTCCGCCCCGAAAAGGGGGAGAAAATGGGCGGCTCTGGGCGCTCTGGCCGTGTTTGCGGCTACCTATCTGCCCCTGATGCGCAAATTCCTTCCCCATCTCGCGGGGGAGATGCGGAAACCGTAAGGGAGGTGCACAAATGGGTAATGAGAAACGCTTTCAGCTGATCTATACCCAAGGGATCAGTGATGTGACCCGCGTTTTGCTGGATACGGCAACGGGTATGCTCTACCTGGAAATGCACAATGGGTACGCCGGCGGGATCACCCCGCTGCTGGATGCCGAGGGCAAGCCCATGAAGTGGAAGCCGGAGGACTGGACATGAGGCTGATTACTTGGAACGTCAACGGGCTTCGGGCCTGTCTTGGAAAGGGATTTCTGGACTTTTTTCACCGTGTCGACGCCGATGTTTTTTGTCTGCAGGAGACCAAGCTTCAGCCCCACCAGATTGAGCTGGAGCTGCCCGGCTACGAAATCTACTGGAACAGCGCCGAAAAGAAGGGCTACTCCGGTACGGCAGTCTTTACCCGGGTCAAGCCGCTGAACGTGACCTATGGCCTGGGCATCCCGGAGCACGACACCGAGGGCCGGGTCATCACCGTGGAATTTGAGGACTTTTTCCTGGTGTGCTGCTATACCCCCAATGCTCAGGAGGGGCTGGCCCGTATCGACTATCGCATGCAGTGGGAGGACGACTTCCGCCGCTATCTCATGGAACTGGACAGCAGGAAACCGGTGGTGCTGTGCGGGGACTTGAACGTGGCCCATGAGGAGATCGACCTGAAAAACCCCAAGACAAACCGGGGCAACGCGGGCTTCTCCGACCAGGAGCGGGAGCAAATGACCCGGTTGCTCTCCAGCGGCTTTGCCGACAGCTTCCGGTCCCTCTATCCCGACCGGGAGGGTGCCTATACCTGGTGGAGCTACCGGTTCAACGCCCGGAAGAACAACGCAGGCTGGCGCATCGACTATTTTATCGTGTCCGACCGCCTGCTGCCCCGGGTGGCCGATCAGATCATCCATGCCGATGTAACAGGCAGCGACCACTGCCCGGTGGAGCTGGACCTGACATAACCGCACAAACAGCCCTCCCACTGCCGGTATGGACAGGGGAGGGCCTTTTTCAAACGAGATGGGAGTAGATAACATGTTAGACGTGACCGCACTGGGAGAACTGCTGGTAGACTTCGCCCCTGTGGAAGCAGGCGGGGATACCGATCCCGTCCTGGCCGCCCGGCCGGGGGGCGCGCCGGGCAACTACCTGGCGGCGCTGAGCAAATACGGCGCCCGTACCGCCCTGCTGGCCAAGGTGGGGGAGGACGCCTTTGGCGCCCGACTCGTGGACACGCTGGCGGCGGCGGGGGTGGAGACCCGTGGCATCCTGCGGGACCCGGACGTCTTTACCACCCTGGCTTTTGTCACCTTGCGGGAAGGGGAGCGCACCTTCAGCTTTGCCCGCAAGCCGGGGGCGGACACCCGCCTGCGCTTTGAGGAACTGGACCTGAGTCTGATTGACCAGGCCAGGTGTTTCCACTTTGGCAGTCTAAGTCTGACCGATGAGCCGGCGGGCTCCGCCACCCGCCAGGCGGTGGACTACGCCAAGGAGAAGGGCAAATGCATTACCTTTGATCCTAATTACCGCCCCCCGCTTTGGCCCAGCCCCGCCCGGGCCCGGGCCGAGATCACCTGGGGTCTGGAGCAGGCCGACGTGATCAAAATCAGTGAGGAAGAGCTCTCCTTCCTCTGGGACTGCGGTCCGGAGGCAGGGGCGCGGCGGCTGCTGGAGGAATTTGGCGCGTCCCTCGTCATGGTTACCCTGGGTCCCAAGGGCTGCTACCTTAAGAGCGGCCAGGGAGCCTGCCTGGTCCCCGCCCCCCGGGTGCGCCCGGTGGATACCACAGGGGCCGGGGATATTTTCTTCGGCGCGGCCATGAGCCGCCTGCTCCCCCTGACCATCCCCTTCCGGTCGCTGGACAGCGACCAGTTGGAGCAGGCGGCTCGTTTTGCCGTCACAGCGGCCAGCCTCTCCACCCAGCGTCCCGGCGGAATCCCAAGCATTCCTTCGGAAGAAGAGGTGCGGGCCCTTCTGGGATGAGTTACTCTTCCAGTCCCAGCAGCACCTGCCCGGATGCCCGGGCAAAGAGCCGGGCGGCCGACAGCGCCTCCTGCAGTGTATTGCCGTGGGTGCCCACCTCCACCAGCAGCGAGCCGGTGGAGAGCTGCTGGTTGTAACGGGAGGAGCGCATGGTCATGGGACGAGCCAGGGTGGGGTAGAGGGTATCCATGCTCTGCTGGAGCTTGCAGGCCAGGGTCAGGTTCTGCGTCCAGTTGGGGTGCTCACCCCCCTCGCTGGAGCCCAGCACCAGCATGACCTGGGCCGTATCCACCCCGTCGATCTGGGTGACGGCCTTGTACACCGTGCCGTCCTCTCCCACCAGAGCATCCCGGTGGACGTCGAGGATAATTTTAATGGAGGGATACTGGGCCAGATAGTTTTTGACGGCCTCCGCCGAGCGGTCATAGGCCCCGTTGTACTGAGGATAGTCATACAGCGTCCGGTCGTGGACCACCGTGAGCCCCATTTCGGTAAAGACCCGCTCCATCTCGTCCCCCACCCGGACCATATTGTAATTTTCATCCAAAGTACGGGAGTTGTTGTCTGAGGGGACGTACACATCCGTACCATCTGGAGTGTAGGCCTCGCTGCCATGGGTATGGATGATAAGGATCTGCGGCCCCTCTTCCGGCAGGGTAATTTGCACCGGTGCAGCTGCCGCAGCCGCCAGGTCCACGTCCAGCCCCGTCCGGTTGTAAAGATAGAGCTTTCCCGCTACTTCATAGCCCTGGGTGCTGGTAGGCACCAGGGTACGGGCCACGATGTCCTCTGGCGCGGCAGTGGTCTCCGGAGGTGGGGTGCTCACATCGTCGTGGTCCTGGGCAGGTTGTCCGGCAGGCAGATCCGGGGTGGCCTCACTCTCATCCGTCTGTACCCACGTTCCGCTGCGCAGCAGCAAGGACTGATCCACCACCAGCCGCTCCCAGCCGTTCAGTTCCGAGCGTGCATCCTGTTTCGTTGCTCCGGGCCCCAGTTCGGCCGCCAAAGCGGCGGTGACAAAGTCGGGATCTTCTCCCAGCTCCTGCAGCACTCCTGCCGCTGTTCCTGTGCCGCAGCACAGCAGCAGCAGCCATGCGGCCAGCGTGACCAGAAACAATGCGCCGCTGCGGCGCAGAATGCGGGACCATTGAATGGGCTGCTTGTTCATGGTACATCATCCTTTGTAACAAGATACTCATTCCTATGCCCTATCCCGGAAGGATATGCCTCCGGCCCAGCCTTGACTTTTTCCGTCAATTCGATATAATGCTCTTACCGCCGCAACGCGCGCGCTACCGCGCAGGGCATCCCATTCATTTGATGAAGAGAGGATCTTTATGAATAAAATCGCCATTGCTACCGACAGCAACAGCGGCATCACTCAGGAGCAGGCCCGGCAGTTGGGCATTTTTGTGTTGCCCATGCCTTTTTACATTAACGATGAATTGTTTCTGGAGGATATTACCCTTACACAGGAGCAGTTTTATCAGCGCCTGGCGGAGGATGCCGATGTCAAGACCACTCAGCCTGCTCCCGGCGACGTGATGGAGTTCTGGGACAAGATTTTGCAGGAGTACGATCAGGTCGTTCATATCCCAATGTCCAGCAGCCTCAGCAGTTCCTGCGAAACAGCCAAAATGTTGGCTCAGGACTATGACGGCCGGGTAGAGGTGGTCAACAACCAGCGGATCTCTGTGACCCAGCGGCAGTCGGCTCTGGACGCGCTTGCCCTGGTACAGGCCGGAAAGAGTGCCGTAGAAATCCGGGAACTGCTGGAGCAGACCAAGTTTGACTCTGACATCTACATCACGGTAGATACGCTTAAGTACTTAAAGAAAGGTGGCCGGTGCACCCCCGCAGCTGCCGCCATTGGTACGGTGCTGGGTATCAAGCCCGTGCTGCGTATCAAGGGGGAAAAGCTGGACTCCTTTGCCAAAGCCCGCGGCTGGAAAGCGGCCAAAAAGACTATGCTCGACACCATCCGCAAGGTGATGCAGGAGGATTTCCCCGACTGCTCCGGCCCGGAGGATTTTCACATCGCCGCGGCCTATACCGGCGACCGGGAGAGCGCCCAGGAGTGGCTGGAAGAGCTGGAACAGGCGTTTCCCGGTTATCCCATCCACATGGACCCGTTGTCTCTATCGGTAGCATGCCACATTGGCCCTGGTGCCCGGGCTGTCACCGTTACTAAGGCCCTGCATATTTGAGTGTATGTTTTAACCGGCCGCCTCTTGTGAGGCGGCCGGTTTTTATACACAAACCAAATTTAAAAAACGTACAACGTTTCTTCATGCTTTATACACAATTTATGGGTATTCTAAGTAGCGTTCCAAGAAGAAACCCAACCCCGTCAAAAGGAGAGACCAGTTATGTACTACAGCGATTATAACAGACCCCCTGAGGATCGGGAGCCGATAGAAACCGAGCAATTCCACGTCTACGAAGCCAAGCCCATGAAGCAGCCCAAGAAGGGGTTTGCAACCAAATTTGTGGCGGTTGGCCTGTGCTGTGCCATCATCGGCGGCCTGGCCGGAGGCGGCGGCGTACTGGCATATAATTATTTTTCCGGCAACAACACCACGGTCTATGAGGGCAGTCATCCCCCCACGGTGGTAGACATCTCCAACGTCACCGCCGATGAGCCTTTGACCGCTTCCCAAATCTACGCCACCTACGTGGGTTCTACCGTCGGTATTTCCGTGGATACTTATACCGAGAACATCTGGGGTCAGAAAATCCCCGCTGCCGCCGCCGGTTCCGGTTTTGTCATCAGCGAGGACGGTTATATTGTCACCAACCACCATGTGGTGAATGACGCCACCTCCATCAAGGTGTCCTTTATTGACGGCACCAGCTATGACGCCACCCTGGTGGGCAGCGATTCCGACAATGACATCGCCGTGCTGAAGATCGATGCCACCGGTCTGACCCCTGTGATCATCGGCGATTCGGACAACCTCACCGTGGGCGAGGACGTGGTGGCCATCGGCAACCCCCTGGGCGAGCTGACCTACACCCTGACCAAGGGCGTGGTGTCCGCCCTGGACCGCCCCCTGACCATGGATGAGGGCGTGGTGATGAACATGATCCAGACCGATACCGCCATCAACTCCGGCAACTCCGGCGGTCCTCTGTTCAACATGTATGGCCAGGTGATCGGCATCACTTCCGCCAAGCTGTCCAATTCCACCAATTCCTCGGAGGCTACCATTGAAGGCCTGGGCTTCGCTATCCCCATCAATGATGTGTGGGATATGATCCAGGACATCATTCAAAACGGCCGCGTGACCGGTAAGCCCTATCTGGGCGTGACCCTGGCCAACGTTACCGAGGCAGAGGCTCAGAAATACGGCATGAGCGTGGGCGCCTATGTCAACAGTGTGGAAGAGGGCTCCTGCGCGGAGAAGGCCGGGCTGGTACAGGGCGACATCATTACCGCCATCGACGGCACCACTGTGGAGTCCTACAGCGACCTGAAGTCGGCGCTGCGCAACTACAAGGCGGGGGATACCGCAACCCTGACTTTGGACCGCAACGGCAAGGTGGATGAGGTCCAGGTCACCTTTGATGAGGCCCCCACCGAGGAAGAGCAGGAGCAGCAGGAGCAGGCCGCCCAGCAACAGCAGGAGCAGCAGTCTCAGCAGCAGCAGCAGAGCGGCAACAGCTATTACAGTTTCCCCTTCGGAGGCGGCTGGTTCTATTAACCGCATCCAGACACCCATAGCATTATGGCACAAATCACCCGTTCCAGCCGCTGCCGGACCGATGATACCGTCGGTCCGGCAGCGGCTGGGTTTTATCTGCAGGAGGAGGCAAAGTGGAGACCCTTTATGAGAAGTATAAAAAACTAAATCTGGACGGGAGCTGGATTGGATTGACCCAGGCCGACGGCGATCCGTATTTTTGTACTCCCGTCGGTGCAGAGATCATCGGCTGGGACAACGCAATCCATTACTGCTTTATTGAAGCTTGGGGCGATATGGTCTTTTGTGTCAATCCGGAGACTTGCTGTGATTTTTATGTCTATCCCATTGCCAAAACATTCCGCGATTTTTTGCGGCTCATCCTGGCTGTCGGAACCACAAACACCCTGCAGCAAATCATTGGCTGGGATCAGACGTTGTTCGAGGCCTTTGTAGCGGCTCCGGAGGAGCGGGAGTACAGATCCAGACCAGAAGTGGTTCAGGTCTTGCATACCATCCGAAAAACCTTGCAGTTAACGCCCATGGAAGCTCCATTTCCTTACGTCAAAGAATTGCAAAGCCAGTTCCCCTATGCTCAGATCTGTTTTTCCAACGACTATTATGATACGTTAGGCCTGGAACGCCCGGATGGAACGGTCCCGGATGCAAACGAATCGGAAGTTGAGTCGATTGCTTTTCGGTTTGAATAAAAGAAGTCCAGCGAAAACATATCCCCGTCCCGTTTCAACCGGGGACGGGGATATTTAAGTGCGTGTTAAGCCCCGCCCAGCAGCCGGGCCATGACGGCACAGCAGGGGAGGGTGAAGATGGACAGCAGCGTGGTGATGGTGATGACCTGGGCCCCGCATACCGCATCCCGCCCGAACTGCTGGGCAAACATGGAGGCGGTGCCTCCGGTGGGGGTGGCGGCCAGGATAACCAGCGATGAGTAGAGCAGTGGGTCCAGCCGGAAGGGAAGCAGCACCAGGGCGGTGAACACCGGCAGGGCGATAAGCTTGCAGGCTGCCGCGGCATACAGCCTCCCGTCCCGGAAGGTGGCCTTCAGGTCGGCCCATGCCATCTGGGCCCCGATGACCACCATGGCCAGGGGGGTGTTCATGCTGCCCAGGAAGGACACCGCGTCCCCCACCATAGACGGCAGGGTAAAGCCGGCAAAAAAGAACACCAGTCCCAATACTGTGGCGATGATACCGGGGTTGAGCAGGGTACGGCGCAGGGAGAAGTTTTCCCGCCCTCCCATAAAGACCACTCCGTGGCTCCAATTATAGAGGTTAAACATGACAAAGATCACCGTGGCATACACCATGCCGTCCTCCCCCAGCACCGCGGCGATGAGGGGTAAGCCCATAAAGCCCACGTTGCCGTAGAGCACGCCAAAGCGCAGAGGCGCCCGGGTATCGGGGTTCTGGCGGGGGAAGAGGGGAATCACCAGCACGCAGTAGGCCGCGTACAGAAGGGCCGACACCAGCGCCGCACTCCCCATGGCGGCCAGCAGAGCGGGGGTGCGTTCGGTCTGAAGGGAGTCCACCAGCAGGCAGGGGATGACCACCGACAGCAGCAACCCCGTCATCTGGGACAGGCCTTCCCGCGTAATCCGTCCCAGCTTGGCCAAAAGGAAGCCGACTCCCATCATCAAAAACAAGGTCCCCACCTGGGAGGCCACCAATCCGATCTGTTGCAGCATTGTTCGTCCGCTCCATCCTGTTTTTTCCTCTATCTTACCGCAATACCCCCCGGTTTGCAACCGCCGGCGTTGACAAAGCGCGAAGGGACGGGATATACTAAGGGTTACTGTATTGAGAGAGGAGCGGAAGCATGACCACAGACCAAATGAAAAAAATCGGATATCTGCGGATCTTTGCCAGCTATTATAAGCCCCACTGGAAGCTCTTTTTACTGGACATGGTGTGTGCGCTGTGTATCTGTCTGGTGGACCTGGCCTTCCCGGTGGTGTCCCGGTACTCCATGCAGAATCTGCTGCCCCAGCAGCTTTTCGGCGCGTTTTTCGCCGTCATGGCCCTGCTGGGCGGAGCCTATGTGCTCAAGGGCGTATTTTACTACATCGTCACCTACTGGGGCCATCTGCTGGGGGTACGCATGGAGGCGGATATCCGGCGGGACCTGTTTTCCCACATGCAGGATCTGTCCTTTTCTTTCTATGATAAAAACCGCACCGGCCAGCTGATGAGCCGGGTCACAGGCGATCTCTTTGAGATCACCGAGCTGGCACACCACGGCCCCGAGGATCTGTTTATTTCGTCGGTAACCATTCTGGGCGCCTTCTTCATCATGCTCACCATCCAGTGGCGGCTGGCCCTGGTGGTGTTTGCGGTGATCCCCATCTTCATCGTCTTTACCTCCCTGACCCGCAAGAAGATGATGCGGGCCTCCACCGAAGTAAAGGCCAAGCTGGCAGGCATCAACGGGGAGGTGGAGTCCTCCATCTCCGGTATGCGCACCGCCAAGGCCTTTGCCAATGAGCAGGCCGAGAGCGACAAGTTCAACGCCGCCAACGACCAGTTCCGCGGCGCCAAGCGGGGGTACTACAAGACCATGGCCTTCTACCAGTCTGGTATGGAGTTCTTCATGGGCATCCTGTCGGTGCTGGTCATTGCCTTCGGCGGCTTTCTCATCATGCAGGGGCGGATGGACTTTATCGACCTGACTACCTTCGCGCTGTATGTCACCACCTTCATCACCCCCATCCGCAAGCTCTCCGCCTTTGTGGAACAGTTCATGCAGGGCATGGCGGGCTTCAAGCGCTTTGTAGAGCTGATGCGGGTGGAGCCCGACATTCAGGACGCCCCCGACGCCCGGGATCTGGGCACCGTGAAGGGAGACATTTTGGTGGATGACGTTACCTTCCGGTACGAGTCCTCCCCCGAGCCGGTGCTGGAGCACGTCACCCTCCACGTCCATCCCGGTGAGACGGTGGCGGTGGTAGGCCCCTCCGGCGGAGGCAAGTCCACCCTGTGCCAGCTCATCCCCCGGTTCTATGACGTGACCGAGGGGCGCATCCTAGTGGACGGCCAGGACGTGCGCACCCTGAAGCAGCAGTCCCTGCGTGGGCAGATCGGCATCGTGCAACAGGATGTGTTCCTCTTTGCGGGCACCATTTACGACAACATCCGCTATGGCCGCCCGGACGCCACCGAGGCAGAGATCGTGGCCGCTGCCAAACGGGCGGAAATTTACGATGACATTATGGATATGCCCAACGGCTTCCAGACCCAGGTAGGGGAGCGGGGCGTCATGCTCTCGGGCGGCCAGAAGCAGCGGGTGAGCATTGCCCGCATCTTTCTGAAAAACCCGCCCATCCTCATCCTGGATGAGGCCACTTCCGCCCTGGACAGCGTCACGGAGGCCCGCATCCAGGGTGCCTTTGACGAGCTGGCCCGGGGCCGCACCACTCTTATCATCGCCCACCGGCTCTCTACCATCCGCTCAGCCCACCGCATCATCGTCATCGATGGCTGCGGCATCGCCGAGGAGGGCACCCATGAGGAACTAATGGCCAAGGGCGGGGAGTACGCCCGCCTCTATGAGACCCAGAAGCATGTAGCGGTATAAGGCTGGGGGAACGCCATGACCAAGACCGAACTGCTGAACAAATTGGCCCGGGACGGGGAGGAACGGCTGCTGCTGGCCCGGGCCCTGGACCGGCTGGAGCTGGCCCGCAAGCGCAACATTCCGGCCTGCACCGGATTTTTATCCCCACAGGAGCGGGTCAGTGTGGAAAACCTGCTGGCTGCCTGCGGCCATCCACCCCACTGCTTCTTCGGCGGATATGAGGGGGCAGAGCGCACCCTGTGCGCCTTTTTGCCCGACTGGCTGGAGGGGTCGGACTGGCAGTCTGACCCAGAGCTGTGCCCCATCCGCGCCCTGCGCTGCACCTGGAGCGGCGGCAAGCTCACCCACCGGGATTTTCTGGGCTCCATCCTGGGTCTGGGGCTGGACCGGGAGAAGGTGGGTGATCTGCTGGTGGGGGACGGGACGTGTGACGTTCTGGCCCTGGAGGAGATCTCCGACTTCCTGCTGCTCAACCTGGACCAGGCCGGCCGGGTACGGCTGAAGCTCTCCCCTCTGTCCCTGGATCAGCTGGAACCGCCCCCGGTGCAGGTGCGCACCATCCGGGATACCGTCAGTTCCCTGCGGCTGGACGCGGTAGCCGCCTCCGGCTTTTCCCTCTCCCGTGGAAAGGCCGCCGATCTCATCGCCTCAGGCAAGGTCCAACTCAATCACCGGGAGTGCCTCAAGCCCGACCGGGCAGTGGTACAGGGGGATGTGATGAGCTGCCGGGGATTGGGAAAATGCGTCATTCGGGAGGTGGGCGGCCCGTCCAAAAAGGGGCGCACTATGATCGTATTGGAGCGTTATGTGTAATGGAACAGGCAAAAATTGAGCGAATCAACGCCCTGGCCAAGAAGGCCAAAAGCCCCGAGGGACTTACCCCGGAGGAAATGGTGGAGCGGGACCTGCTGCGGCAGGAGTATATCGCCGCCTACCGCAATAATTTGGTGGCTCAGCTGGAGAACACCTATATCGTGGAACCCGACGGCACCAAGCACAAGCTGGGCCAAAAGCCCTGAGAAAAGAAAACGGCGGCCCTCCCAAATGGGAGGGCCGCCGTTTTCAGCGTAAAAATATCCACATTACCAGCGCCAGCTGTGCAAACAAAATGGCAGGCAGGCCGAATTTAAAGTACCAGTGCCGGGTCTTGTGGTGAAAGATCCACATACCCAGGATACACCCGGGAGAACCGCCCAGGATCGCCGCCAGAAAGAGGGTCTTTTCCGGTATGCGCCAGGCATCCCGCCTGGCCCGGCGCTTATCCACACCCATGAGGAAAAACCCCACCAGGCTGGCGCATATCACCCACAAGATCAGCCAGCACATAGTCCGTCCCCCAGCGCGGTCACAAAGCCGCCCCGCTTCTTGGAGCTCTCATACCACAGAGCCAGGTCGATCTCCAGCTCACTGCCGCTGTCCAAAATGGTGGCCTGACCTCCGTCCAGGGCGGTAATGGTCACCCAGTGCCAGCGGTCCAGGTTCTTTACCTTCCCGTTGTGCAGATTGAGGAAGGCCACGGGGCAGTCCCGCTCCAGACTGGCGTGGAGAAAGGCGGCCGCCTCCTCATAGGGAAGCCGCTTGGTGCGGGCGGCGGGCACGGTAAACAGGGCAGGGGAGAGGGCTATCCCCCGGGCCGCGGCGTAGGACTTCATGCCCTCCACCATGAGCTCCGGCTTGTTGAGCCCGTGGGCGATGGGCGTCACGTGTTCCCATACCTGGCACATCAGATCGGTAAAACTGGCCCGGTCCATGGCTTCCTCCGGATAGAGAGGGGCCAGTTCCGGCTTTGTCCGGGCCAGATAGGCAAAGATCACCGCCGCCGCGGTGGGGCCGCACCCCGCACGCTGCTGCCACGGATCGGGAAACCAGTCCTGGTCCGCTCCATGGGTGACCGTCCCGTCAGGGCCGGTGATATCCATCCACTGAGGATGAAGCAGAGAAATACGTTGGCTCACGACAGCATCTGCCTTTCTTTAGACGGCTCCAGCCAATGGCCGAAGCGGTAATAAATCAGCATTGCCACTGAGGTGATGGTCCAGGTAATGGGGTAGCTGGCCTCCACCATAATCACCGTATGATGGGCGGGCACTGCGGTAAACAGCCAAACCAGCCGCAGTCCGCACACTCCGAACACGGAAATAAGCATAGGCACCATGGACTTACCTGCTCCCCGGATGGCGCCGGGCAGCAGTTCCACCAGGATATAGGTGATATAGCACGGCACCAGGAAGCGTACCATCTCTACGCCCACCTCCAGCACATCGGGGTCGGGGGTAAAAATGGCCAGAATGGGCCGGGCCAGCAGGAACATGACCGCACTGATGAGCAGGGTAAAACCGGCGCTCAGTCCCACTGACACCCGCACCCCCTGCTTCACCCGGTCGTACTTACCCGCGCCGTAGTTCTGTCCGGCAAAGGTGGTGACCGACTGGGCCATAGCGGTAATGGTCATCCAGAAAATAATGTCCATCTTACCATAGGCCGTCCAGGCCGCCACCGCATCGGTGCCAAAGGAGTTGATGGACGCCTGAATGACAATGTTGGAGGCGTTGTACATCACCGATTGCAGCGCGGTGGGCAGGCCGATGCGCATTATAGCGCGGATCTCCGCCCCATGCAGGGCCAGCTCACTGGGAAAGAACTGGAAGGGGGCGCCCTCCGCCCGCATAAGCGAGACCACCACCAATACCGCCGAGAGCAGCTGGGAGCACACCGTGGCAATGGCCACACCGGCCACCCCCATTTGAAATCCCACCACCAGTACCAGATCCAGTATGATGTTGCACAGGGAGGCTGCAATGAGAAAGTAGAGGGGCCGGCGGGAGTCGCCCACCGCCCGCAGCACGCCGGTGCCCATATTGTAAATCACATTGGGCACCATTCCCAGGAAATAAACCCGCAGGTAGAGGATAGCCCCGGGCAGGGCATCGCTGGTGGTACCCATGGCCCGCAGAGCCCACGGGGTAAGGGCAAAGCCTGCTGCCATAAAGATGGCACCGATGAGCAGGGCCAGCAGCATGGCGGTATGGACACTTTTATGTACCTCTTCTCCCCGGCGAGCGCCGTAGTGCTGGGCAATGACCACCACTGCACCGCTGGCCAAACCGGTAAAAATGCCTACCGTCAGGTTCACAATCACGCTGGTGGAACCCACCGCCGCCAGGGCGGTCTTCCCTACAAAGCGGCCCACCACCACGGTATCCACCGTATTATAGAGCTGCTGGAAAAACGTACCGAACCACAGCGGAAAGAAAAAGCCCAAGATCTGTTTCCAGATCACACCCTGGGTAATGTCGCCTCCGCTCTGCCGCAGTAATTTCATGAGGACCTCCTTCTACCGTTGCATTTCACACACAGACAACGTAAGATTCTACACGCTTCTCTCCGCCTTGGCAAGGGGGCGGACAATTTTTTGCCCCTTTGCTCCCTTCCATCACCCCTGCAGCCTTGTTTTTTTGCCGGTAATACGGTATAATATCGGGGCTAACATACCGAAAGAGGGTTTTGTACCGATGAAATTAGGTATTGTTGGATAAACAGCCTTTTCATATCTCTATATTCCTTCATAAACCTCAATAAATCCCATATTTTCGTACTTTTCCGTTATATAAATCCATGTACTTACATATAGTTTCATGGGCATTTGGTGCGGAATTGGTGCGGTCTATGGGAATCGATATTCGGGAAACGGGTTCATCACGACAGATTATTCATTTTGAAAATTAGAATCTGTAAGGAGATTACCACTGTGAACCGATTATTATCTTGTGAGTTTAATATCGACAATGCTTGTGTCGAGCTGAAATATGCAGACGGCAGCATGGTTTCCATTGACTGCACCGCCGTGGAGAACGAGGTGGCAGACAATATGTACCAGAGGTCAGAGCTGGACTGGCTGATTTACAACGATCCGGCAGCCTATGCGGATTTGATCCTCAACGGCGATACGGAAACCTACTTGAAAACTGTAACAGAATATAAACCTTTGGATTGATTGCCAAAGATAAAGCAAGCCGCCTGTGCGGGCATGAGAAATGCTCGTACAGGCGTTTTTTTGTAGTGGATGTTGGCATAGAATTAGATTTCTAATCGCTTGACCGAATCGGTTATCGGTGCTATACTGTGAATAACCGAATCGGTCACTTGAAAGGAGAAATTAAATGGACAAATTTTTTGCACTAAGCGAGGAAAAGCAAATTACCATCATCAATGCGGCACTCCAGTGCTTTGGTAAGTTTGGATATGATAAGGCTTCTGTCAACGATATTGCTGTAACGGCGCATATTTCAAAGGCATCCGTATTTCAGTACTTTGGCAGCAAAAAACAACTGTATACCTACCTGTTGGAATATTGTATGAAAATCATTATGCCTTCGTTTGACCAAACGATACTTGATTCAGAAACCGATCTGTTTAACCGCATTCTGGTTTCCAGCAAGATGAAAATGGCTGCAATGAAAACACACCCGTTTATTACTCAATTTATGGCAAGTGTTTGGGAAGAGGCTTCTCCTGAAGTCAATGACCTACTTGCTTCATTAAAGATGGAAGCAGGGAATTTCAGAAATGAAATGGTTTTACGAGAGGATGATTCCTTAAAGTTCAAAAATCCCGAAGATGCTCAACCTGTTTACAATATGCTTTTAGTGATGGCGGAGGGGTATGCAGCCCGTTATCGTAACGCAGCCGTTTTTGATTTTGAAACAGTTATGAATGAATTTGAAAAAACCATTTCAATTCTAAAAAACAATTTCTATAAGGAGGAATATTTAAAATGAGTGAATACGCTATTGTCTTGAACCAACTGACCAAGCACTATGGGAAACACAGAGGTATCAGCAACCTCAATCTCACAGTTAATCAGGGCGAGTTCTTTGGCTTCATTGGCCCAAACGGTGCGGGTAAGTCCACCACCATCCGCACTCTGATGGGTCTGATCCGTCCCAGCGGTGGCAACGCTTCTATTTTCGGTTTAGACTGCCAGAGTCAGGCAAGTGTCATTGCCAGAGATGTGGGCTACCTCCCCAGCGAGAACAGCTATTATGAAAACATGAAGGTGCGGGAACTACTGCAATACACCGCCGACCTGTACGCCATGAACTGTGAAACGAAAATGTATGAGCTTTCCGAACGGCTCAATTTGGATTTGTCCCGGAAGATTGCAGACCTGTCTCTGGGCAACAAGAAAAAGGTGGGCATCGTGTCTGCCATTATGACTTCCCCTAAGCTGCTGATCATGGATGAACCTACCAGCGGCTTAGACCCGCTGATCCAGCAGGCATTCTATGATATTCTGAAGGAGGAGAACAACCGGGGCACCACAATTTTCTTCTCCTCCCATGTACTCAGCGAGGTACAGAAGCTGTGTGACCGGGTGGCAATCTTAAAAGAGGGTAAGCTCATGAGCATCCAGTCTATCAGAGAACTACGGGAAAGCGGTTATAAAAAGGTCAGCCTTACCACCAAAACACCGATTTCCAGTGATTTCTGGGAGCTGCCTGGTATTGCGAATTTCTCTGAGACCCCGGACAAGACCTCTGTTTCCTTTATGTATAACGGCAATATCACAGCAATCATTGATAAACTTCACCTGCTGCATTTGGACGATGTGCTTTTGGAAGAGCCCTCTTTGGAGGAAATCTTCATGCACTACTATGAGTAAGGAGGTGTCAGGTATGGTCATTTTGAAATATGAACTGAAACGGCATCGAACCTATATCCTGGGCTGGACCATCGCCTTGGCTGTGTGTATCTTTTTGATGACACCGACTTATTACAGCTTCCTGGATGTTGCCTCCGTGGAACTCTTTGAAACCATGGGCACCACGGACTTTTACAGGAGTGTCGGCGTATCGATGGAATACTTGACTTCCCCGTTGGGCATTTATGGGTTTCTGACCAGCTTTTTCATGATTGCCTCCGGCGTTTTCGGAATGCACTTCGGCATTTCCGTTCACACCAGAGAATGTACGGAAGGAACTTCGGAATACCTGTTTACAAAGCCCTTTCCTCGGAAAACAATCTATTGGGCAAAGGCATTGACTGTATTGATCGGAGTGGTGGTCGTAGGTGCTGCGTATCTGCTGGCTTCTTTTTTGGCCATGGCAATGTTTCGTTCCGGAACTCCATGGGGAGAGTTTTTTCTGATTGCTCTGTCCCTCACCCTTGTTACGCTGTTCTTTGCTGCAATGGGTCTGATGGTGGGAATTTTGTTTCCCCGCAACCGTAGCCCACTGCTGACCGCCGGATTAGTCGTGTTTGTGGAGTATTGCATAACCAGCTTCTCCAACATCATCAGTAACCGGGCTATCAGTTTCCTGTCCCCATACTCCTTCTTTGGAGCTGCAAAAATTTCCGAAACTGGCTTCTATGATATGACCTATCTTGGCTGGGGCGTGCTGCTGGTTACCCTGTTTTTGGTGCTGTCTTACGGTGTCTTTCTGAAAAAAGACATTCAGTTTCGTTCATAAGGGGGTGCAAACATGAAAACATTGATTAAAAATGAGTTCCGCCAAACCAGAAGGCTCTTGTTGATCTGGTTAGGGATCATGCTGCTTCTGTGCGGTTTCTGCTATTTTGAGCTTCTGTCTCTACAGGACAGTCTGAATGAAATGGCAACGATGGTCAGCCAATTTCCGAGATTGATCATGATTATGTTTGGGGTCAAAGGCGATTTAACCACATCCCTTGGCTGGTATGTGTGCATCTATTTCTGGGAAGGATTGCTGGCGTTCCCTTATGCCATGTCTCTGGGGTTGTCCTGTGTGGCGAAGGAAAAGAAGTTCGGAACCTCGGAATACCTGTTCACAAAGCCTGTGGAACGGAAAACCATTGTACTGGCGAAGGTGATCGTTTCGGCGGTAAATCTGCTGGTGTTTGCCCTGTTCAGCGGTTTATGTAATTATTTTACAATCGTTCTTCCTTTGGGCGGTCTGGAACAGCCGGGAGCAGTGCTCACCACAACCATGGGAATGTTCTTTACCCAGTTCCTCTTTTTCGCTCTGGGGCTGCTGTTTGCCAGCCTGTTTATGTCCTATAAGGCTGCGGTGAGGACAGGTACGATTTCCATGCTGGCTGCCTATGCTCTGGCCTTTACAGCCGAATACACAGAAAATCAAATTTTGGATTACCTGACCCCTCTGCGCTACTACGATGTGTATGAGGTGGCACTGCACGGATTCCGACTTTCCTTTATCGTTTTGACATTCGCTGTTGTGGGTGCTTGTATCGTTGCTGCATTGAATCAGTGGAAGCGGCGTGAATTGTAAGCCTATGTTCAAATCTTCAGTATAACTGTCTCAAGTCTACATAAAAAAGCAATTCCTGTTTTCATGGGGGAATTGCTTTTTTACATGAAGATTGTATAATGAAAACAGTAGACAAAGATATATGGAGGAAATCATGATGTTACGACCAAAAGAAGTAGTATGCAAATGGGTAGATGCCTTTAATGGCCACGATGTAGATGCAATCGTGAGCCTGTACCATGATAATGCAACCAACCATCAGGTGACCAATGAGCCTGTGATCGGGATAGACGCAATCAGAGAAATGTTTACAGCAGAATTTGCCACTGCCGATATGACAGCCATTGTAGAGAATATTTTTGAAGATGGACAATGGGCAATTTTGGAGTGGAAAGACCCGCTGGGACTGCGGGGATGCGGCTTCTTCCATGTTGTAAATGGTAAAATTCTGTTCCAGAGAGGATATTGGGATAAACTGTCTTTTTTGAAGCAGCATAATTTGCCTATTGAATATTGATTGAATGCTGCCGGTGAAAAACCGCTGCTACATGGAACCAACCATGCGGCAGCGGCTTTTTTTATTTTCGAGTTTTTTCTTCTTATGGCTGGTAAACTTTACTCGCCTTTATTCATACATCTCAAACGCAAACATGGTTTCTTTTGGCAATCTATCATTTTCGCAATTCAGCAGATACCGGATCACCCGTTTTGCAAAAACATTGGAAATCATGGTATCCCAGTCGGCAAGCCGGACAATCGACCCTGTGCCGTTTTCAAAATCGAATAAAATTTCTCCCCATTCGCCATCGCAGTCTGCCTGATATTCGTAGACTGCGGTGGCAATTTTCTTTTTTCGTTTGGTTTTGGACTTCTGTTTCAGCCGGACTGCATGGATACCGCCGTTTTCTACCAACAGCAGTGTCAGATGTTCCGCTGCTTTCCGGTAGGCTCGTTCCGCACCGCTGGCGGAGCTGCCCTCAAACATGACAGCCAATTCTTCAAAGGTAGGGCGGTTTTTCCATGAACCGACACGCCCACAGGTCATGCAGATGGCAAGCCGTTTTTCCAACAAGGTTTGTTCCCGGTAGTTCAGCTTTTCAAATGCTTTCCGCACCTTTTCAGCCTGTATACCATCCCATAGAATATCGGCATAGTTCCAGCTATAGTCACGGGTCACATCCTCGCCTGTTTCCTCGCCGTCCTCGTCCTGCTCGGTCACAAAGAATGGCTGCTGATTGCGGATACCACGGACAACTTTCAAATATTCCTCTGCCAGCGCAAGATCGCAGTTATATTTTTTTGAAAATTCAGCAATGGCATCTTTTGTGTTGTGGTAAAGCCATGCCATGGTGCGGAGCATCTTATAGCTGGTCAGCGAGGATACCGACCATTGTTCTTCGCCCATGCGAAAACGGAGCATGGCATCCCGTATGAAGGGATAAATGTAGGTAGCATATTCAGCACCCTTTTCAGGGGCATAGTCCGGCAGCTTCTGGAGCATAGCCTCCCGGCAGGAAAGTTTTATATCCAAAAAACGCTCTGGGTCATACTGATCGCCGCTGTCTACGCCAAGAAAGCTTTTGATGCGATTGTTAAGCTGTGGCTCGTAATGGTGCAGGAAAAACGAAAAGTATTTCAAATCCTTTTCCCGGAGAGCAGACAGAATGTAATCATTGATGTTCTCTGCCTTTGGCAGCTCCGGTTCCAGTTGGAAGATGCGCTCTGCCATATATCTTGTAATGCCACTGTCGGGCGTATCGGGAAAGGACTTTGGCTTGTACCCGGTCATGTCCCATGAATATTCTCTCAGCATAAGCGCACCTCCCCTTCGGCTTCCGTGAGGACATATTTTCTCTTAGACAAACTGGAAGTTGTGCGCTTGATTATTTATCTGAAATATATTTTTCTATGCGCTCTTTTTCTTCTATGCTAAGTTCTCTTGCTATAGGAAGAAAGTCTCTCAATTTGTTCCATTTTCCTTGCACGCAAAGTATCGCCGCATAACAGCAATCATCTTCACTCCCCCGCAAACGGCGGACAACAAAAAAGTTTCTCGCTTTATCGCTGTCTTTTGCGGATGCAGTTTGTTCAAAGATTTTTGCAACTTTTTCTAACGTATCAATTTTCTCATAATACGGAAGTGCATATTTTCTAAAGTAATTTGCAATGCGTTCAGCATAAGTCTGCATAGGTTCATCGGAACAATACTTAAACGTGCTCATTGTGTAGTTTGGAATTTGTGTATAGAACATCCATGCACCCGTAGACCACTTAGGGTCATATTCCATTCCTAAAAATAAACTTGTAAGTCTATCTACCTCTTTATATGTAAATGAAAGCGTAAAATTTACAGAATAGAGATTCCCCGGCAAACCACGATCCCTTGTGAAAGTGATAGTAAAAAATTGTTCACATTCTCCAACCTTTCGAGTTAACCATCCGATTTTTTTCTTTTTAAATCCTGTATCAAAAACCAGCTCTGATAGCAAAGTCGTCAATTCTTTTTGTAAACCATTTGGCGTTATTTCCACTTCATTTCACCTCCACAACTTCAAATTTTCTTTTCAGCTTCACTTTGCAAAGCGTCCTGTTCCATTTCCGTTTCATAATCCCCACGGGCATAGGCAACATCACTGATTGCCCGGAGCATCTTATCCTTTGCCAGCTTTTTCATCGCCTTGGCAAGTTCCGCATCCAGTGTGCCACGCTTGATATATCGGTTTATGGTGTTCAGCCGCTTCTCATATATCTGTTTCAGCGGATGATCATCCGCAAGTTCTCTCTGGGTTCTGCCTTTCAGATTGCCGATCTGCCGACAGGTGCGGTGCAGCTTGTCCCCCGGCGCATATCCGCCGCAGTATTTGGTATGCCTTGCATTGGTGGTCAGGAACCATTTGCCGCAGATACGACATTTCTTTGGTGCGTGACCCACGCACAGACCCTCAAACAAGTCCGTACGGAACATCCCCACAAAAGTAAGGAAGTGCATCCGCTTGACCAGCATCGGCACATCATAGCCGGGACGAAGCGCAGAAACATACTGGATAGAATTATTGGATGCAGCCATCCAGGCATTGCCTTCCGTAATGGAGAACTCCGGTGGAAAACAGGTGCCGAATAACTTGGCAAATCCTTCTGCTGTACGGTCTGCTTCATTGCCGTCCGTTTTTTCGGCAAAATCAAGCATAGCCTTTTGATATTCGCCAAGAGAGTACGCCAGATGCCCGAAAACCGCCGTGTAGCGTTGGAGCAGCATCGCATCTGCATACATCGGGACTTCCTCAAATGGCAATGAATTGGTCGTTGCTTTTATTGCGAACTCTACATATTTTTGTGCATTTTCTGCCGTAAAGACCGTTTGAATCCGTTCCCGGTGCTTTGGAATGTCCATATAAGGAAACGGAGGGGTGACGCTGAGAATATCAAGCATCGTCAGTGCAGCTTCCCTTACCATTGGAAACAATGCAGAAGCATCCTGAGCGGCGTTCAGCTGTCCCAGCAGCAGATTGATTTTGTCACACTGCTCGTTCATCCGGGCAAGGGTATCGGTGGATACATTCAGCGCATCACAGGCAAGTGTGCCGGTGGGCAGCGTTTTATCCTCGTATATGACCGTATCCTGCCAGAAATCCAGCGTCATCAATTCCTGATTCATATTCGTCCTCCTGTCCTGTTTTCCTTTTTCTCTTATTATATCATCCAAATGTGAAGAAATCTACTGCTGTCCTGTTTTTTGAAACGGGGTTGTCCTCCGATTAGCCTGTTTTTTGCGAAATCCGGCATAACCATAGTAGAAGGAGCGAAGCACCTGCCACTCGGCGGGTGTTTTTCTTTTTCAAAACTATGAAATGGAGGATTTTCAATGACAATCTATGAAACAATCAAGGCGGCTGTCCCGGTCAGACAAGCCGCCGAACACTACGGGCTGCGGGTCAACCGAAACGGTATGGCTTGCTGTCCGTTCCACAATGACCGAAATCCGAGCTTGAAGCTAAACGAGGAGTATTTCTACTGCTTCGGCTGCGGAGCAAAGGGAGATGTGATCGACTTCGTGGCAAGGCTGTTTGATCTCAGTAATTACGAAGCGGCGCAAAGGCTGGCTGCGGACTTCGGTATCAGCACCGAGCCGGGACAAGCCGTGGCAGTTCCACACAAGACAAAACGCCCCCATATCCGCCAGTTCCGGGAGGATGAAATGCTCTGCTTCCGGGTGCTGACGGATTATCTGCATCTGCTGGAAGATTGGAAGGTGCGGTATGCGCCCAGAACGCCGGAGGACAAGCTGGATGACCGTTTCGTGGAAGCCTGCCAGATGCTCGACCACATGGAATATCTGGCTGACATCCTGACCGTAGGCACTCTGGAAGAACGGGGTGCCGTGGTGGACGGGATGATGAAGGAGGGCAAGATTGCTTTTCTTCAGGACTATGTGGCACGAAAGAAAAAGGAGGTACTGCCCCATGAGCAAAGAAGCAGCACAGAACCCATCCGCTGATATTGCGGTATGGTTTGACGGTAAAGCAATCAACGAAGTCATTTTCTGTGAAGAATTTCTCAGGGACTATCCCATGATTACGGTAAACGGAACCTTTTTCACGGTAAACGGCATTGTGAACGATGAAAACAGGCTGAAAAAAGAAATCTATGACCGTATCAAGCCCTATGTGACCAGCAACATTGCAAAAAGGGTCACAAATCTTCTGGATGTAATGCGAATGGAGTGCTGTGCTGCCGATCTTCTCCTGTATCAAGACCGCATCCATGTGGCAAACGGCACCTATCATTTGGATGGCACATTCAGCACGGAAAAAGATTACTGCCGCAATCGCTTACCCGTCGCCTATCATCCGGAAGCTCCGCAGCCAGTCACATGGCTGCATTTTTTGTCCCAGCTTTTGGAGCCGGAGGACATTCTGACCTTACAGGAATTTATCGGCTATTGCTTCATCCCCTCCACCAAAGGTCAGAAGATGCTCATGCTGACGGGAAAGGGCGGCGAAGGCAAGAGCCGGATCGGCGTTGTTCTTCGTGCGCTGTTGGGAACCAACATGAAAACCGGAAGCGTGGCAAAGGTGGAGACAAGCAACTTTGCCCGTGCCGACTTGGAACATGAGCTTTTGATGCTGGACGATGATATGAAGCTGGAAGCGCTGCCCCAGACCAACAATATCAAGGCGATTATCACCGCAGAGCTGCCCATGGATTTGGAGAGAAAGCGACAACAAAGCTATCAGGGAGATTTGTATGTGCGGTTCATCGGACTTGGGAACGGTGTCCTGCAAGCCCTCCATGACCGGAGTGTGGGCTTCTTCCGCAGACAGATCATTTTGACAACCAAGGAGAAAGACCCAAACAGAAAAGACGATCCCTATATTGCGGAAAAGATGACTGCCGAAGCAGAGGGCATCTTCCTCTGGGCGTTGGAGGGACTGCACCGCCTGATTGCAAATGATTTCCGATTTACCCTGAGCCAGTCGGCTTTGGACAATCTGAACGATGCCGTTTCTGACGGAAACAACATCATTGATTTTCTGGCTTCCGAGGGATATATCCGCTTCCGTGCGGATTATGAAGCAAGCTCCAAAAACCTGTACGCTGTTTACAAGCAGTGGTGTGATGATAACGCCCTGAACAGCCTTTCCCAAAAGAGCTTCGGTTCCTTCCTAAAGCAGAATGAAAGCCGCTATAACCTTGAATACACCAACAAGGTCAACATCGGCGGCGGGCGATTTGCCAGAGGGTTTGTGGGCATTGAACTTCTGCAAAGACCGTTTCTGTAAAAACAGCAGTAACTCAGAAATACGTGTACCATCCGTACCGGATGGAGCCGAGTGTCAATCGTACACTTGGTACACGTACTTTTCACTTACTATCGTTTTTCTATCTTGGGAGCATCCGCAGCCCCCTTATTTTAGGGGATAGAAAATCAATGGTAATGGAAACAGCAAAAATTTTGACCGCAGGGCGAAATCATTTTGCGAAACAGTGCTTCTCTGGACAGTGAACAGCCTTTGCGAAATCATGGCTGTTTTCACTGTTACAGACCAAAGCACACAAAACAGTGAAATGGGTTAGGGGTGCTTATGTGCAGGACATCACAGGCGGTATTTCTATCGCATTTTATGAAAATCAGATATTACACGGTACAGCGAAGCGGACACGCCAATGGGCGCAGCTGCTTCGCTTTTTCATGAACAAAATTATGGAGGTTTTTCAATATGAGTAATGTACGAAATGAAATCAAGGCACAGATCGTCCGTGCCGGATTTACCATGCAGGAGGTTGTGGACAGACTGGCGGAGGAACACGACTGGTCGGACAGCGTATCCAACCTTTCTGCAAAGCTCCAAAGAGAGAGCATCCGCTACAAAGAGGTCATCGAGCTTGCCGATGTGCTGGGCTATGACATCGTGTGGCAGAAACGGAGGGAGCGATGATGCGGCGTATCTTATCCCCTCGCAGCTCCCGTCCCCATAGGAAGTGCCGCAGTGCTTCCTATGGACTGGCAGTGAATACAATCGGCAAAACTGCGGATTGTTCGCTGCCGCTGTCTGCAAGGGATTGTGGTGCAATTCCGCTGGCAGACAGGCTGGACAAGAGAAAAAGGCCGGGGACATTTTTCGGACTGGACAGCAGAGGTCACCGCAGTGACCGCACCCCCTCTCCGGAGGAGCCCTCGGAGAGCCCACGGCACTTTGCAGCCAGTATGGATGAAAGTGTAATAGTGGGTTATTACACTTTGAAAAAGTGCCTCTCGAAAGCCCCTCGTCCCTCGCAAATCCTCTCGGAAAGGAGCATGACCCATGGCAAGAAATGATGGAATTGACCGCACCGTTGCCCGCCATCAGGACATTGAAACTGCCGATGATCTGGCAAAGGTGCAGGAACACAATGAACGGGAAAAAGACAGTTACAGCAATCAGGACATCGTGCCGGAGCGTTCTTCTCTGAACATTCATTTCAAAGAACCGACAGCCGGATATGAAGAAATGTTTACGCAGATGGAACAGGACAAGGTGATCTCCACCAGAGGTCTGAAAGCGGATGCCGTGAAATACGGTGAGCTGGTATTCGATGTGAACTCCGCTTACTTCTATAATCACGGCGGCTATGTATTTGCCAAACAGTTCTACGCTGATGCCTATAAAGCCGCCGTGGAGGTTGTAGGCGGTGAGCAGTATATTCTCTCTGCTGTCATGCACGCCGATGAGCGCAACCGGGCAATGTCGGAAGCTCTTGGCGAGGATGTGTACCACTACCACCTTCATGTGGTCTATATCCCGGTGGTGGAAAAACAGATTCTCTGGTCGAAGCGGTGCAAGGACGAAGCCCTCCGGGGAACAGTCAAGGAAACGATCATGCAGGTCAGCCGCAGTAAGAAATGGGAATCCAAACCTGTTCTTGACGGGAACGGCAATCCCATGTTGAACACAAAAGGAAAAAAGATTTTGAAGTCGTCCTACAGTGTGTTGCAGGATGACTTTTTCAATTTCATGCAAGCTGCCGGATATACCGATGTGGAGCGTGGAGAGCGTGGCAGCACCGAGGAACATCTGACCGTTACTCAGTTTAAGGTGCAAGCCGAAACCCAGCGTCTGGAAGCTGTGACGGCACGGGCAGACCAAGCGGAACAGGCATTGGCGGATACCCAATCTGCTGTGGAGAAACAGGAAAAGAAGCTGAAAGCTCTGCAAAAGGAAACCAAGACTGCGAAGACGGTGGCAGTGACCGTGCAGGATATTGAAGCGATGGGTAAGAAAAATTCCTTCACCGGAAATGTCACCCTCACAGCAGACCAGTGCGATACCCTGAAACGATACGCCACAAACGGAATTATCTTCAATGCTGAGAATGAACGCCTGAAAGAAAAATTGGCTTCCGCTGTAAAATCCGCTTCCATCTGGAAACAGCGGCATGACGAACTGAACGAAAAATATAAAGAACTGAAAGAAAAAGCCCAGCCCTATCTGGATGCGTTGGAAATCGCAGCAGAACGGGTCAGGGCTTTTCTTTCTGCCATCCTCGCCAGAGGAAAGGAAACTCGTGAACACAAGGCTCCTGCCCGCAAGCACGGACGGGATATGGAAATATAAGAAAGGAATTATTTGTGCCTATGATGAATCAGAACCAGCAGGCAACGATCCTGCCTATCGACCGTAAAATGCTGCTTTCCATTCGGGAAGCGGCTGAATACAGCAATATCGGAATCAACAAGATTGACGAGATGCTGAAACAACCCAACTGTCCCTTTGTATTGTATGTAGGTACAAAGAAACTGGTCAAACGCAAGGCTTTTGAGGAATTTATCGAAGGGAGAGTTGCGATTTGATGAACAGAACAGGCAAAATTGGTGCGCACCAAAAACATCGAAATCTATTGAAAAAAAAGCACTTTCATGATAGAATGGAGTGTCGTGATGAACTCTCGTTTCCGGCACTCAGGAAAGGAGTTCATTAAATGGGCAAAAACTTAAAAGGCAAAGAAATTGGCAAAGGTATCTGCCAGAGAAAAGACGGAAAGTACGCCGCAAGATATACCGCAAAGGACGGCTCCCGCAAGGAAAAGCACTTTGACACACTTCCGGAAGCTCGCAACTGGCTGGCTGATGCGCAGTACGAAGATAAGCACGATGTTTGCAACACATCCTCCGAAATGACGGTGGATGCCTGGTTTGAGTTCTGGATCACCAATCTGATTGCGGATCTGGCTCCCAACACCCGGCGAAATTACCGGGAACGGTATCAAAAGAACATCCAGCCTGTTATCGGAAATATGCGCTTATGTGATGTCAAACCCATGCACTGCAAGATTGTCCTGAATCGGATGGAAGCCACTTATGCTGGCTCCACCATTCGGCAGGCGTATATTGCCATGGGAACCATGTTCCGAGCCGCAGTCATGAACGATATGCTTACAAAACATCCTATGGACGGGGTTCGTTATACGAAGCCCGTCCGGGCTGTGGATGACATCAAGTTCTTAACTGTGGAAGAACAGACGCTGTTTCTGGAAACCGCAAAACGCTCTCACAACTACAGACAGTATGTATTGCTGTTGGAGACCGGACTGCGCACTTCGGAAATGATCGGCTTGACTTGGGATGCGATTGACTGGAAGAAGCGGACACTGACTGTCAACAAGACCTTGGAATATCGCCACAGCGAAGGCATTTGGCGTGCTGGTCCTCCTAAGACAAAGACCAGCTACCGCACGATCCTGCTGACGAAGCGGGCATACGATGTATTGAAATCGTGCTACGATGAACGCTTCACCCGCAAAGAATCAGAACTGTTATCTCAGATTCTGGAATATGTGGATCGCCGGACAGGTCAGACAGAGTACCTTTGTATGCGAGATTTGGTGTTTATCAATTTCCGTACCGGAGAGCCTGCAAAAAACAGTTCCTATGACACCCATCTGTACAAGCTGTGCGATGAGGCGAAAATCAAGCGGTTCTGTATGCACGCTCTGAGACACACCTACGCTACCCGTGCGATTGAACGGGGCGTTATGCCGAAAGTCTTGCAGAAGCTGCTCGGTCATGCGAGCATTAAAACAACCATGGATCGTTATGTCCATGTCACCGACACATCCCTGACCAACGCCATCAAACTGTTCGAACAGGACACCAATGTGGCAAGTTAAAAATGGTGCGCTGCGAAAAATTGGTGCGGAATTGGTGCGGAGTGTGTCCCCAAAACCCGAAAAACCATTGAAAATAAAGGAGATTTAGAATATATGAAATTAGGTATTGTGGGCCTGCCCAATGTGGGCAAGAGCACCCTGTTCAACGCCATTACCAACGCCGGCGCAGAGAGCGCCAACTACCCCTTCTGCACCATCGATCCCAACGTGGGTGTGGTGGCCGTGCCCGACCACCGGCTGGACGCCTTGAGCGAGATGTATCATCCCAAAAAGACCACCCCCGCGGTGGTGGAGTTCGTGGACATCGCCGGTCTGGTCAAGGGGGCCAGCCAGGGCCAGGGTCTGGGCAACAAATTCCTGGCGAACATCCGGGAATGCGATGCCATTGTGCATGTGGTGCGCTGCTTTGACGACGAGAACATCATGCATGTGGTGGCCGACACCAGTACCAACGTGCCCGTGGACCCGGCGGGCGACATCGGTGTCATCGATATTGAGCTGATCATGGCCGATGTGGAGATGGTGGAGCGGCGTATTGACCGGGCACAGAAGGCCGCCAAGGGTGACAAGAAGTACCTGCACGAGGTAGAGGTATTCACCGCCCTGAAAGACTGGCTCAACGAGGGCAACTCCGCCCGCTCCTTTGACTGCGATGAGGACGACGCGGCCATTATCGCCACCTCCGAGCTGCTGAGCCTCAAGCCCATTATCTACGCCGCCAACCTGGATGAGGACGGCTTTGCCGACTGCAAGAGCAACGCCTATTACAAGATCGTGGAGGATCTGGCCGCCAAGGAAGGCGCCCAGGTGATTCCCGTATGCGCCAAGCTGGAGGCCGAGATCGCTGAGCTGGACGCCGATGAGAAAAAGATGTTCCTGGACGATCTGGGCATCGCCGAGTCGGGTCTGGACCGGCTTATCAAAGCCAGCTATGCCCTGCTGGGGCTTATTAGCTTCCTCACCTCCGGCGAGGACGAGTGCCGCGCCTGGACCATTAAGAAGGGTACCAAGGCCCCTCAGGCCGCCGGTAAGATCCACACCGACTTTGAGCGCGGCTTCATCCGGGCCGAGGTGGTCAACTTTGACGACCTGATGGCCTGCGGCTCCATGACCGCCGCCAAGGAGAAGGGACTGGTCCGCTCCGAAGGCAAAGAGTACGTCATGAAGGACGGCGACATCGTGCTCTTCCGCTTCAACGTCTGAGTCAAATAAGGTTCAACCGGGGTCCCCCAGCTGGGGGACCCCGGTTTTTTCTACATATCCCCCGCTGAAGGCGCATATACATGCCCCGTGAGAATCATTGCGGGGAGTGTTGCTGTTTGAAAGGGAACATCGAGGAGCGCGCCTGCCAGCTGGCGCTTTACATCATAGAAAACAAAGCGACGGTGCGCAGCGCGGCCCAGAAGTTCGGCATCAGCAAGTCCACAGTCCACAAGGACCTCAGCGAGCGTCTGCCCGCCTTTAACAGGCCCCTTTACCTCCAGGTAAAGGACGTGCTGGACGAAAACAAAGCGGAACGGCACATCCGGGGCGGCATCGCCACCCGGAAGAAATACAAGGGTACAGAATAAACGTATGGGCGGAGCATTTGCTCCGCCCATACGTTTTCCACATCACAGGGTAAAAAAGCGGATGAGCATACCCACCACAAGGGCCACTATGGCCCCTGTGGCACACAATTCCATCCCCAATCCGGCCACCCGCTCCATCCGGCTCCGGCGGCGCCGGGGCAGCTCAGAAGGGGAGGAGGGCACCTGCTCCTGTACCTGGGCCTGGCGATAAGCCTGAAAATCCACCACTACGCCGGTCTTGCCCCCAGTCGGGCGGGTCCGGGGCACAAAGGCGTAGCACACCGGCTCTCCACCGCTGACCTGTTTCTCCGCACCCACTCCGGAGCACGTCAGCCGTTTGGCATCCAGACGGTAATAGATGGTCTCCATGGCAAATCCTCCTGTCCCTTTCCGGCGGGGCCGGATTCCGTTCTTATCCTCATAGACGGACTAAAATGTGGAAAAGTTCCTGCTATTTTTTACAGAACTTTTGTTCGATTTCATTATACAACATTTGTTCGAATATTGCAAGAGAAAAAAGCGCCTCAGTTTCCTGAGGCGCTTTTGCATGCGTCTTACATTTTACCGATGTTCCCCACGGCTGTAAGCCACCACGGTGCGGCGGTTGGGCTCGGTACCCACAGAGTAGGTCGTAATATCAGGGGTATCCTGCAGCGCGGTGTGGATCACATGCCGCTCATAGGCGTTCATGGGCTCCAGCGTCACATTGCGGCGATAGCGGACCACCTTGCCCGCCACTTTCTGAGCCAGGCGGACCAGGGATTCCTCCCGCTTGGCACGGTACCCCTCGGCATCCACGTGGATGCGCACCCGCTTGGACTGGCCGTGGTTGACCGCATAGCCCGTGAGCTGCTGGATGGCGTCCAGCGTCTCGCCCCGGCGGCCGATCAGGCCGCCCAGGCCGCTGCCCACCAGCTCCACCTGGTAAATCCCGTCTCCGTCGGTATGGATAACCGGCCGGGCATCCGCCCCCATCTGTTTCAGAAGTCCGGTGAGAAACGCTTCAATCCGTCCGGTACGGTCGTCCCCGGCGGGAGCCGCCGGTGCAACCGACACGGGCTCTGCAGCGGGAACCGGTTCGGGCTTGGATTCCACCTTGGGTGCAGGCTCTGCTTTGGGCGCGGGCGCAGGCTCCTCAACCTTGGGGGTCGGAACAGGTTCGTCGGGAGCCTCATAGCTCACTTTTACTTTGGCCGGACAGCTGCCGATGCCCAGAAACCCGGACTTGGCCCGCTCCAGGATCTCCACAGAGACCTCATCCCGGTCCATACCCAGGGTCTGAAGGGCGGCTTCAATGGCGGCCTCTTCACTCTTTCCGGTGCTTTCAATCCATTTCAGCATAATGGACATCTCTCCTTACGAATCAACGGTAGTACCGTTACTGCTTGTCTCACTTCCGGTGTCGGCCGACTGGGGGAGAGGCTCCTGTTCAGGCTCCTGGGCCTGGACGGTGGCCGCCTGCTTGGAAGGGAACAGCGGCTGGGCGCCCGGATATACCGTAGGTCCCTCGTCGCTGTACCGGTAGGGATCATAGGCCCGGCCCCGGGCATACTGGCGCATACCGACCCGGCTGACTTCCTTCACATAGCCGGGGATCTTGTCTTCATCCTCGGTTTTCTTCTCCAGCTTCTTTTTGCGGCCCTTATTCTGCTTTGCCTCTTCAATGCGGCGGGCCCGTTCCTCCGCAGCCAGGCGGCGGCGTTCTTTCTCCTCTTCCTTGTCCAGCCGTTCCTGTTCGGCCCGGGCGGCGGCGGCCTTTTCATAGTCCTTTTTGAGCAGCTTGCCGCAGAGGAACTCCTGCAGCATACTCAGCAGGTTCTGGGCGATCCAGTAGACACACAGGGCCGCCGGCATGGAAAAGCCGATCCAGAGGGAGATCAGAGGGTTGACAATGAGCATGGTGCGCATGCTGTTGTTGTTGGCGGACTGGGCGCTCTGCTGATTGATGGCGTTGGTCTTCATGGAGATCAGAGAGAACACAAAGCCCGTTACAGCAGAGATCACCGGCATCAGAAACAGGCCAAAACCGCCGGCGATGGTCCAGAATTTCAGCTGGGGCATCTGGGACAGATCCACCAGACCCAGGAAATCAAAATTGATAGAGAACAGGTTCTTGCCCACCTCGCCCACGGCGCTCTGCACCGCAGAAAGGTTCTCCGGGGTGATGAGGGAGGCCAGATACAGCTGGTTGTAGCCGCTGTTGGTAAAGGTGTCGGTGGCTTCCTTGATCCAGCCCATATTGACGGCCTGAGTGCTCCAGTCCACCGTCTGGGCAATGGTGTTGAGCACATCGGCGTCGTTGATACCCATCATGTACTTGATGGGCTGGCGGATGATGGCGTACAGGGGGATCAGGATCAGCAGGGGCAGGAAGGACCAGAGGCAACCACTCATGGGGTTGACCTTTTCCTTCTCATAGAGCTTCTGAACTTCCGCGTTATAGCGCTCCTTGTCCTTGCCGTACTGCTTCTGGAGCTTCTG
Source organism: Flavonifractor hominis (assembly GCF_040095835.1). Lineage (NCBI taxonomy): Bacteria > Bacillati > Bacillota > Clostridia > Eubacteriales > Oscillospiraceae > Flavonifractor > Flavonifractor hominis. The sequence continues at coordinate 225,611 of NZ_JBBMFT010000004.1, forward strand.
CATCTTGCCCTGGAGCATATTCATCTGGATCATGCCCCGTTTTCCCTTCAGGGAGAAGGGGAACAGGATGAGCTTCACCACCACGGCGAACAGGATCAGGGCGATACCGTAGCTGCCAAACAGGTTATAAAAAAAGGTCAGCAGCCACACAAAGGGGGAGAGGATGATCTGTGCAAAATCCATTTGCGCGCCTCCAAGTTGATTTGTGGTCCCTCTAGGGGACGGGGTCGTACTCCACGGATTTTTGACGATGGAACGGGTGACATTTCAGGATCCGGCGCAGGGCAAGCCAGCCCCCCTTCCATACGCCGTATTTTTCCACGGCCTGCAGGGCATAGGCCGAGCAGGATGGAATAAAACGGCAGCATGGCGGGCGGCAAGGAGAAACATATTTGCGGTAAAAGCCGATCAGGGCCAAGAGCACCCGTTTCATGCCTGTCCCTCTTTCACACACAGCAACTCCAGCCGGCCAGCCAGGCGCAGCAAACTGCGCTCGATCTCCCGATAACGGCTGTGTCCGGCCCGTACCCGGGCCACCACCACCAGATCATACCCGGATGCAAACTGACCTTCGTGGAGACGGTAGGCCTCCCGAATCCGGCGGCGGGTGCGGTTGCGCACTACCGCCTTCCCCAGCTTGACCCCTACTGTGATGCCCAAGCGGTTATACCCCAGCCGGTTTTTCTGGCAGTACAGCGCCAGACAGGGATCTACGGCGTTTTTTCCCCTGCCATAAAGCCGGCGAAACAGGTGATTTTGTTTGAGTGCAATGGTTTGCTTCACGTCGCGCGTTCCTCTCTGCGGGATAAAATCCTGCGTATGCTGCGCAGGGGCGGTGGGAAAACTCCCCCGCCCCTAAAAAGCCCTATTCCATTCGCGGACCCATTAGTGGGTCAGACGGGCGCGGCCCTTCGCGCGGCGGCGCGCCAGGACCTTGCGGCCGTTGGCGGTACGCATACGCTTACGGAACCCGTGCTCCTTGGAGCGCTGACGCTTCTTGGGCTGATAGGTACGGACCATGTTGGTACACCTCCTGTACTGTAATCCGGCGGTCATGCCGCCCACCACAACAGCCTGATGGCTGCGGTCGTCAAAGTAAACTGCTTTACAGCGCGCATATCTGCACGATGCAGATGATATTATAGCCCATATCAAAATGCGCTGTCAACTATAATTTTGCAATCTTTTTTGGGATTTCTCCCCCTTTCCGCAGGGCTACACCAGATATTGTGCTCTCTTTTTACCTTGTCCACTACCTTCTCCGGCTCCTTCCAAAGATGCCAGAAAAAAGCCTTTCTTTTTTTATATAGTATAGCGTTGCCTTGCCCTTGTTTTTCTGCTATAATAAATTGCTATGATATTTTCCGAAAGAGGTGGTCTTTCCGTGAATTTTCCGGCCGATATCTGGGCCAAAGTGCTCTCCCTGATGGAAGGGGACATGACCGCCACCACCATCAATACCTGGTTTGATGACGCCACTGCCGTAGCACTGGATGAGGACCGGTTCGTGCTCCATACACCTTCCAATTTTAAAAAAGACATCATTGTCTCCCGCTATCTGCCTGTCATTAAAAAAGCACTGCATGAGCTGTTTTCCTCTGACTTTGAGGTCGTAGTGCTGGGAGAGGGAGAACTGGAGGGTTACGGTAAGAAAAAGACGGAGGATGTCTTCCTGCCGGGCACCGAGGAGTATACCTTTGACCGATTCGTGGTGGGCGCTTCCAATAAATTTGCCCATGCCGCCGCGCTCGCCGTGGCCGAGCGGCCGGCCCAGACCTACAACCCCCTGTTCATCTACGGTGAATCCGGACTGGGCAAGACCCATCTGCTCTACGCCATTGCCCACAAGATCCACCGTAACCATCCGGACTACCGCATTGTATACATCAAGGGCGACTCCTTCACCAATGAACTCATTCAGGCCATCCGGGAAGGGCGCAATCCGGAATTCCGGGAAAAGTACCGCTCCGCCGATGTATTCCTCATGGACGACGTACAGTTCATTGCTGGGCGAGAGTCCACCCAGGAAGAGATGTTCCACACCTTCAACACTCTGTATGAAGCCGGCCGGCAGATCGTTTTCACCGCCGACCGTCCGCCCAAGGAGATGCTGCGGCTGGACGACCGGCTGCGCACCCGTTTTGAATGGGGCCTGCCCGTAGACATTCAGCCCCCCGACTATGAGACCCGTGTGGCCATCATCAAAAACAAAGCCATTCGCCGGGGCATGAATCTGCCCGACCCGGTGCTGCAATACATTGCGGAAAACATCACCTCCAACGTGCGGCAGATCGAAGGCACGGTCAACAAGATTCTGGCCTTCCAGGAGCTGATGGGGGAGAGCGTGGACGTGGACACCGTCACCCGGGCCGTACGGGACATGTTCAAGGACAAGGCCGATTTTCTTCCCTCGCCCGATATCATCATCGATGAGGTCAGCAAATTCTACAACATCGACGCCGACGCGCTGCGCGGCCAAGGCCGTACCAAGGACACCGCCCTGGCCCGCCAGATCGCCATGTACCAGATCCGCCGCATGACCAATCTGTCCCTGAAGGAGATCGGCAAGGAATTCGACAACCGGGACCACACCACCGTAATGCACTCCATCGACCGGGTGGAGAAACTCACCAAACAAAGCCCCGAAATTGCTGAGGTTATCAAGGACATCAACGCCAACATCAACGCCCGTTACGAATAACTGAAAGTTATCCACTTTTCCACCGAGTTTTGTGCAGTTGTGGACATTATTATGTGGATAACTTTGTGACCATTTCCTGCGGTGTGGACAGCGCTCCTTTTTTCCCCAATGCCTGTGGAAACGCTTTCCGCTGCCGCTCTAGCAGTTGCGACACTTTTCCACATTATTTTCCCCTACGGCCTACTATTACGAACTTTATACCCTCCTCTCCTCAGTATCTTCTGCCAATCCTAGAAAACGGAGGTCACCGATCCATGAAATTTTCCTGCGAAAAAGCGCTGCTACAGGCCGCCATTTCCACCACTTCCAGAGCTGTGTCTCCAAAGAGCTCCATCCCCGCTCTGGAAGGAATTTTACTGGAAGCCGGCAACGACCTGCGCTTAACCGGTTACAACCTGGAAACCGGCATCCGCACCATTGTTCCCGCTGATATCCAGGAAAAGGGAACTTTAGTGCTGGGTGCCCGGCTTTTCGGCGAAATCATCCGCAAACTGCCCGACGACATTGTCACGTTCAAAGCGGAACAATATATGGTAAACATCAAGTGCGGTATGAGTGAATTCAACATTCTGGGCACCGACCCGGAGGAATTTCCAGAATTACCCACTGTTGAATACCAAAACTCTCTCCATCTGCCCCAATCGGCTCTGAAAGCCATGATCGGCCAGACCCTGTTTGCCGTCAGCGACAACGAAAGCCGCCCCATCCACACCGGCTCCCTGTTTGAGGTGGACAACGAAGGTCTGACCATCGTCTCGGTGGACGGCTACCGTCTGGCTCTGCGGCATGAAGCCATCGACAAAAAGGAAGGGGCGGAGAGCTTCTCCTTCGTGGTCCCCGGCGCAGCCCTGTCCGAGGTGGAAAAAATTTGCGCCGACAGCGACGAGCCGGCCTCCATCACCCAGGGCGCCCGTCATGTGATGTTCAAAATGGGGGATACCATGCTGGTCTCCCGCCGGCTGGAAGGTGAATTTTTGGCCTACCGGCAGGCCATTCCCCGCAACAACACCATCCACGTCGAGGGAGAAACCCGGGCTCTTCTGGCCTCCATCGACCGGGTCAGCCTCATCATCAGCGACAAACTAAAAAGCCCTCTTCGGTGCGTATTTGACCAAAATCTGCTGAAAATCTCCACTAAAACCGCCATTGGTGACGCCTATGACGAGTGCCCCATCCAGGGCGACGGAGGTGGGCTGGAAATCGGCTTTAACAACCGCTATCTGATGGACGCCCTCAAGGCCGCTCCGGCCGACAAGGTCCGTCTGGAGCTGACGACCGGAGTATCCCCCTGCGTCATTTTGCCCACAGAGGGTGTGGAAAACTTCCTCTACATGGTGCTGCCTGTACGGCTGAAGGCGGGGGAATAAGGTGGAAATTAAACCGTATCTGCGCCGTGCGCAATTTTACGAAACCGACGGAATGGGCATCATTTACCATGGAAACTACATCCACTGGATGGAGGAGGCCCGCACCGACTTCATGGACCAAATCGGCTGGGGATATTACCGGGCCGTGGACGCGGGTATTGACTTTGCAGTGACCGACGTGTCCTGCCGTTACCGCTCCATGGTTCGCTTTGGGGATACTGTGGCCATTTCCATTCGTATCACCAAACTTTCGCCGGCCAAGCTGGAACTGAGCTACCGTATGACCGACGCAAAGACCGGCGAATTGCGCACAGAAGGGACTTCAGGCCACTTTTTCTACGACCGGGCCAAAGCCCGGCCGGTGGCGCTGAAAAAGGCCCTGCCGGAAGTCTACCATTTGTTTGAGTCCCTGCTGGAAGAGAAGGAGTAACTATGCAGAGCAGTCAAGTTAAGATCACGACAGAATATATCAAGTTGGAGGCCCTGCTGAAATTTGAAGGGCTGGTAGAGACCGGCGGTGAGGCCAAGGAGCGCATTCAGGCGGGCGAGGTATCGGTCAACGGCACGGTGTGTACCATGCGGGGCAAGAAGATCCGCCCTGGAGATTCCGTTACTCTGGATGGATTGCGGCTGGATGTCGTATGATTGTCCAACGGGTGGAACTGGACCAGTTCCGTAACTATGCCCGCTTTGAGGGAGAGTTTGACCCAGGGATCAATGTGATCTACGGAGAAAATGCCCAGGGGAAGACCAATCTGCTGGAGGCGGTGGCCTATCTGTCCACCGCCTCTTCCCACCGGGCACGGTACGACCGGGAACTCATCGGCTTTGACGCCGACCATGCCCGCATCCGGGCCGGCGTATTTTCAAGAGACCGGGACTTTCAGCTGGAAGTCCGGCTGGGCCGTGGGGTGCGGCGGCAGCTGTATGCCAACGGGGTACGGCTCAAGTCCGCTGCCGAGCTGTCAGGGATCCTCAATACCGTACTTTTCTGCCCGGAAGACCTGCATCTTATCCGGGAGGGAGCGGCGGTGCGCCGCCGGTTTCTGGACGAGTGCATCTGTCAGCTGCGGCCCCGGTATGCCGAGGCCCTGGCTGAGTACCGCCGCGTGTATGAACACAAGACCCGCATCCTTCGGGATTGGGAGGAGCATCCGTCGCTGCTGGACACCCTGGAGGAATTCAATCTGCGTATGGCGCAGACGGGGGCCGTGCTCATCCATTACCGGGCCTATTTTATCAAGCGCCTGTCCGAGACGGCGCCCCTCATTCACCAGGATTTTTCCGGCGGACGGGAAGAACTGGAGCTGGGGTATGAGACCGTGCGTACTGTTACCGATCCCCTGGCTTCCGTCCGGACCATTTTGGAGCAGCTGCTGGAACACCAGCGGACCCACCGAAAGGCGGAGCTGGAGGCCAGACAATGCCTGTCCGGTCCCCACAAAGACGATCTTACCGTACAGCTCAACGGTATGAACGCCAAAAGCTTTGCTTCTCAAGGCCAAACACGGACGGCCGCCCTGTCTCTCAAACTGGCCTCCCGGGAGTTGTTTCAGCGGGACACGGGGGAGTGGCCGGTGCTGCTGCTGGACGATGTGCTCAGCGAGCTGGACCAGCGCCGGCAGGAATTCGTGCTCCAGCGCATCAACGGAGGACAGGTATTTATCACCTGCTGTGAGGAAACGGGGCTGGATACACTGCAGCGGGGCCGGACCTTCCATATCCACGGCGGTGCGCTGGTTCCGGAGGAGTAAAAAACATGCCCATTATTCTAGGAATTTTTTGTGTGCTGCCCCTGCTTCTTGGGGTGGTGGCGGAATACAGCGTATGTCGCTGGCCGAAACACCGGCTGTGGCGCTTGCTGCCACCGGTATTGGCAGTTCTGCTGGCCGCCTTGGTTACCATGCTGCGGCTGCAGGTGTGGGAAGCGGAGCACTCCCCGGTAACCCAGCTGCTGTTTGTACCCGGCCTTCCGACGGTGTGCCTGCTGGTTGGGATGCTGCTGGGCTGGCGGCTGTGGAAGTACCTGTGGAGCCCCAAAGTGGTGCGCGACAGGAGGGACTGATCACATGTATCTGCATTTGGGACAGGGAGTTGTAGTACCCTACCGGGATGTGCTGGGGATATTTGACCTGGACAATACCAGCTCCTCCCGCCTGACCCGCGCCTTTCTGGAGCGGGCGGAGCGGGCCGGGCAGGTGGTCAATGTATGGGAAGATCTGCCCAAATCCTTTGTTCTGTGCCGCCACGGGGCGGAGGCGCCCGTGGTCTATCTGTCCCAGTTGTCTACGTCCACCCTGCTGCGGCGGGCGGAAAACAATAGCTTTGAATAAGGGATCAAGAGTGGAAAGAACCATTCCAAGCGAACGCTGCGTGCGGCGCGTGGGCACGGGAGGCCCCGTTCCCAGGCGCCACACCCAGCGCCGATGAGAATAAGCGGAGGTTGTTATGTCTGAGTTGCACGAAGAAAAAGAACTGAGCACCACCCAGGTGGACCATGAATACGGCGGGTCCGAGATCCAGGTGCTGGAGGGTCTGGAGGCCGTCCGTAAGCGCCCGGGCATGTACATCGGCTCCACGTCGGAGAGCGGCCTGCACCACCTGGTGTACGAAATTGTGGATAACTCCATCGATGAGGCCCTGGCGGGCTACTGTGACGAGATCACGGTACAGATCGGCGAGGGAGATATCATTACTGTCATCGACAACGGCCGCGGCATCCCCGTGGATATCCAGCCCCAGACCGGCCTGCCCGCGCTGGAAGTCGTGTTTACCATTCTGCACGCCGGCGGCAAGTTTGGCGGCGGCGGCTACAAGGTGTCCGGCGGACTCCACGGCGTGGGCGCCAGCGTGGTCAACGCCCTCAGCGAGTGGCTGGAGGTCCGGGTTCATAAGGACGGCAAAATCTATGAGATGAAATTTTCCCGGGGCAAGGTGACCCAGAGCATGCAGGTGGTGGGGGATACCGACCGCCACGGTACCGAGGTTACCTTTAAGCCGGATCCGGAGATGTTTGAGGTCACCGAATATAACTACGATACCCTTCATACCCGCATGCGGGAGGAGGCCTTCCTCAATGCCGGACTGCGCATCCACACCATCGATGCCCGGCCTGGAAAAGAACAGCGGGACACCATGCACTATGCCGGCGGTATCCGGGAATTTGTATCCTATATCAACCGCTCCAAGGATCTGATCCACACGGATGTGGTGTATATGTCCGGTATGAAGGATGACGCCATGGCGGAGGTGGCCTTCCAGTACAACGACGGCTACAATGAGACCATTGTCTCCTTTGCCAACAACGTGCACACCCCTGAGGGCGGTATGCACGAGGAGGGCTTTAAGCGTGCGCTGACCACGGTGCTCAACAGTTACGGCAAGAAGATGAAGCTGCTGAAAGACGATGAAAAGGTGTCGGGTGAGGATTGCCGGGAGGGCATCGCCTGCGTCATTTCCGTCAAGCTGACCGAGGCCCAGTTTGAAGGTCAGACCAAGGCAAAGCTGGGCAACAGCGAGATCCGCACCCTGGTAAACAACATTGTCTCCGATAAGCTCTCTGAGTATCTGGAGGAAAACCCCGCAGTAGGCAAGGCTATTCTGGAAAAGGCCCTGATGGCCAACCGGGCCCGGGAGGCTGCCCGCAAGGCCCGGGAGTCCATCCGCCGCAAGACCGCCCTGGGCGGCGCCGCCATGCCGGATAAGCTGCGGGACTGCAACGAGGTCAACCCCGAGCTCACTGAGCTCTACATCGTCGAGGGTGACTCCGCCGGCGGCTCGGCCACCCAGGGCCGGGATTCCCGCTTCCAGGCCATTCTCCCCCTGTGGGGCAAGATGCTCAACGTGGAGAAGGCCCGGGCCGACAAGGTGTATGGCAACGACAAGCTCCAGCCCGTCATTGCCGCGCTGGGGGCGGGCATTGGGGACGACTTTGATCTGTCCAAGCTGCGTTACCACAAGGTGGTCATCATGGCCGATGCCGATGTGGACGGTGCCCACATCCGTACTCTGCTGCTGACCTTCTTCTTCCGCTTTATGCGGCCTCTCATTGAGCACGGCTACGTCTACTCCGCCGTGCCCCCCCTCTACAAGCTGACCCGCGGCAAGACCACCCGGGTGGCCTTCTCCGATGAGGAGCGGGATGCCGTCTCTGCCGAGATGCGTGGGGACAATCCCAACGCCAAGATCGATATTTCCCGCTTTAAGGGCCTGGGCGAGATGAACCCCCACGAGCTGTGGGAGACCACCATGGACCCGGAGAAGCGTACTCTGCGCCGCATTGAGCTGGACGACGCCGTGGCGGCTGACGCCACCTTTACCGTGCTTATGGGAGAAAAGGTGGAGCCCCGCAAAGAATTTATCGAGAAAAACGCCAAGTATGCGGTGAATCTGGACTACTAATGGGAACAAGCAGAGTGATCCCTGTTTTTGATACAGCTCCCACTGAAGGAGGCAATATTACCAATGTCTAAAAAACCCCAATACGATCCGGAGGAGATCCGCTTTCCAAACCAGCATATCGTGACCTCTCCTCTGGTACCGGAGATGGAGAAATCCTATATCGAATACGCCATGAGCGTCATCGTGGGCCGTGCCCTGCCCGATGTGCGGGATGGTTTGAAGCCGGTTCACCGGCGCATCCTCTATGCTATGTACGAGGACAACCTGACCGCCGACAAGCCCTTTAAGAAGTCGGCCACCTGCGTGGGCGACGTGCTGGGCCGCTACCATCCACACGGTGATCAGAGCGTGTACGACGCTCTGGTGCGCCTGGCCCAGGACTTCTCCATGCGCTATATGCTGGTGGACGGCCACGGCAACTTCGGTTCCATCGACGGCGATCCCCCGGCTGCCTACCGTTACACCGAGGCCAGGCTGTCCAAGATCTCCGACGAGATGCTCCGGGACATCGAGAAGGACACGGTGGACTGGGACCCCAACTTTGACGAGACCCGCAAGGAGCCCAAGGTGCTGCCCAGCCGCTTCCCCAACCTGCTGGTCAACGGCTCCAGCGGCATCGCCGTGGGTATGGCCACCAACATTCCGCCCCACAACCTGCGGGAGGTCATCAACGCCACCATCTGTGTGCTGGATAACCCAGAAGCTGAGCTCAGCGACCTGATGGAACACGTAAAGGGGCCCGATTTCCCCACCCGGGGGATCATCATGGGCCGTTCCGGCATCCGGGCGGCCTACGCCACAGGCCGCGGCCGTGTGTGTGTGCGGGCCCGTACCGAGTTTGAGGAATTCGGCAAAGACCGCACCCGTATCATCGTTACCGAGATCCCTTACCAGGTCAACAAGCGCATGCTCATCAAGAGCATGGCCGACCAGGTGGAGGACAAGCGCCTGGAGGGTATTTCCGATATCCGGGACGAGTCCGACCGCAACGGCATGCGCATCGTCATTGAGCTCAAGCGGGACGCCAATCCCCAGGTCGTGCTCAACCGTCTGTTTGCCCAGACCCAGCTGCAGACCACCTTTGCCATCAACATGCTGGCCCTGGTGGAGTCGGGCGGTAAGCTCCAGCCCCGCATCCTCTCTCTGCGGCACATTCTGGACGAGTACATCGCCTATCAGGAGCAGGTCATCGTCCGCCGTACCCGGTACGACCTGAAGAAGGCCCAGGAGCGGGCCCATCTGCTGGAAGGTCTGCTCATTGCCCAGGACAACATCGACGAGGTTATCCGCATCATCCGGGAGAGCTATGACGACGCCAAGGAGCGCCTGTGCGCCCGCTTTGGTCTGGATGAGGTCCAGGCCCAGGCCATCCTGGACATGCGCCTTAAGGCGCTGCAGGGCCTGGACCGGGAGAAGCTGGAGAATGAGTACAAGGAGCTGGAGGCCCGCATCGCCTACTTCCAGGAGCTGCTGGCCAATGAGTCCATGCTCCGCGGGGTGCTCAAGGACGAGCTCACCGCCATCCGGGACAAGTACGGCGACGACCGTGTCACCGAGATCCAGGACGTGGAGGATGAGATCGACATCGAGGACCTCATTGAGGAGGAGGAGTGCGTCTTTACCCTCACCGACGGGGGCTATATCAAGCGCACCGCCGCCAGCGAGTACGCCGCCCAGTCCAAGGGCGGCATGGGGAAGAAGGGCATGGCCACCAAGGAGGAGGACTATGTGAACACGGTGTTCACTGCCTCCACCCATGACTATATCCTTTTCTTCACCGACAAGGGCCGGGTGTTCCGCAAGAAGGGCTATCAGATCCCCGAGTCTGGCCGCACCGCCAAGGGCACCAACCTCATCAACATCCTCCAGGTGGAGCAGGGGGAAAAGGTAACCGCCATGATCCACACCCGGGACGTGGAGAACCCGGATCGTTTCCTGATGATGTTTACCCGCAACGGCACAGTGAAGCGCCTGGCTGTGACTGCACTGAAAAACCTGCGCAACAACGGCCTGCGGGTGCTCACGCTGGAAGAAGGGGACGAGCTCATTGCCGTCCGGGAGACCGATGGCACAAAGAAGGTCATCATTGCCACCCACGACGGACAGGCCGTCTGCTTTGATGAGAACGATGTGCGGCCCATGGGTCGTACCGCCGTGGGCGTGCGCGGCATCCGCCTGCGGGAGGGTGACTACGTGGTGGGAGCCGCCCGGGCCACCGCCGGCCGCTGTGTCCTGTCCATCACGGAGAACGGCTATGGCAAGCGCACCCCGGTGGAGGAGTACCGCATTACCAACCGGGGCGGCATTGGCATCCGCAACTACCTGGTCACCGAAAAGACCGGCAAGGTGGTGGGCATCAAGGTGGTGGACGGCAATGAGGACCTGCTGCTGGTCACTCAGGGCGGCACCCTGATCCGCACCCATGTGGACAACATCCGCATTGCCGGCCGTTCCACCCAGGGCGTCATCGTCATGCGCTTCAAGGAGGAGGGAGATCAGGTGATCTCCATGGCCCTTACCGACCGTGAGAATGAGGAAGAATCCACAGCAGAGGAGCTGGCTGTGGAAAACAGCGGACAGGAGGAGTAAGCCATGCGCCGGAAACGGGTGACCTACCGTCCCAGCAAGAGCCAGGCCGTCTTTGGCGGCGTGGTGGGGTGTATCTTTGTGGGGATCGGCCTGTTTGTGGCCATCCCCATGGCCGGTCTGTTCGGCATTTTCTGGACCCTTGTGGCTGTTGGTATCACCGCTATGAACTTTTATCAGGCCTTTGGCAAAGGATATGTGGGTCCGGAGATCCACATTGAGGATGAGGCCGCGGAGCAGTCAGGCGCCCCGTCGGATCCCCAGCAGCGTCTGCGCCAGCTCCAGACCCTGTATGATCAGCGGCTGATTACCCAAGAGGAGTACGACCAGAAGCGGCAGGAAATTCTCAAGGAGCTTTGAGTTTTCCACAGATCCGGCATATCATGTGGAAAAAAGGAGAACCCATGAAAACAGTGACCATCTATACCGACGGAGCCTGTTCCGGCAATCCCGGCCCGGGGGGATGGGGGGCTATTTTGCAGTACGGGGAATTTAAAAAGGAACTCTCCGGCGGCGAGGCCCATACCACCAACAACCGCATGGAGCTTACGGGAGTTATTACCGCGCTGGAGGCGTTGAAGGAGCCCTGCGTGGTGGAGCTCTATTCCGACTCCAAATACGTCATTGACGCGCTGCAGAAGGGTTGGGCCAAAAGCTGGAAGGCCAGAGGCTGGGTAAAGGGCGACAAAAAACCGGCTCTCAATCCCGATCTGTGGGACCGTCTGCTGGGGCTGTGTGAACGCCACACCGTCCACCTTCACTGGGTCAAGGGCCATGCGGACAACCCGTTTAACAATCGCTGCGATGAGCTGGCAGTGGCGGAGAGCCGCAAGTACCGATAAGTGAAACAAAGATCCCCCGGAACAGACTTCTGTTCCGGGGGATCTCTTCTTTGTAATCAGTTGGAAAGTGGGCGGAGTATGCGGCAGGGGTTACCGGCAGCCAGAGTATACGCCGGTACATCCCGGGTAACTACGCTGCCCGCGCCGATAACGGCCCCGTCGCCAATGGTGACTCCGGGCAGAACCGATACCCCGCCGCCGAACCATACATCGCTGCCCACGGTAATGGGATGGGCAAATTCCACACCTTTGCGGCGGATAGAGGCATCCAGGGGGTGGCCGGCGGTATAAAATCCACAGTTGGGGCCAACCAGAACGTCGTTGCCAAAGGTGACCGGGGCACAGTCGAGAATAACACAGTTGTAATTGGCGTAAAAGCGTTCGCCTAACGTAATATTTGCTCCGTAATCACACTGAAAGCCGGGGTTGATGGTAAAATGCTCTCCGGTATGCCCCAGCAACTCCTGCAGCAGGGCCTGACGCTCACTGTCCTGGTCCGGAGAAAGCAGATTCAATTGATGACACAGCCGAGCCGCCCGCAAGCGCAAAGCAGTGAGCTGTGGATCACCGGCGTCATAGGACAGGCCAGCTACCATTTTATCCCATTCGGTCATATGGCATTTCCTCCTGATTAAAACATACGGGCGGCCTTCGATTGGAAGGCCGCCCGTGTACATTAAGACTGCTGCGGGGGTTGCTGAGGCTTGTCCCCCTTTGGCTTTCCACGATAGCGGCGGCGGGGACGTTTCTTTTCACCGGCAGGCGCAGCGGAAGCTCCCTCCGGTGCGGGGGCCGGCTGTGGATTCTGCTGAGGCTTGGGGGGCTGTTTGGGCTTCTCCGGACGGGGAGGCTTAGCCTCTCCCTTCTGCTTGGGCCGGGGCGGCGGAACGGCTTTTCCTTCCTCGGCAGGCTTTCGGGGAGATGATTCCCCGCCACTTTTGTTTCCGCCACGGCTGCGGTTGCGGCTGCGGCGGGATTTTCCGCTCCCTTCCGCTGCCTTTTCCGGTGCAGCTTCGGGTGCGGCCACTTCCAGCTGATTGAGGGCCGCTTCCAAGCTGCCGGACAGGCGCTGTCCGGGTTCCTCCACCGGGGTGACCTTACGCAGCTTGGCCAACTCTTCCGGAGGCGGTGCCACATAGCCTTCCGGCCGCTTTCCCTTACCATTGCGCACCACGCACAGCTCACAGTTATGGAAACACTTGGGGGACTCATCCGGCTGATCTTCCAAGCGTACTTTCACGGTCTCTCGCAGCAGGTTGACCTGGCATACCGTGCCCACGCCTTCCGGCGTCTCTACAAAGGACTCATTTTTGGGCATGCGATGGACCGCGTCTTCATAGGCTTCCTGCTCGTACTTCAGGCAGCACATCAACCGCCCACAGGTGCCCGAGATCTTTGTGGGGTTGAGAGAGAGGTTCTGAGTCTTGGCCATTTTAATGGATACAGGCTGAAATTCCTCCAGAAAAGAGGCACAGCAGAAGGGGCGGCCGCAAATTCCCAATCCACCCAGCATTTTGGCCTCATCCCGCACACCAATCTGCCGCAGTTCGATACGGGCGTGAAACACGCCCGCCAGATCCTTGACCAGGGCGCGAAAATCCACCCGTCCGTCAGAGGTAAAGAAGAAAAGAATCTTGCTGCCGTCAAAGCTGTATTCCACCCGTACCAGCTTCATGTCCAGACCGTGGGCGGCGATTTTTTCCTGACAGATGGTAAAGGCCCGGGTCTCTTTCTCCCGGTTGCGCTCCACAGTCTGCAGGTCCTGGGGGGTGGCCAGACGCACCAGCGGGCGCAGGGGCTGGACGACGGACTCATCCTCTACCATGGTATTGCCTTGGGAACACTCACCGTATTCCAGACCACGGGAGGTCTCAATGATGACCCCATCCCCAGGAGCCACCGTCTGTCCCTGAGGATCAAAATAGTATTCCTTGCCTCCGTTTTTAAAGCGGACGGCGATGATCTCTGTCATAGAAATCCTCCGATTCGAATCGCGTTGGATCACAACGTGGACAGGGCCGCACCCAGCCAGCCGGCCAGATGGCCTGTGCCCACGTAAAAACCGCAGGCGGTACGCAGCTGCTCCAGCACGCCCACTGCCCGGATAAGGGTGCGGGAGGGGAGGGCGGATGCCGCCTGCTCCGCCGCGGCGCGGCGGTTTGGATCGGTTTCATGCAGAGCGCCTGCAGCGCATACCAGAGCGTCCCGCAGCAGCAGGATACCCTCGTCCAACAGGGCGCAGAACCGGTCCCGATCCCACTTTTCCAGGGAAACACAGTGTTCCAGCAGAGCGAGCTCATCTCCGGCGGCCAAACGCCGGATCAGTTCCAGCGCGCCGTCGAGGGCCTGTTGGTCCCGACTCTCCCGGCCCTCCAGCTGGTCCACGGCCCGGCCCAGCAGACCCTCGCAGCGCTGAGCGGCCGAGCGGCGCTCCGCTTCGGAGCGGTCGGGATACTGCGCGGCCAGCCAGGCCTCTGCCTCTCCCTGGGTGACGGGGGAGAGGGTAAGCACTTCGCACCGGGAACGTACGGTGGGAAGCAGGGCAGCGGCATTGTCGGCCAGCAGCAGAAAGGCTGCGTAGGGCGGACCTTCCTCCAAGAGTTTGAGCATGGCGTTCTGAGCGCTGGGATTCATGCTCTGCGCCTGCTCCAAAATGTAGACCTTGCGGGGTGCTTCGTTGGGCCGGATGTAGGCGTCCGAACGCAGAGCACGGATCTGAGCTACAGTGAGTTCCGATCCCTCGCCGCCGGCGCGGATAACATCGGGATGAATACCCGCCATGGCCTTGCGGCAGCCCGGGCAGGTAAAGCAGGGCTTGTCCCCGGCTGTGCCGGTGCACACCAGAGCGGCCGAAAGCAGACCCGCCAGGGTCCGTTTTCCGGACCCCGGCGGACCGCTGAGCAAATATGCATGGGAAAGGCCGCGCCGGGCGCTCTCCAGTTCCAGCTGCCGCTTCAGCGCCCGGTTACCGGCCAGACGGGTCAGATCCATAAAAAATCAGACCCGTTCAAACCGCTCGATGTCCACCACAAAGATGGTGGCGCCGCCTACCACGACCTCCACAGGCATACTGGGATAGTAGCCATAACTCATTTCGGTGGTGGTGGGGATCATCTGCTTGCGGCTGTGGGAGTGCTCACGGATGATGTCGATCACCGTCTGCACCTTTTCCTCATCCACACCGATGAGAATGGTGACGTTACCAGCCATCAGAAAGCCGCCGGTGGTAGCCAGCTTGGTGGACGAAAAGCCCTTTTTGGTCAGTGCCTGGGTGACGGTATTGGCGTCGTCGTGATTAATGATCGCAAG
Organism: Flavonifractor hominis; assembly: GCF_040095835.1. Lineage (NCBI taxonomy): Bacteria > Bacillati > Bacillota > Clostridia > Eubacteriales > Oscillospiraceae > Flavonifractor > Flavonifractor hominis. The sequence goes on from NZ_JBBMFT010000004.1 coordinate 240,817, forward strand.
GACCAGTTTCATTCTTATCCCTCCTCAAGGAAAAGACGTTCCTCCATCTCCGCACGACACACAACCGGCGGATGAAAGAACCGGAATGTCTTCCCATCTATTATAACCTATCTCATACAAATATGCGATAGTTTTTTTCTCAATTTGCTCTCCTGGAGCCACAATTGGTATCCCGGGTGGGTAGGGGGCAATGGCTTGAGCAGCCGTTCGTCCCTCTGCAGCGGACAAAGGCACATGGGTCCGGGGGGCAAAGAGGGCCTGCCGGGGGGAGCAGACGGAGACAGGCAGCGGGGGAGGAGGCGGCAGGAGCCTGGGCACGCCGGGGAGAAGAAGATCCAGAGCAGCCCGCAGGCGGGCGAAGTCTGCCCGGGTGTCGGCACAGGTGGGAATAAAAACAACGTGCCCCACGTCGGCCATCTCGGGCCACACCCCCAGTTCTTCCAGTCGTGCCTGGGCGGTAAAGCCATCGGCACAGCGCAGCACGAAGCGGGTGGGATCCAGCGGCGCATCCGCCGGGGTGAGGGAAGGATAGTCCTGCCGCAGCCGGTCCACCTCCTTTGCCGTGTCACGGTAGGCGGCAGCCCCCTTTTCCAGCATATGCGCCCGGCACACATCCAGAGCGGCCATCATGGGGTAGGATGGGCTGGACGATCCGTAGAGACTCCCCACCCGGCGCAGGTCGGCCTGGGAAAAAGCGGGGCCGGAGAGCAGCAGCGCGGTCTGCCCCGGGGCGGGTAGGGTCTTATGGGTGGATACCACCGCCAGATCAGCGGCGGCCAGCGAGGTGTCGCCTAAAAAAGGCAGATGGGCTCCGTGGGCGGCGTCTACCACCAGATAGCCGCCCCGGCGGTGCATGACCGCTGCCAAGGCGGGAAGATCTGATAATACACCGTAATAAGTTGGTGAAGTAATGCAGAGCGTATGAATTTCTGGGTGACAGTCCAACTGCCGTTCCACCTCAGCCGGGTCAATGGGACCGGTAATCCCGGCTTCAGTCAACCAGGGGCGTTCCAGATATATCGGATGCAGATCCATCAAGGCCAGGGCGTTGTAGGCCGAGCGGTGACAGCCCCGGTCCAGCAGGACCCCATCCCCCGGCCGGCAGGCCAGAGTGAGGGCGGAGAGCACTCCTTGGGTGGAACCGCCGGTGAGAAACAGGCAATGAGGCATGCCAAACACCTCTGCCCATAGCTGCTCGGCCTGTTCAATGGCTCCGCCTCCGTCAAACAGGTCTCCAGTGGGGGGCAACTCGGTAAAGTCGATATTTGCCAGCCCTGCCAGCTCGGGGGCTGGGAGAGGTCGGCCCTTGTGGCCGGGCATATGCATGCGCAATGGATCGGTAGCGGCAAAGGACCGCAGTGCGTCATAAAGGGGCGTGTTTTCCACAAAATCGCCTCCCGGTGTGGAAGATTTGTTTGAGTATAGCAAAAAGCGGCAGGCCCTGCAAGTCCGGCCTATCGCAGGGCAAAAAAGCGACGGCATGGCAGCGCCAGCCAAGCCCACATAAAAAACACCGGATCTCCGCCATATGGCGGAGATCCGGTGTTTTTTTAAAAGCGGATGCGCTGGGCGATGTAGTCCTTGACCTCGCTCATGGGGATACGCACCTGCTGCATGGAGTCACGCTCCCGGATGGTGACGCAGCCGTCGGCGGGGGTGGTCTCGTCGCCCACGGTCTGGAAATCCAGGGTGATGCAGAAGGGGGTGCCGATCTCGTCCTGACGGCGGTAGCGCTTGCCGATGGAGCCGGCGTCATCATAGTCCACCATGAACTCCTTGGCCAGCTCGTCCCGCAGCTGCTGGGCGGGACCGGAGAGGACCTCCTTCTTGCTCAGGGGCAGCACGGCGCACTTGAAGGGCGCCAGGGCGGGGTGGAAGCGCATAACGGTGCGGATGTCGTCGTTGCCCTTCTTGTCCTGGCCCACCACTTCCTCGTCGTAGGCTTCCACCAGGAAGGCCAGGGTCACGCGGTCGGCGCCCAGGGAAGGCTCGATGACGTAGGGGATATAGTGCTCGTTCTTCTCCTGGTCGAAGTAGGTCAGATCCTTGCCGGAGTGCTCCTGGTGCTGCTTGAGGTCATAATCGGTACGGTCGGCCACGCCCCACAGCTCGCCCCAGCCGAAGGGGAACATGAACTCAAAGTCGGTAGTGGCCTTGGAGTAGAAGGCCAGCTCCTCCGGCTCATGATCCCGCAGGCGCAGGTCTTCATCGGAGATGCCCAGGTCGTTGAGCCACTTGTGGCAGAATTCACGCCAGTAGGAGAACCACTCCAGATCGGTGCCGGGCTGGCAGAAGAATTCCAGCTCCATCTGCTCAAACTCCCGGATGCGGAAGATGAAGTTGCCCGGGGTGATCTCGTTGCGGAAGCTCTTGCCCACCTGGCACACGCCGAAGGGCAGCTTCTTGCGGGTGGTACGCTGGATGGCGGGGAAGTTGACGAAGATGCCCTGGGCGGTCTCAGGCCGCAGGTAGACCTCGGTGCTGCTGTCCTCGGTGACGCCCTGGTGGGTCTTAAACATCAGGTTGAACTTGCGGATGTCGGTGAAGTCGGACTTGCCGCAGCCGGGGCAGGTAACGCCGTTGTCCCGGATGAAGGCCACCAGTTCGTCGTTGGTCATGGCCTCCACGTTTACGTCGGTGCGGCCCTGCTCGGCGCACCAATCCTCAATGAGCTTGTCGGCCCGGTGGCGCATCTTACAGGCCTTGCAGTCGATGAGGGGATCGTTGAAGGTAGACACGTGGCCGGAAGCCACCCACACTTCAGGGTTCATAAGAATGGCAGCGTCCAGCCCCACGTTGTAGGGGTTCTCCTGGACAAACTTCTTCCACCAGGCACGCTTGACGTTGTTCTTCAGCTCCACACCCAGGGGGCCATAGTCCCAGGAGTTGGCCAGGCCGCCGTAAATCTCGCTGCCGGGATAGACAAAGCCGCGGCCCTTGCACAGGGCTACGATCTTTTCCATGGTCTTTTCGGTGTTTTTCATCGTATATGCTCCTTTACCCATTTATTCGCCAAGAAAAAAACGCCCCGAGCCATAAGGCTCAGGGCGAAGAAAACTCCGTGGTGCCACCTGAATTCGGAGCAGACGCTCCGCACTCTGACCCGGTAACGGCGGGGACCGGCGGGGCATTGCCTCCCCGCGGCTCACGGGTGCCTTCTGCGGGACCTTCGGGAGCCTTCCACCAAAACGGCTCCTCTCTGCGGTCCGGGTCTCCGCGTACTCTTCCCGGTCGTGGCCTGTGCTGATTTCCGGTGTATTCTATCACCTTTTCCCCTCTGCGTCAAGGGAAAGGGGGCGCAAGACCCAGTTTTCTTTCCCTGAAATGTGCGCTCAGCTCAGCAGCAGGTCTACATCCTCAATGCTCAGTCCAGACTGGAGGGCCAGGTTGATGCCGTAGCCAATGACCTTGCTCAGGTCGTGGACCTGGGTGTCGATGTCTTTGGGAGTGACCACCAATCCCTCTCCCGCGCCCTGAAGGGCGGAAGGGTCCAACTCCTCCCGGCCGGCCTCGGCCAGCACGTCGCAGGTAAGGGTGACGGCGTCCACCACCGTGGGTGCACCAATGGCGATGACGGGTACGCCAAGGTTCTGCGCATCCAGGGCGAAGCGGGCGTTGCCAACCCCTGAGCCGGGGGTAATGCCGGTATCGGACAGCTGGACGGTACGGCAGATGCGCTTCAGGCTGCGGGCGGCCAGCGCGTCCACCGCCAGCACACAGGCCGGGTGGATCTTGTCCACCACCGCCCGGACCAGCTCGCCGCTCTCCACGCCGGTGGTACCCAGTACACCCGCGGCCAGGGCGGCCACCGGGCGGAAGGAGCCGAAGTGCTCCGGGACTTGTTCCACCAAGTGGCGGGTCACCAGGGTATAATCTGCGGCCTTAGGGCCCAGGTTGTCCGGGGTAATGGCCCGGTTGCCCAGCCCCACCACCAGGGCGGGTGCATCGGGAGCGGATGGGAGCAGGGGCTTCAGCTCAGCAGCCAGGGCCCGTACCGCCCGCCCAAAAGCATCTGCCTCCCGCCGTTCCAGAGCGTCCAGCTCCAATGTCACATAGCGGCCTGGCGGTTTACCCAGCGCCTGGGCGCCCTGCTGGTCCAGTATCTCCACTGTGGTGACGGCGTAGCCCTCCCGCTGGCGCTCCCCGGATGTTACCCCGGGCAGGCGGGCGGCTTCTCCGGCACCCTCTCGCCAGAGCTGGGCGGCCTCAATGGCCAGGTCGGTCCTTGGTCTGCGCATGATGGCCTCCTCTGCCGCCCCAAGATATGGTATAAGGACGGCCTTTCAGCTCTATTTTTTGCGAGAAGGGCCTTCATATACAAAAAAAGTGAAAAAAATTTGAAAAAACAGTTGCAATTTTTGAAACTTGCTGTTAAAATGTAAATCTGCACGGGCAAACTGTGTAAATAACGATTATCGTCATCGGAGGAGGTGTTTGGTTTGCCGAATATTAAGTCTGCCAAGAAGCGTGTCCTGGTGAACGCCACCAAGGCTGCGCAGAACAAGGCCGCTAAGTCCGCGCTGAAGACCGACATCAAGAAGTTTGAGGCCGCGGTGGTCGAAGGCAACCGCAGCGAGGCCGAGGGCGCTTACAAGGTGGCCGTCAAGGCGGTCGACAAGGCTGTGGTCAAGGGTCTGCTGCACAAGAACAATGCCGCTCACAAGAAGAGCGCCATGACCATCAAGCTCAACAAGCTGGCCTAAAGGTCGAACCCCAAAAGACCGTCTGCATAGCAGACGGTCTTTTTCGTTTTTTTTCAGGCAAAAGGGGATACAATGAGAGCGACGGGAGGAGGGCGGCTGTGAAACGGTTGTGGACGGCGGCGCCGGTGCGTTTTTTGAGAGAGATGGTGGAGATCTACTTCTCGCGCCATGTCTCCCGGTCGGCAGCGGAGCTGGCCTATTTTTTGATCTTGACCTTTTTCCCGATCCTTATCTGTATCAATGCCTTTATCAGTCTGCTGGATCTGCAGGCTACTGCGATTCTGGATGCCCTGGGGCCCTTCGTGCCCCGGGAAAGCATTGGAATACTGGAGGAGTATCTGCGCTATATCAGCGACAACCAGTCCCCGGCCCTGCTGGCCGCAGGGGCCGCGGCCACGCTCCTTTCGGCTTCGGCGGCCTTCCGTTCGCTGATGCGTATTATGGGAGAGATCTATGGGCGCCGGAGTTACCGGGGGATCTGGACCATTGCGGCCAGCGCGGCTTTCTCCGCGCTGCTGCTGGTGACCATCTACCTGTCCCTCATCGTGCTGCTCACAGGCGACTGGCTGTTCCGGCTGGTAGAGAGCCGGCTGCATCTGGAGGCGGCGGTATTGCCCTGGGAGTGGCGGTGGTTCCGCTTCCTGCTGCTGTTTCTGTTGGTATTCCTTTTTGTGCTGCTGGTCTATCGGGTGGCCGCCCCTAGGGGAAAGCCCCGGCCGCCGGTGCTTACGGGGGCTTTTTTGGCGGCAATGGCACTGGTGGCGGCCTCCATGCTTTTTTCCTGGTTTATCGGTCTCTCCTCCCGCTACTCCATGGTGTATGGGTCCCTGGCTTCGGTCATCATCTTACTGGTGTGGCTCTACCTGTGTGGCAATGTGCTGATCCTGGGAAACGTATTCAACTGTGTGTGGTACCGGCATAAAAAAGTACGCTACCTGAAGCGGCAGCGCCAGGAGCAATAAAAAAGACGCGCCATAAAGGCGCGTCTTTTTTATTGCTTATTCTGTGCGTGCAGATAGATCGCACGCAGCCCCAATAGCTGTAACTGGGGTTCATACTCCACCGGACGGCGGAGCAGGGGCAGGATATGCCGGCCCAATCCGCCGGTCAGCACGACAGTAAGAGCACTGCCCAGCTGTTCCTCCAAACGGGCGGCGATGCCCTCCACGGTGGCAGCGGCCCCGTACAGAGCTCCGTATTGCATACAGGAGACGGTGTCGGTACCGATGAGTCCGGCGGGGGGCTCAAAGCTGATGGGTGGCAGTTGGGCGGCCCGGGCGCTGAGGGCATCCACCGACAGGCGCAGACCGGGCAAAATCATCCCGCCCTGAAACACACCTGCCTCATCCAGCACCGAGAGGGTAGTGGCGGTACCCATATCAAAGACGGCCAGGGGAGGCTTCCAGCGGGCCAGGGCGGCGGCGCAGTCCACCACCCGGTCCATACCCAGATTGCTCTGGTCGTAATTGCCGATCCGAAGACCTGCATCTTCCGGCCGGGCCACCACCAGCGGAGTCCGGCCGGTGAGCTGTTCCACCGCCCGGTTTACCACGGCGGTCAGTGCAGGTACCACGGAGCAGAGCACAGCCCCCTCCAGATCCTGAGGCCCTGCGTTCTCCAGGGCCAGCTGTTCCAGAAGCCTTCGGGCGCAGGCTCCGGCATCCATATCCCGGTCGCTGGGCAGGCGGCGGACAAAGGCCAACCGCTCTCCCTCAAAGGCGCCCAGAGCAATGGTGGTGTTGCCAATGTCGATGGTCAGCAGCATAACTCAGGCAGGCTGTCCGGCGGGAGCGGGGGTCTTCTCCAGCTTCAGAGCGCGGATCAGAGGTACGCACACCGCAGGAGTAACGACAGCGGCCACAATGGACTCAGGGATGCCGTTGGTGGCCACAATACCCATAATAAAGCCGGTAATGGCTTCAGCGGGGATACCCTGAGCGGCGGCATAGGCTTCGGTGAAGATGATACCGATAGAGCCCATGACCAGCGCGGTGTTGGTCAATGCACCCACGATGGCGGCCACCACCATGGTGCTGGCCTGCACGCCGGCGTTGCGCTTACCGGGCAGATGCTTAAAGAGCGTGTAAACCAGCCAGGGGGTCACGCCCACCAGGATGCGGGGAACAAAGCAGATGAACAGGGCCCAGGGGCTGCCCCGGTCCAGGCCGGGGACAGGGATGAGGGGAGAAAAGACAAACGAAGACAGTCCGGGCACCAGGGTATTTTTAATCAGGCTGGACAGGCCAAACATACCGCCCAGGAAGGCACCCTTCTTGGGCCCAAGCAGAATGGAGCCGATGATGACCGGCACGTGCAGGATGGTGGCTTTGATGACCGGCAGGTCAATGAGCCCCAGGGGAGTGAAGGTGAGCAAAAAAATGATTGCGGTAAACATGGCCAGAATGGCCAGGTCCTGCACCTGTTTGGTGCGTTGGGCGCGGGTCTGTGCGGTTTTCATATGAAATTACCTCCTGCTGCCGTTCCCGCCGGGCGGGATACAGCGCGTGATGTATGGGCTTTGCTCCGGTCGGAAGGGGCCTGCCGTCTCCACAGGAGTACAGCGGCCTGCGGCCTGCGCTCAGCCATGAAACATTATAATCAAAGCGCGGGGAAAAGGCAAATTATTTTTCCACAAGCCGAGCCGGGAGAGTGGAAAAAAGCGTTTGGCTCTGTTATACTGAGAGAAAATCAGAAAAAGCGAGGGAAAACCGCATGCTGAAGGGAAAGACCGTGCTGCTGGGTGTCACCGGCGGCATTGCGTGCTATAAATCGGCCAGCCTGGCTTCCGCACTGGTAAAGCAGGGCTGCAACGTCCACGTGATCATGACCAAAAATGCCACGGAATTCATCGGGCCCCATACCTTTGAGTCGCTGACCGGCAACCGGGTGAGCGTGGACACCTTTGACCGCAACTACCAATTCCAGGTGGAGCACGTGGCCCTGGCCGACCAGGCGGACCTGGTGCTGGTGGCTCCGGCCACCGCCAACGTACTGGCCAAACTGGCTCACGGGCTGGCTGACGATATGCTTACCACCACCGTACTGGCCTGTGACTGCCCCAAGATTGCCGCCCCGGCCATGAACACCCGGATGTATGAAAACCCGGTGACCCAGGACAACCTGGAGATTCTGCGGCGGTACGGCTGGGAGATCGTGGAGCCGGCCAGCGGGCGGCTGGCCTGCGGCGCGGTAGGCAGGGGAAAAATGCCTGAGCCGGAGGATCTGCTGGAAACGGTTCTGCATGCCATCAGCCACGAAAAGGACCTGGCAGGCAAGAAGGTACTGGTCACCGCCGGCCCCACCCAGGAGGCTCTGGACCCTGTACGCTGCCTTACCAACCATTCCACCGGCAAGATGGGCTATGCCATTGCGCGGGCGGCAGCGGCCCGGGGGGCGGAGGTGACTCTGGTCACCGGTCCCACGGCGCTGAAAAAGCCTGCCTATGTGAACGTGGTAGACGTGGTGACTGCCCAGGATATGTTTGAAGCCGTCACTGGGCGCAGTGAAGCCCAGGACATTATCATCAAGGCCGCAGCCGTGGCCGATTACCGCCCGGCACAAGTGGCCCAGGACAAGGTAAAGAAAGGGGACGGAGAGCTGTCCATCCCCCTGGAACGTACCCGGGATATTTTGGCCTGGCTGGGAGAGCACCGGCGTCCGGGGCAGTTTTTATGCGGATTTTCCATGGAGACCCGGGACATGGTGGAAAACTCCCGCAAGAAGCTGGAGAAGAAGCATCTGGATATGATCGCGGCCAACAACCTCAAGCAGCCGGGAGCGGGCTTTGGGGTGGCGACCAACCTGCTCACCCTCATTACCCCCACCGATCAGCTGGAGCTGCCCTTGATGAGCAAGGAGGAGGCAGCCCACCGTCTGCTGGATGAGATCCTGCGCCGGAGCTGAATGGCAAAAAATAGGTAACTAGAAAACGAAAAGGCTGACAGGCCCTGAGGGCCTGTCAGCCTTATTTCTTGCCAAATCGCAAGGAAATTGCAAGGTTTCTACCATAGGATGGACCTTGCTTTTTTTATATACTGATCCAGGCCGAATAAAACGAAGCCTGAATAACACCTTTGCCTTCCGGCAGTTGATCCAGAACGGGGAAGGCAGAAAGGCGGTAGGACGCCGGAAACATGGAAAGGAAGTGAAGTGATGGACTATATCTGCATTTTCTTGGGGGCCCTTTTCTGTGCAGGGGGCATTCTGTTTGCAAGCGGGAAAGGACACGTCCACCTCTCGGCATGGAAAAAGATGTCCATAACCGAGCGGGAGCGTATAAATATAGGTCCGCTCTGCCGGAATGTGGGAGGAATGATCCTGTGCAACGGCCTTTTGTTTTTACTGAAGGGGTGCTGGGGTGGTTTTGCCCGGTACGGATTTCTTCCTGCAATGGTCGTATGGATGCTGGCGGCTGGCGCGGATCTTTGGTACATTTCAACCCGCGGGCGTTATCAGAGACAATAATCCGCACTGCGGTTTATGATAGATAGTTTAAAAATAAGGAGGTGGAGAAACATGGATTGTGACACAAGTGCACCAGGATGGCAAACAGGACGAAGAAACGTGGTGCATCCATATTTCTCCTTCCGCTTTGCCTGCCTGGATCTGATCACAGGAGGTAAGGATTATGAACAAAAAGACACTATGGATGTCTCAGCGTCAGGCATCTGAGAAAACCATCGTCCGTGATGGGCAGAACAGCCGCATTCACTTTGCGGCGACCAATCCCATCAAGCAGGTATTGAACTATCTGCATACTTCGCTCCACGGTTTGGATGTGGAGGAGATTTCCGCAAGTCGTGCCAAATACGGCAACAATAAAGTGACCCATGAGAAGAAAAAGCCGCTCCCCAGGCGTTTGGCGGAGGCGTTTATAAATCCATTCACAGCGATCTTGTGCTGTCTGGCACTGGTATCTGCCACGACCGATATAGTGTTTCCCTGTTTTTCTCTGTTTGGGAGTACACCTGAGGATTTTGACTGCCTGACCGTTATCATTATTCTCACGATGGTGCTGATTTCGGGCACGCTGCGGTTTGTACAGGAGTCCAGAAGTGGAAACGCCGCGGAAAAGCTGCTTGCCATGATCACCACCACCTGTACCGTAACCCGCAGAGGGCTGGAAAAGGCCGAGATCCCTATGGACGATCTGGTGGTAGGGGATATCATCCACCTGTCTGCCGGAGATATGATCCCTGCCGATGTCCGTATTGTGGAGGCAAAAGACCTGTTTATCAGCCAATCCAGCCTGACGGGAGAAAGCGAACCGGTGGAAAAAACGCCTCTGGTGAATGCGCACATGCAGAGTGTCACGGAGTATACTAACATTGCCTTTATGGGCAGCAATGTGATTTCGGGCAGTGCCACCGCCGTGGTCATCTGTGTGGGCGACCATACCCTGTTTGGTTCCATGGCCTCGGCCGTGGCGCAGGAGGCGGTGGAGACCAGCTTTACCAAGGGAGTCAACGCGGTTTCCTGGGTATTGATCCGGTTTATGTTGGTAATGGTCCCGCTGGTCTTCTTTGTCAATGGAATTACTAAGGGCGACTGGCTGGAGGCGTTTTTGTTTGGCATTTCCATTGCCGTGGGACTGACGCCCGAAATGCTGCCTATGATCGTGACGACCTGTTTGGCCAAAGGCGCCGTTTCCATGAGTAAGAAACAGACCATTGTAAAGAACCTGAATTCCATTCAGAATTTTGGGGCGATTGACATTCTCTGCACCGATAAGACCGGTACGTTGACCCAGGATAAGGTGGTACTGGAATATCACCTGAATGTAAATGGAGTGGATGATACCCGGGTACTGCGCCATGCCTACCTCAACAGTTATTTTCAGACGGGATATAAAAATCTGATGGATGTTGCCATCATCCACAAGACCGAGGAGGAAGAGGCCGCCGACCCCAGGCTGATGGATCTGTCTGAGACCTATACGAAGGTGGACGAGATTCCCTTTGATTTTTCCCGCCGCCGCCTGACCACCGTGGTCCAGGATAAGGCGGGAAAAACACAGATGGTTACCAAGGGAGCAGTGGAGGAGATGCTGTCCATCTGCACGTTTGCAGAATGTGACGGGGAGGTTCAGCCGCTGTCAGATGCAGTTCGCCGCCGCATTCTACAGACGGTGGACGGGCTGAACGACAAGGGATTTCGGGTTTTGGCCATTGCGCAGAAGAGCAATCCGTCGCCGGTGGAGGCGTTCAGCGTAAAGGATGAGTGCGATATGGTGCTGTTGGGTTACCTTGCGTTTCTCGACCCGCCCAAGGAATCCGCAGCCGGTGCGATCCGGACGCTGAAAAACCATGGAGTGACCACCAAACTCCTGACGGGAGACAACGACAAGGTCACCCGCACCATCTGCAGGCAGGTGGGAATGAAGGTACGCAACATGCTGCTGGGTTCGGATCTGGACGCCATGAGTGACGCGGAGCTTGCGGCAGCGGCGGAGATCACCGACGTCTTTGCAAAGCTGACGCCTGACCAGAAGACCAGAGTGGTTTCCATCCTGCGTAAAAACGGACATACCGTTGGATTTATGGGCGATGGTATCAATGATGCCGCCGCCATGAAAGCGGCAGACATCGGCATCTCGGTGGATACTGCCGTTGATGTGGCAAAGGAATCGGCAGATATTATTCTGCTGGAAAAAGACCTTATGGTTTTGGAGCAGGGAATTGTGGAAGGGCGCAAGACCTATGCCAATATGATCAAGTACATTAAAATGACGGCCTCCTCCAATTTTGGAAACATGTTTTCTGTGCTTGCAGCCTCCGCGCTGTTGCCGTTTTTGCCCATGATGAGCGTACACCTGATCTTCCTCAATCTGATTTATGATCTGTCCTGTACCGCCATTCCCTGGGACAATGTAGATGAGGAATTTATTGCCCTTCCGCGAAAATGGGATGCGTCAAGCGTTGGCAGCTTTATGCTTTGGATTGGGCCCACCAGCTCGATCTTTGACTTTACCACCTATCTGTTCCTATATTTTGTGTTTTGCCCCCTGTTTGTTTCAGGCGGAGTGCTGTTCAATGACCTGTCCAGCTGTTTCAGCGGTGCGGAGCTGGCCGCGGTACAGGAAAAATACATTGGCCTGTTTCAGGCCGGCTGGTTTGTTGAGTCTATGTGGAGCCAGACATTGGTTATCCATATGATCCGCACGCCCAAGCTTCCTTTCCTTCAGAGCCGGGCATCCGCGCCGGTTACGCTGCTTACCATGACGGGCATCGCCGTGCTTACGGTCATTCCCTTTACTCCGCTGGGGAAAATGCTGGGCTTTGTGGCCCTGCCTATGCAATATTTCTTCTATTTGGTTCCCTGCATTCTGCTGTATATGGCACTGGCCACCAGTCTGAAAAAAGCCTATGTCCGCCGCCATGGCGAGTTGTTGTAAGGAGGTGCGAAAATGAATTGGAATGCGCTCTGGATCGCGTGGTTTGGAAGAAACGAATGGTGTGGGATCAATCTGGGATTCTGGGCCGGTATGTTGGCCGTCCTTGTGATCGTTGCTGTTATGAATATCATTGTTTGGTCGGTAAAGCCTCGGACGTTAGCCAAAGGAAATAGGTCCGAGCGGGCAAAATAAAAAGGACGGCATAGCTTTGGCTATGCCGTCCTTCCTTTTTGTAGTTACGTCAGGGGAGATAGGACAGGGGGTTTACCGATGTACCGTTGATCTTTACCTCAAAATGGCAGTGATTTCCGGTGGAACGACCGGTAGAACCTACCCGGGCAATGGCCTGGCCCTGATAGACCTTATCGCCTGCAGAGACCAGCACGCTGGAGCAGTGGCCGTAATAGGTCTGCTTCCCGTTGCCGTGGTCCACGATGACCAGGTTGCCGTAGCTCCACATGCTGCCGGTGGCCCGACCGGCAAAGACCACGGTACCGCCGTCAGCGGCCGCGATACTGGTGCCATAGGAAGCGGCGATGTCAATGCCGCCATGATAGCTGTAGGAGCCAAAAATGGAACGGTATCCAAAATAAGAAGTAATATTGCCGTATACCGGCCAGATAAAGGAACCGGTGGGCAGCCAGGAGGGGCGCTCCTTGGTGCCGACAGCAATGACTTTATTGGTAGCTTCTCGGGTGACCTGAGTGGAGAGAACCTCACGCTCCTGCTCCACACCGTTAAGATAGGAGATATTGGCGTTGACGATCTGTTCACCGGGCACGCCCTCTTCCAGTACCTTGGTTTCTCCCTGGTACATGGTGCTGTCCTCCACCTCGGTGACCGGGCAGGCAATGGATTCGGTATAGGTGACGTTATCCACCGTCTTTACCGACAGGAAAGGAATCTCTTCCTTGACGTTGAGCAGCTGGCCGATGTAAATCATGTTGATATCCACATCGGGGTTGAGGGCTTCCATCTCAGAGACGGTCATGCCGTTGTCCAGAGCAATCTGCATAAAGGTATCGCCCTGCTGCACCTCATAGGTGGTCTGGCCATTTGTATTGGCGGTCAAAGCGGCCAGCATGGAGGCTGTATCCTGGTTGGTGTCGGAAGAGGTATACTCATGGGTGATATACACTGCAGACGTAAACTCCGACGAAATGGTATTTTCATCCACATAAGCTGCCTTGACCTGATCCAGAACGGAGGTCAGGGTTTCCCGATCCTGAGCCGCGCCGATGACCTGGCCATCCACGGTGAGTACATAGCTCTTCATCACCTCACCGATCTGGTCGAAGAGATAGGTCTCAAATTCCGCGGTAGCGGTCAGAGCATCCCGCTCTGTCAGAGCAAAGGAATAGCTTACATCCCCGTCGATGGTATAGTCATATCCCAGAATGCTGGTGGCCCGGCTTTCCACCCGGTCCACGACCTGTTCAAAGACCTGGGGGTCGCGCACAGTGCCCAAGGCAACGCCATCCAGTTCCACCACGTAGCTGGGAGTGTATACGGTGCCCACCACTGCGGCCACACCGATCACCGCTGCTGCGGCAAAGAGATGGATGGGGCTGATGAGGCGCCCGCCGCCGGCAGTAGCGGTATCTGCCCAGTGCTGGATGCGCTGTGCCCGGGCACGCAGTGCATCTGCTCCCGCCTGCAGCTTCATCAGCAGACCGGTAGACCCGGACAGCTCCTCCTTTGGGGTATGTAAGATCTCATCCACTTGGGATAACCTCCCATTTGTTTATTCTGGCGTAAAAGAAGGCCCTGATGGGCCGAGTAGTAACAGTCGGAAACGAAAAGTTACAAATGGTTACAAGTGCAATAATACACGTTTCTTCCTTAAAAGTCAAGCCTTAGTTAAAAAACCACGGATTTTAAGACTTTTTTCAGGAAAGAAACCGGTTTTGTTACAAATGATTTCCCCCGGCATCACAATGATGCCGGGGGAAATCGCTTAAAGTGGAGGAAAAGGAAAGGAAGAAGAACGCATAGGGTTACTTGCCGGCAAAATCAGATACGCGGTCCAGCACGGCGATGGTCATTTCATAGGTCATGGTCAGCTTGGGAGAGAAGACCCCCGTGCTGGTGCCCTTCCAGAAGCCAAGGGTGGTGCCGCGCTCTACATCGGTGAGGTAATCCTGATCGATGGTCTCGCCGTCGGCATAAGTGGTGTCATAGGTGTGGGAGGCGTTGGCGTAGGATACGCCGCAGCTCATCATGGCCACAGTGGCCATTTCCTCGCGGGTAAGGGTGCCGTTGGGATCAAAGGCGCCGTCCTTGGTCTCCATCATCTCCTGCTCCACCACGGCGGCAGCGATTTGATAGTCGGCCGAGCTCTTGTCCATGTCGGTCAGTTCCACGTCGCCCTCAGGAGCGGTCAGATCCCACATGCGGGCCAGCATCCGGGCCAGTTCAATCCGGGTGACAGGGGCCTTGGGGTCGATGGAAGCGGAGGTGTCCAGCACGCCCTTGGAGGCCAGGCGGGCAGCGGCGGTGGAAACAAAGCTGTCGGCAGGAATACCGTCCACGGAGGCGGAGGTCAGCACCTCATAGGGGATGCTCTCAGCGGAAGCGCCGTTGGTATCGGTAGCCACCAGGCGCAGATATTTGCCGGCGGCATCCGCGGGTACCTGGAGGGTCTTGCCGTCACCGATGCTGGTGTAGCTGCCGTCCCGGGTGTCGGCCATTTCCCAGCGATAAGTGAGGGTGTCGGCATCGGCGCCGATGAGCAGCGCGGTACCTTCAATCTGTGCACCCGGAGTGGGTACACCCAGGATGCGGGCCTCCGTGGGTCTGGGATAGGCCTCGCCGTTGATGGTGACATTGTCCATCACCACATCGTCGCCCCAGTTCATGGCGCGGATGGGATACTTTACGCCGTCAATCTGTACGTTGCGCAGTACCAGACCAGTAATGGGAGACTCCTCGAATGCTTCCAGATAGATGCCGTACAGGCCGCCGGTGGTCTTTACGTTCTCGATGACGATGTTGCGGAAGGAGGGGATGTAATCACCATTGCTGCCCTCGGCATAGAGCATGGTACCGTGGATGGTAGCCTCGTCCACATTGGCGATGGTGGAGTTGCGCAGGTAGACATTGGCAATCTCGCCGCCGCGCTTGGCGTTGGTCTTCAGGCGCAGGGGATAGGTCAGGTTGGGGCTGTCAAAGTGGTTGTCGGTGGCAAACACATTGTAAATGCTGCCCGACATCTCGCTGCCCATGGCAATGCCGCCATGGCCATCCGCCATTATGTTGTTGCGGATGATGATGTTCTGGCAGGGAGTATTCAGCTCACGACCGTCCCGGTCGCGGCCGGACTTGATGGCGATGCAATCGTCGCCGCTGTCAAAGGAATTTTCCTCGATGAGCACGTAGTTGCAGCTCTCGGGGTCTACACAGTCGGTGTTGGAGCCGTGGGCCCGCAGAGTCATGCCACGGACGGTAACATTGGTGCACAGTACGGGGTTAACCTGCCACATGGGAGAGTTGAGCAGGGTAACGCCTTCAAAGAGGACATTTTCACAGTTGATGGTCTGGATGAAATTGGGACGCAGATACCAGCCGTCGCCATAGATACGCTCATCCACCGGCACGCCATTGTTGTTCTGTTCCCGGGTGAGCTCCTGACCGGCGGACTGGGAACCATAGGCGCCGTCCTTCCAGTTCCACCAGACGGTGTCGGAAGCCTGGCCATCCAAGGTGCCCTTGCCGGTGAGGGCGATGTTTTCCGCGTCTTTGGCGTAGATCAGGGCACTGTAGTTATAAATAGGAGTGGCCTCCCAGTGGCTGTATACCACGGGATAGTTTTCTTCGTTGATGTCCGTGGTGTAGCGCAGCAGGGAGTCCTCCGACTCCAGGCAGAGGTTGACATTGCTCTTAAGTTCAATGGCGCCTACGTCAAAGGTGCCCGAGGGGACGATCACCTTGCCGCCGCCCTTTTCACTGACCTCGTCAATGGCCTTCTGAATGGCTGCGGTGTCCAGCTTGTCGTCGTTGGGAACGGCACCGTAGTCCACGACGCTGACGGAATAGTCCGGGAATTTGGGGTCGCTGATATGGGTGAGGATCTCCTCTGCCATATCCCAAGAGAGTGTGTTTCCGGTGTCGGCGGCAGGTTCACTGGCCTGTGCGGGTGCCACGCCCAGGGAGAGGACCATACCAGCGGCGAGCAAAAGGGAAAGGTTCCGCTTCATTTTGATCTGCCTCCATACTCCATTCTATTTCCAAAGCGTCCCCAACGGCGCATTTGGTCCCAATAAGTACAACGTTTTATCAACGTACCCTTATAATAGAATGCTATAGTGAAATTAGTCAATGCTACTTTGAATCAAATATATAATTTTGTGGAAAAAGCAAAAAACAAAGCGAAAAAACTGACAATACTTCCAAAGCGAATTATTTACAAACAAAAAGATTGGAGCACCCGAAGGGGTGCTCCAATCCTGGCAAACTACTGACAAATGTTTGATCAGGCCAGCGCGGCAGTGATGATGGCCATGGAGTAGACCTCCTGAGCGTTACAGCCCCGGGAGAGGTCGTTGATGGGGGCGTTAAGACCCAGCAGGATGGGGCCGTAGGCGTCAAAGCCGCCCAGACGCTGGGCGATCTTGTAGCCAATGTTGCCGGCGTTGATGTTGGGGAAAATGAAGGTGTTGGCGTAGCCGGCCACGGAAGAGCCGGGGAACTTCAGCTGGCCCACCGTGGGGGAGACGGCGGCGTCAAACTGCATCTCGCCGTCGATGGCCAGATCGGGCGCAGCGGCCTTGGCCTTGGCACAGGCATTGCGCATCTTGTCCACGGTATCACCCTTGCCGGAGCCGTGGGTGGAGTAGCTCAGATAGGCCACCTTGGGGTCGATGCCGAAGATCTTGGCGCACTTGGCGCACTCCAGACCGATCTCCACCAGCTCGTCCTCATTGGGATCGATGTTGATGGCGCAGTCGCCCATGGCCAGCACGGTGTTGTCGCCCACGCCCTCACGGACCATGATGAAGCAGGAGGAGACGATCTTGTTGCCGGGCTTGGTCTTGATCAGCTGCAGCGCGGGACGGACGGTGTCGGCAGTGGAGTAGGTGGCGCCGCCCAGCAGGCAGTCAGCCACACCCATCTTGACCAGCATGGTGCCAAAGTAGTTGCCATGCTGCAGGGCGGCGCGGCAGTCGTCGGCGGTCATCTTGCCCTTACGCAGTTCCACCATGGCGTCTACCATCTTGTCCATGTCGGCATAAGTGGAAGGATGCATGATCTCAGCACCGCGGATGTTGAAGCCGGCCGCTTCCGCAGCGGCGTGAACCTCATCCTCCTTGCCGATGAGCACAGGGGTCAGAAAAGTACCGGAGAGCAGGCGGGCGCTGGCCTCCAGAATACGGGGGTCGGTGCCCTCGGTGAACACGATACGCTTGGGGCTTTTTTTCAGGGTATCGATGAGCTGCTGGAACATATGAATGGCCATTGGTATCATCCTCCATCACAAATAATAGGCCGGTGTGCCGGTATCCCGGCGTCAAGGCTATTATACACCAAAGTTTCTTAGAACCTCAATGCCTAAAAGCAATAAGATTGTGAAAAAATACACTTTACTTTTTGTATTTTGGATTTTATACTATACCTACTGTTTTGAACTCAATGGAGGTCGAAGTGTGTTATGAGTTCCGATTTCTCCCGCTGTCTCTCCCTGCTCCGCCAGGAAAAAGGCATCTCCCAGCGCGCGGCAGCCAAAGATCTGGGGATCAGTCAGGCTCTACTGTCCCACTATGAAAACGGCGTGCGCGAACCGGGTCTGGCATTTGTAATCCGGGCCTGCAACTATTATAATGTGTCGGCCGATTTCCTGCTGGGACGTACCCTGTCCCGGGACGGGACCACCATCGCCGCCGAAGAGCTGTACGACTATTCCGCGGAAAAGGACAATGTGCTCCATGGCAGCATCATGGCCACGCTGAACAAAAAACTGCTGGTCAACTCCATTGGGGTACTGTTTGACCTGCTGGGCAAAACCGGCCGGAAGGACGCCATTACCGCCGCGGCCAATTATCTGGGTACGGCCATCTACAAGCTGTTCCGCCACCTGTACCGGGCGGACGGCAGCAAGAACGAGGACTTTTTCTCCGTACCTGCCCGACAGTTCATGTCAGGGGTGCCTACGGCGGATATGATCTGCACCGAAGCCCAGTATGTGGACGCCCTGGCCGCCCATGCCAAGGAGAAGGGCTCGTTCCCGCCCATGCACAACGACGCGCTGATGGAGAACTACCCGGGACTGTACCAGTCCCTGCTGCAGATCATCCACAATACCGGTGAGCGGGTGAACCGCCGTATGGAAGTGCAGAACCAGGAACGCTGAAGGGAGGAGCCTGCGTGACCGATCAATCCAAAATTCGTAATTTTTCTATCATTGCCCACATTGACCACGGTAAATCCACTCTGTCCGACCGGCTGATCGAGCAGTGCAACGCCGTCTCCCAGCGGGAGATGGAGTCCCAGCTGCTGGACAACATGGACCTGGAGCGGGAACGGGGTATTACCATCAAGGCCCGGGCCGTCAAGCTCAATTACCAGGCCCAGGACGGCAGCACCTATGAGCTCAATCTCATCGACACCCCGGGCCACGTGGACTTCAACTATGAGGTAAGCCGGTCCCTGGCCGCCTGCGAGGGCGCGGTGCTCATTGTGGACGCGGCCCAGGGGATTGAGGCCCAGACTCTGGCCAACACCTATCTGGCCATGGAGCATGATCTGGAGATCCTGCCGGTCATCAACAAGATCGACCTGCCCGCCGCCGATCCCCAGCGGGTGAAGGACGAGATCGAAAACGTCATCGGCATCCCCGCCCAGGACGCCCCCGAGATCTCCGCCAAGGTGGGCATCAATATCCCGGCGGTACTGGAAGATATCGTAAAGAACGTCCCCGCGCCCACGGGTGATCCGGCGGCGCCTCTGAAGGCCCTGATCTTTGACAGCCAGTACGATGCTTACCGGGGCGTCATCGTCTACTTCCGGGTGATGGAGGGAACCATCAAGACCGGCATGAACGTGAAACTGATGGCTTCGGGGGCTACCTATCAGGTGCTGGAGTGCGGCCACCTGCTGCCTCTGGGGATGGAGAGCTGCCAGGAACTGATTGCGGGAGAGGTAGGCTATTTCACCGCCTCCATCAAAAATGTAAAGGATACCCAGGTAGGCGATACCATTACCGGAGCGGAGCGGCCTGCGGCTGAGCCTCTGCCCGGCTACCGGCCCGCCCGGGCTATGGTCTACTGCGGCATCTATACCGAGGACGGCAGCAAATATCCCGATCTGCGGGACGCGCTGGAGAAGCTCCAGCTCAACGATGCCTCTCTGTCCTTTGAGCCGGAGTCCTCCGCGGCGCTGGGGTTTGGATTCCGCTGCGGATTTCTTGGGATGCTCCATATGGAGATCATCCAGGAGCGTCTGGAGCGGGAGTTTGATCTGGACCTCATTACCACGCTTCCTTCGGTGATCTACCGCATTACCAAGACCGACGGCACCGTGGTCATGGTGGATAACCCCCACAACTACCCCGACCCGGCCAACATCCAGATGGCGGAGGAGCCTTATGCCAAGGTATCCATCGTTACGCCCCCGGACTATGTGGGCAACATCATGCCCATGTGCCAGGAGCGGCGGGGCGAGTTCAAGGATATGCAATACCTGGACACCAACCTGGTGGAGCTGCACTACTCCATGCCCCTGGGCGAGATCATCTATGATTTCTTCGATACCCTGAAGGCCCGCACCAAGGGCTATGCCTCGCTGGACTATGAGCTGGACAAGTATGAGACATCAGAGCTGGTAAAGGTGGATATGCTGCTCAACGGCGACCAGGTGGACGCGCTGAGCTTCATCGCCCACCGGGAGAAGGCCTATCCCCGGGCCAGGCGGCTGTGCGAAAAACTCAAGGAAAACATTCCGCGCCAGCTCTTTGAAGTACCGGTCCAGGCTGCGATCGGCGGTAAGATCATTGCCCGAGAGACGGTCAAGGCCATGCGTAAAGACGTTCTGGCCAAGTGCTACGGCGGCGACATTACCCGGAAAAAGAAGCTGCTGGAAAAACAGAAAGAGGGCAAGAAGAAGATGCGCTCCCTGGGAACGGTGCAGATCCCCACGGAGGCCTTCATGGCCGTGTTGAAGCTGGACGAAGAATAAACACAACGCAGGGACAGGCACCAGTGTGCCTGTCCCTGCCTCTCTTTGACGAAAAAATAAAATAAAAATGCAAAGACTAAAGGAAAAAGGAGGTTTTGCTATGTGTACCAGTATGGTTCTGACTACCCGGGATACCTATGTGGGGCGCAACCTGGATCTGGAAGACGCCTTTGGCGAGCGGGTAGTCATCACCCCCCGGGCGTTTCCGCTGGCCTTCCGCCGGATGCCCACGCTGGAACGGCACCAGGCCATCATCGGTATGGCCAGCGTGGCGGGGGACTATCCTCTGTACGCTGAGGGGGTGAATGAGTCCGGGGTCTACATGGCCGGGCTCAATTTCCCAGGCAACGCATATTATCCGCCGGATAGGGGAGAGGAAAAGGCGCTGGCCCCCTGGGAGCTAATCCCCTTTCTGCTTGGTACCTGCGAAACGGCGGAGGCGGCGGCGGAGCAAATGAAGCGGATCCCCTTGCTGGGAGTGCCCTTCCAGCCCAACCTGCCCCTGGCCCCCCTCCACTGGCACATCGCCGACAAGCACGGGGCCTTTGTGGCAGAGCCGATGGCAGATGGGATCAAGGTGTATCCTGACCCGGTGGGCGTGCTCACCAACAACCCGCCCTTTCCCTTTCACCGGACCAATCTAGTTCAGTACCGGGGCCTGTCCGCCGCCCAGCCGGACAACTGCCTGGACCCATCCCTGGACCTGCCTCCCTTTGGCCAGGGTATGGGGGCGGTGGGCCTGCCGGGGGACTGGTCTCCTGCCTCCCGGTATGTCCGCTCGGCGTTCTGCAAGCGGAACTCCGCCTGTGACAGCAGCGAGGAGAGCAGCGTCAGCCAATTTTTTCACCTGTTGGATACGGTGGCCATGCCACGGGGGGCGGTGCGCACCCCGGAGGGAAAGTGGGACATCACCCGCTATTCCTGCTGCATCAATACAGATACCGGCACCTATTATTACAAGACCTACGACAACTGCGCCCTGACTGCCGTGGCCCTGACGGAGGAGCGCCGGGCGGGAGACAAGCTGCTGGAATTTCCTCTGGACACCAAATTACGGATTACCTGGCAGGAAGGGTAATAAATTTCCTTCCCATTCAAAACCCGGCCGCACATGCGGCCGGGTTTTTCCCTGCTCTCATTTCGGCAGGAGGTAATCCGTTCCCTCAACGGTCACTGACGCCAGCGCCGTTGTATCCACGATCCGGTTGAAGGTGTAGGTGTACACCCCCTGATCCTGGAGGGCGTAAGTGCGGTTGGAGACAAAGGATTCCTCGTCCAGAAGCACGTAGTCCGAGCCGTCGGCGTAGTGGAGCACCACCTGTTGGATGCCATTGTCCTCCGGAAGACCCAGGGCCGCCCCGTCGATGCGGATGCCAATAGGAGAGAGGGTAATGGCACCCTCCGCCAGCTCCACGCTGGCCGGGCCACCATCCTCCGGCAGTGCCACCGTCACCGTGGCCATATCCAGCCGGTTCTGGCCGTCGCCGATGGACACCGGGAGGCTGGACTCATCTGTGATGAAGTAGGTACACAGCCAGAGTTCCGTGTCGGTGGTGGAGGCGGTGTCCAGATAGGTTCTGCTGCCGGAGGTGGTCATGGTAAATATCGGGGCGTCCTCCGGCCACCACAGCTCCCCGTCGGCAAATACCTCATACCCGCTCACCCCGTCGGGGTGTTCCACCTTGCAGTAGAGCAGGCCTGCTCCCACGCTGGGATCGTACAGCCCGGCCTCCACTGTCAGGGTGTAGTCCCTGTACACCGCCTGCTCGCCTACGGCGAAGAGATAGGGAGCCACCAACTCCTGGGCCACGCTCTTGTCCAGGGGGAGCCGCTCCCAAGCGGGAATGTTGGTAATGAGTTTGCCGGTTTCGTCGTATTCCACGATGCCCTCATGGGAGTCCACGTTCTCCCCAAAGAAGGCCCGGAGCAGATTGGCCGGATTTTCATAGCGGATGAAGCCCACCGCAGCCACGGCAGTCGCCGTACACAGGGCGGCGACAGCTGCGGCCAGGGCAATGACCCGGGACAGCCGGAAGGGTTTTCTGGTCTGGTTTGTCATAGCTTTGACCTCCTGCAGGATCTCCCCGGAGGCGTGGAGGGAGGACACGGCCTCCCGATACCGTTTCTTGTCAAACATCTTCCTCAGCCTCCTGAAGATCGGTTTTCAGCATGGCCCGGGCCCGCCGCAGGCGGGTACGGACCGTGGCGCCTGGGATATGGAGGAGGGCGGCCACCTCGTCACAGGAGTAGTCCTCATAGTAGTGCAGGTAGATGGGCACACGGTACTTGGCGGGCAGGGCCAGCACCGCCTCCATCAGTTCGCTGTGCTCCGGGCTGGGAAAGGGGATGGCGGCGGTGTGGTCCTCCATGGGCTCCATCCGCCGCCAGGGGGACCGCACCGCCTTTTTGCAGGCGTTGATGGTCACCCGCAGCAGCCAGTATTTGATATGTTCTTCGTTCTCAAATGCCTTATTTGCCCGGTAGAGCTTCAACAGGACTTCCTGGGTGATGTCGTCCGCCTCCGCCTGGCTTTTGGTGTAGTGGAACGCCAGACGAAAGATGGTGTCCATATACCGCTGGGCCAGGAGAGTAAACTGTTGGTCTGTCATCATGGCGCGTCTCCTTGAAATGCATTTCACCTTCAATATCCTATCCGGACGGAAAATGTTTCACAAGAGAATAAAAAAGGTCCGGCGCGGAACACCGCGCCGGACTTTTGCTGAAACTATTTACTTCTCGGGATAGAAACCAGAGGGGGCCTCGGACAGGTTGATCATGATGTTCTTCATCTGAGTGTAGTGTTCCAGAATGACCTTGTGAGTCTCACGGCCGATGCCGGAGGCCTTGTAGCCGCCGAAGGGAGCGCCCTCGGGGATGGAGTTATAGGTGTTCACCCACATACGGCCCGTCTCAATGCTCCGGGATACCCGGATGGCCCGGTTGATGTCCCGGGTCCAGACGGCGCCGCCCAGGCCGTACTCGCTGTCGTTGGCCATGGCGATGACCTCGTCCTCGTCGTGGAACTTGATGACACAGGCCACGGGCCCGAAGATCTCCTCCTGAGCCACCCGCATCTTGTTGTCCACATCTACCAGCAGGGTGGGCTTCATGAAGCAGCCGCGGGCCAGCTCGCCCTCCGTGGCGCGCTCGCCGCCGCAGGCCACCTTGGCGCCCTCCTGCTTGCCGATCTCGATGTACTGCAGGATCTTTTTCACTTGGTTCTCATTGATCTGAGCGCCCATCTGGGTGTCGGCCTCCCAGGGCATGCCCACCTTAACGGCGTTGAAGCGCTTGGCGGCCTCCTCAATAAACTTGTCATAGATGGTGTCCTGCACGAAGACCCGGGAGCCGGCGCAGCACACCTGGCCCTGATTGAACAGGATGCCCAGCTGGACGCCGTCCATGGCCATATCCCACTTGCAGTCGTCGAAATAGATGTTGGCGCTCTTGCCGCCCAGCTCCAGAGTGGAGGGAATCAGGCGCTGTGCCGCCGCAAGGGCCACGTTGCGGCCCACCTCGGTGGAGCCGGTGAAGGCCAGCTTGCGGAAGCCGGGGTGGTCCAGGATGTACTGGCCGGCCTTGGAGCCCGAGCCGGTGATGACGTTGAACACGCCGGCGGGGATCACGTCCTGGGTCAGGCGGGCCAGCTCCAGCACGCTCAGGGGAGTGTCGCTGGAGGGCTTGAACACGGTGCAGCAGCCGGCGGCCAGCACGGGAGCCAGCTTCCACGCGGCCATCAGGAAGGGGAAGTTCCAGGGGACAATCTGACCCACCACGCCGATGGGCTCCCGCAGAATCAGGGAGAGGGTGGTGCCGTCCAGAATGTTGGCCGAGCCCTCCTCGGCCATGATGCACCCGGCAAAGTAGCGGAAGTGGCGGACGGAATAGGGAATATCAATGGCCATGGTCTCCCGGATGGGCTTGCCGTTGTCCATGGACTCCACCATGGCCAGGTGTTCCGCGTTCTGCTCGATGATATCGGCCACCTTGTTCAGAATGGCGGCCCGCTCATTGGTGGTGACGTTCTTCCAGGACTTAAAGGCTTCCCAGGCGGCGTTGACGGCAGTGTCCACGTCCTCCTTGGTGGCCTGAGCACAGGTGGCCAGCACCTCGCCATTGGCCGGGCAGCGGGTGGTAAAGGTAGCGCCGTCGCTGGCAGGCACCCATTTGCCATTGATGTACAGACCATACTGCTGCTGAGTGAGCTTTTCCATGATGACACGACCTTTCAAAAAATTTGAAGTTATGGACGCATCAGTAAATATACTGGTGAGTTCAGCTTCAGTATAGCACCCTTTCCGGAAAAGTCAACGGAGAAATACCTAAAAACCAGTATGATATTTTTTTAACAATTTTCTGGGTCGGATTGGACAATATTGTGCATTTTTTAACAATGTTTTTACAAAAAATAAAAAAGGATCCCCCGGCCACTTTGGCCGGGGGATCTTGCGATATCCACTGAGGGAGCGATTACTCGCCGTCCTCTTCCTTCTTGGTGCAGACAATATTCAGCTCGTCCAGCTGCGCCTGGGTGACAAAGCCGGGGGCGCCCATCATCAGGTCCTGGGCGTTTTTGTTCATGGGGAAGGGGATGATCTCCCGGATGGAGTCCTCCCCGGCCAGCAGCATGACCATGCGGTCCACGCCGGGGGCAATGCCCGCGTGCGGGGGCGCGCCGTAGGTGAAAGCGTTGTACATAGCGGGGAACTTGGCCTTTACGTCGTCCTCGCCCAGCCGCACCAGCTGGAAGGCCTCGATCATGATCTCGGGGTCATGGTTCCGTACGGCGCCGGAGGACAGCTCCACGCCGTTGCACACCAGATCGTACTGGAAGGCGGTGATGGTGAGGGGGTCTACCTCGCCGGCAGCGGCTTTCTTCAGAATCTCCAGGCCGCCGTTGGGCATGGAGAAGGGGTTGTGGCAGAACTCCAGCTCACCGGACTCCTCACCGATCTCATACATGGGGAAGTCTACAATCCAGCAGAACGCATAGCGCTCCTTGTCCATGTGGTTGGGGCAGAAGGCGCCCAGCTTGGAGCGGAGCACGCCGGCGGTCTTCTGAGCGGAGAGCAGCTTGCCGGCGGTGAGGCCTACGAAGCAGCCCTTCTCCAGGCCCAGGGCCTCCACAACGGCGTCCTTGATGGGCTGGACGAACTTGGCAATACCGCCCACGATCTCACCATTTTCGTCGTAGCGGAACCAGTAGGCCTTTTCGCCCGCCTGGACCTCCACGTCGGCGCACAGCTTGTCGATCTGCTTGCGGGTGCCCTCAAAGCCGGTCACCACCACGGCCTTGACGGTGTTGCCCTCAAAGGGACCGAAGCCGCAGCCGCCCAGTACCTGGGTGGCGTCCTGCACGATCAGGTCAATGCGCAGGTCGGGCTTGTCGGAACCGTACTTGTCCATGGCCTCCAGGTAGGAGATGCGCTGGAAGGGGGCCTCAGAGGCCACATTATAGGTGCCAAACTTGGCAAAGATGGGGGGCAGCACATCCTCCAGAATGGCGAATACGTCCTCCTGTCCGGCAAAGGCCATCTCCATGTCCAGCTGGTAGAACTCGCCGGGGGAGCGGTCGCCGCGGGCGTCCTCGTCCCGGAAGCAGGGGGCGATCTGGAAGTACTTGTCGAAGCCGGAGGCCATCAACAGCTGCTTGAACTGCTGGGGAGCCTGGGGCAGAGCGTAGAACTTGCCGGGGTGCTTCCGGCTGGGTACCAGGTAGTCCCGGGCGCCCTCGGGGGAGGAGGCGGTCAGGATGGGGGTGGTGATCTCCATAAAGCCGTGGTCGATCATGGCGGCGCGGAGAGCAGCCACCACCTGGGAGCGGAGGATGATGTTGTTCTTCACCGCCGGATTGCGCAGGTCCAGATAGCGGTACTTCAGCCGCTGAGACTCATCGGCCTCCCGGCTGCGGTTGATCTGGAAGGGCAGCTCGTTGTGGCGGCAGCGGCCCAGTACCTCGATGCTCTGAGGTACCACCTCAATGTCGCCGGTGGGCAGCTTGGGGTTCTTGCTGTCCCGCTCCCGCACCACGCCGGTGACGGCAATGGTGGACTCCTTGTTCAGGGCTTTGATGGTCTTGACCATCTCCTCGGTCTCGGCCACTACCTGAGTGGTTCCGTAGAAGTCCCGCAGCACCAGAAAGCCCAGGTTGGCGCCTACCTCACGGAAATTCTCCAGGAAACCCGCCAGAGTGACGGTCTGGCCCACATGCTCCATCCGGAGCTCCCCACAGGAGTGGGTGCGATAGTGGGTACGCACGTTATCCATCTAAAATCAACTCCAAATAGTAATTAGAAAATTAAATATAACAAATTGAAATCAATGATTGCCCTTCAGATCCAGGTAACGGCTGTAATACACCTGCACGTCAAAGTTTTTGTACACTTCGGTACCGTCCTTGGCGGTGACTCCAAAGTGGGCCAGGGCGGTGTCCTTCACGTAGTCCAGGAACTCCACACCGTCCACGGTGTTGAACCAGTTGAACTCCATACCCTGGGCGGCACAGTCGGCCTCCAGGCCGTTGATGAGCTCCTGCACATAGGGGAGATACTGTCCGGCGGTGGTGCCATTGGTAAACAGAACGTCGGAGGGCTTTAGGTTGGCAGCAGTAAACGGGGCGTAGTCCGCGGGAGCAAAGCGTTGCCGCAGCTCGGGCCGGGCCACCCGGGCCACCATGGCGGCAGTCTCCGCCCGGGTGAGGGTCTTGTCGGGGGCGAAGGTGCCCCAGCTGTCCACACCGGTGAGGATGCCGGCATTGTAGAAGGCCAGCACGTCGGGATCGGTAGTGTCAGGCAGGGAGGTAATGGTGTTAATGGGGGAGAGCATATCGGCGGGTACCACAGCGGCCAGCAGGGTGACAAACTGCTGCCGGGTGGCCTGCTGGACGGGGTCGGGGACGGTAACACCCGAGCGCTCCAGGTACTCCACGTAGGAGGTGTACCAGGGCAGAGTGGAATCCACCAAGAGAATCGCCTCTCCGGTGATGGCTTCCTTCATGCGGGCGGCGATGGCGGCCACCTCGCCCACGGTGAGGATTTGGTTAGGGGCAAACGCCTGGCCGGTGCCCTGCATCAGTCCTACCTCATAGCACACCTTTGCGGCATCGGCGTACCAGGCGTCCTCCGCCACATCGATAAATCCGGGGTAGATGTTTTGGTTGGGAAAGGCCTCTTCCGGGGAGAGGGCGGCGGCGGAACCCAGCAGCAGGGCCGCGGAGAGGGCCAGAGCGAGCAGTCGTTTCATGGGAAAACTTCCTCCTGTCAGTGTTGTGGTGCTTTAGACGGCAGGGAAGGGGGAAAGTTCCGCCGCTCAGTTCTGGGGCTCCCGGATGGGGGCGCCGCCGGCCCGGGCAGCCAGGCCGGAGCGTACCAGGGCAACCGCCTCATCCGCCGTCACGGTCTGCTGCTCTCCGGAGGTCAGGTCCTTTACGGTCACCTTGCCCTGCTGGATCTCGTCCTCGCCCAGGAAAGCGGCGTAGGGGATGCCCAGCTTGTCCGCATAGGACAGCTTTTGCTTGAATTTCTTTTTCTCACAGTGGAGCTGGGTGCGGATACCGGCCTCCCGCAGGGTGGTGGCAAAGGCGATAGCAGGGGCCAGATCCTCTGTCATGGGCAGTACCAGCACGTCCGCCGGGGCGGTGATGAGCGCGTCGTTCAGATAGCCCTGGGCCTCCAGGACGGAGAAGAGACGGGTCAGGCCGATGGAAATGCCGACTCCAGGGAGTTGTTTATCGGTATAATATTCCGCCAAGTTATCATACCGGCCGCCGGAGCAGATGGAACCCACCTCCGGATGGTCCAGCATGACGGTTTCGTATACCGTGCCGGTGTAGTAGTCCAGGCCACGGGCAATGGTGAGGTCCACCATGAAGTGATCCTGGGGCACGCCGTAGGCAGCCATATACTTCACCACCGTGGTCAGCTCTTCCACACCCAGGTCAAAGAGTTCATTCTTCCCGCGCAAAGGCTCCAGTGCGGCCATGGGGTCTTCCGCCGCCAGCAGGGAGAGCAGGGTGTCGGCGGTGTCGGCGGGGACGGCAAAGTCGTCCACCAGGATGGCCTTGACCTTCTCAGGGCCGATCTTTTCCAGTTTGTCGATGGTGCGCATCACATCTCCGGCCTGCTCTTCCAGACCCAGGAGAGCAAACAGACCGTTGAGGACCTTGCGGTTGTTCACCCGGATCTTAAAGCGTTTCAGACCCAGGGCGGTGAAGGTTTTGTAGATGATGGAGGGGATCTCAGCCTCGTTGGTGATGTCCAGGCTGCCGTCGCCGATGACGTCGATGTCCGCCTGGTAGAACTCCCGGTAGCGGCCCTTCTGAGCCCGCTCTCCCCGGTAGACCTTGGCGATCTGGAACCGGCGGAAGGGGAAGGTCAGCTCGTTCTGGTGCAGGGCCACGTACTTGGCCAGGGGGACCGTCAGGTCAAAGCGCAGGGACAGGTCGGTGTCCCCCTTGGTAAAGCGGTAGATCTGTTTTTCGGTCTCGCCGCCGCCCTTGGCCAGCAGGACCTCGCTGGCCTCGATGGCCGGCGTGTCCAGGGGGGTGAAGCCGTAGAGGGAATAGCTGCTGCGCAGGATGTCCACCATCCGGTCAAACTGCACCTGACGGGCGGGCAGCAGCTCCATAAAACCGGATAATGTTCTGGGTTTGATCTGAGCCATAAGAACGCTCCTTTGTTAACATAATATAGGGGAGAGAAGGGCGCAAAAAAGGCGCTTTCGTCCCACGTCACGGGACGAAAGCGCCTGCTTTCGTGGTGCCACCCATGTTCGGAGCGGAGTACGCTCCCTCAGACCTTCTGTTGCGGGAAGGGGACCGCGCCCGTCTCCGGGCCCGCTGGTAGGGCCGTCTCCCGCGCGCCTGCCGCGGACGCTTTCAGCCGGTGGCGTCCTTCTCTGCTGCGGCGGTGTGGGCGGTACTTGCCCCGTCAGTGCGGTTTTTGCCTTACGATATTATCCCAAAAACGGGAAAAAGTCAACCTATTCTTGCACTTGGGGCCGCAGGGAACAGCTTCCGGAGGTTCCGGAGCTGCTGCCGGGGTGCTGGGACCAGGTGACGATCGGATTAAGGTCATACAGGGTGAGACCGCCGTCCAGGCTCAGTTCGGCCCAGAAAGAGAGACTGGAGTGCTCGCCTTGTGTGTAGGCGCTCACATCGGCGGCATACCAGAACAGGCCTTCTTCGGTCAAAGGTTCGCTTTCCGGGGGATCGGAGGGGACCATAGTTGCCAGCCCAAGCTCATTGCCGTCGCCGTCCAGTACACGCAGGGTGAGTGTTTCCACGTCGCCGGGTACGGAGAGGGTTCCGTCCGGTTCCAGGCCCAGGTAGACGCTCAGACCTCCGCCGGTTTGACCGTAGGCCGAGGTACCGGAGACTTCCAGCACATCGCCGGTCCAGAGGGAATCCAGTACCTCCTGCCGCACGCCAGCAGCGGAGCGAAGGGTAACGGTAGGGGTTACTTCCTCCTGGCTCAGTGGCAGGGTAAGGCTGGCCCGGTAGCTCCCGTCAGGCTGTTGGACCATAGCGGTGGAGGCGGTCCCCGCGGTGAGGGTAATCAGCTCTCCTTCCCGCACCTCTTTCGGCAGGACGGAGACCTCCAGCTTCAGCTGTCCGCCGTCGTAGCGCAGTGTTGCTTCTGATTGGGCAAACAGGCTGCCTTGCTGTTTCAGCTGGCTTTTCAGCTCGCTTTGCAGGCGGTTCACCGTCTGCTCCAGGGATTGATTTTGCTGGTATGTCCGGTCCACGTCACTGCGCAGCTGTTCGATCTGCGTGCGCAGAGAAAAGGACTGCACCAACAGTACGACCAACAGCACCAGCGTTGCAGCTCCCGCTGTACCAACCAGGATGTGGGTGCGTTTCATAGCGGTTCTCCTTTCAAAAAACAGCGGGCAGCCTCCGGGGCCGCCCGCTGTTCAGATCAAAAGGGAAGGATTATGCCGTAAAAGGCTTGGTTTTGGGGTTGATAATGTCGCGCCAGTCCAGATCGCCCCGCTCCAGACCGTGGATCAGCATTTCCGCCGTGGCCACATTGGTGGCAATGGGGATGTTATACTGATCGCACAGCTGAGTGATGTATTTCAGATCGGCATCCAGGTCATTGGACTGAGGATCGGAGAAAAAGAGCACCATGTCAATCTCATTGTAGGCAATGCGGGCGCCGATCTGCTGGCTGCCGCCATGCTCATGGGAGAGGAACAGCTGTACCGGCAGGCCGGTGGCCTCCGAGACCAGACGTCCTGTCGTGTTGGTGGCGCAGATCGTATGCTTGGACAGAATGCCGCAATAGGCGATACAGAACTGTACCATCAGCTCTTTTTTGTGATCGTGGCTCATCAACGCGATGTTCATTTTGTGCTACCTCTTTTCTCTAACATAAGGACAAAGGTAAAAGATCAACGCAGCTTCATCACCGGTACCCGCTGTCCCAGCAGACGCCGGGCAATGTTCAGATAGGCAATGGCGGCTCCCCGGCTGGTGCGGACGATCAGGGGCTGGCCCTGGTTGGCGCACAGCATGACCTGCGGATCTTCCGGGACGACACCCAGCAGGGGAAGGCCGGCGGCATCCATGGCGTCGTCAATGGTGGTGTGCAGGCGGCGCAGCAGCTTGGGCTGTACCCGGTTGACCACCAGATGAATACGGGGCAACTCCTCCCGCAGGATGGTCACCGTGCGCTGGGCATCCCGCAGAGCAGAGGCATCGGTGGTGGAGACCACCACGACCCGGTCAGCCCCACAGCAGGCCAGCCGGAACCCTTCCCCCAAACCGGCGGGGGAATCCATCAAAATATAGTCATATCGCTGCTTGGCCTGCCGGATGAGCTCCCGCATGGCCTGTTCACTCAGCGGTTCCTGTGGCAGACGTACCGGCGCGGTGATGAGGCTCAGCCCCTGAATCACCGGATGGGATACAGCGGCCCGCTCCAGCGTACAGCGGCCGGAAAGCACATCGGTAAAATCCATCAGCGCCCGGTCGCTCATTCCCAGGGTCAGATCCAGGTTGCGCAAGCCGATGTCCATATCAATGCACAAAACCTGGCGCCCCAGCGCGGCCAGACAGGAGGCCACACCGCCGGTCAGGGAGGTTTTTCCCGTGCCGCCCTTTCCAGAGGTGATCACAATTGCAGTGGACATAGTTACCTCCTGTTTCTCAACACTAAATAACATATCACACTTCCGACAGGGAAGCAATCATTTTTTTGCGCCAAATGGGGCGGAAATACAATTTAAAGGGGCGCTTTTTGCATTTTTGCCCAGCGCCTGGGATAACCCTTTGGGGTGGGGGAGACTTTTTCCACCGCTACGACCCGGTGCCGCACGCCGGTACCGGGGATTTCGTAATCGAAAGCGGGGAGCAGCCGTCCGCCCAGGATGGAGATACCCCGGGCAGCCCGGTTTACTTCCTCACCGCTGTCCACGCTCTTCATGGCCAGAAATTTGCCTCCCACTTTCACATAGGGCAAACATAACTCACACAGCAATTCCAGAGAAGCCACGGCCCGAGAGGTGGCGTAGTCAAAGCTGTCCCGGTAATCCGGTTCCAGGGCCTGTTCTTCGGCCCGGGCATGCAGACAGGTGACCTGCTCCAGTCCAAGCTGGCCGCTGATGCGCTCCAGCCAGGATACTCGTTTGCCCAAACTGTCCAGCAGGGTAAGCTCCAGGGTGGGCTCCAGAATCTTCAGAGGCAGGCCAGGAAAACCCGCCCCGGTACCCACATCGATAAGCCGCTTGCATCGGAAATCCTCGCCCATGGTCAACAGCGCGGCGCAGTCCAGAAAGTGCAGATCGGCCACCTGATCGGGTTGCGTGATGGCGGTCAAATTCATGACCTGGTTTTGCTCCAACAGCAGCCGACCGTATTCAGCCAGCTGCTCTGCCGCCTGGGGCGGCGGGGTGAGGCCCAGAGCGGTAAGACCTTGGGCAATGCGCTCTTTCATTGTCTCAACCTCCCAGTCCGGCCAGCAGGGGAGGAATCCCCAATACCAGCCCCGCGATAAAGATCACTACGCACGCTATGGCCAGCAGCGCCATGCAGGCCTTTCGGGAAGGGATACAGTCCGGATCCCGCAGGTCCATCACAGACAGGACGAGCAGGCCCGCTGCACCTGGACAGAACAGCAGCGGTGCAACACCGTTGAGATAGCGTCCGCCGGTAAAAAAGGGGTAGATGTTCAACCCCACAAAGGCCAGCATATATACAACTCCGACCCAGGCCAACACCCGCTTTTTGGGGGAGGCATAGGTGACCGGTTCTTGAGGTGATTCCTCACGGGAGGGGTCGGGTTTGTGTTCGGTTTGGGACATAAGTTTGCTCCTTCTGGTTCGTTTCAGGGCACCTTTTAAATTCCAGATTCAGGAATTTTATGCCTGTATGGGGCATTACTTTTCAGCATCCCCGCCGCGCTGCTCCCGCAGCAAATCACGGATCTCGGTAAGCAGTAGCTCTTCTGCAGAGGGCTTGGGGGGAGCGGCAGGGGCAGCCTCCTTCTTACGATGGAAGGTGTTCAGGCCTTTCACCAGCAGGAAGACCACAAATGCCATGAGGAAAAAGTTGATCACGGCGTTGAGGAAACTGCCCAGCATCAGCTGGCCACCGCCGGGCAAATCAAAAGCCAGACCGCCCAGAGCCTGGTTTTCTCCGGCAAAGATGCCAAGGATGGGGTTGATAATGTCATTGACCAGCGAGTTGACAATGGATTGGAACGCTCCGCCGATGATGACGCCGACGGCCAGGTCCATCACATTGCCCCGTGCAATGAATTTGCGAAACTCGGCCAGAAAGCCGGTGGTTTTCTCTTTTGCAGACATGGATACTCCTTTATCGCTTGGTTTATACCTCCACAGATGGGGATGTTTTAATACTAACACCCCAGTCACCCTGGGTGATGGGAGAAGAAGGGGAGGGGGGAGGCTCTAGTTCATATTTCTCATGGATGATATCAATCATCTCCTGAGAGATGGTCGCCTCCGGTGCTGCTGCTGGGTGGCACAACCGCCCAGCAGCAGCACAGTCGGGAGCAGAAGCAACAAAAGCTGCTTCCCATTAAGCCTCTTTGGGAATCAGAACTTCCTTGCCGCCCATGTAAGGACGCAGAGGAGCGGGGATCTTTACGCTGCCGTCGGCCTGAAGATTGTTCTCCAGGAAGGCGATGAGCATACGGGGAGGCGCCACTACGGTGTTGTTCAGGGTGTGGGGCAGGTACATGCCCTTCTCACCCTTAACCCGCATTTTCAGGCGGCGGGCCTGGGCGTCGCCCAGGTTGGAGCAGGAGCACACCTCAAAATACTTCTGCTGGCGGGGAGACCAGGCTTCAATGTCGCAGGATTTGACTTTCAAATCGGCCAGGTCGCCGGAGCAGCACTCCAGCTGACGGACGGGGATATCCAGGGAGCGGAAGAGCTCCACCGAGTAGCGCCACATCTGCTCATACCACTTCATGGAGTCTTCGGGCTTGCAGACCACCACCATCTCCTGCTTCTCAAACTGGTGGATGCGGTATACGCCGCGCTCCTCAATGCCGTGGGCGCCCTTCTCCTTGCGGAAACAGGGGGAGTAGGAGGTAAGGGTCTGGGGCAGCTTGTTCTCGGGGATGATCTGGTCAATAAACTTGCCGATCATGGAGTGCTCGCTGGTACCGATAAGGTACAGATCCTCGCCCTCGATCTTGTACATCATGGCGTCCATTTCGGTCTGGGACATGACACCCTCCACCACGTTGCCGTGGATCATGAAGGGGGGGATACAGAAGGTAAAGCCCTTATCCATCATAAAGTCCCGGGCGTAGGCCAGGACCGCCTCATGGAGGCGGGCAATATCACCCATCAGGTAGTAAAAACCGGAGCCGGAGACACGGCCGGCAGAATCCATGTCGATGCCGTCAAAGGACTCCATGATCTGGGTGTGATAGGGGATCTCAAAGTCGGGTACTACGGGCTCACCGAAGCGCTGGACTTCCACGTTGCAGGAGTCATCGGGACCAATGGGCACAGAGGGATCAATGATGTTGGGGATCTGGAGCATAATGTGGCGGATCTGCTCGGCCAGCTCGGTCTCACGGCCCTCCAAATAGGCCAGACGGTCGGCATCTGCCTTGACTTCAGCCTTCAGAGCTTCGGCCTCGGCCAGCTTGGAGGGATCCTTTTTGGCCTGACCCATAAGCATGCCCACCTGCTTGGATTTGCTGTTGCGGGCGGCCCGCAGGTCCTGTGCCTCCTGGATGGTCTTGCGGTTTTCCAGGTCCAGGGCAATGACTTCATCCACCAAAGGAAGCTTTGCATCCTGGAATTTCTTTTTGATGTTTTCCTTGACGGCCTCAGGATTCTCTCGGACAAACTTGATATCCAACATGGTGTATTCACCTCATAATTGTTATTTGATCTTGTTTGGTTTCACGTGAAACATTAGTCCAGCGCTTCTTTAATCTCCTCATAGCGCTGAGCGGGGGAGAAGCGGTCGGTGCCAGTGGTGTTTTCCGTGGGCAGATACTGTTGCAGACCCTGCTCTTCAAATGTTTCGATCAATTCCCGGGCTTTGGTGTAATAACCACGAGCGTAGTAGTCATCAATCTGCCAAAACCACTGCATAGCCAGACTGCTGTTTTCCAATTCATCAGAGAGCTGTTCATTGGTCTGCTCCAGGGTATCGACCTGTTCCTGGAGGTCTGCCAGCTGATCCTTCAGCTCCTGGTTTTCCTGCTTCAGGGTCTCATTTTCCTTCAGCTTGTTTTCCAGCGATTCCACTGCGGAGTTGGAAGTCTCCTGCAGATTGTCCAGAGCCTCCTGGTTGGTACGCTGCTGCATCAGAAAGGACATCAGCAGCAGCAGAAAAGCTGCTGCAAAAAGGATGACCAGATAAAACAGCACAGAATTGTGCTTATGAGGTGGACGTTCATGCTCGGCCGCGTGCTGTAAATGGCCGGGCTCCTGCTTTTCCGGTTCCGTACTCATGAAAGATTCCCTCCCTTCCCAGTGGATGGGAGCTGCTCCAGCAGCTCAAGGAGGGTATTCAGATCCTCAGTGTTATAGTATTCCAGTTCAATTTTCCCTTTCTTTTTGCCGTTGACGATGTGAACTTTACGGCCAAATCGAGTGGCCAGCGTTTTTTCCGCGTCCCGCAGATAGATGGACAGGTCCGGACCGGTGGAGGCGGCGGGCTGAGCGGCGGCGGCCTCACCGGCGGCCAGACGCTTGGCAAGAGCTTCAGTCTGGCGGACACTCAGGT
This sequence comes from Flavonifractor hominis, assembly GCF_040095835.1. Lineage (NCBI taxonomy): Bacteria > Bacillati > Bacillota > Clostridia > Eubacteriales > Oscillospiraceae > Flavonifractor > Flavonifractor hominis. The sequence goes on from NZ_JBBMFT010000004.1 coordinate 276,302, forward strand.
CCTCGGCAATGATTTTCTGGGCCAGCTTCTTCTGCAGTTCACCACTGGGCACCGACAGCAGAGCCCGGGCGTGACCAGCTGAGAGCTTGCCTTCTTCCAGCAGTTGATGCACCGGATCGGGCAGAGCCAGCAGCCGCAGTGCATTGGCCACAGCAGGGCGGGATTTGCCCACCCGCTGGGACACTTCTTCTTGGGTCAGGCCATATTCGTCAATTAGAACTTTATAGCCGTTGGCCTCTTCAATGGGATTTAAGTCCTCCCGCTGGAGATTTTCAATAAGGCCCAATTCCATGACCTTGCGGTCGTCGGCCTCAATGATAACGGCGGGAATTTCACTTAAGCCGGCCAATTTGGCGGCCCGCCAGCGGCGCTCTCCGGCAATGATTTGGTAGTATCCCGAGGAGAGACGACGGACGGTCAGAGGCTGGATCACTCCGTGCATCCGAATCGAGTCGGCCAAGTCATGGAGTGATTCCTCATCAAAGCGTTTGCGGGGTTGTTTCAGGCCGGGCTCTACCTTGGATATAGGGAGAGAGAGGGAACCGCCCTCTTGAGACTGGAGCGCCGCATCGCCCAGCAGTGCGCCTAGACCCTTGCCCAGACCGCGTTCCAATGCCATGGTATCAATCCTTTCCGCCCGCCGCTGCAGCGGGCTGATTTTGTTCCATCAGTTCCTGCGCCAGAGCGTCGTATGCCTCAGCTCCCCGGGAATAGGGATCGTAGGCGCAGACGGGTTTCCCGTAACTGGGCGCCTCTGACAGGCGTACGTTACGGGGAATGACAGTAGCGTACACCTGGCCGGGGAAGTGGCGTTTGACTTCTTCAGCCACCTGCATAGACAGATTGGTGCGTCCATCATACATTGTAAGCACCACGCCCTCCAGCGCAATGGCCGGGTTCAGGGAACGCTTGACAATGCGGATGGTAGACAACAGATCGCTGAGTCCTTCCAGAGCATAGTACTCACATTGTACGGGAACCAGTACGGTATCAGCCGCGCACAGAGCGTTGAGGGTAAGCAATTCCAGGGAAGGAGGACAGTCGATGAAAATATAATCATACTGCTCCGCTACCTGTTCCAAAGCTTCGCGCAGACGGTATTCCCGCCGATCGAGAGCGATCATTTCAATGGTGGCGCCGGCTAATCCCTTGCTGGAGGGGAGCACGTCACCGTAAGTGGTGGACAAGATCGCCCGGCTGGTTTCCGTTCCATTGAGCAAAACATCGTAGATGTTGGGGGAACTGGTCTTGTCCACACCAAAGCCGGAAGTGGTGTTGGCCTGGGGATCAAAGTCACACACCAATACCCGGCAGCCCAGACGCTTCAGAGAAGCGGCCAGGTTAACACAGGTGGTAGTTTTACCTACCCCACCCTTTTGATTCACGATTGCAATGGTTTTTGCCATAACAAACCTGCCTTCTTTGATTGGTCCCAAAACGGTCAGTCTTTATTATATAGCGCTGGTAGACGTAATTCAACCAAAAAAGCCGAAAAACCGGATGGGCGCGGAATGTTTCACGTGAAACGTTCCACGCCCATCCGGTATGGGGGGAGGGGAGGGTCTTATTTTGGGATCGTAATGGTAAGTAAAATGGAGTCATTGGTCTCCTGACGTTTACAGTTGGCATTGACGCCTGCCCGCTTCATCAGGGATAGCCCACGGGTCACAGTATTCAGAAACAAGCGGACATCTTTAATAAGAAAGGTAGGTTTGTTGGAGGATTTTTTGACCGGAGGCATTAACAGAGACTCTACGTATTCCTCCGTTTGGGCTACGGTAAGACCGTGCTCTACCACAAACGCAGCGGCGGAGCATTGCAGCTCCGGCTGTTCCAACCGCAGCAGGGCGCGGGCATGCCGCTCGGTACAGCCATGGGTGCGCAGCAGAGCAAGGGCATCGGGCGCCAGACGAAGCAGCCGCAGTTTGTTGGCCACGGCGGACTGGGATTTGCCGATGCGTTTGGCAGCCTCCTCTTGCGAGAGGTGGTAGAGCTGAATCAGTTTGGCCAGGGCGGTGGCCTCTTCCACAAAATCCAGGTCCCGCCGCTGAAGATTTTCCACCAGAGCCAGCAGGGAGGAACCTTCACTGTCTACACTCACCACAATACAGGGGACCTCAGAAAGCCCCGCCATCCGGGCGGCCCGTAGACGGCGTTCGCCTGAAACCAGCTCATATCCGCCGTTTGCCCGCCGGACCGACAGAGGCTGAAGCACGCCGTGTTCCTTGATACTGGCGGCCAGCTCCTCCAATCCTTCCCGGGAAAAGTGGGTCCGGGGTTGGTCGGGATTGGGAGAAAGGGCGGAGACGGGGAGAAACAACACTTTATTTTGTTCAAACAGACCTTTACGGCGCAACAGGGACATCGGTCAGACCTCCTTTGTGGATCAACAAGTGGGACAAGTATAGATTACCATATTTTTCCGCAAAGTTGGTCGAAGGCAGGAGGCTGGGAAATATTTTCCAATAAAAGGAAACCACCGGCTTTTTAAAAAGCCGGTGGTTTTAAAAATTAGGCTCTCAAAAACCCTTTACCAAAAATCTCACTGGAGTTGGCCACAATCAGGAATGCGTGGGGATCCATCTCCTTAAGGTGGCGGCGGAGCATCACTGCCTGGCCGCGGGAGAGAACGGTGAGCACGACATGATGAATTTCATGGGTGTATGCGCCCTGGGCCTGCCACACGGTGGCGCCCCGGACCAGGGTGTGGGTGACGTAGTCACACACCTGCTCAGGGTGGGACGTAATGACGAAAAAGGCCTTGCGGCGGTTGAACGACTCGATGGCGCTGTCCACCAGCACCGACTTGAGGGCAAGGCCAAGCAGGGAACACAGGCCAGACTGCACATTGAATACCACCAGAGCGGCGGCGGCAATGGCTACGTCGGAGACCAGCAGCGCCCGGCCAACGTCCATGCCAGAGTACTTTTTCAGGATCATGGCGGCAATGTCGGTACCGCCGGAGGAGGCACCAATATTAAAGAGAATGGCCGAACCGATGGCGGGGAGGATGACAGCGAAGAGCAGCTCCAGCATCAGCTGGTCGGTAAGAGGGCCGTTCAATGGGCAAATGACCTCAAACAGCTGCACCAGCCCCGCGTAAAGCAGGGAACAGTATACGGTCCGAAATCCAAACCCCTTGTCCAGCAGCAGAAAGCCCAGCACCAGAAACAACAGGTTGATGATGGAGTTGAAGGTGGATGGGGACAGCTGTGGGATAAGCTTACCCAACAGGACCGCCATACCGGATACGCCGCCCATGGAGAAGTTGTTGGGAAACTTGAAGAAGTATACACCGATGGACACCAACGCAGTGCCCAAGGTCATCAGCAGCACATCCTGGAGCAGGTCTTTACCCACCAGCTTTTTCATAATGATCCTCCTCAGCGGGCGCTTTCCACGGCGCTCCAAACGTCATACCCCGTTGCGGTTGGGATATTTCCAAGCCGCCAGAGGGACACGCCGGTGATGCCGAACATCCGGGCCAGTTCAATCTTATCCAGTACGCTCTGCTCGTTTTCATACCAGACCTTGTAGCGCTCTCCGTCCTCTGTGGTATAGATGGCATAGGGGTTGCGGTAGTGTTCGCTGTAAGTCACTTGGGTATCCGCCTGAGCCAGGCGGGCGGTAAGGGTGTCCTGCGCGGGGTGATAAATGGTGGTGTCCAGCAGCCGGCCATCGGCGTCAATGTGGAAGCCGGCAGTGCCGAAGGAAATAGCCAGGGCCACCTTGCTCACGTCGGACACACCGGTGACGGGATCGGTAATGTCCCGCAGAGCCTCGTAGATCTGGGGGAAGGGGGTGACGGGGGAATCGGTGTTGGCGGTGCCCAGATAAGAGGTGGGGATGGAGGTCCACTGATAGTCGTGGGCCATGAGGATCACCTTGTCACACACCTCGCCCAGCCCATGGTAGTCAAAGCCGGTATACCAGGTGTCGGGCTGGACGCAGACATACAGCGTTTTATTCTCCGGCAGAGCCGTGCGCAGCTCTTCCATAAAGGTGACGTAGTCGGCTTTGAGGGTATCCCCTTTCAAAGCCTCAAAATCTATGGTGAGCCCTGCGTAGTCCGACGCGGCATCCACCAGCGCGTTGACTGCCTGAGTCCGGGCCTGAGGGGTGGATACCACGGCGGCCACGGTGGAGGTGGTGGTACCGTCGGACAGGGTGATGGAGTCGGCGGCAGAGGCATATACATTTAGGTTATAGGGGACCTGGTTCTGCTCAAAGTAGCTGGTGGCGAGCGTGGAGTCGGAGGGTTTTACCCATTCGTTGCCGCCGGAGGAGGTGGAGTTGAGGGTTGGACCATCCGCAGTATACTCCATCCGGGCCCAGCCCAAGCTGACGGCGTCCATTTCCCGGGTCAGGGCGATCTGGGAATAGGAAGAGAACGCGTAAAATCCATGCAGCCATTCTACCCTGGAGGTATAGCGTTCATACACCCGCACCAGCATGGCCGCGGCTTCCTCACGCTTGGCGGAGGTGGTGGGCAGAAACTTCAGTGAACCGTCAGGCCCTGCCACTCCGGTAATCATGCCGATATCATAGGCAATCGCGATGTACCCCTGGTTGCGCTCCACGTCGTCAAAGGGAAGGCTGAGTTCCCCCAGATCCTGGGCCAGAGTGTCATATCCCAGAGCCCGCACCAGCATAATGGCCATCTCTTCCCGGCTGATGTAGTCATCGGGGCGGAACGCGCCGGAGGGATCCATCACGTTGTGGGCCCGGGCGGTTTCCACATAGGAGTAGCACCACTTGGAGGCAGCGCAGTCGATGTAAGACGGAGCCTGGGGCGTCACCAGATCCCAATCGAACATGCGGCACAGAATGGTGACGAATTCCCCGCGGGTAATGTCCTTGCCGACTCCAAAGGTACCATCGGTATAGCCCTCCATCAGCCCATAGGATTCCACCTTGTCGATGATCTCGGCGGCCCAGCTGCCCTCCGTGTCGGAAAAGGCGGCCTGAGCAGTGGGAGAGATGGGGGAGGCACACAGTAGCAGCGCCGTGGCCAGCGCCGCCGCGCACAATTGACGTTTCATCGGAAAGACCTCCTTTGTATAAAAACAACTGCTTCCAGTCTGCCGCTATTGTATCAAAAAACGAAAAAAAGCACAATCCCAACCGCCTCTGCCCCTGGAAAAGGAAAATTTGACCACGCTCCGTATAAAATTTCTAAAAACAGGTGACGAAAGAGACGATTTTTGATAGAATATGGTCGGTTGCACTGGTCTGTAAAATTAGATACAATAGAAATGAATTTTTTGTGAACGAGGAGGCGGGGGTATGAAGCTGCTGGAGGAGCGCATCCGCACCGACGGAAAAATTCGCGAGGGCGGCGTGCTCAAGGTGGACAGCTTTCTGAACCATCAGATGGACATCAGACTGTTTCTGGAGATGGGAAAGGAGTTTTTGCGCCTGTATGGAGACTGCGGAGTCACTAAGATTTTGACCATCGAGGCATCGGGGATCGGGATCGCGTGTGTGGCTGCGCAGTTTTTTGATTGCCCTGTGATTTTTGCCAAGAAGAGCAAGAGCCGCAACATCGACGGGGATGTGTACACCTCCAAGGTGGAGTCCTTCACCCACGGGAAGGTATATGATATCATTGTGTCCAAGGAGTTCCTGCGTCCGGAGGACCGGGTGCTCATCATTGACGATTTCCTGGCCAATGGCAGCGCCCTGCAGGGGCTGATCAAGCTGGTGCAGGACGCGGGCGCCACCCTGGTGGGCGCCGGCATCGCGGTGGAGAAGGCCTTCCAGCCCGGCGGCGATCTGATCCGCGGCATGGGTGTACGGGTGGAATCTCTGGCCCGCATCAAGGATATGAGCGTGGAACACGGTGTGGAGTTCTGCGACTGAGCGTACGTAATATCTGAGCAAACAAAGCGAGACCGGCTGCCGCAGGCGGAGGATACCCTCCGTGATGAGCGGATGAGAAAGACAATGCGCCCATGGCGCCCGTCTGTGAGCAAGGGGAGACATTTCCCCTCTCAGGCAGCCGTTTTGAATAGAAGTACCTTGCTGTAACAACAATTTTGTATGATACAAGGAGGAACTGACATGAAGAAAAGACTGCTTGCACTGCTCCTGGCGGGCGCCATGACGTTTACTCTGGCTTCCTGCGGCAACACCAGCGACAACACCGGCGAAACCACGCCCGCCGATGAGACTGCCGCTACCGGCGAAACTGCTCCCGCCGGCGAGACCAAGACCGTCAAGGTAGGCATGATCTGCATCGGTGACGAGAATGACCAGGGCTACACCTATAACTTCATCCGCGGCCAGGAGGCTGCTACCGAGGCCCTGGCGGCCGAGGGGATCAACGTGGAGTGGGTGGTCAAGTACAACATCGGTGAGGACTCCACCTGCGAGGATGCCAACATCGAACTGGCCGACGAGGGCTGCCAGCTCATCTTCAACACCTCTTACGGCTTTGAGGACTATATGCTGAAGGTGGCCGCCGACTACCCCGAGATCCAGTTTGTGGCCTGCACCAATCAGCAGTCTGCCGTGGACAGCCTGGATAACACCCACAACGCCTTTGCCAACATCTATGAGGGCCGCTACCTGGCCGGCGTGGTGGCTGGTATGAAGGTCCAGCAGCTCATTGACGAGGGTACCATTACCGCTGACGAGGCCGTTATCGGTTATGTGGGCGCTTTCCCCTACGCTGAGGTTATCTCCGGCTTTACTGCGTTCTATCTGGGCGCCAAGAGCGTGTGCCCCAGTGTGACCATGAAGGTCAAGTACGTCAACTCCTGGTCGGATGCCACGGAGGAGGCCAATGCCGCCCGTGCTCTGTGTGACGAGGGCTGCGTGCTCATCTCCCAGCACTCCGATAATACCACCCCCGCCACCGCAGCCCAGGAGGCCGGCGCCTTCCACTGCGGTTACAACAACGATATGACCGGCGTGGCTCCCGAGGCAAGCCTCATTTCCACCCGCATTGACTGGTCTGTGTACATGGAATACGCCATCTCCGCTGTGGCCAACGGCGAGAACTTTGATCAGGACTGGACCGACAACATGGCCGACGGCGCTGTGGTGCTCACTCAGCTGAACGAAGCCATTGCCGCCCCCGGCACCCAGGAGGCCATTGAGAAGGCCGAGTCCGACCTGGCCGGTGGTATGCACGTCTTTGCCGGCCCCCTGTCCGGTCATGACCACTGGGATCCCAGCGTAACCTGGAGCATCGGCGAGGGCGAGTATTTTGCCGAGTCCGACCTGAGCCAGGAGGGCGGCCTGTCCGCGCCTCAGTTTGCCTGGATCATTGACGGCATTACCGAGGAGTAATCCCTGCACAGCGTGCCGGGAGGAGGACCGCAAGGTCCTCCTCTCAGCGCTTGTTTAAAACCATAATTGAAAAAGAAAGAGAGTGCATTCCAATGAAGAAGAGACTGCTGAGCCTGCTGCTGGCGGGCGCCATGACCTTTGCGCTGACCTCCTGCGGCAGCAGCGACGCCGGCGAGACCACCCCCGCTGGTACCGAGACCACCCCTGCCGCCAGCGAGGAGACCACCCCCGCCGAGGGCAAGACCGTGAAGGTGGGCCTCATCTGCAACGGCGATGAGAACGACCAGGGCTACACCTACAACTTCATCGAGTCCACCAAGCTGGCCACCGAGAAGCTGGCTGAGGACGGCATCAATGTGGAGTGGGTCATCAAGTACAACATCGGTGAGGACTCCACCGCCGAGGACGCCAACATCGAACTGGCCGACGAGGGCTGCCAGCTCATCATCAATAACTCCTATGGCCTGGAGGACTTCATGCTGAAGGTGGCTCCCGACTATCCGGAGGTCCAGTTTGTCTCCTGCACCAACCAGCAGTCCGCCGTGGATGACCTGGATAACACCCACAACGCCTTTGCCAAGCTCCACCAGGGCAGCTATGTGGCGGGCGTGGCCGCTGGCATGAAGCTCAATCAGCTCATTGAGGATGGTACTCTTACCGAGGACAACGCTTACATCGGCTACGTTTCCTCCTTCCCCTATCCCGAGCCTCTGTCCATGCTGACCTCCCTCTACCTGGGCGCCAAGAGCGTGTGTCCCACCGTGGGCGTGAAGGTCAAGTACATCAACTCCTGGGGCAACCTGACCGAGGAAGCCAACGCCGCCCAGGCTCTGTGCGATGAGGGCTGCAAGGTCATCTCCAACTACACCGACGGCTCCGCCGCCGCCACCACCGCTCAGTCCAACGGCGCCTACTATGTGGGTTATACCGCCGACGTTACCTCCGTAGCTCCCGAGTCCGCCATCATCTCCACTCGTGTGGACTGGTCCATCTACATGGAGTACGCCATCACCTGCATCGCCAACGGCGAGGAGATTGCCCAGGACTGGTCGAATGACATTGCTTCCGGTGCTGTGACCATGACCACCCTGAACGAGGCCGTGGCTGCCCCCGGCACTGCCGAGGCTATTGCCAAAGCCGAGGAAGATCTGGCCGGCGGCATGTATGTCTTCACTGGTCCTATGACCGGCACCAACACCTTTGACGGCAGCGCCTGGAGCCTGGCCGAGGGTGAGCACTATGTGGAGTCCGATGTGGCCAGCGGCGGCCTGTCCGCCCCCCAGTTCTGCTGGGTCATTGACGGCATCACTGTGGAGTAAGCCTGAAGAGGCACGCCTCCCGCGTGCAAAATGCCCGTCCGGCCGGACGGGCATTTTGCGTAAGGAGTTTCCCGGGAAACGGGAGATTTTCCATCTTTTTTCCCGTTGGTCGATTTACGGGAGAGGGGAAATTTGCTATAATCCAACCGTGAGACAACGGTTACAGCGACAGAGAAAGGATGAGTGGCTTGGAGAATGTAAGCGCCATTCGGCTCCAGGGCATCACCAAACGGTTTGGGACCGTGGTGGCCAACGACGGCATCGACCTGGAGGTGAAGCGGGGCGAGATCCTCTCCCTGCTGGGAGAGAACGGCAGCGGTAAGACCACGCTGATGAACATGATCTCCGGCATCTACTTCCCGGACGCAGGGCACATTTATGTAGGAGGACGGGAAGTCACCATCCGCTCTCCCAAGGACGCCTTTGATCTGGGGATCGGCATGATCCACCAGCACTTTAAGCTGGTGGACGTGTTTACCGCCGCGGAGAACATCGTGCTGGGTCTGGACGAAAAGGGCAAGTTTGACAAAAAGGCTGTGGCCGCCAAAGTGCGGGAGATCAGCGAGCGTTATGGATTTGACATCGATCCCAACAAAAAGGTCTATGACATGTCCGTATCGGAGAAGCAGACGGTGGAGATCGTCAAGGTGCTCTATCGGGGGGCCGATATCCTGATCCTGGACGAGCCCACTGCGGTGCTTACCCCTCAGGAGACCGACAAGCTCTTTGCCGTGCTGCGCAACATGAAGGCCGACGGGAAGGCCATCGTCATCATCACCCACAAGCTCCACGAGGTAATGGAGATCTCCGACCAGGTGGCGGTGCTGCGCAAGGGCAAGTACATCGGAACGGTCAATACCGCCGACACCGATCCCCAGGCCCTCACTGAGATGATGGTGGGCCGGGCGGTGAGTCTGAACATCGACCGGCCTGAGGCCAAGTACCGGGATCTGCGCCTGGAGGTAAAGGATCTGACCTGCCGCAGCCCGGAAGGGGTCTGCACGCTGGACAGCGTGAGTTTCCAGGCCTTCGGCGGGGAAATCCTGGGCATTGCCGGTATTGCCGGCTCCGGCCAGAAGGAACTGCTGGAGGCGGTGGCCGGGCTTCAGGGGACAGAGAAGGGCAGTGTGCTTTACTATCCGCCCCACCCCAACAGCGAGATTGCCGGCCAGCATGTGCCGGTGGACCGCAACGGGGAAGAGCTGCTGGGCAAGACCCCCAGCCAGATCCAGAAGATCGGGGTCAACCTGGCCTTTGTACCGGAGGACCGCTTGGGCATGGGCCTGGTGGGCAGCATGAACATGGTAGACAACATGATGCTCAAGACCTACAAAGCCCACCCCGGACCCATGGTGGACCGCAAATCCCCCAAGGCTCTGGCTCAGCGCCTGATTCAGGAGCTGGAGATCGTCACCCCTGGGGTGGCTACCCCGGTGCGCCGCCTGTCCGGCGGCAACGTACAGAAAGTGCTGGTGGGCCGCGAGATCGACTCCAACCCCACCGTACTTATGACCGCCTATCCGGTGCGCGGTCTGGACATCAACTCCTCCTACACCATTTACCATCTGCTCAACCAGCAGAAGATGAAGGGTGTGGCTGTGGTGCTGGTAGGCGAGGATCTGGATGTGCTGCTGGAGCTGTGTGACCGCATCCTGGTGCTGTGCGGCGGCAAGGTCTCCGGTATCGTGGACGGCCGTACGGCCACCAAGGAAGAGATTGGCCTGTACATGACCCGCGTGGGCGGCGGAAAGGAGAACGCGTGATGCACAACACATCATCCCACCGGACCCCACTGGTCCGGCTGGCCAAGCGGGAGCACATGAATCCCGGCGCCCAATGGGCCATCCGGATTGCCGCGATCCTGCTGGCTCTGGTGGTGGGGGGGCTGGTGATGCTCCTTTCGGGCAACAACCCCCTGGAGGGGTATGCCACCATCCTCACCGGCTCGCTGGGCAAGACCAGTGCCATCCGGCAGACGGTGAAAAACTTCATTCCTCTGCTGGGTACGGCTCTGGCCATCGCCCCTTGCTTTAAAATGCGTTTTTGGAACATCGGCGCTGAGGGACAGATTACCGCCGGCGCCATGTGCGCCACCTACTTTGCCCTGTACTGGGCAGATAAGCTGCCCCAGGTCCCTCTGCTGCTGCTCATGTTTGTGGCCGGCGCCATCGGCGGTGGTATCTGGGCGCTCATTCCTGCCTTTTTCAAGGCCCGCTGGGGAACTAACGAGACTCTGTTCACCCTGATGATGAACTACATCATCATCGGCTTTGTCAAGTACCTGCAGGGCGGCCCCTGGGAAAAGATGCCCCGGGGCAGCCAGCAGATCGCCCAGTTTGAGGCCAACGCCTGCCTGCCCAAAGTGGCGGGGGTGTACTGCGGATGGATCATTGTTCTGGTGCTGGTGTTCGTCATGTTCTGGTACATGAAGTACACCAAGCAGGGCTACGAGATCGCCGTGGTGGGCGAGAGCGAGAACACCGCCCGCTATGCCGGTATGAATGTGCCCTTCATCATCATGCGTACCATGTTCCTCTCGGGCGCTATTTCGGGCATCGTGGGCTTCATGCTGGTGTCGGGCGCCAACAACACGCTGTACGACGGCGTGGCCGCCGGAGTGGGCTTTACCGCCATTACCGTGGCCTGGCTGGCCCAGCTTAATCCCTTTGCCATGGTGGGCATCTCTGCTATGCTGGCGGTGCTCCAGAAGGGCGCGGATACGCTGCAGACCAAGATGCAGGTACCCGCTTCCATCTCGGACGTCATCACCGGCGTGCTGCTGTTCTTCATGCTGGGGTGTGAATTCTTTATCAACTACCGGCTCATTTTCTCCCACAGCAGCCGGAAGAACCAGAAGGAGGTAGGGGAATGAATCCGGTTATTGCGCTGATCACTGCCGCTGTTATCACCGGCGCGCCCCTGCTCTTCGGCACCGTGGGTGAAATTTTGTCGGAGAAATCCGGCAACCTGAACCTGGGCGTGGAAGGCATGATGTTCATGGGCGGCGCCCTGGGTCTGGGCGCGGCGTTCTACTATGAAAAGGCCGTGGGTACGGCGGTGTCCGGTCCCCTGGCCGTGGTGCTGGCCATCCTGGCAGCCTTTGCCGCCGGTGCCCTGGGTGCACTCATCTACGCGTTTCTTACCATTACCCTCCGGGCCAACCAGAATGTCACCGGTCTGGCCCTGGCAATCTTCGGCACCGGCGTGGGCCAGTATGTAGGCGAGCTGATGCGGGTGAAGGAGGGGGGCTTTGTGGCCGTCAGCAACGAGCTGAAGGGCTACTTCCAGAATTCTCCCTTCCCCAAGGCCCTTCAGGACATCCCTGTGGTGGGCCAGCTGGTGTTCAGCTACAACATCTTTGTCTATCTGGCCATCGTGGTGGCGGTGGTAATGGGACTTTACCTCAATCGCAGCCGCTCAGGCCTCTATCTGCGTGCGGTGGGCGAGTCTCCCGCCACCGCCGATGCCGCCGGTATCCCGGTGACTCGATACAAGTACCTTTCCACCATCATCGGGGGCGGCTTGTCCGCTGTGGGCGGCATGGTGTATATCATGACCACCGCCGGCTGCGTGTGGAACCATGAAGGACTGTCCGGCGAGGGCTGGCTGGCCGTGGCGCTGGTCATCTTCTGCCTGTGGAGCCCCTACCGCGCCCTGTGGGGATCGGTACTCTTCGGCGGACTGATGATCCTCTATCTGCGCTTGGTACTGCCCTTTTTCCCCACCCAGCTCTACAAAATCCTGCCCTACGTGGTAACGGTGGTGGTGCTGGTGCTTACTTCTCTGCGCAACAATCGGGAGCAGCAGCCCCCGGCCAGTCTGGGATTGGCCTACTTCCGGGAGGAGCGGTAAGCTCCTGCGGTAAATTGCAAAAGCCCTGGAACCATCTGGTTCCAGGGCTTTTTAATGGGCAGAGAACGACGGGGACCGGACGCCTGCTCCTGACGTCCGGCCCCTGTCGAAGGAAAGAGGATACAATGAATGAAATGAAAAGAAACTGTCTCTTGCAAGTGTTATGATAACCGAGAAATGTTAACGAATAAAACAGGTTGTGTTACAGAAGTTTTAAATATCTCGGATATTATGTAAAGTTGAGGTCAAAGAAACAGGGCAGCGGAGCTCACCCGCTGCCCGTTTCTTATGATTGGAGGATAGAATGAAAAGAAGCATTGTCTCTTGCTGGAAATGATAATAGCAAAGGGATGTTAACAAACCTAGCGCTGTTTGTTACAAAAGAATTAAATCAGCGCAAATTTAGAAAAAAATTCTGGAGCAGTTGGGCGCACTCCTGTCCAAGAATGCCGCTGTAGATCCGGGGATGGTGATTAAAACGCTCTTCAAAGAGGTTGAGGACCGACCCGCAGCAGCCGGCCTTGTCGTCCTTGGCTCCATAGTAAAGAGCGGGAATACGGGCGTTGATAATAGCGCCGGCACACATGGGGCAGGGCTCCAGCGTGACGTAGAGAGAGCACCCGGCCAGCCGCCAGCCCCCCAGGGTCTGACAGGCCTGGTGGATGGCTTCAATCTCTGCGTGGCCCAAAGCGGTGTACCCGGTTTCCCGCCGGTTGCGGCCCTGTCCCACCACTACGCCGTCCCGGACGATGACGCACCCCACGGGCACTTCGCCCTCAGCCATAGCCTGACGGGCCAGCTCCAGTGCCTGACGCATATAGCATTCGTGATCCATGAAGACCTCCTGTCTCGTTGGTATCTCTCTATTTGTTATAGCATATCCTGTGTGCGTATGCTATAATTTGTTTCAGCTTATTTGAATTTTGTGTGACAGGTGATTACAGTTGATTGAGATTTTCCTCATTGCCGTCAGTCTGGCCTTGGATGCCTTTGCCGTCTCGGTTTCCAGCGGAATTTCCATCCCCGGTTTCGGCGGACGCCAGGCGGTCAAGATGGGTCTGTGGTTCGGTGCGTTTCAGTTTGCCATGCCGTTGATCGGCTGGGTGCTGGGCGCGGGCGTGAGCCAGTACATACAGGCGGTGGACCACTGGGTGGCCTTCGCCCTGCTGGCTGCCATCGGTGGGAAAATGGCCTGGGAGGCGCTGCGCGGCGGAGAGGAGGATGAGGCACCGGCTGACCTGTCTGCCCGGCGGCTGTGCCTGCTGGCCATTGCCACCAGTATTGACGCGCTGGCTGTGGGGGTGTCCATGGCTTTTATGCGGGTGGATGTTTTGCTCTCTGCCGCAGTAATTGGCGTGGTGGCCTTTGTTCTGTCGGTGGTGGGCGGCCTGGCGGGCCGGCGGCTGGGGCGGCTGTTCCAGCGCCGGGCGGAGCTGGCTGGCGGCCTGGTGCTCATCGGTATCGGCGTAAAGATTTTGCTGGAGCATCTGATGGGAGGCTGAGCATATGGGCATCTGGGAAACGCTGGCGCTGGATATGGACCGCCACCGGGTGGTGGCCCTGGTGGGTGCGGGAGGTAAGTCATCCACTCTCTACGCCCTGGCGCGGCAGGCCAGGGACGCGGGAAGGACGGTGATCATCACCACCACCACTCACATCCTGCCCCATCCAGGGCTGCTCTGTACAGACGAGGCGGACCCCAACCGCCTGCGGGCCCTGCTGGAGCGCCGCGGCGTCATTACCGTGGGCTGGATAGGGAAAGAGGGTAAGCTCACCGGGACCGAGGCGCTTGCCCCCTGCCTGGCGGCGGCGGATGTAGTAGTGGTGGAGGCCGACGGAGCCCGTACACGGCCGCTGAAGGTGCCCGCTGCCCATGAGCCGGTTATTCCACCTGAGGCCCGGGCGGTGGTGGCAGTGGCCGGTATGGACAGCGTAGGCGAATCCATCGGAGAGGTATGCCACCGGCCGGAGCTGGTGTGCGCACTGCTCCACCGGCAGCTCACCGACCTCATTACCCCCTGGGATGTGGCGGAGATTTTAGCCAGCCCCCAGGGAGGGCGTAAAGGAGTGGCGGAGGAGATGGCCTTCCGCTGTCTGCTCAACAAGACGGAAGAGCCCCAGCGGGCGGATTACGCCCGGCAGATTCGTGCGCTGCTGGCCCAGCAGGGAATCCAGAGCGCCATTACCTATTATACGGAAGAGGAGCGAGGCGGACGATGCTTATTTTGATCAAAGGTGCGGGCGATCTGGCTACCGGCACCGCGGTGCGGCTGCACCGGGCGGGGTTCCGGGTGGTCATGACCGACCTGGCCCGGCCCACTGCCGTACGCCGTACGGTGGCTTTCAGCCAGTGCATGTACGACGGCGGCGCCCTGGTGGAAGGGGTACAGGCCTGCCGGGCGGCCGATGCCGGAGAGGCCCGGCTGGTGCTGCAGCGGGGAGAGGTCCCTGTATTATGTGATCCGGAGGCTCATGTATTGAGGGACATGCCCTTCGATGCGGTGGTGGATGCCGTTATGGCCAAACGCAACCTGGGTACCGCCATTACGGATGCCCCCGTCGTGTTGGCCCTGGGGCCGGGGTTTACCGCCGGGGTAGACTGCCATGGGGTGATCGAGACCATGCGGGGCCACGATCTGGGCCGTCTTATCACCCAGGGCGCGGCCATGCCCAACACCGGGGTGCCCGGTGAGGTGGGCGGCTGCACCGAGGGACGCATCATCCGCGCTCCGGCCAGCGGCGTATTCGAGCCGGTGGCCCGGATCGGCCAGAAGGTGGAGCAGGGCGAGGTGGTGGCCCGGGTGGGTACGGCTGAGGTAGCTGCCCAGATTACCGGTATTGTCCGGGGAATGCTCCCGGCGGGATTGGAGGTCACCGCCGGGATGAAAGCGGGGGACATCGATCCCCGCTGTGAGGTGCGCCACTGCTTTACCGTGTCGGACAAGGCCCGGGCCATTGCCGGGGGCGTATTGGAAGGACTTTTATATTTCGGAAGGAGAGCGGGCATATGGAGCGACTGATCCTGTGCGGCGGCGGCCACGTATCCCTGCAGGTGGCCTGGATCGCCCAGCGGCTGGACTTTGAACTCTTTGTCATCGATGACCGGGCGGACTTTGCAAACCGGGAGCGCTTCCCTATGGCACGGGAAGTGCTGTGCATGCCCTTCCTGGAGGCTTTGGACCAGCTGGGCAGCCGGAGCAGCGACTACTATGTCATCCTCAGCCGGGGCCATGCCCACGACCGGGACTGCCTGGAGCACGTGCTGCGGGGCCAGTACGCCTACGCAGGCATGATCGGCAGCAAGACCAAGGTGGCCACCGTTATGAAGTCCCTGCGGGAGGAGGGCTTTGACCAGCAGGTGCTGGACGGAGTGTACTCTCCCATCGGTCTGGATATCGGAGCCCAGAGCCCGGCGGAGATCGCTGTGGCCATCGCCGCCCAGCTCATCCAGGTGCGGGCCGCTCTGGGGCCCGGCGCAGTTCCTCCGCCGAAGGGGCCGGGAGTACTGTGCACCATTGTAGAAAAACATGGTTCCGCCCCCCGAGGTGTGGGAACCTGGATGCTGGTGCATCCGGATGGCTCCTGTGAGGGCACCATCGGCGGCGGCGAGGTGGAATATCTGGCCCAGCAGCAGGCTGTGGAGCTGTGGATGAATGGCGGGACCCGGATGCGCAAACACTACGATCTGTCCCACGCCGCCGAGGAGCTGGGCATGGTGTGCGGCGGGAAGATCGACGTGGAATTTGAGGTGCAGCGATGAAACCGATCCAGCTGTTTGTGCTGAAGAATTGTCCCCACTGCCGGCTGGCCCTGCGCTATCAGCAGGAGTTGTTGGAGGAGCACCCTCAGTGGAGGGAAATCCCCCTACGGGTGGTGGATGAGGCGGCGGAGGCCGCCTATGCGGACACCTTTGATTACTACTATGTCCCCTGTTATTATGTGGACGGCGTTAAGCTCCACGAGGGGCACGCGGAGAAAGCGGATGTGGAAGCGGTGTTCCGCGCCGCCGCGGAAGAGACCATAAACGTGTAAAAAAAGCCGCCGGGCAGCCGCCCGGCGGCTTTTTTGTCTGAAACAGGAAACCAAACCGCCTTCTGGAGCGTATAAGAAAGAGAAAGGAGGGGGCGGAGTTGAACCAAGCGTGGAACGACCCGGCGGAACTGGCCCGGCAGTATGCCAAGACCATCTTCCGCCTGGCCTATGCCCGCACGGGCAGTCAGATCGACGCGGAGGACGTGATGCAGGAGGTTTTTGTCCGCCTGCTGCGTGCCCGACCGGACTTTGACAGTCAGGAGCATGCCAAAGCCTGGTTGCTGCGTGTGGCAATCAACTGCACCAATGATCTGTTTCGGCTCTCCCGGCGGCGGAGAGAACAGCCGCTGCCCGATACGCTGCCTGCTCCCGAGCGGGAGGAAGGGGGCGTGGTGGAAGCGGTGCTGGCACTGCCACCCAAGTACCGTATCGTAGTGCATCTGTATTACTATGAGGAACTGAGCATAGCAGAGATCGCTTCCATACTGGGCAAGAGTGAGGGTACGGTAAAGTCCCGGCTGTTCCGGGCTCGGGCATTGCTGCGGCAATATCTGGAGGAGGACGACAATGTTTCAGAACGACTATAGGCGGGAAATGGATGGCCTTATGCCCGGTCAGGCAGCGCTGGAGCGGCTGAATGCTTTGCTGGAGGCTGACAAGCTTCCGCCGCGCCGCAGTTGGCAGGGGCGGCGGCGGGCCGTGGCAGCGGTGGGGTTGTGCGCCGTGCTGGCTGTGTCCGCCCTGGCGGCTGGTCCCACGCTGTGGGCGCAGCTGGAACAGCATCTGGGCGGCTTTGCACCTTATGTTCAGCCTATGGAGGGCACTGCGGTGGAGCAGGGCATCCGTGTTGAGCTGCAAAGCGGTATTGCCGACGGTGCCGGGTTCCGGGTCTATGCGACCCTGACAGATCTGGAGGGCGACCGGCTCAATGACCATACCACCGTACGTGCCCGGCTGCGCAACGATGCGGAGGACGAGATCGCAGTCTCCTGCCACACCTTGGAATGGGAGGAGGAGAGCCACACTCTGCTGCTGGAGCTGGAGCAGGACACGGAGGAGCTGCCCAAGGATGGGCTGGAACTGGTGCTTACCAGTATTGACCCTGCGGAACACTGGGAGGAGGAGACGCTGTTTGCGCCGCCTGAAACGACACAGACACTGGAGAGCACCGGGGATGGACTGGAAGAGGTGCTTCTGCCCGGCCAGAATCCACAGACGAACCCGGACGCTCCGGATTACAGCATCAGCTCCATAGGGTTTGGCCGGGACGGCTGTCTCCATGTCCGGCTGCGGTGGGACTCAGACCGGCAATGCGAGGGAATGACAGTGATCCCTATGGACCGGGACGGTACACCGCTGAGTAGCTGCCGCACACTGGCGCTGGAGGACGGCTGGGAGTGTGTGCTGGAAGAGATCGGCCCTGAGCAGTTGTCCGAAGTCCATACTCTGGCGGTCAATGCGTCCTGCTCCTCGGGCGAGCCTGCGCTGCGGGGAGAATGGGTCCTTCCACTGGAACTGGAGCGGGCCCGTGAGCGGGTAATCGCCCTGGATCCCAATCAGACGGACGGCTATGCGCGGGAGGTACGTATCTCCTGCCTAGGGGTAACGGTGGTAGGAGATGCCGCAGAACCTCTGGAGCAAATACAACCGGTGGAGGTATTCTGCAAGGATGGCGCTGCGTTGCAGTCGGTGAGCCTGATGGCGACCCAGGACCGGGACGGGACGCGCTGGGAGGTCTGGCGATTTGATGAGCCCATCACGCTGGAGACCATTGACTACATTACCGTCGGTGGGACTCCCATCGCCCTAGGCTGAGGCTCGCCTCCGTTCCAACGGCTTCGACAAAACGGGAAAATGCTGTAAAGTAGAATTACATTACAAATAAAAAGAAGAAACAGTGAAACATTTTTGCCTGCTGCTGCGGATAAAGGGCAGAAAGGGGATGAGACGATGGCTTTGGAGTACGATCCGGGGGATCTGGCCGGACGGTATGGTCCGGCGGTGTATCGCCTGGCGTTTGCCCGCACGGGCAGCCGGGCCGATGCGGAGGACGTGATGCAGGAGACCTTTCTGCGCCTGGTGCGCCGCCGCCCGGTGCTGGAGAGCGAGGAGCACGCCAAAGCCTGGCTGATCCACGTGGCCCTGGGGTGCGTAGCGGACCTGTACCGGACGCCATGGCGGCGGCACGATTTGCCCCTCAGCGAGGACTTGTCCGCCCCGGAACCGGCGGAATGTGGCGTGTTGGAGGCAGTGCTGGCGCTGCCGGAGAAGTACCGGGTGCCGGTGCACCTTTACTACTATGAGGAGCTGACCACCGCCCAGATTGCCCGGGTAATGGGAAAGAAGGAGGCCACTGTGCGCACTTGGCTGCGGCGGGGCAGGCTGTTGCTGAGTCAGATGCTGAAAGGGGGAGCGGGCGATGTGGAAGCAGGAATATAAACAGGAGCTGAACGCCATAGGGCCCAATCCGGAGCAGATGGCCCGCCTGCGCTGGATGGTGGAGCAGGCCAAGCAGGGCCTGCCGGAGACCCGGGAACCGACCCATTATCGGCCGGGCCGCCGGGCGGTGGCCACCGTCGTATTGTGCGCGGCGCTGGCCGTGTCGGCCCTGGCTGCCGGGCCCAGCCTGTGGCAGACGCTGGAGGCACACCTGGGGCCCTATGCTCCCTTTGCCCGGGAGGTAGAGGGGACTGCCACCGGTCAGGGCATCCGGCTGGAGCTGCTCAGCGCCGTCAGCGACGGCTATACCGCCAGGGTGTACTATACCCTCACCGACCAAAAGGGCGGACGGTTCAACGACCACACCCGGGTGCATGCCTGGCTGAAGGGGACCACGTTGGGTGGGGTCGCCCTGGGCAGTCACGTGGTCTCCTACGACGCCGACAGCGGCACCCTTCTGATGGAGACCAGCGTAGAGGGCGTGGACACCAGCCAGCCCGTGGAGCTGGAGGTGTTGGAGATCGACCCGGCCTATTATATGCTCTGGGACGGCCGCTTTGAGCCCGTAGTGCCGGAGAAGCCTCTGGAAACGGAGACCACGGCGGAGGGAGAAGTGGTGCTAAAGGCGGGCCAAAACCCACAGACCAGCCCGGATACGGACGTAGTGTCCATCTCCTCTATGGGCTTTGACGGGGAAGGAAACTTCCACATTCGTTTGACCCTGGCAGAGGGCTACTCGAACGATGCTCTGCTGGCGGTGCCCTATAACGCTGCTGGGGAACAGATAGGGACCACCAAAGCTCAGACCGCCGTGGCGAGGGGCGTGGACAGCCTGATTGAAGGGATCACCCAGGCGGACGTGGCAGACATCGCGTTCATCCGGGTGTATGGTCCCTACCGGGGCCCGGAGGAGACCATCGAGGGAACGTGGACCCTGCCGGTGGAGCTGAAGGCAGCGGAACAGAAAATCATACAGGTGGGCCGTACCCTGGCGGACGGATTCTACGTGGAGCGCATCGAGGTCTCGGGCATGAACATTGCCGTCTTTTTCCGGGATGGGGATAAAAACTGGTTCCCGGTCTGGGTCACGGACCGGGCGGGAGAGACGGCCGGCGTGCCCCTGGACTATATGAACTTCAATGCTGATACCGGACTGAGCTGCGGCATTTGGAGCTATGAAACTCCAATAGACCTAAAGAATCTGACGGCACTGACCCTTTTGGGCGAGACCTTTCCCCTGGACTGAACAGAAAAACCGGGCGCCTCCCAGCGGGAGACGCCCGGTTTTGTTATGCATGCAGGTCCTCCGGTTTATCCACATCGGAGAGCTCCTTTGGGGAAAAGGCCTCCACCAGAACCAGCCGGTCCGGGTGGCGGCGGATCACTGCACCGCCGCCGGTGTCCCCGGCGAGAGCGGACAG
The DNA here is from genome assembly GCF_040095835.1 of Flavonifractor hominis. NCBI lineage: Bacteria > Bacillati > Bacillota > Clostridia > Eubacteriales > Oscillospiraceae > Flavonifractor > Flavonifractor hominis. Next base: position 296,661 of record NZ_JBBMFT010000004.1, read on the forward strand.
CTCTCCGAAGAGATCTGCGGGGAATACCACCGGATTACCCTTTTGTCCCTGCCAGGACAGGGCGCAGATGGCGGTTTTTGATTGCTGAAAGGAATTCAATAGATGAATAATACTGTTTGTGGTCAAAAAAGGCTGGTCACACACGGCGAAGAGCACACCGTCCATGCCCTCCATGGCGGTCATACCCAGGCGGATGGAGGCGGAGATCCCCTCCGCTGCGCCGGCGTTAAACAGGGGGAGAAAACCGCAGTTTTCCCCAGCTGACAGGATTTCGGTGTAGGGAGAACAGACCGCAACCCGGTCCAGACCGGCTCCGGCCAGGGCGTTCATGGCCCGGCGGTAGAGGGGGATTCCCTCCACTTCACGCAGCAGCTTGTTGCCCCCAAAGCGCCGCCCGGCCCCCGAGGCCATGAGGATGGCACCCAGCTTCATCGCCAGAACCCGGCGGGCCCCCGGTGGACGTAACGTCCCAGCCCCTCGGCGGTCACCCGGCCGTCTTCCACAGCCACCTGGCCGCTGAGGAGCACGGTGTCGGTCCGGCCCGCCATCTCCAGCCCCTCATAGGGGGTATAGTCCACGTTCTGGTACTGCTCCCCGGCCGTGATGGTCCAGAGGTGGTTGGGGTCAAAAATGACGAGGTCCGCGTCGCTCCCAACCGCCAGGGCTCCCTTTTGAGGGAACATGCCGAACAGCTGGGCGGGGCGCTGGGACAGAGCCAGCATCATCTGGTGGGCAGTGATGCGCCCGGATTTCACCCCATAGGTGTACAGCAGAGCAGGGCGGTGCTCCGTGCCCGGGATGCCCCCGGGGATGGCGGAGAAGTCGTCCTTGCCCAGCATCTTGGTGGGCTCATAGCGGAAAGAGCAGTGGTCGGTGCCGATGGTGTCGATCTCGCCGCCCTCCAGGGCCTGCCACAGGGCATCCACATCGGACTGAGGACGCAGGGGAGGGGCGCAGACGTACTTGGCGCCCTCAAAGCCGGGCAGGCGGTACTTCTCCTCGGTGAGGGTGAGATACTGGGGACAAGTCTCCAGATACACCTTCTGGCCCCGCCTGCGGGCGGCCCGGGCGGCCTCCAGACCGCGCCGGGTAGACAGGTGGACCACGTTCACCGGATACCCCGCCTGCTCGGCCAGAGCCAGCCAGCGGGTGACGGCCTCGGCCTCCATAGCGGCGGTGTGGGACAGGGGGTGGCTGGCGGGGGAGCGTTTGCCGGCGGCTTTCAGCTCGGCCACGGCGGCGTCGATGAGGTCGCCGTTTTCACAGTGGCAGCCAACAATGCCCCCTTCTTTGCCCACTGCCTTAATGACCTCATAGGCCACACCGTCGCTTACCCGGATGTTGGCGTAGGCTAGGTAGACCTTGTAGGAGGTGACCCCCTGCTGGGTCATCCGGGGAATTTCCTCCAAAATGCGGCTGTCCCAGTCCTTGATGGTCATGTGGAAACCGTAGTGGCAGCTGGCGTGGCCATCGGCCCGGCTGTGCCACTCCTCCAGCGCCGACTGGAGGGAGGCCCCACGCTGGGGCTCGGCAAAGTCCAGTACGCAGGTGGTGCCGCCGGCCAGGGCAGCCCGGGTACCGGTGGTCCAGTTGTCGGCGGTCTCCCGGATGGTGCCCTTGTTCATCTCAAAGTGGGTATGGGTGTCGATAAAGCCGGGGAAGACCAGCTTGCCCGCGGCGTCGATGACCCGGCTGTCCCCCACGGGAAGGGAGGGGCCAATCTGGACAATCGTTTCCCCCTCCACCCGCAGGTCGGCCTTCACCGGCCCGTTGGGGCAGAGCAGGGTGCCGTTTTGAATAAGGATAGACATGGCAAAGGCTCCTTTCCCGCCACGGCTCAGGCGAACTGGAGGCCCAGCTGCAGCAGCACCAGCGGCACGGCCAGCTTGATCACACCGGTGGAGGCGGTCATGAAGGCCAGCAGCAGCAGGGCCTGACCCCGCTTACCGAAGGTATCGGTCCAGCGGCCCAACATACGGGTGAAGTTGGCCGTGCGGTTCTGCGCGCCGATGAGATCGGCCACGCTCTTGACGATAGTGAAGGCGGTATAGCCCATCCAGATAGGCAGGCCTATCAGGGAGAGGTTGTAGCGGTAGCCGCCCGTGAGCAGCAGGTAGAGGGCCAGCAGGAAGCTGGCTACGGTAAAGAGAAGGTAGGCCCAGACGCCCACCTTGGCGGCGTGGTCATTCATGTGCGGTTTCCTTTCTTGTTGAAGTTGCGGGACAGATGCCCCGGCGGGCAAAGGCCTCCAGCAGCGCGTCCATGTCCGGCTTGACCAGCATGGGCTCTCCGGCGGCCTTGATGCCGTTTTGTACGTCCTTCAGACCGTTGCCGGTGACGATGCTCACCACCGTGCTGTCCGGGGAGATGAGCCCTAGCTCCAGGGCCTTTTTCACACCGGCGGTGCCGGTCACCCCGGCAGGCTCCCCAAACACCCCCTGGGTGCGGCCCAGCAGTCGCATGGCGGAAAGGATCTCCTCATCAGAGACATTCACCGCTACGCCGTGGGATTCCCGGATGGCATGGAGGGCCTTATCCGGGTTGCGGGGCACGCCTACAGCGATGGAGTCGGCCAGGGTATTTTCCTCCATGGGCTGCCAGGGCTGTCCGGTCTGAATGGCCCGGTTCAGGGGGCAGCAGCCCTCCGCCTGAACGGCGATGAGCCGGGGCAGCTTGTCGATAAACCCAGCGGCGTACAGATCCTTGAGCCCCTTCCAGGCCCCGGCGATGGTGCACCCATCCCCCACGGACAGGGCAATATAGTCGGGCGCCTGCCAGTGCAGCTGCTCCAGAATCTCCAGGGTCACCGTCTTTTTCCCTTCCGAGAGGTAGGGGTTGATGGCGGCGTTGCGGTTGTACCAGCCCCAGCGGCCGATGGCGGCTTTGGACAGCTCAAAGGTGTCCTCATAGGAGCCGTCCACGCTGATGACGGTGGAGCCGAAAATGCGCAGTTGGGCTACCTTCCCCTTGGGAGCGCGAGCGGGCACAAAAATGTAGGTGGCCAGCCCTGCCGCCGCCGCGTTCCCCGCTAGGGAGGAGGCGGCGTTGCCGGTGGAGGAGCAGGCGATGGTGTCTGCCCCCGCCTCCCGGGCCTTGACCACGGCCAGGGCGGAGGCCCGGTCCTTCAGCGAGGCGGTGGGGTTGAGACCGTCGTCTTTGATGTACAGGGTGTTCAGCCCCAGTTCTCCCGCCAGCCGGTCAGCCCGGTAGAGGGGGGACCAGCCCACCCGCAGCGGGGGCGGGGAGGAGCGCTCTTCCACCGGCAGGAAGGGCCGGTAGCGCCACATGGACCAGTCGGAACAGGCTGCCAGGTCCTTGGGTGAGAAGTCCCGCCGGATGGCGGCGTAGTCGTACTGAATATCCAGAATGCCCCCGCAGGTGCAGGTGGTGAGGTCGGGGACGGCGGCATACTCTTTGCCGCATTTGACGCACTTGGCGCCCAGAACGTACCGCATAATTCGAACCTCACAGTCCGGCCAGCACGCCGGTGGCTTCGTTAAAGGAGCGGATGAGTTCATCCAGGGCGTCGGCCTGCCGGTGTACGTCCTGCCAGGTGGTGCCATACCACAGCGCATCCAGCGCCTCAGGGTCCTTGCCCTGCTGTTCCACCCAGGTGTAGTACTTCAGGTTGTGCACCCGCTTGCGGTCGCGGTAACCCAGCTCCGCCATGTGGTCGGTGTCCTGGCCCAGCAGGCGCAGGGCGTAGTCCACCGCGGCGGCACGGTCGGAGTAGGGACCGTGCTTTTCCGCCATCTCAGCCAGACGGGAGCGGTACATGTCGGAGGAGTCGGTGAGCACGGTACACACCACGTCATGTTCCGTGAGTTCGTAGTACTTGGCCAGCTTCACGCAGCACAGCACGTTGGCGATGCCCGAAATGCCCAGCAGGGGGAGCTGGTCCAGCACCTCCTCCGCCACGCCGGCCTCCTTCAGGCAGGCCCGGCCCGCCGGCTCATTGAACAGCCGCAGCAGGGTCAGCGGGTCATTGTCGTCGATGTCGATGACCATGTCGGTGTTCTTTACATTGTGGATCCAGGGGATGTGCTTGTCGCCGATGCCCTCGATGCGGTGGTCGCCAAAGCCGTTTTCCAGGATGGTGGGGCACTGGAGGGCCTCACCCACCGCCAGCTTCATCTGGGGATAGACCTCTTTGAGGTAGTCCCCGCAGCCGATGGTGCCGGCGGAGCCGGAGGTAAAGCAGGCACCCGCCAACCGGTCACCCGGGCGGCGTATGGCCTCAAAGGTCTCAGCAATGGCGCTGCCGGTGACCTGGTAGTGCCACAGGTGGTTGCCCATCTCCTCAAACTGGTTGAAGATCATACAGTCTGGCTCTCGCCGTAGCTCGTTGGTCTTGTCAAAGATCTCCTTTACGTTGGACTCCGACCCGGGCGTGGCGATGATCTCCCCGGCGATCTGGCGCAGCCAGTCGAACCGCTCCCGGCTCATGCCGGCGGGGAGGATGGCCACCGACCGGACCCCCAGCAGCTTGGAGTTGAAGGCGCCGCCCCGGCAGTAATTGCCGGTGGAGGGCCACACCGCCCGCTGCCAAGTGGCGTCGAACTGGCCGGTAACCAGCCGGGGCACCAGACACCCGAAGGAGGCGCCCACCTTGTGGCAGCCGGTGGGGAACCACTTGCCCACCAGGGCAATGATGCGGGCGGGAACGCCGGTGAGGGCGGGGGGAAGTTCGATGTAATTGGGCACGCTGCGGTAGAGACCGCCGGAGGGCACGGGCTCGTTCTTCCAGGTGATGCGGAACAGGTTCAGCGGGTCCACGTCCCACAGACCCACCCCATTCAGCCGGGCGCGGATGACCTCCGGCACGGTCTCCGGGTGCTTCATATTCTCGAAGGTGGGGATAACCACTCCACATTCCCGGGCCTTGCCGATGTTGTGCTCCAGCTGTTCCCGGCACAGGGTCAGATCGATCATAGCTTAGCCTCCTTACGTTGGATTGCCTTGCTCTCATGATAGCACATGGCGGGAATAAATCAAGCGAAATCAAACCGATTGTCGGCATATCAAACAAAAAAGAAGGTTGGAACAGATGTCCCTTTCTTTTTTTTACACAATGCGCTATACTGGTTCAAACGAGGAAAAGGAGGTGCCCCTATGGAAGTCGGGCGAAGCATTCCCCGGGTGGACGGGGCCGATAAGGTGACCGGACGGGCCAAATATACCGATGATCTCTGCCCCCGCCCGGTGCTGGAGGCGGCGGTGCTCCACAGCACCATTGCCAACGGCTGGGTCAAGGCAATGGATATCTCCGCCGCTCAGGCCCTGCCGGGCGTGGTGAAGGTATTGACCTGTTTTGACGTGCCGGATATTCAGTATCCCACCCCCGGTCACCCCTGGAGCGTAGAAAAGGCCCATCAGGACGTGGCTGACCGGAAGCTCCTCAACCGCCGGGTGCGGATCTACGGGGATGACATTGCGGCTGTGGTGGCCGAGGACGCCATCACCGCCCGCCGGGCATTGAAGCTCATCCGGGTGGAGTATGAGGAGTATCCCGTCCTGCTGGAGCCGGAGCAGGCCATGGCCGAGGGCGCGACTCCCATCCACGCGGAACATCCGGATAATATCCTGGCCAAAATGGACCTGCGTACCTCCATCTCGGACGACCGGTTCGAAACGGTGGAGCAGGTGCTGGACAGCCCGGACTTTTTCCAGTTCCGGGGCCGGTATGAGACCCAACAGGTCCAGCACTGCCACATTGAAAACCCGGTCTCCTTTGCATGGATGGAGGCCGGGCGCATCCACGTGGTTACCTCCACCCAGATTCCCCACATCGTCCGCCGGGTCATCGGCCAGGCGCTGGGTATTGGCTGGGGAAAGATCCGGGTGGTGAAGCCCTACATCGGCGGCGGCTTCGGCAACAAGCAGGAGGTGCTCTACGAGCCCCTCAATGCCTGGCTCACCACTCAGGTGGGGGGCAGGTGTGTCCGGCTGGATATTTCCCGGGAAGAGACCTTCCAGAATACCCGCTCCCGCCACCCCATCTCCTTCGACGTGGCGGCGGCGGTGGACCGGGATGGGAACCTGATGGCACGGTCCTGCACCGCCATTTCCAACCAGGGGGGCTACGCCTCCCACGGCCACTCCATCGTGGCCAACTCGGTCACTGGGTTCCGCCAGCTCTATCTGGACCGGATCGGTCACCACTCCACCGCCTACACGGTGTACACCAACCGGCCCGCCCCTGGCGCCATGCGGGGATACGGCATCCCCCAGTGCAACTTTGCCGTGGAGTGCATGATGGAGGACATTGCCCGGGCAATGGAGCTGGACCCCATCGCGTTCCGGCTGAAGAACCTCATGCCCCTGGGGTATGTAGATCCCTTCAACGGCATCACTTGCCACTCCACCGGCCTGAAAGAGTGCATCCAGAAGGGGGCCCAGGCCATCGGCTGGGAGGAGCTGCGGGCGCGCTACAAAGACCAGACCGGCCCGGTGCGCCGGGGCGTGGGCATGGCCTGCTTCTCCTATAAGACCGGCGTGTATCCCATTTCCCTGGAAACGGCCTCCGCCCGGCTGGTGCTCAACCAGGACGGCACGGTGCAGCTCCACCTGGGAGCCACCGAGATTGGACAGGGGGGCGACACCGTCTTCTCCCAGATGGCCGCCGAGGCCATCGGCATCCCCACGGAGGATGTGCATATCGTCTCCTTCCAGGACACCGACACCGCCCCCTTTGACACCGGGGCCTATGCCTCCCGGCAGACCTATGTCACCGGCAAGGCCATCAAAAAGGTGGGCCTGGAGTTCCGCCAGAAGCTGCTCGACTACGCCGCCGAGCTCTTCCCAGAGGCAAAGGATCTGACCATTTCGGAGCGGTTTGTCACCAACGGCGCGGGGGAGCGGCTCATCTCCCTGGAGGAGCTGGCCACCACCGCCTTCTACTCCCTGGAGCACAGTGTCCACATCACCGCCGAGGGCACCAACCACTGCAAGGAAAATACCTTCGCCTTCGGCTGCTGCTTTGCCGAGGTGGAGGTGGATATTCCCCTGGGAAAGGTAAAGGTACTGCGGATGATCAACGTCCACGACTCGGGCAGGCTCATTAACCCCGCCCTGGCGGCGGCCCAGGTCCACGGCGGCATGAGCATGGGCATCGGCTATGCCCTCACCGAGGAGATGAAGTTTGATCCCAAAACCGGCCGGCTGCTTAACGGCAACCTGCTGGACTACAAGATGCCTACCTCCATGGACCACCCGGACCTGACCGCTCTGTTTGTGGAGACCGACGACCCCTCCGGTCCCTTCGGCAACAAGGCCCTGGGCGAGCCGCCGGTGATCCCGGTGGCTCCTGCCATCCGCAACGCGGTGCTCAATGCCACCGGCGTGGCGGTGAATACCCTGCCCCTGTCCCCCCAGAAGCTGGTGGAGGAATTTACAAAAGGAGGGCTGATCGGCCATGTATGATATTGGTTCCATTTACTCGGCCACATCGGTGGCGGATGCCATCCGGGCCCTTCAGGCCGATCCTGCTGCTGTGGTTATCGCCGGCGGCACCGACGTACTCATCAAGATCCGGGAGGGTAAACTGGCCGGCTGTTCCCTGGTGTCCATCCACGAGCTGGGGGAGGAGCTGAAGAGCATCGCCCTGGCGGACAACGGCGATGTGGAGATCGGCCCCCTGTCTACCTTCCGGGACGTGACCTTCAGCGACGTGATCCGCCAGAGTGTCCCCGTATTGGGGGAGGCCACCGACCAGGCCGGCGGACCTCAGCTGCGTGCGGCGGGCACCATCGGCGGCAACGTGTGCAACGGCATCACCTCCGCCGACTCAGCCTCCACCCTCATGGCGCTGGACGCTGTCATGGTGGTCCGGGGCCCGGCGGGAGAGCGGCGGGTGCCCATCTCCCAGTGGTACAAGGGGGTGGGCAAGGTGGACCTGGCCCACGACGAGCTGCTGGTAAAAATCATCATTCCCCGGGAAAGCTATGCGGGCTTTACCGGCCACTACATCAAGTACGCCCAGCGCAGCGCTATGGACATTGCCACCCTGGGGGTGAGCTGCCTGGTAAAGCTGAGCGCAGACAAGCAGACCGCCGAGACTGTCAAGCTGGCCTTCGGCGTGGCCGGGCCGGTACCCATGCGCTCACCCGCCGCCGAGGCGGCGGTGTCCGGCCTGCCCATTGGGCAGGCCATCGAGGACATCGGCAAGGCCGCCCTCCAGGACGTAAATCCACGCACCAGTTGGCGGGCGTCCCGGGAGTTCCGCCTCCAGCTGGTGGAGGAGCTGTCCGGCCGGGCGCTGCGGGAAGCGGCGCGGAAGGGAGGGGCTCAGGTATGATGGAAGTTCTGCACTGTACCGTGAACAACAAGCCGGTGGAAGTGGGCATTGACCCCCGGGAGTCCCTGGCGGACACCCTGCGGGAGCGGCTGGGCCTCACCAGTGTGAAGAAAGGCTGTGAGGTGGGGGAGTGCGGAGCCTGTACGGTCCTGGTAGACGGGGTAGCCATCGATTCCTGCATCTACCTGTCCGTCTGGGCCCAGGGCAAGACCATCCTCACCGTGGAGGGACTCCAGAACGAGAACGGAGAGCTGACTCCGCTGCAGAAGGCCTTTGTGGAGGAGGCCGCCATCCAGTGCGGCTTCTGCACCCCCGGCATCATCATGTCGGCGGTGGAGATCGTGGGCTCCGGCAAGCGATATACCCGGGACGAGCTGCGCAAGCTCATCTCCGGCCACCTGTGCCGCTGCACCGGCTATGAGAACATCCTCAATGCCGTGGAGCGGGCGGTGGATGAGGCCCACAAGTTTGTGGGGAAAGCATAAAAAAAGACCTGCGGTTTTAACCGCAGGTCTTTTTTTATAATCAGCACATGGGCTTGAGATCGGGGGAGATGATCAGGGTAGCCTCAGTGGCGGCCTGAATCTGCTCCACAGTAAACTCGGGGTTGTACTCCACCAGCTCAAGGCCCTTGTCGGTGACATTCATCACGCCCATCTCGGTGATGATCTTGGTGATGCAGTGCACGGCGGTGTAGGGCAGGCGGCACTTCTTCAGGATCTTGGGATTGCCCTTGGCAGTGTGCTCCATGGCCACGATGACGTGCTTGGCGCCCACCAGCAGGTCCATGGCGCCGCCCATGCCGGGCACCTTCTTGCCGGGAATGATCCAGTTGGAGAGAGAGCCCTCCTCGTCCACTTCCAGGCCGCCCAGGATGGTGGCGTCCACATGGCCGCCGCGGATCAGGCCGAAAGAGGAGCAGGAGTCGATAAACACGCCGCCGGGGGCCACGGCAGCCGGAGCGCCGCCAGCGTCAGTGACGTACAGAGGATCCTTGTTCTCCTCGGTCAGGGTGCCGGTACCAATGATGCCGTTCTCGGACTGGAGAGTGACATGGACGCCCTCGGGCAGGTACTGGGGGACCAGGGTGGGCAGGCCGATGCCCAGGTTGACCACATCGCCGTCCTTGAGCTCCTTGGCGACGCGCTTGGCGATAAAGCCCTTGATTTCAGAACGATCCATTATGCCTTCCCTCCATCCACAACGTAGTCCACGAACACGCCGTAGGTATGCACGTTCTCCGGCGCAATCTCGCCGATCTCCACGACCTCGTCGGCCTCGGCGATGACCAGGTCGGCGGCAGTAGCCATGGGCAGGCTGAAGTTCCGGGTGGTGCCCTTGTACCAGACGTTGCCGGCCTTGTCGATCTTGTGACCGCAGATGATCGCCACATCGGCCCGCAGCGGGCGCATGTGCAGGTACTCGCGGCCGTCCACGGTGACCTTGCCCAGGACAAAGTCCTTGTTGTCCTCCACAATGGTGCCGACGCCAGTGGGAGTGAGCACGCCGCCCAGACCGGCGCCGCCGGCCCGGATCATCTCAGCCAGGGAGCCCTGGGGGATGAGATCCACCTTCATGGAACCGTCATGCATACGAACGGCAACCTCGGGATTGAGGCCCACGTGGGTGGCGATCAGGTGGCTGATCTGGCCGTTGTGGACCAGCTTGGCCACGCCGTAGTAATCCTCGCCCAGAGGACCGCCGGGCTGAGAGGCGTCATTGGAGATCAGAGTGAAGTTGCCCTTGCCGGATTTGGACAGGGCGTCGATAATCTTGTGGGCATTGCCGCAGCCCATAAAACCGCCGCACATGATGGTGGCGCCATCGGGAATGAGCGCCACAGCCTCTTCCAGGGAAACAAATTTAGCCAATGGTGTTTCCTCCTATCGTTTAGTTGATATGTGAGAGACGGTGTCTCAGCACTTCTCAAAGATGGTGGCAACGCCCATGCCGCCGCCGATGCACAGGGTGGCCAGGCCGCGCTTGGCCTCGGGACGCTTGGCCATCTCATGCAGCAGGGTGACAATGATGCGTGCGCCGGAAGCGCCCACGGGGTGGCCGATGGAGATGGCGCCGCCGTTGACGTTGACCTTGTCCATATCGAAGCCCAGCTCACGGGCGACGGCGATGGACTGGGCGGCAAAGGCCTCGTTGGCCTCCACCAGGTCGATGTCCTCGATCTTCAGGCCGGCCTTGGTCATGGCCTGACGGGAGGCGGGCACGGGGCCCACGCCCATGATCTTGGGATCGACACCGCCCTGGCCCCAGCTGACCAGCTTGGCCATGGGCTTCAGACCGTATTTCTCCACAGCTTCGCCGCTGGCCAGCACGATGGCGGCAGCGCCGTCATTGATGCCGGAGGCGTTGGCGGCGGTGACGCGCTGGACGTGCTTGCGGGCGTCGTCAGCGTGGACCTGGGTGGGCTCAAAGGTGTGGACGATCTCGTCCTCCACGCCCTCGGGACCAACGGGGAAGGCGCCCTTCAGCTTGGCAATGCTCTCAGCGGTGACACCGGCGCGGGGGAACTCGTCCACCTTGAACTCCACCATTTCCTTCTTCTTCTTGATCATAACGGGTACGATCTCGTCCGCAAACTTGCCGGCGGCCATGGCAGCCTCGGTTTTCTGCTGAGAGGAAGCGGCGAAGGCGTCCATCTCCTCACGGGTGATGCCCCACACGTCGGCAATGTTCTCGGCGGTGGTGCCCATATGATAGTTGTTGTAAGCGTCCCACAGGCCGTCCTTGATCATGGTGTCCACGACCTTCTTGTCGCCCATGCGGGCGCCCCAGCGCTCGGCGGGGAGGGCGTAAGGAGCGGCAGACATGTTCTCGGTACCGCCGGCCACAATCACGTCGGCGTCACCGGCCATAATGGCGCGGGCGCCCTCAATGACGCTCTTCATACCGGAGCCACACACCATGCCGACCGTATAGGCGGGAACGGAGTAGGGCAGGCCGGCCTTCACACCCACCTGACGGGCGGGGTTCTGCCCCTGAGCCGCGGTGAGGATACAGCCGAACATCAGCTCATCCACCTGCTCAGGCTTCAGCCCGGAGCGGGTGAGCGCCTCTTTGACCACAACAGCGCCCAGATCGGAGGCGGGAGTATCCTTCAGGCTGCCGCCGAAGGAGCCGACCGCAGTACGGCAGCAATTAACAACATAGACTTCTTTCATGGTGCATACCTCCAGATGTAGTTTCAATTTCCGGAACAAAAAAGCTGACTTCACCACCGATTATACCTCGCCGTTTGTGAAAAAGCAACTACAGAGCGTATGTAAAACGTCCATTTCCTTGGTTTTGTTAAAAAATTAACGATTTGCACAAACGGAAAAGACACGGAGCAGTCCACATTTGTGAACTGCTCCGTGTCATATGGCTGTTATTGCGAGGTCCGGGTTTTAAACTGGGACTGCGTCAGCATGTGAGAGAGTTCCACACCGCCGTACTGGGTGAGCACTTCCAGGGTGCGGGTGGCAGTGGTCTGGGGGGTGATAGTAATGGTGCAGGCCTCATCCACAGGGGCACCCTCGGCCAGGAAAGTGAGGGAGAGGTCACAGTAATAACAGTTATCCAGCCGTTGCTGGTCCTCCAGCAGATAGCGCCGGCCAAGAGAGCCATCGGCCAGATCAGCCCGGATGGCCTCCAGCAACCGCTCCAGCGTATCTCCCGTGAAGTAGACGGTATAATAGCTGTCACTGTCGGGATCGTAGAGATCGCAGAGGGAGGCGTCGATGAGCCGGCTGTTTTCATCCACGTCGGAGAAGTAGCTCTCTTCCAGCAGACCGGGCTGATTGATGAGCGCCGAGAGCTGGGCGGCGGGGGTATCCGGATCCTCCAGCAGTTCGGGAGTGAGGGGGAGATCATAGCTGCGGATCAGCTCGCTCCCGTCGGCCAGGGTATAGCAGATGCGCAGGGAGGTGGAACCCTGGGTCTGAACGTTTGCCCCCTCATCGTTGTAGATCCAGTCCTCGCTATGCAGATTGGGGTCGTTTTCCAGTTCGGCCTTATGTGCCACGATGGAGCGGTGCAGGTCCGTGAGTGCCTCCAGCTCCTCCGGGTCGTCCAGCTTATAATAGCCGTACCACAGGCGGTCATGGGGGGCAGAGTATACACGGGAGATGGAGGCGCAGGTCACCTGGGAGGAGTCGGGGACCCGGTTCTCAAAACCGGGCAGATCCAGCTCCAGCACACACATGGCTACGCCCAGGCAGCACAGAAAGGCTACGCAGCCCTTCCAGCTGTGGGAGAAGATGCGGAAGCTCTTGCGCAGCAGCATCTCGGCAATGAAGTAGCCCACTGCGCCGCACAGCAGCATCAGCGCCAACAGGGGCCAGGTTCCCGAGGGCAGCAGGGAAGAGAGGGTGGAGTGGAGGGCAGTGCCCAGGCTCACCGCGCAGCAGAAGGCCACGCCGTACTTGAACACCGGCCGGACCCAGCCCACACTCACCACATCTCCGGCCCGTTCCAGCTGTCGGCGGCGGTAGACCAGCAGGGCCAGCACAGCCAGGCCCAGGCCGAAGAAGGCGTAGAGGATCACATAGCCCAGACCGTAATAATGGGCGCTGTCAAACAAATAGGAGCCGTTGGCATCCAACGGATAGGTAATCCCCGTACGGTTGGAGAAGAGCAGCAGAGGGGTAAACCAGTCGGCCATTGCCACCAGCCAGCCGGTGCTCTCAAAGCCGAAGAGCAGCTTTCCGGCCATGCGCTCCAGCAAGGAGGCCAGCGCGGCGGCCAGAAGATTGAGAATGCCGTAAAACACGGGCAGGGCCAGAATATGGCCGGTAAACATGGCGCAGAACACGGCGAAGGAATAGAAAAACAGACACAGCAGGCTCTGTACCACCAGCCATATGGCCAGACTGTAGAGCACCACCGCACCCTGAGCCGCCTCGGCGGCCAGGGCCAGCAGAAAGACGATCAGATTAGGCGCCAGGAAAAAACACAGCCCCGACAGGTAGTTGGTGAGGAACAGCCCCTCCCGCCGCAGAGGCAGGGCGTGGAACAGCCCCACCGAGCGGCTGTTATAGAGGTAGGAAAACACCGCCATGGCGGCCAGAATGGAAAAGATCAGAGCGGTGAAGGTCGCCGGGCTGAACCAGGCGTTTTCTTCCAGATACTGCAGGGGAAGCTCATGGGCCCGGACCAGTGTCCAGCCCTCCGCGCTCTCCAGCAGGATGCCGATGGGCAGCAAAAACAGCCAGATGAGTCCGTACAGCCCCCAGATGGGCCAGAAACGGGCCAGGTTTTTGCGGAACAGGGTGGGGTTAAAGTACGATGTCACGGACCGCATAGTCCTCACCTCCCAGCTCATAAATAAAGATTTCCTCCAGCGTCAGGGGCAGTGCCTCCAGCAGAATGGGAGCAAAAGCCGCCAGCCGGTTGGTGATCTCGGTGGCGTTGCCCCGGATGATAAGAGTGTGGATGCGTCCCACGTGGGATACGTGGAGAATCTGCAGGTCTTCGGGCAGCTGGGGCAGCTCCCGTTCCTGAAAGACCACCTGCATCTTCACCACATTCTCCTGCAGCGCGCTCAGGGAGCGCTCGATGAGCACCTTTCCCCGGGAAAGGATACCCACATGGTCGCACACATCCTCCAATTCCCGCAGGTTGTGGGAGGACACCAGCACGGTGGTGCCGTGCTCGGCCACGTCACCCATCAGCAGGCTCCACACCTGCCGGCGCATCACCGGGTCCAGCCCGTCCACCGGCTCGTCCAGTACCAGGATGTCCGGCTTGCAGCAAAGGGCCAGCCAGAAAGCGCTCTGCTTTTGCATGCCTTTGGACAGACGGCGGATGCTCTGCTTTTCATTGATGGTGGTGAATACGTCCTTGAGAGCCTCGTACCGCTTGGTATCGAACCGGGGATAAATGCCCCGGAAAAACCGCATCATATCCCGGGTGGAGGCGGACAGAAAATAGTACAGGTCGTCCGGAATGCTGGCAATGCGGGCCTTGGCCTCCGGGTTTTCGTATACCGGGTTGCCCTCAATCAGCACCGAGCCGCTGTCCTGGCGGTAGATTCCGGTGACATGACGCAGCAGGGTGGACTTGCCAGCCCCGTTGGGGCCTACCAGGCCGTAGATGGACCCGGCCGGCACCGTCATGGTCAGACCGTCCAGGGCCCGGAAGCCGTCAAAGGTTTTGACCACGTTTCTGGCTTCGATCATGGTTACACTCCTCTCTTCTCTCGGGCGGTGGTCTCCAGCCGGGCGGTCAGCTCTCCAATCGTCGCACCCAGGAACAAAAGCTCGGCTGCGGCGGTATCGAACTGCAGCAGCAGGGCCGTCCGCCGGGCGGCGTTCACGTCGCTCTGGGGTGCGGCAAAGGAGCCCTTTCCCGCTACGGTGTAGAGATAGCCTTCCCGCTCCAATGCCTCATAGGCCCGCTGAATGGTGTTGGGATTGATGGCCAGGGAGGAGGCCAGTGCCCGTACCGAGGGCAGCTTGTCTCCCGCCTGGAGCGCTCCCGTCACCACCAGATGCCGCAGTCCGTCCTTCACCTGCTCATAAATGGGACGGGCGTCGCGGTAATTAAGTTGGATCATGGGATCGTCTCCTTTCCGGAAACTGTATTACGTGCGATAGTACAGTCAGTATACATGCCGCCTGAGCAAAAGTCCTTAATTCTTTCTGACGTTTTTCTGAAGGAATCAAACCGCCAAATTTCCAGTGACAAGGCCCGGACAGCGGCGTATAATAAGAGCAAATCCAAGCACGGCGGAGGTGTGGAAGGGATGGATCGACAGAAATGGGAGGATTACCAGGCCTGTGTAGGCGACCTGCTGGGGTCGGCCCAGGTGCAGTCCATGAAGGCTATCCGCCATCATCCTGGGGTATCCTGTTTTGAACACAGTGTGTTTGTGTCCTATGTGGCGTTCCGGCTGGCCAGGCGATGGGGAGGCGACGGCCGCACCGCCGCCCGGGCGGGGCTGCTGCACGACCTTTATCTCTATGATCCAAGAAGCCTGCCCTCCTACCGGCAGTGCTTTGCACACCCGCTGGCGGCTCTGGCCAATGCTGCCGCCCTGTGCGGAGCGCTTTCCCCGCGGGAGGAGAACTGTATCCTGGCCCACATGTGGCCCATGGCACGCCGCCTCCCGCGCTGCCGGGAGGCGGTGGCGGTCTGCCTGGCCGACAAGCTGTGTGCCACAGCAGAGGTTTTACAGATTTGGCGGGGCTTGGCTCTGCGACGGATGGCCTTGTCATAAGGAAGAATGTCTGTGTGAGAAGGACAGAGGCGGGCGGAGCCCGTCAAAAACGGACTGGTACGGTCCGGTACGAAAAAAAACACAGTTTTTTGTAAAATCCCGATGCAATTTTAACGGGGCTTTGTTATAATCGTTTTGTAATGAAATCAATTCATTGAGGTGATTCCATCATGAACGCGACTGGAGCAGTGGTGTTCCTGCCCCGGGAGGGGAACGGCGTTTCGCTGATGCTGGAGGACCTGCTGTTTGATCCGGCGGCCCTGTGGCTGGCTCAGGCGTTGAGCAGGGCCGGTGTGGAGCGCTTTTTTGTGGTCTGTCACACCGACGACCGGGAGAAGGCCCAGGCCTGTTTCCCGGAGGGGACGGAATTTGTCACCGGCGTCAGCGAGGACGCGGTGGAGCAGCTGGTTGCCTTTTTGAACGAGCTGGAGGGCCGGGCACTGGTGGTGACCAGACCGGTACTTCTCTCGGATGAGGGCGCCCGGCAGCTGTTTGATGAGCAGTGGGGCGGTCCGCTGGAGTGCCGGGAGACCGGCGTATGCCGCATCGACGCTCAGACCCTGGCCGAGGCGCTGGGGGAAGGCGTGGGCCTGGAAGAGGCTCTGCGGGACAAGGCAGAGAAACCCAATGGCCGCAGCATCTGGTTCCAGGGCGCCTATTCTCTCCGTCCGGGAGCAGAGGCGCGGGTGGAGGCCGAGCTCACGGCCCGCACCAATTCCGCGCATCGCCTGCTGGAGGCGGGTGTGCGTATTCTGGATCCAAACAACTGCTATGTGGGGCCCAGAGTCCAGGTGGGGAAGGGCACGCTGTTGCTGCCCGGCACCATCCTGCGGGGAGAGACCGTCATTGGCAGCAACTGCGAGATTGGCCCCAATACCATGATTCGGGACTGTATCATCGGCGAGGGTGTCACGGTAAACGCCTCCCAACTCAACGAGAGTACGGTGGAGGACGGCACCACGGTGGGTCCCTTTGCCTACATTCGTCCCCACTGCCATGTGGGGCCCCATGTGAAGGTGGGCGACTTTGTGGAGCTGAAGAACTCCACCATTGGCGAGGGCACCAAGATCTCTCACCTGACCTATGTGGGTGATTCCGATGTGGGCGGCCATGTGAACTTCGGCTGCGGCACGGTGACAGTGAACTATGACGGCACCCAGAAGTACCGCACCATCATCGGGGACAACGCCTTCATTGGCTGCAACACCAACCTGGTGGCCCCCGTACGGGTGGGAGACGGGGCATATACCGCCGCGGGCAGTACCATTACCGATGAGGTGCCCGCCGATTCCTTGGCGATCGCCCGGGCCCGTCAGACCGTGAAAAAGCAGTGGGCCGCCCGCCGGCGCAGCCGCAAACGGTGAACCTGTCCCCTTTTGGGGACCAAATATATAGTATGAATTGAGAGGATGTATCAAGAATGATCTCACACGGTAAGGACATCAAGATCTTTTCCGGCACTTCCAACCGCGCTCTGGCGGAGGCCATCTGCAGAGAGATGGGCATGGAGCTGGGCAACGCCGAGGTGGGCGCCTTCTCCGATGGGGAGAACTTTGTCTCCATCTATGAGACCGTCCGTGGCTCCGATGTGTTCGTGGTCCAGTCCACCTGCTCCCCCGTCAACGACAACCTGATGGAGCTGCTCATCATGATCGATGCCCTCAAGCGGGCCTCTGCTGGCCGGATCACCGCCGTGGTCCCCTACTTTGGCTATGCCCGTCAGGACCGCAAGACCAAGCCCCGTGACCCCATCTCTGCCAAGCTGGTGGCCAACCTCATCACCCGCGCCGGCGCCGACCGGGTGCTGACCATGGACCTGCACGCCAACCAGATCCAGGGCTTCTTCGACATCCCGGTGGATAACCTGCTGGGCAACCCCATCTTCACCAACTACTTCCATGACCGCTTTGCCGGCCAGGAGGAGGACGTGATCGTGGTGTCCCCCGACGTGGGCAGCGTGGCCCGGGCCCGGGCGTTCGCCCAGAAGCTGGGCATGGGCCTGGCCATCGTGGACAAGCGTCGCCAGAAGGCCAACTCCTCCGAGGTCATGAACATCATTGGCGATGTCCGCGGCAAGAAGGTCATCCTCTTTGACGACATGGTGGATACCGGCGGATCCCTGTGCGGTGCGGCCCAGGCTCTGGTGGAGCTGGGCGGCGCTACCGATGTGGTGGCCTGCGCCAGCCACGGCGTGCTCTCCGGTCCCGCGGTGGAGCGGATCGAGAAGAGTGTTATCAAGGAGGTCATCTTCCTGGACACCGTGCCGCCCAAGAACGGCGTGACCTGCGACAAGATCAAGTACCTCTCCGTGGCCCACATGTTTGCTGAGGCCATCGAGCGCATCTACGAGGAGATTTCGGTCTCCAAGCTGTTTGTGTAATCATTCATAAGAAAGAACACGCCGACAGGGGCGGAGCGCAGCTCCGCCCCCATTGTCGCGTTGAGGAAACAGATGTTTTTTTCCAATAAGAACTCCGGTGTGGAATGGCTGGTGGTGGGCCTGGGCAATCCGGGGGACAAGTACGACGATACCCGCCACAATGTGGGCTTTGCAGCCATTGACCAGTTGGCGGAGGAGCTGCGGGTGCCGGTGCAGAAGCTCAAGCACCGGGCATTGACCCAGACGGTGGAACTGGGGGGAGCCAAAGTCCTGCTGATGAAGCCCATCACCTATATGAACCTGTCCGGGGAGGCGGTGGGGGAGGCGGCGCGGTTTTACAAAGTGCCTGCCGACCATGTACTGGTCATCTCCGATGATGTATCCCTTCCTGTAGGTAAGCTGCGGGTGCGCCGGGGCGGTTCCGCCGGTGGACACAATGGTCTGAAGAGCATCATTCAGCATCTGGGTACCGATCAGTTTCCCCGGGTGAAGATCGGCGTGGGGCAGAAGCCGCACCCGGATTACGACATGGCCGATTGGGTGCTGGGCAAGTTTGCCGGGGAGGACCGCAAGACCATCGCCGAGGCGATCCAAAGGGCAGGCAAGGCGGCAGAGTGCTGCATCCACGATGGGCCTGACAAGGCTATGAACAAATTCAACGGCTGAGGAAAGTATGATTACTTTTCGTAAAATTGATCAAAGCAATTATATAGACTGCATCTGTCTGAAGGTAAGAGAGGACCAGACCGGCTTTGTGGCGGACAATGCCCGCTCTTTGGTGGAGGCCCGGTTTGAAGAGGGTCTGTACACCCGGGCCATCTATTCCGATGACACGATGGTGGGCTTTGTCCTGTTTGATTATGACCCCGAAATTCCGGGCTGGTGCATGAGCCGGTTTATGATCGGCGCACAGTACCAGGGACAGGGGCTGGGCAAAGAGGCGGTGCTCCGCTTTCTGGAGTTTATGAAAGAAGAGAGAAAGGTAGAGGAGCTCTATCTTCATGTGGAGCTGGAAAATACAGCGGCCTATCAGATGTACGAAAAGCTGGGCTTTCGAACCGTGGGAGAGATTCAGTATACCTTTGACGGAACCACCTATCGGGAGCGGCGCATGATGCGCCGGCTCTGAACCCGTGGGCGGCTGTTGCCAAATCGTAACTTGCTTTTTAAGCGTGTGGTCGATAGGATATAGAAAGCGGGCGTGCTTGCCCGCTTTCTTTTGCTTGTACGAGACGGGAGGGATGTACCTTGGCCAGACGCATACAATTTTACCAGTTGGGGCCGGTTTGCTACCGTATCTCCCTGTGGAAAGAGGGGGTCCGCAAACAGTGGCGGGACCGCCGTGAGGGGTTTCGGGCGGCCGAACAGCGGCAGGTACAGTCACTCCCTGTAATTGTGAAAAGCCACCGTTCCCCGGTACTGCGGCGGTTGGCGGGTGTGGACCTGGCGCTCCAGCAGAGCAAACGGGTCAATCTGGCGCTGGCCGCCGGGTGCATTGACGGGATTCTGATCCGGCCGGGGGAGAGCTTCTCCTTCTGGGCCCTGGTGGGAAACCCCACCGCCCGCCGGGGGTTTGGTCCCGGGCTCACCATTGCCAGCGGCCGGTTGGGCCAGGGTATAGGGGGTGGGCTGTGCCAGGCCGCAAACCTGATCCACTACCTGGTGCTTCACAGCCCCCTGACGGTGAGCGAACTTCACCACCACTCCGACGCCCTGTTTCCCGACGACCGGCGGCGGGTTCCCTTTGGTACCGGAACCTCCATCTTTTATCCCCATATCGATTACCGCTTTTGTAATCATACCGAGCAGACGGTACAGCTGCGGCTGTGGCTGGAGGAGGACGACCTGTGCGGAGAGCTGCGCAGTGAGGCACCCTTCCCTCTGCGCTACCGCCTGCGGGAAGAGGACAGTCATTACGTGAAGGAGGGGGCGGACTATTACCGGGTGAGCCGGGTATACCGCCTGAGTCTGGATGCCGCTACCGGAAAACTGGTGGAAAAACAGCTGCTGCTGGACAACCACTCCAAGGTGCTCTTTGACCCGGCGCTCATTCCGCCGGAGCAGCTGCGGGAGGGGGAGCCATGACCGGTTTGCTGGAGCGGGTGCGGGCCAACAGCCTGACCCTGGGAGACCGGCCTGCCTTGACGGCAGGCGAGGAGCAGATCCTGTGGAAAGACCTGTGGCCCATGGCCCAGGGCCTGGCCGCCCGTTTGCGGGCGGCGGGGGAGGGACCGGTGGCCCTATCGGGAACCCCGGACCGGGTGTGGGTTCCTGTGGCCTTCCTGGCCTGCCTGATTGCGGGACGGCCCTATCTGCCGCTGGACCCCGCCCTGCCGCCGGAGCGGCAGCGGGAGCTGGCGGCGGGACTGAACGCCCGGTGGCTGGAGGAGGAAGAGGCCTTGGAGGGCTTTTCCTCCGGGCTAAGTGTTCCGCCGGCAGAGGACGGGGCGGGGCTGGCCTATTGCCTCTTTACCTCCGGCACCACCGGCGCGCCCAAGCCGGTGGGGATCAGCCGGAACAATCTGGAGTCTTTTCTCCGCTGGGCCCTTACGCTGCCCGGTCTGGGAGAGAGTGCCCGGGGAACAGCGGTGGGGCAGGCGGCCTGGTCCTTCGACCTGTCGGTGGCCGACCTTTACCTGAGTCTGTTCCAGGGGGGGACCCATACTGTTCTGACAGAGGCGGAGAAGGGAGACTATCCCGCCCTCTTCCGCCGGTTGGAGCGCAGTGGGGCGACTCTGCTGGTGGCGACTCCCACCTTTTTGCGGCTGTGCCTGGCGGAGCCCGGTTTTTCGCCTGCCAGAGTGCCGGGGCTGCGCACGGTGTTTTCCTGCGGAGAGGTACTGCCGCCCGCTGCCGCCCGACGGTTGCTGGACCGCTTTCCTGGCTGTACCCTGCTCAATGCCTACGGACCCACCGAGGCCACCTGCGCCGTCACCGCAGTCCCCATTTCCCGGGAGATGTGCGCCCAGACCTTACCCATTGGCCGGGTGGGAGAGGGAGCGGTATCGGTGTGCCTGGAGCGGGGAGAGATCGTGCTGGCCGGAGAGAGCGTGGCTCCTGCCTTTAAAGGGCGCTACGCCACCGGTGATCTGGGGTATGTGGAAGACGGCTTTTTGTACTGGGCAGGCCGGAAGGACCAGCAGATCAAGTATAAGGGGTACCGCATTGAGCTTGCTGAGATCGAGGAGACCCTGGAGTCAATGCCCGGGGTGGAGCGGGCGGTGGTGCTCCCCAGGCGGGACGGCGCCGGGACAGTGCGCGGTTTGACTGCCGTAGTGGAGGGGAGCGGGTCCCTCCAACAGCTGAAGCAGGCGCTGGAACGGCGGCTGCCCCCCTGCAAGATCCCCGCCCAGTGGGCGGCGGTGAAGCACATTCCCCTAACCCACAACGGAAAATGCGACCGGAAACGTCTGGAGGAGATGATACAATAATGGATCTGGAGGAATCCGTCCGGAGCCTGCTGGTACAGGCCTGCGGCACCGAAGCGGTGCTCCGGCCCGGAACCGATCTGCTGGAAGAGGGCCTGCTGGACTCCTTAGCCATGATTGAGCTGCTGGAGGGCCTGGAAGATCTGGGAGTGATCCTCTATCCCACCCAGGTTCCGCGGGAGTGTTTCCGCACAGTAGAAGATATCCTGGCCCTGGTGGCCAAAGCGACTGAGACTGGACCAGATGAGGTGAACCATGAAACAACTGCTCTCCGCCCTCAATGACATTCCTGAATATCAGGCCCTGACGGCGGCCATCGACAACGGCGCCTGTCCCGTGGCGTTTTCCGGCCTGTCGGCGGTCCACCGGGCCCACTTTGCCGCGGGTCTCCATCAACAGCTGGAGCGGCCGGTGGTGGTGGTGTGTGCCGACGAGGGAGAGGCCCAGCGAATGGCCAAGGACCTGGCCGCCCTGTCGGGCGAGAAGGTGGCCGAGCTGTCTGCCCGGGAGTTCACCTTCCACAACGCCGCTGTGGTGTCCCGGCAGTATGAGCACCGGCGGCTTTCGGTTCTGCGGGCTCTGGCGGCGGGGGAGTGCCCGCTGCTGGTGTGCACGGTGGAGGCCGTTCTCCAGCGCACCATGCCCAAGACCCTGCTGACCCAGGCCTCCCAGGTGATCCGTATGGGGGAGAGCCACGACCTCAACGAATTGGCCGACACCCTTACCGCTGCGGGCTATACCCGTTGTGAGCAGGTGGAGGGGGTGGGGCAGTTTGCCCTAAGGGGAGGCATTCTGGATCTGTTTTCTCCCGCCCACCTCAAGCCGGTGCGGCTGGAGTTTTTTGGAGATGAGGTAGACTCCATGGGGCTGTTCGATCCGGACAGCCAGCGGCGGGTGGAGAACATTGGCATGGTGGAGATCCTGCCCGCTGCAGAGGTGCTTCCTCAGCTGGCCCCCGGGGGATATGGCGGCCTGCTGGAGAAGCTGGACGCCCTCATTGCCCGGACTCGGCGCCGCAAGGGAGGGGAAACGCTGGCGGCCACCCTAGAGGAAGACCGGCAGCGGCTGGCGGAGGAGATGTCCTTTCCGGCCATGGACCGATATCTGGCCCTCATCTATCCCCAGATGGCTACCGCGGCCGACTATTTCCCGGAGGATGCGCTGGTGCTCTTCAGTGAGAGCCCCAGAGTGGCCGAGCGGGGGAAAAACTACCTCTGGCAGTTGGGGGAAGACGCCAAGGCGTTGATGGAGCGGGGAGAGTTGGCCGGGGAACTGGCTGACTTTGCCCGCACGCCCGAAGAACTGTGGCAGGTGCTGGAGCAGTGGCCGGTGTGCTTCCTGGATGCCTTTACCGCGTCCCAGTATCCCCTGCGTCCCCGGACAGTGCTCAACCTGCTGGCCAAGCAGCTGCCCTCCTATGGCGCCAGCCTGGAGACTGCCGTGTCCGATCTGGCCCACTATATCTCCGAGGGATTCCGTACCGTGGTACTGGTAAGCAGTGAACAGCGGGCCCTGAATCTGCAAAGTCTTCTGCGGGAGCAGAAAATGACCACCGCCGTGGACTTCCAGCTCCACGACCTGCCGGATTATGGTAAGGCGGTCATCGCCGTAGGAGGCATTTCCGCCGGGATGGAGTACCCGGTGGGGCGGCTGGCGGTGCTCACCGAGGGGCAGTCCCTGCTGGGGAAAAAGCGCCGCAGCAAGCCGGTGACCAACCGGCAGAAGTTGGGCTCCTACGCCGACCTGTCCCCCGGTGACCTGGTGGTCCATGAGCACCACGGGGTGGGACGCTTTGTGGAGATGACCAAGATGACGGTGGACGGAGTGGAGAAGGACTTCGTCAAGATCGCCTATGCTGGTAGCGATGTGCTCTATGTCCCAGCAACCCAACTGGACCTGGTGAGCAAGTATATCGGCTCCGGGGAGGATGCCCAGGAGACCAAAAAGCTCTCCAGATTGGGAGGGACCGACTGGGAGAAGGCCAAGACCCGGGCTAAGAAGGCGGTCAAGGATTTGGCCAAGGGGCTTATTCAGCTCTATGCCCAGCGGCAGCGGCAGCCTGGCTTTGCCTTTTCTCCCGACTCGCCCTGGATGAAGGAGTTCGAGGACGAATTCGAGTACGCCGAGACCGACGACCAACTGCGCTGCATCGCCGAGATCAAGCAGGATATGGAACAGCCCCGGCCCATGGACCGGCTGCTGTGCGGCGATGTGGGCTACGGCAAGACTGAGGTAGCCTTCCGGGCGATTATGAAATGTGTGCTGGACGGCAAGCAGGCCGCCATCCTGGTGCCAACCACCGTTTTGGCCCGGCAGCACTATCTGTCCGCCAAGCAGCGCTTTGCCAAGTATCCGGTGGAGATTGACGTGGTCAGCCGTTTCCGTACCCCCGCTCAGATGAAGGACACCCTGCGCCGGTTGGAGCAGGGGGGCATTGACCTTTTGATCGGTACCCACCGGTTGTTCCAAAAGGACGTAAAGTTCAAGGATTTGGGTCTGCTGGTCATTGATGAGGAGCAGCGTTTCGGCGTCCAGCACAAGGAGAAGCTCAAGGAGCTCTCCCGCCAGGTGGACGTGCTCACCCTGTCCGCCACCCCCATTCCCCGCACCCTGAACATGGCCCTCAGCGGTATCCGGGATATGTCCACCTTGGAGGAACCACCCCTGGACCGGCAGCCGGTGCAGACCTATGTGCTGGAGCACGACTGGGGCGTGCTCTCCGACGCCATGCGCCGGGAGCTGGAGCGCGGCGGCCAGGTCTATTACCTCCACAACCGGGTGGAGACCATTACCCGCACTGCGTCCCGGATCAAGGAGATGCTGGGGGAGGACGTGGAGGTGGCGGTAGCCCACGGCAAGATGAGCCAGGAGGAGCTCAATGAGGTCATGACCCGCATGAGTGACGGCGAGGTGGACGTACTGGTGTGTACGACCATTATCGAGACCGGTATCGATATTGCAAACGCCAATACCCTCATTATCGAAGACGCGGACAAGATGGGGCTGGCCCAGCTCCACCAGATCCGGGGCCGGGTGGGCCGGTCTACCCGCCGAGCCTACGCCTACCTGACCTACCGCCGGGGGAAGGTGCTGACCGAGGTGGCCTCCAAGCGCCTGGGGGCTATCCGGGAGTTTGCGGAATTTGGCTCCGGCTTCAAGATCGCCATGCGCGACCTGGAGATCCGGGGCGCCGGCAACGTGCTGGGACCCGAGCAGAGCGGCTTCTTGCTCAGCGTGGGCTACGATATGTACCTCAAGCTGCTGGAGGAGGCGGTGCTGGAAGAGCGCGGGGAAAAGCCCCAGCGCCCCACCGAGTGCGCTGCGGACCTGACTGTGGCCGCCTCCATTCCCGACCGCTATGTGCCCTCTCCTGAGCAGCGGATGGACTTGTATCGCCGCATTGCGGCCATCCGGTCTGAGGTCGATGCCGACGACGTGATGGATGAGCTCATCGACCGGTACGGCGACCCGCCCCGGACAGTAAACAACCTCATTTCGGTGGCCCTGCTTCGGGCGGATGCAGCCCGGAATGGCATCTCCCAGATCGATCAGAAGGGGATGAATCTGAACTTCTATCTGGACAGCTTTGATCTCCAGCGGGTATCCGCGCTGTGCGGCATGGATAAATACCGTTCCCGCCTGCTCTTCTCCGCGGGAGAGAAACCCTACCTCTCTCTGCGGCTGAAAAAAGGCGAGGATGGCCTGAAATTTGGCCGCAAGCTGGTGGAGGATTATGCAAAGACCGCCCCCGAAGAGACGACACAAATATAAATTTTCAATAAATATATGTGTATTTTCATTGCCTGTAGCAGTAAAAAGGTGTACACTAGAACGGAATCCCTTTGAGAGAACCAGAAGGAGGACATGTGAGAATGAAGTTGAAGAAGCTGCTGTGCGCCGGTTTGTCCGGTGCCCTGCTTGTGGGTGCTCTGGCCGGTTGCGGCACGCAGGAGCCCCAGTCTACCCCGGCCCCCGATGATGTGGCCTATCAGGCTGCCGGTATTACCCGCGATACGGTGCTTTTCTCGGTGGACGGTACGGACGTTACGGCCGATGAGTATCTGTTCTGGCTGCTGAGCAGCATTTCTACCGCCAAGCAGGACGGCTATCTGAGCGACGACACCGCTTGGGAGGAAGAGATTGACGGGACTGCTACGGCCGAGTATCTCAAGCAGGACGCCATGAACACCAGCATTCTCTATACCACCGTGGCCAACCACGCTCGGGAGGCAGGCTTCTCCATTACGGAAGAGGATGAGGCCGACGCAGATGAGCAGATTGCCGCTCTGGGCGAGCAGATGGAAATGTACTATGGCATGACGCTGCAGGAGTACCTGGATCAGCAGTGTATTTCCGAGGCCGGCTTCCGCAAGCTCAACGAGACCTCCTATCTGGCTGCCGATCTGCAGGAAAAACTGGAGGCGGACGGCGAGCTGGCTCCCGACGATGCCAAGATGGACGCCTTTATTGAGGAGCAGGGCTACTATCGGGCCAAACATATTCTGCTGGCGTTCCCCACCAATGAGGACGGCAGTGATGTCACAGATGCGCAGAAGGCGGAAGTCAAGGCTGAGGCCGACCAGCTGATAGCTCAGATCCGCGCCGCAGCTGATCCGGCTGCGGAGTTTGACAAGATCATGAATGAGCGCAGCGATGACAGCCGGGATGAGAATGGAGACCTGTACTATCCCGACGGCTATCTGTCCTATCCCGGCCAGATGGTGTCTGAGTTCGAAGATGGCGCCATGGCCCTGGCGGTGGGAGAGATCAGCGATCCCATCGAGAGCACCTTTGGCTACCATATCATCATGCGCCTGGATGCCGATGATGAGGACCTGCGGGAGGTCTACCCCGACTACGCCATGAGCAAGCTCAATGAGCAGTGGGTGGCCGAGGCCGAGGTCAAGACCACCGATGCCTATGAGCAGCTGGACCCCAAAGCGTTTTATGACAACATGATGGCCCTCATTGAACAGTGGCAGGAGGAGCGTGCCGCCGAAGAGGAGGCCGCCCAGGCCACGGCCACTCCCGCTGCGGAGGAGAGCGCCGCACCCAGCACTGAGCCCAGCACCGAACCTTCCGCCACCCCCGCTGCGGAAGGGGAATAACTCTGTTATAACCCGTAAAAACGCCCGCCCCAATAGGGGCGGGCGTTTTTCATTTCATTTAATTATAGTTTAATAAAATGAAACTATAATTGATTTTAAATATCAAAAGTTGTGTCAACCTATATCTATAGTTTTCAAGTGGGGCTGATGCAATGAGAGAGCAGGAGAAAAAGACGCTGCAAAAGGAAGTGGGGCTGCGGGTGTGGCGCTGCCGGACCGGGTTGGGCATGAGCCGGGAGCAGCTGGCGGAGCGGCTTGGGATCTCCACGCAATATGTCAGTGAGATTGAACAGGGCAAAAAATGTATGTCCATGTCCATCTTTGTGGAGCTCAGCCAGATCTTTCATGTAGGGCTGGAGTATTTGGCTTATGGTACTCTGCCGGAAGACCCCACTCTGGATCGTTTGGAGCGTTTCCTGCGTGAGCTGACCCCACTGGACCGGGCAATGGCGGCACATATGCTGCAAATGGCGGCCGAGGCAGTCCGACAAATGCAGCCGGAGGAGGAATAGCACGATGAGACCGGAAATTCGGGTACTGGCGGTGGAGGATGATCCGGCCGCCCGCACGTTGCTGGAAGGCCTGATCCCTACGCTGGAGGGGCTGAGTCTGTGCGGGGTGGCTGCCGATGGCTGGGAAGGGTTGGAACAGATCCGCCAACAGCGGCCCGATGCGGTACTGCTGGATCTCATCATGCCTGGGATGGACGGGCTGGAATTGCTGCGGCTTCTGCGGGGCGAGCCGTACCGGCCTGTGGTAGTGGTCACCTCCCAGATCAGTCAGCCCGGCGTGATCCGGCATGTGTTATCTCTGGGAGCCAGCTATTATTTGGTGAAACCATTGCGGTTTGAAGTCTTGCCAGGATTGCTGCGTTCCCTCTGTCTGGGCCCGCTGGAACGGGCAGCAGAAGAGTATCTGCGAAAGCTGGGGGCAACGGGACTGGGAGTGGAAGCTGCGGCCTGTGCCGCGGCGGTTCTGTCCCAGGACCCGGAGGAACGCATTGCGTTAAAAGAGGGATACATATCGGCTATGACCGTACAGAACACCAGCTATGCCTGCGTGGAACGAAACATCCGAGCCATGGTGGGAAAGCTGCACCAAGCGGGCGGTGAGGGCTACCGTGCATTGATGGGGCCGCTGGCGGAAGCGGGAACGCGGCCCAGCAATGAAGTGTTTCTGCGCCAGTTGTCCCGATGGCTGCGTACGCTGGAATAGGAGAACCCGGTCTCTTTTTGCCACCGCCACGTTTCCCCTGAAAATGGACAGGCGCTTTGCTATACTGATATCCAGAAAAGTAAAATTATGGATGTCAAGGAGCGAGGACTATGGCAGTATGGCATGCCTGTACAGTGCGACAGGTGCTCAGCGAACTGGAGACGGACAAGGACCGGGGATTGGCTGGGACGGAGGCCGCAGCCCGCTTGGAGCGGTATGGTCCCAACCGGCTGGAGCAGGTCAGACGCAGGAGTCTCCCTCTGCGTCTGCTGGGACAATTAAAGGATCCGATGATCCTGGTGCTGCTGGTGGCGGCTGGACTTTCGCTGTGGGCCAGTGGAGGAGAGGACTGGCTGGACGCGCTTATCATCCTAGGAATCGTGGCGGTAAATGCAGTGATCTCCATTTCCCAGGAGGACAGCGCAGAAAAAGCGCTGGAGGCGCTGAGGGACTTATCCGCGCCCATGGCACGGGTGGTGCGGGATGGGCGGATACAACGCGTCCCAGCTGACCAGCTGGTGCCGGGAGACATTATCCGCCTGGAGGCGGGAGACCTGGTACCGGCGGATGCCCGTATTCTGGAGGCGGCCTCTCTCCAGACCGATGAGAGCGCCCTGACGGGGGAGTCCCTGCCGGTGACCAAGGGGGCACTGGCTCCCTTGCCGGAGGACACCCCGCTGGCCGACCGGCGGAATATGGTGGCCGCTTCCACTGTAGTGACCCGGGGGCGGGCGGTGTGCGTGGTGACTGCCACGGGCATGGAGACCGAGGTGGGGCGTATTGCCGGGCTGCTGCTGGACCAGGAGGAGAACAGTACCCCGCTGCAAAAAAAGATGACCGAAATTTCCAAAACGCTTTCCTTTGTTTGCCTGTGCATTTGCGCGGTACTCTTTGGCGTGGGGGCGCTTCAGGGGCGGGACCTGCTGGAGATGTTTCTGACCGCTGTAAGTCTGGCGGTGGCCGCCATTCCGGAGGGATTGCCGGCGGTTATCTCCATCGTGCTGGCTATGGGGGTAGCACGCATGGCCAGGCGGCGGGCCATCGTAAAAAAACTGCCTGCCGTGGAGACCCTGGGCTGTGCAGGGGTCATCTGTTCAGACAAGACGGGTACCCTGACCCAGAACTGTATGACCGTGGTGGACGTGTGGGCACTGCGCTCCGGCCAGCGGGAACTGGCCATTACCATCGGCGCGCTGTGCAGCGACGCCAACCTGGAGTGGAAGGGGCGCCAGCCGGTGTGCACCGGTGATCCCACGGAGGCGGCGCTGGTCTACCTGGCCGCCCGGGAGGGACTGGACAAACACCAGCTGGAGGCCGAACTGCCCCGCCGGGCGGAACTGCCCTTTGACTCGGAGCGCAAACTTATGACCACCGTCCACCAGCGGCCGGAAGGGGGCTTCCGGGTTATGGTCAAGGGAGCGCCTGATGTACTGGCCGGCCGCTGCCGGCTGACCCCCGGGGAGGCCCATCGGGTGGCGGCCCGCAATGAGGCCATGGCTGAGCGGGCCCTGCGGGTGCTGGGGGTAGCCTATAAAGACCTGGCCTTTCTCCCGCGGGATCTGAACAGCCACACCTTGGAGCAGGAGCTTACCTTTGTGGGACTCATCGGTATGATGGACCCGCCCCGGCCCGAGGTGCGCCGGGCAGTAGGGCAGTGCTTTGCCGCCGGTATCCGTCCGGTGATGATCACCGGCGACCATAAGCTCACGGCTGTGGCCATTGCCCGGGAGCTGGGGATTTTCCGGCCGGGCGACCTGGCCATCACCGGAGAGGACCTGGATTTTCTGCCCCAGGGCGTACTGGAGGAGGAGATTGAGAAATTCTCTGTCTACGCCCGGGTATCGCCGGAACACAAGATGCGCATTGTCCAGGCCTGGCAGGCCCGTGGAAAAATAGTGGCTATGACGGGGGACGGAGTCAACGACGCGCCTGCCCTTAAGACCGCCGATATTGGCTGTGCCATGGGGGCTTCTGGCACCGATGTGGCCAAAGGCGCGGCGGATATGATCCTAACCGACGACAATTTTGCGACCATTGTCTCTGCGGTGGAACAGGGGCGGGGGATTTATGCCAACATCAAAAAGGCCATTCACTACCTGCTCTCCTGCAACATCGGTGAGCTGCTCACCCTCTTCCTGGCTACTGTGCTCCACTTCCACCAGATGCCCCTGGTACCTGTACAGCTGTTGTGGCTCAACCTGGTGACCGATGCGCTGCCCGCCCTGGCACTGGGAGTGGAGCCGGTGGAGGATGGAATCATGAACCAGCCCCCGCGGGACGCCCATGCATCCCTCTTCGCCGGCGGCTTTGCGTTCCGCCTGGCCTGGCAGGGGATCATGGTGGGGGTACTCACCCTGGCGGCCTATGTGCTGGGGGAGTATGTCCTGTCCGACCCGGGGGAGACCTACGCCGCGGCCAACACGATGGCCTTTGCCACCCTTACGCTGTCCCAGCTCTTCCATGCCTTTGATGTGCGCAGTGAGCGGGCCTCCCTGCTGCACATCGGCTTGTTCACCAACCCCGCCATGAACCGGGCCTTCCTCATCGGCCTTGCCATGCAGCTGGCGGTGCTGTGCCTGCCGCCGCTGCAGGCAGTGTTCCACACGGTACCCATGAGTCCGGCGGAGTGGACCGTGGTGCTGATCCTGGCGGTCATGCCGGTGGTGGTGTGCGAGACGGTTAAGGCCGTGAGTCGGGCCCAGGAGGCTCGACCTGTACAAAAGAAGGTTCCCTGTGCCCCTGGTATCCGACAGTAAAAAGCAGCCCCGGCCATCGGCCGGGGCTGCTTTTTTGTATGCCGGTCAGATCCCTTGGTTCTCCGGGCGCTTGTGCCAGGCATCCAGTACGGCGCAGAAAACCAGAGACAAAAAACTCTCCTCCGCCCGGGCGGAGCGCGAGGTGAGGGCGATGGGCACCCTGGCGCCCACCACCGCGCCGCAGGTGGTGGCGTGGGCGTGGATGAGCCAGCTCTTCACCAGGGTGTTGCCGGCAATAAGATTTTGGGCAATAATGCCGTCAAAGCCGCCGCCCGACCAGGGACAGTCATAGTTTTTCAAACGGCAGGCCTCTTTGGAGATAATGAGGTCGTAGGAGATGGGACCCCACAGATCGCAGTCTGCAAAAGGTTTCTGCTTCTGTTCGGCCACCAGACGCTGGGCCTCAATGGTGTCGGGAATGTGGAAGGTGACATATTCCCCCAGAGCCATGAGAGCCAGCTTGGGGTGCTCGTAGCCAAAGGCTTTGAGGGCGTCGGCGGTGTTTTTGATGATGGCACGCTTCTGCATGGGATTGGGGTTGACAATAATGGTCATGTCGGACAGGGCCAGCAGCTTGGGATACTCCGGGATGGAGGCCAGGGAGACGTGGCTCATGAGCCGGTCGGTGCGCAGCTCGTTCTCCCGGTGGAGTACGGGAATGAGAAAGTCGCGGGTAGTCACATTGCCCCGCATGAGGATATCTCCTCCGCCGGCGCGGATGACGTCGATGGCGGCCTGGGATACGTCGTGGCCGGGGGCGGTCTCCACCATGGTGTAGGGCTCGTTGATCAGGCCCAGCTTCTCCAGCTGGACCATGGTGCGGGCACGGTCGCCTACCAGCACAGGCTGTACAAATCCCTCCGACTGGGCCTGGAACAGGCCGCGCAGCATGTTCTCGCCGTCGGACCCGGCCAGCACCACCCGCAGGGGGGCCGACCGCTTGGGGACGCGGCTGATGATGTTGTCGAAATTCTTCAGTTCCATGGTCGTTGCCTCTCCTGTTCTCTAAAAAATTTGGGAGCCTCACTCTGGCGATGGGGTTGTGCCACAATTATATCGGATGTGCCGGGGGAATACAAGGGCACACAGGACAAAAGACACAAAAAGACCCGCCGTAAGGCGGGTCTTTTTGGTTATTCCTTGACTTCCCGGATGAGAATAAAGGGGGTCAGCTCCCGGGACTGGCCGGCGGGATTATCCCGGATGAGGCCCTTCAGGGTCTCGTCATCCAGAGTAATGGAGGAGGCCTTGCCCAGGATCTCCACGTTCAGGTCATTGGCGTCCACGATCATGGCCTGCACGCCGGTGGCGGCCTCAATCTCGTCGCATACCTTGCCGGGATTTTCGGGGATGCGGATACCGAACTCGCCGTACTCCTTGAACTCGTGGTCGTAGAAGCCGTCCAGACCGGACACCTCCTGGCCCACCATCTCATAAAAGACGCCCCGCTTGCCGAAGAGCTTGCCGATACCGGCACAGAAGGCGGCCCAGATCACGAACAGGGCGCCCCGCTCGTTGATGGCGAACTGCATCTTGTAGGGACTGTCCACCCCGATGCCGGCAGTGGAGTGGGAGGCGAACCGGGACAGGAACCTGGCCAGCCGGCCCACCTTCATATCTTTTTTGTACACCACCCGCTTCTGACACAGGCCGATGATCTTCTCGCTGGAGGAGAGCAGGTCGCCGGGCTGCCACAGGGGCTTGACGTACTTTTCCACCAGGTCGACGTAATTCTCGCCCACCTGGACGAAATGGGTGTGGATGGCGTGGCGGGCATAGGTCTTGCCGTTTACCTCTATGGTGACGCTTTTTCCCTCATTGGCGCGGAATTCCATGGTAAAAACCCTCTTTGTCGTTATAGTCCCCATTATTATAGCCAGTCGGGGACCGTTGTGCAACAAAAAGTTTTTTGGCGTGTTACCGGTTAGATTCCCTGGTTCTGGGGGATATCGGGCAGAGAGTCAAAGCCCTTCTGCAGGTCGGCATCGGTGGGGACATAGTCGGTCATTTTGCCGCTGAGGTAGTTTTCGTAGGCGGTCATGTCGAAGTAACCCGTGCCGGTCAGACCGAAGAGGATGGTTTTGGCCTCGCCGCTTTCCTTGCACTTGAGGGCCTCGTCAATGGCGCCGCGGATGGCGTGGGCCGACTCGGGGGCGGGAAGGATGGTCTCATGCTTGGCAAAGAACACAGCCGCCTCAAAGACACGGGTCTGTTCGTAGGCCACCGCCTCCATATATCCATCGTGGTAGAGTTTGGAGAGAATGGGGCTCATGCCGTGATACCGCAGGCCGCCGGCGTGGTTGGCGGAGGGGATGAACCCGCAGCCCAGGGTGTACATCCGGGCCAGGGGGGTGACCTTGCCGGTGTCGCAGAAGTCATAGGCATACTTGCCGCGGGTGAGAGAGGGGCAGGAGGCGGGCTCCACCGCCACGATGCGGGGATGTTTCACGCCCTTGAGCTTGTCGGCCATAAAGGGAGCGATGAGACCGCCCAGGTTGGACCCGCCGCCGGCACAGCCCACCACCACGTCGGGGTATTCGCCCAGCTGCTCCATGGCCAGCTTGCTTTCCAGGCCGATAATGGACTGGTGGAGCAGCACCTGGTTGAGCACGCTGCCCAGCACATAGCGTTTGGTACCGCCGCTGCCCACAGCGGACTCCACCGCCTCAGATATGGCACAGCCCAGGCTGCCGGTGGTACCCGGGTTTTCTTCCAGGATCTTTCGCCCAATGTCAGTGGTAGGAGAGGGAGAGGGAGTGATGGAGGCGTCGAAGACACTCATCACGGCCTTGCGGAACGGCTTCTGCTCATAAGAGCATTTGACCATAAATACATCGCAGGTCAGTCCGAAATAGGAGCAGGCCTCACTAAGGGCAGTACCCCACTGGCCGGCCCCGGTTTCGGTGGTGACGCCGGTGAGGCCCTGCATCTTGGCGTAATAGGCCTGGGCTACGGCGGAGTTGAGCTTGTGGGAGCCGGAGGTGTTGTTGCCCTCAAATTTATAATAAATCTTCGCCGGGGTATCCAGCGCCTTTTCCAGAGCATAGGCCCGGATCAGGGGAGAGGGGCGATACATCTTGTAAACTTCCTGGATGGGTTCCGGAATGTCCACATATTCCGTGACTCCGTCCAGCTCCTGCTTTGCCAGCTCCTCACAGAAAATGGGGGAGAGGTCGGCCACCGACAGGGGCTGGAGGGTGCCGGGATGGAGCATGGGGTCGGGCTGCTCGGCCATGGCAGAGCGGAGGTTGAACCATTTCTGAGGCATCTGGTCCTCGGTGAGATACAAACGATGGGGGATCTTGGTCATGTTCATGCACTCCTTTTGTTCTGGTTTTGCGGGAGAGGGCATGAAAAAAGCCCTCGTCCCAAATTCATCTCTGGGACAAAGGCCATAAACCTCTGCGGTGCCACCCGGATTGACGTATGGAATCACCATACGCCCACTCGCTTTCGCATGCCAACCAACACGCGCTCCCCTGATAACGGGCGGAGTCCCCGTCTCGCTACTCGGTTTCCCTTTCGCTGTGCCCTCCAAAGTCCATTCACCCGGACGCCGCCTGCCGCGATCCCACCACCCGCAGCTCTCTGTGAGGCCTTGATACCGGACTACTCCTCTTTTTCATCGGTTTGTCTGTTTAATTTGCTACAGTATAGGACGGACGGCGGCGTTTGTCAAGCCCCTTTTTAAAACGGATTTCTCCCAATCTGCTTTGCCTTGCCTGGCCCGGCTGCCGGTATATTTAAAAAAGCGGCGGGTATTGCCCGGGGAAAAGGGGGACATACTACAAAAAGTTGGCACAGCCAAACGACCGTGCAGGGAGGCGAGGCATATGGGGATCTTCGGCCGTCGACGTGAGGCGGACGCACCCCACCCGAGAAAGAAGCCCCGGTTTGACGGGCCGCTGACACTGGAGCGGCTGAAGGAGATCTTCCGGGACTGCGTGGACTTTGTCCAGCGACCGGTGCAGGTAGGAGGTGACCCGGCTCACAAAATTACCCTGTGTTATTTGGCCAGCATGGTAAAGATGGAGCGTATCAGCGACTATATCCTCCGGCCCCTGGCCCAGGATGAAGCGCTGGCCGGCGTACCTACCGCGGCCCAGGCCATGGAGCGCATGCGGGATGGAGCACTGTACAATCTGTGGGCCGCCGAGCGGGATACCTTGGACACCGCTGCGGCAGACCTGGTAGCGGGGTGGTGCCTGCTGTTCTTTCCAGGGGAGACCCGGGTGCTGTCCTTCTTTGTGGGAACCGAGGAAAAGCGCTCCATCAGCGCACCCAGCAATGAGACTGTGCTCAAGGGGGCCCGGGACGCCTTTGTGGAGAGTGTGCGCACCAACACCAGCATTGTGCGCCGCCATCTCAAGACTCCCGATCTGCGCATCCAGGAGCAGACGGTGGGACGGCAGTCGCTGACCATGGTGGACATTTTATATATAGAGGGCATTACCGACCCGGCGCTGGTAGAGCGGGTGACCGGCCAGCTGGCGGACATCGACATTGATGCCGTGCTGGCCACCGGCAACATTGAGGAATATATTGTCCCCGCCGTGTCTACCGCCTTTCCGCTCATCCAGTACACCGAGCGCTCCGACCGTTTCTGCGCCGGTCTGGCTGAGGGACGGGTGGGCATCCTGATCGACGGATTGCCGCTGGGGTATCTGGCCCCGGGGGTACTGGGGGACTTTCTCCGGGCCCCGCAGGACAAGTCCAGCAGTTGGATGCTGGCCACGGTTTTGACGGTGCTGCGCTACGTGTGTATGCTGGGGACCCTGCTGCTGCCGGCTCTCTATATCGCCATGGTCACCTTCCATCAGGAGATGATCCCGACACGACTGGCCCTGTCCATTATTGCGGCCAAGCAGGACGTGCCGTTTCGGTCGGTGTTTGAGGTAATTGTGCTGCTGCTGGCGTTTGAAATTTTGCAGGAGGCTGGACTGCGCCTGCCCCAGTCTATCGGCCAGACCGTCTCCATCATCGGCGGACTGGTGGTGGGTTCGGCTGCGGTAGAGGCCAAAATCGTCTCGCCAGCGGTGCTGATCGTGGTGGCCATCGCCGGTATCGCCGGGTACACCATGCCCTCTCAGGAACTGGCAGGGGCCCTGCGGATCTGGCGTTTTCTGCTGGCCCTGTGCGCCAGTGCGGCGGGACTGTTTGGAACCATCATGGCCGCGGCCGCTTTGGTGGTCCATCTGGCGGGGATTGAGAGCTTCGGAGTCTCCTATCTGACCCCCTTTGCCGCCAATGCAGGTGAGCAGGTGGAGGGGCACGCCGTCCTGCGGGAGCCGCTGCCTCAGGTTAAGCAGCGCCCTGCGGCCCTGCGCACCCGCAACCGGAGGAATCAGCGATGAGGCGGGCAGGTGTGTTGCTGCTGGCCGGGTTGCTGATGCTTTCATCCAGCGGATGCCGGCGGTATGCCGGGATGCTGCCCTATGCCCGGGAGATCGAGGACATGCAGCTCATGCAGACCCTTGGGGTGGACGGCGACGGAGAGCAGGGGGTAGCCGTTACTGCTTCCAGCGGGCAGTGGGATGGCCAGGCAGCTCAGGTGGTCTCCGGCGAGGCCGGGACCATCAGTGCTGCGGTGCTCTCCATGCAGGCCGAGGGGTCCTCCTACCTCTACTTTGGCCATGTAGGCCAGCTGCTGCTGGGGGAGGAACTGGCCGGCCGGGGGGCGGGAGAGTGCCTGGACTATGTGCTGCGGGACGTGGAGACCCGGCTGGACACCGCCCTCTATCTGGTGCAGGGCGGCACTGCCCGGCAGGCCATTGAGGCTGCCGCTCAGGACGGTTCGGCCGCAGGGCGGCTGGAAGCCATGGCCCAGGATGCGGGACTGTTGGCCTGGTCCATGCCGCGGACGGTGAACGAAGTCCTCTCTGATCTGACGGAACAGGGTGCTTCCTTTGCGCCTGCCATTCAGGCCGACAGCAGCCTGACCGCCGTGGGGTATGGCATTTTAAAAGATGGAAAGCTGGTCGGCTGGGCCGAGGGGGAGGCTGCCTTGGGCATCAATCTGCTTCAAAGCCGCATGGACGCCGACGTGGTGGAGCTCCCTCTGCCCGATGGCGGTACCGCGGCCTTGCGGGTGGTGGGCGCCCGCACCTCGGTGCGCCCTGTATGTGAAAACGGGACGCTCACTGGCCTGCGTGTGGAATGCCGGGTGGACGCCAACCTGGCCGAAGGACAGGCCAATCTGGAAGAGCGGAGCCTCCATGCCGCATTGGAGAAGGCCCTGGAGGAGCGGGAGAGCCAGCGTATCCGGGCGGCGCTGGAGCTGGCCTGGCAGCTGGATGCTGACTATCTGGGCCTGCTGCGCACGGCGGCGCTGGTCCGCCCCTGGCTCAAAGACCAGCTGACCGGCCGGGATACGCTGGATGGGCTGAGCTGGGAGGTGTCCGTCACGGCGGACCTGCAGCGCAGCTATGAAGCGCGCTGAGACGATACAAGAAAGGTAGTGGCCCCATGTCCGACGATCACATTTCCATGCGCCAGGTGCTGACGCTCCTTTTTTCTGCGCTGCTCTCACCAGCAATCCGTCTGCTGCCCGGCCGCACTGCGGAGGCGGCGGGCACGGCGGCCTGGCTCACCTCTCTGGCTGCCCTGCCGGTGCTGCTGGGGTTGTGTTGGGTGCTTTTTTTCCTGCTGCGTCCGGCGGAGGGAAAGCCCCCGGTGGGCCTGGCGGGGGTGTTGGTGGAGGTGTTCGGACGGCCGGTGGGCAAGACCCTGTGCGTGCTCTATCTGCTGTGGGGGATCTTCCTGCTGTGTGCCAATACCAGGCTGGTGGCCTTGCGCTTTCTTTCCACCAGCTACCGCAACGCCCCGTTGGGGCTCTTTATGGTGGTGCTGCTGGCGGTCACCCTTTGGCTGACCTTGAAGCCTGTACGGGTTC
This sequence comes from Flavonifractor hominis, assembly GCF_040095835.1. Taxonomy (NCBI): domain Bacteria; kingdom Bacillati; phylum Bacillota; class Clostridia; order Eubacteriales; family Oscillospiraceae; genus Flavonifractor; species Flavonifractor hominis. The sequence continues at coordinate 333,949 of NZ_JBBMFT010000004.1, forward strand.
TAGCCCGGGTGGGGGAGATCTTCTACCTGGCGCTGGCCATTGGGCTGGGGGCCGCCCTGTTCTTCGGCGCATTTCAGATCCGGCCCAGAAATGTGCTGCCTGTCTGGGTGGAGGATGTGCCCGGCGTGCTCTCCGGGGCGGTGCCCGTACTGGGGCTGCTGGGATATGCAGTCTTTGCCGCCTTTATGAGTGAACATGTGCGTCCCCGAGCGGGAGACCGCCGACATGCTTTGCGCTGGGCCGCAGTGTTCTGCGTGGTACTCACTGCGCTGCAGCTGGTGTGCCTGGGCAGTTTTGGCCCCGGCCTTACTATACGGATGGACAGTCCCTTTTTTATGATGGTCAAAGGAATCGGTGTGGAAGGGACCTTTCAGAGGGTGGAATCTCTCTTTATTTCTCTATGGGTGCTCTCTGATCTGGCACTGCTGGCGTTCCTTACCAGCGCATGCGCCTCGCTGGTAAAGAGTACCTTTGCCAGACCAAGCCGCCGGTGGGGAACCGTGGTTATTGTAATTGTGGCATTGCTGGGCGCACTGCTGCTGTTTCCTGACGTATTTCTTCTGGACAAAATCACCCGTTGGATCATCCTGCCTGGCAATCTGATATTCGGCTTTTTGCTGCCTGCTTTGACGCTTTTGACCAAACGGCTGCGCCGTCAGGTATAAAGAGAGCATATCTTGGGGAAACTAGCGGAGGAAACCGGGTATATATTGTGTATACCTGGAGCTATAAAAAAAGTTGAAGAAAAACGGAAAAAAGGTGTTGACAAAAGGGAGGAAAGCTGGTATTCTATCTGAGCGCCTCACGAGAGGGCACTGAAAACTGAGAAATTGAGGAAGAGACCGAGGTAGAACCTGGACGGACTTCCGAAAGAATCAGAAAAAAGTGCTTGACAAACTCGAGGGCGTGTGGTAAACTAAATGAGTTCGCGTCGGAAGATACGAACGAGTTTGAAAAGGACAGAAATCAAGCGATTCGGAGCGAAAAGCTCTGAAAAAACTTGAAAAAAGTTCTTGACAAACGAAAAACGAAGTGCTAA